>NZ_JBQTHN010000067.1:0-26517 GCF_052389815.1 Bradyrhizobium sp. | reverse complement strand
TGCGGCCGGACATGGTGAACGGCCAGCGCATTGCGCATGGTGGCTTCATCTTCACGCTCGCCGACTCCGCCTTCGCCTATGCCTGCAATTCGCACAATGTGCGGACGGTCGCGGCGCAAGGCGACATTACCTTCATCCGGCCGGGCAAGCTCGGCGACAGGCTGTTTGCGACGGCGCGGGAAGTCTCGCGCAACGGTCGTTCCGGCATCTACGACGTGCGTGTCACCGCCAATGACGCGGTGATTGCGGAATTCCGCGGCCATTCCCGCACCGTCGGCGGAACATGGCTGCCGGCCGACCGGTAGCGGCAAGAAGTAGGACAACAGCTTTCTGAGGAAACGTGCCATGGCTTCGACAAGCCTGAAATCGAAAGGCGACCTCTATCGCCCCGAACTCGACGACGCCGAACGCGCCTCGCGCGACGAGATCATGGCGCTGCAGACAAGGCGCCTTGCCTGGTCGCTCAAGCACGCCTACGACAATGTAGCTCATTACAAGCGCGCCTTCGACAAGGCCGGCGTGCACCCGTCCGACTTCCGGCAGCTATCCGACCTCGCCAAATTCCCGTTCACCGTAAAAACGGATCTGCGCGACAATTATCCCTTCAACATGTTCGCGGTACCGCGCGAGAAGCTGGTGCGCGTGCATGCTTCGTCCGGCACGACCGGCAAGCCGATCGTGGTCGGCTACACCCAGGCCGACATCGACGTATGGTCCGATGTAATGGCGCGCTCGCTCCGCGCCGCGGGCGGGCGCACCGGCATGATCATCCACAACGCCTATGGCTATGGCCTTTTCACCGGGGGCCTCGGCGTGCATTACGGCGCCGAGCGGCTCGGTTGCACGGTGGTGCCGATCTCCGGCGGCATGACCGAGCGGCAGGTCCAGCTCATCAACGACTTCAAGCCCGACATCATCACGGTGACGCCGAGCTACATGCTGGCGATCCTGGACGAGTTCAAGCGGCAGGGCCTCGATCCGCGCAAATGCTCGCTCAAGGTCGGGATCTTCGGGGCCGAGCCGTGGACGAACGCCATGCGTGCCGAGATCGAGCAAACGTTCGACATGGATGCGACCGATATCTACGGCCTTTCGGAAGTGATGGGACCGGGCGTGGCGCAGGAATGCATCGAGACCAAGGACGGCTTGCACATCTGGGAGGATCATTTCTATCCCGAGGTCATCGATCCCGAAACCGGCAGGGTGCTGCCGGAAGGCGAACAGGGAGAGCTTGTCTTCACCTCGCTCACCAAGGAGGCCTTTCCTGTGATCCGCTATCGCACCCGCGACCTGACGCGCCTGTTGCCGGGCACGGCGCGGCCCGGCATGCGGCGGATGGAAAAGGTCACCGGCCGTTCCGACGACATGATCATCCTGCGCGGTGTCAACGTGTTTCCGACCCAGATCGAGGAAGCCTTGCTGGCCACCGACTGGTGCGGCGGCCATTTCGTCATCGAACTGACGCGCGAAGGCCGCATGGACGAAATGGCGGTGCTGGCCGAAGCCCGGCCCGAGCGCTGGGACGGCAGCGGCCTTGTCGAGCAAGCCGGTGCGCTGGCCCACCATATCAAGAGCACGATCGGCATCAGCACGCGGATCAGGATCGTCGCCCCGGACACCCTGGAGCGCTCGCTCGGCAAAGCCAAGCGTGTTTACGACAAGCGGCCGAAGGGGTAATCCCTGACCTCACCCGACGTGAGACTCAAGGACGATCCGTGCAGCCTGCTCCGAAAATCCCCAGTGGCCCGCCCGTTGCGGTCGAGGCGCGCTGCGTGCGTTTGCTGGCGAAGGCCGAGAATGTGGCGGCCATCGCACCCGTCATCGAGCCGCACACCCTCTCTCGCGCGTCGAGCGAGCTGCTGATCGAGGTGAAGGCTGCCGCGGTCAATCCGTCGGACGTCAAGGCCGCCACCGGCCTGATGCCCTATGCCGTGTTCCCGCGCACGCCGGGCCGCGACTATGCCGGCATCGTCGTGGACGGCCCTGCGGACTGGATCGGCCGCGAGGTGTTCGGCTCCTCCGGCGATCTCGGTGTTCGCCGCGACGGCACCCATGCGACGCACCTCGCGGTCGAGGCAGAGGCTGTCGTCGACAAGCCGCGCTCGATCTCCTGGGAGGAGGCCGCCGGCATCGGCGTGCCCTTCGTCACCGCGATGGAAGGCTTGCGCCGCGCCGGCATGCCGAAGCGGGGAGAGACCGTGCTCGTGATGGGTGTCAACGGCAAGGTGGGACAGGCAGCAGTGCAGATCGCGACCTGGCAGGGCGCGCGTGCGGTCGGCGTAGTGCGGAAGAGCGAGACGTATGAAGGGCACAGTACGTCGCCGGTCGAGGTGGTCGACGCTTCGGTCACCGATGTCGCCAAACGCGTCCGCGAGCTGACGTCCGGCGAGGGCGCCGACATCGTCTACAATACCGTCGGCGATCCCTACTTCCAGGCCGCGCACAAGTCTCTGGCGCTGCGCGGGCGGCAGATCCTGATCGCCGCGGTCGATCGCATCGTGCAGTTCGACATCCTCGAATTCTACCGAGGCCAGCACACCTATGTCGGCATCGATACGCTCGGCCTGTCGTCGATCGCTACCGGCGCGGTGCTGCGCGAGCTCGCGCCGGGTTTCGCCAGCGGACACCTGAAGCCGTTCCCAATCAAGGCGAGCGCGGTGTATCCGCTGGAACAAGCCAGGGACGCCTTTGTTGCCGTCGCAGGTTCGTCGCGCGACCGCGTGATCCTGCGGCCGCGTTAAGTCTGAAATCGATCCGTTTGCAGCCCTTGCCGCCCTTGCGCGCAAGGCGATTTTGCTCGTCAGCCGATCGAAGGCGAAGCATTTCTTCTCCTGCGTCGTCGAACCGCGACAGCTTTGTTCTTTGTTTTGCGAGGCGATGGCAGGCCTGAATTTGAGACATTATACCAACGGGAGAATTTCCTTCTACTGGCCATGGCTTGGCAGCCGATCCGGAACATCAAGAGGAAAGCCCGTGCTCGAAAGCGGCAACATTGTTCTCGCAGGCGGATTGCTGATCGGTTTGGTCTATGGCGCCGTCGGCCTTCTCAGCGGTTTTTGCCTTCTCAGCGGTCTGCGCGGCTGGGGCGGTGACGGCGATGGCCGTCTGATCCGGACCTATGCGCTGGCGCTGGGCGTGGCGATTGCCGGAACGCAGCTGCTTGCTGCGCGCGGCATCGTGGACCTCGGCAAGACGATCTACCTGCAGCCCTCGTTTGCCGCGCCGATGATCTTTCTCGGCGGCGCGCTGTTCGGCTACGGCATGGTTCTTGCGAACGGATGCGGCTCCCGCGCGCTGGTGCTGCTCGGCCGCGGCAATCTGCGCTCCCTTGTCGTCCTCATCGTGCTCGGCATCGTCGCGCAGATGACGCTCAAGGGCCTGATCGCGCCGCCGCGAATTGCCCTGACGCAAGCTACCCAGGCTACGCCGCCGGCGGCCTTGCTGCCGGCGCTGCTGTCCGCCTCCGGCATTGGCGAGGCTTTCGCGCGGACGATCGCGGCCGTCGCCGTCAGCGGTGCCTTGCTTGCCTTCGCCTTTGCTCACGCGCCGTTTCGGCAGTCTGCCGGGCAGATTGCCGCGGGCCTTGCCGTCGGCCTGCTCGTCGTCGGCGGTTGGTCCGCCACCGGCTATTTCGGTGCCGATGAATTCAATCCGGTGCCGGTGACCTCGCTGACATTCGTGGCACCGGTGGCGGACTCGGTCCAGTATGTGATGTTCTCGACGGGCCTGTCGCCCAGTTTCGGTATCACCCTGGTGGTTGGCGTGTTCGCGGGAAGCCTGGTGACGGCGCTTGCGACGGGCAGATTTGAGTTCGAGGGCTACAAGTCGCCGCAGCACATGCTGCGTTCGATCGGCGGGGCGGCCTTGATGGGAGCAGGCGGTGCGATGGCCTACGGCTGCTCGGTCGGGCAGGGGCTCACCGGCCTGTCGACCCTGTCGCTCGCCTCGTTCATCGCCGTCGCTGGAATCCTGATCGGATCTGCCGCCGGACTGCGCGGCGCGTTGCGGGTGCAATCGCTCGCGGCCTGACCGGTCACGGCGCCCGCGTCACGATCCGCATCTCCGAATGCAGCGTGCGGTGCACGGGACATTTGTCGGCGATCTCCATCAGCCGCTGACGTTGCTCGGCGTCGAGCGTGCCCTCGATCGATATTTCCCGCTCGATCTGGTCGAGCATTCCCTCGCGCGTTTCGCAATCCTCGCAGTCTTTGGCGTGGATCTTGCCGTGCTTGAGCGTCACCGTGATGCGCTCGAGCGGCAGCGATTTGCGGTCCGCATACATGCGCATGGTCATGGAGGTGCAGGCGCCGAGACCCGCCAGCAGGAAATCGTAAGGTCCGGGGCCGGTGTTCTGTCCGCCGACTGAAACCGGCTCGTCGGCCAGCATCTTGTGCGGTCCAACGGTGACGCTCTGCTGGAATTTGCCGAGGCGGGTTTCCTGGACGATGACACGCGATGCCGATTCGCCGGCATCGGCAGCAGATTCGGCCGCCGCCGGCTCAACATAACGCGCCGCCCAAGCGGAGATGACGTCCGCTACATAGACGGAATCGCGGCGCTGGCTCAGCAGATGATCGGCGCCCGCCAGCGACACGAAGCTCTTCGGGTGCTTTGCCGCCACGAAAATATGCGTGGCATTGTCGATGCCGACGGTGTCGTCGGTCGGCGAATGCATCACAAGGAGCGCCTTGTGCAGCTTGGCGATCTCAGCGGTGAGGCCGCGCTCGGCGACATCATCGAGGAATTCACGCTTGATGCGGAACGGCCGGCCGGCCAGCGACACCTCGACCTCGCCGTGCTTGCGGATGTCTTCGAGCCGATCGGCGAACAGGCCGGCGACGTGTCCGGGATCGGAAGGCGCGGCGATGGTGACGACCGCCTTCGCTTCCGGAATCCGGCCGGCCGCCGCGAGGATCGCGGCGCCGCCGAGGCTGTGGCCGATCAGGATCGCCGGCGCCTTGCGCGTCTGGCGCAGGTGGTCGGCGGCCAGCACGAGATCGGCGACGTTGGACGAGAAGGTTGAATTGGCAAAGTCGCCCTCGCTGGAGCCGAGCCCGGTGAAGTCGAAGCGCAGCACGGCGATGCCTCTCGCTGCGAGCGCCGCCGCGATCCGCTTCGCCGCCAGCACGTCCTTGCTGCAGGTGAAGCAGTGTGCAAACAGCGCGTAGGCCGAGATCGCGCCGTCAGGCAGGTCGAGCGCCGCGGCGAGTTGATGGCCTCCGGTGCCCATGAATTGGAAGCGTTCAGTCGGCATAGTTGTCCTCCGCACTGGTGCTGGAGCCTCATCCAGAGGAGCCGCGTAGCGGCGTCTCGAAGGATGAAAGGCCACCGGCCGGGTCTCATGGTTCTCCCGGCGATGTGTAGCATCGTCCGGAGGCGGTGCTTCGCGCCTCCTTACCATGAGGGGATAGACTTCAGGCGTTCGAATAGCGTTCTTCCTTCCACGGATCGCCGCGATTGTGATAGCCGCGGACTTCCCAATAGCCCGGCTTGTCCTCAGTGAGGAACTCGATGGCTTGCAGCCATTTCGCGCTCTTCCAGAAGTAGAGATGCGGCACGACCAGACGCACCGGGCCGCCATGCTCGGCGTCGAGTGGGGTGCCGGACCAGCTATGGGCGAGCAGGGCATCCTCGGCAGCAAAATCTTCCAGCGCGAGATTGGTGGTGTAGCCATCATAGGAATGCAGCACGACGAACCGCGCCTCTTCCTTCGGTTGGCAGGCCGCCAGCAGGTCGCGTGTGGCCAGGCCTTCCCACCGGTTGTCGTAACGCGACCAAGTGGTGACGCAGTGAATGTCCGAGACGAATTGGGATTGCGGCTGCGCGGTGAATTCGGGGAAAGTCCAGAATACGGGGTTGTCGACCGCGCCGTACAGGTCGAGCCGCCAGCGCTCGCGGGAAATCTCCGGCACGAGCCCGAGATCGAGCACCGGCCAGTCCTTGGTCAGGTGCTGGCCCGGCGGCAGGCGCTGTTCGGACGGGCGGGCAATCTTGCCGGTGAGGAATTTTCCCTCGCGCGCCCAGCGCTGCTTCGTTCTGGTCAGCTTGCTGTCGGGTGCCGGATCGGTCTCTTCGGTCATGTCCCTGCCAAACGAAATGACGCCGGCAACGGCCGGCGTCGCGCATCGTAGCAGGAGAAGGGGGAGGACGCGATCAACTCGCCTTGCCGAACAGCACCGGCAGCTGGCGCGGGCCGCGCACGGTGCCCTCCGACCAGGTCACCTTGCCGGCGGGATCGAGGCGGAAATCCGGGATGCGCTTCAGCCATTCCTCGATCGCGACGATCATTTCCATCCGCGCAAGGTTGGAACCGACGCAGCGGTGGATGCCGAGCCCGAAGGCGGCGTGGCGGTTCTCCTTGCGGTCGATCACGACCTTGTCGGCGTCCGGGAACATGGCGGGATCGCGGTTGGCGGCGGGGAAAGACAATAGCACCATGTTGTTCTTCTTGACCGGACAGCCGCTGATGGTGGTGTCCTTCATGACTTCGCGCGCCATCGTGACCGGCGAGTAGGCGCGCAGGAATTCCTCGACCGCGGTCGGGATCAATTCCGGCTCCCTGACGAGGCGCTCGCGATCCGATGGCGTCCTGGCGAGATGCCACAGCGAGGAGCCGATCGCGCTCCAGGTGGTGTCGATGCCCGCAATCAGCAGCAGGCGCAGCGAGCCAAGTACATGAGCATCGTCAAGTGGCTGGCCGTTCGGACCCTTGGCGTTCATCAGCGTCGTGATCAGGTCGTCCTTCGGGTTCTGCTTGCGCTGCTCGATATGGCCGGCAAAGAAGGCCGACATCTCCCGCACCGCCTCCATCAGGGCATTGTCATCCTTGATGCCGAGCTCGAGAATTCCGTGGATCCACTTGACGAAGAGGTCGCCGTCCTTCTCGTTGATCCCCAGCATGTGAGCGATGGCGCGGACCGGGATGTGCTTGGTGTAGCGCGCGGCCGCATCGCATTTGCCGTCGGCGATGAATTCGTCGATCAGCTCGTTGCAGATGGCGCGAACCCGCGGCTCCAGCTTCTTCATCGCATCCGGCGTGAAGGGCGGCAGCAGCAGTTGCTTGGCCGGCTTGTGCTCCGGCGGATCGGAGGTGATCGGCGGCGACCTCGCCGTTATCTCCGGGCGGATGTCGCGCACGATGACGCGGCGCGACGAAAAATGTTCGGTGTCGTAGGAGATTTCCTTCACCGCCTGGTAGGTAGTCGGCATGTAGCAGCCGAGGAAACGTCCGGTGTGCACGACGGGGCTCGCGGCGCGCAGCTCATCCCAGATCGGGAAGGGGTCTTCCGTCCATTTGGGATCGGTGTGGTCGAAATCATTGACCCAGTCGTTGACCGGCGGATGATCGGGCAGATAGCTGGCAGAATCGGACATCGGGCGAACCCTCTATCTTGTTTTTCGATGGATGCAGGCTGAGCTCGGGGCCGGGGAATTATTCCTCGGTCACTTCGATGGCGATTTCCGGACAATTCGATTGGGCGAGATAGGCCTTGTCCTCGAGGCCGGCCGGCACCGAGCCGTCGCCGATCTCATGCGCGTTGCCGAATTCGTCGAGATTGAACAGCTCCGGGGCCAGCGACTTGCAGCGCGCGTGGCCCTGGCACTTGTCCTGGTCGACGTGGATCTTCAGCTTTCCTGACATCGCAAGCGCTTCCCCTCGAACCGGCGCGGTCCTGCCTGCGCCCTTTGTTATGGGCCCGGCTCTTGGCCGGACCTTGAAATTATAGCATATTACATTCGCAGCGCAGTTGTGCTGTCAAGTCAAAAGTCATAGACAATAACATCAATGCCGCCGCGATTGGTCCGCAAAGCCGTCAACACCTACCACCACGGGGATCTCCGCGATGCCCTGGTGCAGGCCGCGTTCCAGGAAGCCGAGCGCGGCGGGCCGGAAGCCGTCAACATCAGCGCGCTTGCCAAGAAGCTCGGCGTTTCCCAGCCGGCGCCGTACCGGCACTTTGCCGACCGCGAGGCGCTGCTGGAAGCGGTGACGGCGGAGGCGTTCCGGCAGTTCAACGTCATCCTCCGCGATCTCGTCGACAAGCCGTCGCGGCAATCGAAGCTTTCGCGTTTCGCGCAGGCGACGCTTGCCTTCGGCTTGCAGCGCAACGGCATCTACCGGCTGATGTTCGCCTCGCGCACCATGGCCTGCGCACCCAAGGGCAGCGAGCTGCACAAGGCGGCGATGGAGACGCTGGCACTGCTGGTCGAGTCGCTGGAAGCGCCGGCGGTCGGTCTGCTGCGCGAGCGGCAGGCGATGAAGATGTGGGCCTCGCTGCATGGCGTGGTGATGCTGGCCGAGCAGGGCTTGCTCACCGGCCAGGCCGCCGGCGGCGTCAGCCGCGAGGAGCTGGTCGAGGACATGGTGCAGGAAGCCAAGCTCGCTCTGGCGGTCGCGATGGAGGCGGCCAGCGAGCGCGAGACGCGCTGAGCTTATTTCGGCGGCTGCGGGTCGATCGGCGTCGAGCTGCGCAGGCCCAGAATATCCTCGAGCATTCTCGCCCCTGCCAGCAACTGCGCCTCGCCGCGGGGAGCCGCCACCATCTGCAGGCCGACCGGCAGACCCGATGCTGTGAAGCCGCAGGGCAGCGACAGCGCCGGGCAGCACACCAGCGTGATGGCATAGACGATGCCGAGCCATTCCACGTAGTTGTCGAACTTCTTGCCGTCGCATTCGGCGACATAGCGGTTCTCGACCGGGAAGGGCGCGACGATGGTGGCCGGTGCCAGCAAGAGATCGTACTTCTCGAAGAACTCGAGCGTGCGAGCCGTCATCGCCACGCGCTGCGCTTCGGCACGTTCCAGCTTCTCGACGGTGAGCTTCAGCCCCTCCTCGATGTTCCAGATCACTTCGGGCTTGAGCTGGTCGCGCTTTTCGCGCAGCAGCGCCGCCTTGCTCAGCGCGAAGTCGAAGGCGCGCAGCACGTGGAAGCATTCATGGGCTTCGCGCAAGTCCGGATGCGCCTCCTCGACGATGACGCCGGTATCGGCAAGACGCTGCGCCGCCTTCTTCGTAATGGCCGCAACCTCGGGATCGACCGGCGTGATGCCGAGATCGCGCGAATAGGCCACGCGCTTCGGTTTTCCCCCGCTGCGCGCGGCGGACAGGAACGAGGTCGGCAATTTTGGCAGCGACAGCGGATCGGCCGGATGCTCACCGCTCATCGCGTCGAGCAAGAGCGCCAGATCTTCGACGTTGCGGGCCATCGGGCCCTGAACGCCGAGGTTGCGGTCGATCGCGGCGGCCGGCGTATGGGCGACGCGACCGATGCTGGGGCGCAGGCCGACGATGCCGCAGAAGCTGGCGGGATTGCGCAGCGAGCCGCCCATGTCCGAGCCGTGCGCGAGCCAGGCCGTGCCCGTCGCCAGCGCGACCGCGGCGCCGCCGGACGAACCTGCGGCCGAGCGCGACGTGTCCCAGGGATTGCGCGTCGGGCCGAACACTTCGTTGAAGGTGTTGGCGCCGGCGCCGAATTCCGGCGTGTTCGACTTGGCGTAGACGATGCCGCCTTCCGCCTCGAGATGTTCGACAAGGATGTCGGACTTGGCCGGCACGGTATCCTTGTAGATCGGCGAGCCCTGCGTGGTGAGCACGCCGGCGACGTTGGTGAGATCCTTGATCGGGATCGGCATGCCCGCCAGCAACCCGCGCTGGCCTTTCGGCTTCTTCATCAGCTCGGCCGCATGCTTGCGGGCGCGGTCGAAGCACAGCGTCGGCAGCGCGTTGACCTTGCCGTCGACCTCGGCGATGCGCTGTTCAAGCACGTCGAGCAGGTCGAGCGGGGTGACCTCGCCCTTGTTCAGCTTGTCGACGATGGTGCACGCGGTCTCGCGGATCAGGCTTTGGTCGGCCACCGGCAGGTCTCCCGTTCTTTATACTTGTTTCTTCGTTGTGCACGACCGGCCTGTCAACTCCACCCCGACGTATACCCGCCATCCACCGTGAAAATCACCCCCGACGTATAGCCCGAGCGGTCCGACGCAAGGAACGCCATGAGGTCGCCGATCTCGCGCGCATGGGCAGGCCGGCCGAGCGGCATGCCCTTCTGGAATTCCGGGTAGCGGTTCTCGTCGCCGAGCTGGTTCTTCGCGCGTGTCTTCAGCAGCGTGACGTGGCGGTCGGTGCCGACAGGGCCCGGGTTGATGCCGACCACGCGGATGTTGTCGGCCAGGCTTTTGCCGCCGAGCGCGCGGGTGAAGGCCATCAGCGCGGCATTGCCGGCGCTGCCGCAGATGTAGTTGGCATCGAACTTCTCGCCGGCTGCCCCGATGTCGTTGACGATCACGCCGCCGCCGCGCGCCTTCATCGCAGCGTAGATTGCGCGAGTGAGGTTGATGTAGCCGAACACCTTCAGCTCCCAGGCGTGGCGCCAGACGGATTCATCGATCTTGTCGATCGAGCCGCCGGGAATGTCGCCGGCATTGTTGACGAGGATGTCGATGTCGGAGGCGTCCTTCACCAGACGGGCGATGTCCTCGGGCTTGCGGAGGTCGGTGACATGGGTGGCGGCGTCGATCTGGTGCTGCGAGCGCAGGCGGTCGGCGAGCGCCTTCATCTGGTCGCCGCTGCGGGCGGCCAGCCGCAGATGACAGCCTTCCTCGGCGAAGGCCTCGGCGGCGGCGGCGCCAATGCCCTTGGAGGCGCCGGTGATCAGGACGCGTTTGCCGCGCAGGTGAAGATCCATGGGTTTTTCTCTCTTGCTGGACGGGATTTCCGAGGAGGGACGGCGGAAATGGATAGGAGGAATGCGGTCGCCGTCAACATTGCACTGCAGCGTTGCGCCGCGGCGGAGATTGGTTCATTGCAGGGGCATCCAGAATAAGCGGTGCGGACGGCCCGGCAAGTCACAAGGAAGTTTCTCGATGAGCAGCAAGAAGCAGTATCGCATCGCGGTCATTCCCGGCGATGGCATCGGCAAGGAAGTGATGCCGGAGGGCCTGCGCGTCATCGAGGCGGCGGCCAGCAAGCATGGCGTGTCCGTGAAGTTCGACCATTTCGACTTCGCCTCCTACGACTACTACGAGAAGCACGGCGAGATGATGCCGGCCGACTGGAAAGAAAAAATCGGCAAGCACGATGCGATCTACTTCGGTGCCGTCGGCTGGCCGGCGAAGATCCCGGATCACATCTCGCTCTGGGGTTCGCTCATTAAATTCCGGCGCGAGTTCGACCAGTACGTCAACCTGCGGCCGGTGCGGCTGATGCCCGGCGTGCCGTCGCCGCTCGCGGGTCGCAAGCCCGGCGACATCGATTTCTGGGTGGTGCGCGAGAACACCGAAGGAGAATACTCCTCCGTCGGCGGGCGCATGTTCCCCGACACGGACCGCGAATTCGTGACGCAGCAGACGGTGATGACGCGCACCGGCGTCGACCGCATCCTGAAGTTCGCCTTCGACCTGGCGCAGTCGCGGCCGAAGAAGCACCTGACCTCGGCGACCAAGTCCAACGGCATCTCGATCACGATGCCCTATTGGGACGAACGCGTCGAGGCGATGGCGAAGAACTATCCGAAGGTGAAGTGGGACAAGTACCACATCGACATCCTCACCGCGAACTTCGTTCTGCATCCCGACTGGTTCGACGTCGTGGTCGGCTCCAACCTGTTCGGCGATATTCTCTCCGATCTCGGCCCGGCCTGCACCGGCACCATCGGCATCGCGCCGTCGGGCAACATCAATCCGGAAGGCGATTTCCCGAGCGTGTTCGAGCCGGTGCACGGCTCGGCGCCGGATATTGCGGGGCAGGGCATCGCCAACCCCATCGGCATGATCTGGTCGGGCGCGATGATGCTGGAGCATCTCGGCGAGAAGCAGGCGGCCGACGCCATCGTCGGCGCCATCGAGCGCACGCTCGGCGAACGCACCCTGCGCACGCGCGACCTTGGCGGCAACGCGGATACGACCGCGTGCGGCAGGGCGGTGGCGGAGATGGTGGATTAGGCGAGAATGCGTAGGGCGGGTTGGCGAAGCGTAACCCGCCATTTACTGCGCGGTGGCACGGTGGGTTACGCCTTCGGCTCTCACCCACCCTACTTCCCCGCAATCCTCCGGCAGTGCTCCCACGCCGCAAGAATCAAATTCTCGCTCGCCTCCGGCGTGCGGAAGGCCGAGTGCGCCGACAGCGTGACGTTCGGCAGCCTGGTCAACGGATGGTCCTTCGGGAGCGGCTCGGTGTTGAAGACGTCGAGCCCGGCATGGCGGATCTGGCCGGACTTCAACGCGTCGATCATGGCGTCCTCGTCGACGATGGCGGCGCGGGCGGTGTTGATCAGGATCACGCCGGGCTTCATGCCCTCGATGCAGGCGCGCGAGATCAAGCCGCGGGTCTCCTCGTTGAGCAGCAGATGGATCGAGATCACGTCGCTCTCGTCCATCAGCTCGTCGAATTCGACGAACTCAACGCCGTGGTATTTCTTCGGGGTGCGGTTCCAGGCGATGACGCGCATGCCGCTGCCGAGCGCAATGCGCGCCACTTCCGCGGCGATGCCGCCGAAGCCGATCAGGCCGAGCGTCTTTCCGGTCAGCTGCATGCCGTCCTCGCGCAGCCAGTTGCCGGCCCGCATCTCGCGGTCCATCATCGCGATCACCCGCGCCGAGGCCCACATCAGCGCGATCGCGGATTCGGCGACCGCCGTGTCGCCATAGCCCTTGATCAGGTGCACGGAGATACCGAGTTCGGCGAGCTCTTCCGGATTCATGTAGCTGCGCGCGCCGGTGCCGAGGAAGACGACGTCCTTGAGCCCCTTGCAATGCCTGGCGATCGCAGTCGGCAGCGCGGTGTGATCGACCACCGCGATCTCTGCGCCGTCGAGGATGGCGGGGTATTGCTCCGGGGTGATGTCGGGGTCGCGGTGCACGCGCACATCGGGGGCGTCGGACTTGCGCAGCCGCTCGAAGATCACGGCAAGCGATTCATTGGCATCGACAAATACACCGCGCACGGCAACCCCCTGGTTTTGGTCGAAGATCAGGATATGACGCCGGCGAGCGCCAGCACCGTGTGCATCAGCACATTGGCGCCGGCCGCGCAATCGCTCTGCGTGGCATCCTCGAGCTCATTGTGGCTGATGCCGTCCTTGCAGGGCACGAACACCATTGCCGCCGGCATCACCGTGTTGAGGTTGCAGGCATCGTGTCCCGCGCCGGAAGTGATGCGGCGGTGCGAATAGCCGAGCTGCGTTGCCGCGTTCTCGACCGCATCGACAAACTTCGGATTGAAATGCGTCGGCGGCTTGCGCCAGACGAGGTCGAGCTGCACCTCGACCTTGCGCCGCGCGGCGATCTCCGCGACCGCAGCGCGCAATTCCCGATCCAGCGCGTCCATGACGGCGGCGTCTGCGCTGCGGCAATCGACGGTGAAGGCGATCTCGCCGGGAATGACGTTGCGCGAGGGTTTTGCGATCACGGCCTCGCCGACCGTCCCCACGGCCTTCGGCCCGTGCTTCCTCGCGATGCTTTCCATCGCCAGCACGATCTCCGACAGCGTCGCCAGCGCGTCGCGGCGCAGCGGCATCGGCGTCGAGCCGGCGTGACTCTCGAAGCCTGTGATCTTGCCGTCGTACCACAGCACGCCCTGGCCGGAATCGACGACGCCGATCGTCTTGCCTTCGGCCTCCAGGATCGGGCCCTGTTCGATATGCAGTTCGACGAAGCCGGAGAACTTCTGCGTGCCGACCGGCGTCGCGCCGCGATAGCCGATGGAGTCCAGCGCCTGCGCCACGGTCACGCCTTCGGCGTCCTTGCGCGACAAAATATCGTCGGTGGTGAAGTCGCCGACATAGGCGGCCGATGCCATCATCGCCGGCGCAAATCGCGAGCCTTCCTCATTGGTCCAGTTGCAGATGCAGATCGGCGCGTCGGTCTCGATCCCGGCATCGTTGAGCGTGCGCACCACCTCCAGCGCCGCCAGCGTGCCGAGCACGCCGTCATACTTGCCTCCGGTCGGCTGCGTATCGAGATGCGAGCCGAACCCGATCGGCAGTTTCGACATGTCGCGGCCGCGGCGCAAGCCGAACATCGAGCCGAGCGCGTCGACATGCACCTCGAGGCCCGCCTCTTCGCACGCCTTGCGGAACCAGTCGCGGACCTGCTTGTCTTCCTCGCTGAGCGTCAGCCGCCGCACGCCGCCCTTGGGGGTGGCGCCGAATCTTGCGGTTTCGTGGATGGCGCCCCAGAGGCGGGCGGAATCGATCTGCAGGTTGGAGGCGGCTCGGCTCATGCGGTGCGTTCCGGCTTCTTGTCTTCCCGTTCAATGGCGCGCCGCTGCGGCCGCGTCAACCGCCACGCTCGATTGCGCGATCTGCCGCGCAAGCTGGGCGACCCGCTCGATGGCAACGGTGTCGGGGGAGGAAAGCCAGCTTGCGGTAAAGGTGAGCGGCGGAAGCTTGACGTCGGTGTCGAGCAGCTGCAGCCGGCCGTCCGCCAGCTCATCCGCCACGATCGCGGCGGGAATGACGGCGATGCCGAGCCCTTCGATCGCCATGTGGATGACGGTGGCCAGCGACGCGCTGGCGTGCAGGCGGATCGGCGGCAGATCGGGCCGGTCGAATACGCCGCGCACGGCTTCATAGGGCCGCGTCTTGCGCGGGAAGGTGATCATCGGATAGCGGGCGAGATCGCGGCGCGTCAGTGCCGCCTTGCCGAGGCCGAGCGCGGGGCTGGCCAGGAAGCCGATATCGTAGTCGCGCAGCACGAGGCTCTGCACGCCCGCGGCCGACAACGGGCCGACCACGAGGCCAAGCTCGATCTCCTGCGCCAGCAGCCGCGCCGTCAGGTTGGTCGTGATGTCGACCTCGATCTCCAGCGACAGGTTCGGGTAGAGCTCGTTCACGCTCTTCACCAGCTGCGGGAACCAGGTGTGCACAATGGTCTCGGCGACGCCGAGCCGCAGCACGCCGCGTACCGCCGAACTCTCGCAGATCTCCGTCATCATCTCCGCACGCAGGCCGATCAGCTTCTCGGCATAGACCAGCATTTGCCGCCCGCTCGGCGTCGGCGAGGCGACGCGGTGATCGCGGTTGAGAAGCCTCACGCCCATCTCGCGCTCGAGCTGCGCGATCCGTTGCGAGATCGCGGGCTGTGTCGTGTTCAGCCGCTGCGCCGCGCTTCGAAAACTGCCGAGCTTCACCACCCAGAGGAACGTCTCGATTGATTTGAAATCCAGCATTGGGACGCCTCTCGCTCATCGATAAACAAGATTTATCGATTTCGATCAAAAATGAAGATTAGACATTATAGCAGAGCCGGAGTTGAGTGGGACAACTTTAGGCAAGTCGATCGCATGACTGTTTTCGCGGCAATGCAGCAGGGCGACGGGGAGAGGGCGATGCTTCCGAGCGAACAGGCGAGGCGGGATTTCCGGGCCGGCAAATCGGTCCCCACCTCGAACATCGCCAACGGTTTCGTTCAGGGCAATCTCGCCATCCTGCCGGAAAAGCTCGCCGGCGCCTTCCACCGCTTTTGTCAGCTCAATCCCAAGCCGTGCCCGATCATCGGCATGTCCGACATCGGCGATCCCCGCATCCCCGCGCTCGGTCTCGACCTCGACATCCGCAGCGATCTTCCGCGCTACCGCGTCTGGCGCGACGGCGAGATCGTCGACGAGCCGACCGACATCATGGCGCACTGGCGCGACGATCTCGTCGCCTTCGTGATCGGCTGCTCCTTCTCGTTCGAGGAGGCGCTGATGGAGGAGGGGCTGTCGCTGCGCCACATCGAGCACAAGGTGCGCGTGCCGATGTACCGCACCAACATCGCCTGCAGCCCGTCCGGCCCGTTCCAGGGGCCGATGGTGGTGTCGATGCGCCCATTCAAGCCGGCGGATGCGATCCGCGCGGTGCAGATCACCTCGCGCTATCCCGCCGTGCACGGCGCGCCGGTGCATCTCGGTCATCCGCATTCGATCGGCATCAAGGATCTCAACGAGCCCGACTACGGCGATCCCGTGCCGGTCGAGCCGGACGAGCTTCCGGTGTTCTGGGGCTGCGGCGTCACTCCGCAGGCGGTGATCGCCAATGCAAAGGTGCCGTTCGCGATCACGCATTCGCCCGGCCTGATGCTCGTCACTGACCTCCGGAACAAGGAGTTCGCGGTGATTTGACGGGCAATCGCTGCTGCTCATTGAGGCTTTACTGCGTCAATCAATCGTTTCATCGAAGCGTTCGATCAACAGGGGGAATTGACATGAAGATGACTCGTCGTGACGTGCTGATAGGTGCCACCGCCACGGCTGCACTTGCGCCGCTTGCCGCGCGCGCGCAAACGTCGGAAGTGGTGATCGGCGTTATCTATCCGTTCTCCGGCTCCAGCGCGCAGGTGGGCGTCGATGCGCAGAAGTCGTTCGAGACAGCGCTCGACGTCATCAACAGGAAATACGATTTCGATCTGCCGCTGGCGAAGGGCGAAGGCCTGCCCGGCCTCGGCGGCGCCAAGGTGCGCCTCGTGTTCGCCGATCACCAGGCCGATCCGCAGAAGGGCCGCGCCGAGACCGAGCGCCTGATCACCCAGGAGAAGGTCTGCGCCGTCGTCGGCACCTACCAGAGCGCGGTCGCCGTCACCGTCAGTCAGATCTGCGAGCGCTACCAGGTTCCGTTCATCTCGGCGGATAATTCCTCGCCGAGCCTGCATCGCCGCGGCCTCAAGTTCTATTTCCGCGCGGCGCCCCATGACGAGATGTTCTCGGCCGCGATGTTCAATTTCTTCGACGGGTTGAAGAAGAAAGGCAACAAGATCGAGACGTTGTCGCTGTTCCACGAGGACACCATCTTCGGCACCGACTCGGCGAACACCCAGCTCAAGCTGGCGTCCGAGCGCGGCTACAAGATCGCCACCGACATCAAGTATCGCTCCAACTCGCCGTCATTGTCCGCCGAGGTGCAGCAGCTCAAGACGGCGAATGCCGACGTGCTGATGCCCTCGAGCTACACCACCGACGGCATCCTGCTGGTCAAGACCATGGCCGAGCTCGGCTACAAGCCGAAAGCGATCGTGGCGCAGAACGCCGGCTTCTCCGAGAAGGCGCTGTACGACGCCGTCGGCGACAAGCTCGAAGGCGTGATCTCGCGCGGCAGCTTCTCGCTCGATCTCGCCGCCAAGCGGCCGATGGTCGGCAAGGTCAACGCCATGTTCAAGGAGAAGTCGGGCAAGGACTTCAACGACCTCACCTCGCGGCAGTTCATGGGCCTCTTGGTGATGGCGGAAGCCATCAACCGCGCCAAGTCGACGGACGGCGAAAAGATCCGCGCGGCGCTGGTGGCGACCGACCTTCCCGGCGAACAGACCATCATGCCATGGAAGCGCGTCAAGTTCGACGAGACGGGTCAGAACAACGACGCCGACCCGGTGCTGCTGCAATACATCGGCGGCAAGTTCGTCACCATCTTCCCGCAGCAGGCTGCGATCGCCGAAGCGGTCTGGCCGATGAAATAAGCGTGCTGGGGAGGGGACAGTGACTGCGGAAACAATAGTGCTGCCTCTTCTCGTCATTGCGAGGAGCCAACGGGTCCGCGCAAAGCGCGGCCCGATGACAGGCTCCGCGACGAAGCAATCCAGCTTTGTCTCCGCGGCAAAGCTGGATTGCTTCGCTTCGCTCGCAATGACGATGTCTCCCAACGACGCCAGGGAGTATCGCTCATGACAGCCGAAGCAATCATCCAGAGCCTGGCGAGCGGCCTCCTGATGGGGCTGCTCTACGGCTTGATCGCCGTGGGCCTTGCGCTGATCTTCGGCCTGATGGACGTGGTCAACTTCGCCCACGGCGAGTTCCTGATGATCGCGATGTACGCGACGTTCTTCCTGTTCGTGTTCTTCGCCATCGATCCCCTGCTTTCGGCGCCGCTGGTCGCGGCGGCGCTGTTCGTATTCGGCGCGGTGGTCTATCTATTGATCGTCAGATTTGCCGTGCGCGCCAAGGCCAATGCCGGCATGGTGCAGATATTCTCCACCTTCGGCCTCGCCATCGTCATGCGCGGGCTGGCGCAGTATTTCTTCACGCCCGACTACCGCAGCGTCACGCACTCCTGGCTGGGCGGCAAGACCATACCCATCGGCGGCATCTTCCTGCCCGAGCCGCAGTTGATCGGCGCGCTGGTCTCGGTCGCGGCCTTCGTCGCACTCTACTTCTTCATCAACCGCACCGATTTCGGCCGCGCGCTGGAGGCGACGCGCGAGGATGCCGGCGCGGTGGCGCTGGTCGGCATCGACAAGAACAGGGTCTTTGCATTGGGCTGGGGCCTCGGCGCCGCGCTGATCGGGCTGTCCGGTGCGATCATGGCGATCTTCTTCTACATCTATCCCGACGTCGGCGCGTCCTTTGCGCTGATCGCCTACGTCACGGTGGCGCTCGGCGGCTTCGGCAGCGTGTTCGGCGCCTTTGCCGGCGGCGTGATCGTCGGCCTCGTCGAAGCCGTCACCGCCCTGATCATGCCGCCGGCGCTGAAATCGGTCGGCATCTATGCCGTCTATCTCCTTGTCGTCTTTGTCCGGCCGCGCGGCCTGTTCGGATCGATGTGATGGATACCGCATTCGAAAGACGCCGCCGCCACGAGCTCATCCTGGCAATCTGTCTTGCCGCGATCGCCGCCGTGGTGCCGCTGTTCGTCAAGAATGTCTACATCCAGAACGTCATGGTGCTGACGCTGATGTGGGGCGCGCTGTCGCAGAGCTGGAACATCCTGTCCGGCTATTGCGGGCAGATCTCGCTCGGCCACGCCCTCTATTTCGGCATTGGCGCCTACACCACCGTTCTGCTGTTCACCAAGTTCGGCGTGCTGCCGTGGTTCGGCATGCTCGGCGGCGGCGTGATCTCCGCCTTGATCGCGATGGGGCTCGGCTATCCCTGTTTCCGGCTGCGCGGCCACTACTTCGTCATCGCCACCATCGTCATTGCCGAAATCGGGCTTCTGCTGGTCCACAACTGGGAGTGGGCAGGCGCCGCCATGGGAATCGAGGTCCCCGTGCGCGGCGACAGCTGGCTGAAATTCCAGTTCCCGCGCAGCAAGCTGCCTTACTTCTACTTTGCGCTGGCGCTGGCCTGCGTCGCCTGGCTCGTCACCTGGTGGCTTGAGGATTCCAAATGGGGATTCTGGTGGCGAGCGGTGAAGGACAATCCGGAGGCGGCTGAAAGCCTCGGCGTGGTCGTGTTCAATTCCAAGATGGGCGCGGCGGCGGTGTCTGCCTTCCTGGTCGCCGTCGGCGGCAGCTTCTATGCCCAGTTCGTCTCCTATATCGATCCCGAGAGCGTCATGGGCTTTCAGTTCTCGCTGCTGATGGCGCTGCCCGCGGTGCTCGGCGGCATCGGCACGCTATGGGGTCCGCTGCTCGGCGCGGTGATCCTGATCCCGCTCACGGAATTGACGCGGTCCTATGTCGGTGGCTCCGGCCGCGGTGTCGACCTGATCGTCTATGGCGGCCTGATCGTCGCGATCTCGCTGGCGCGGCCGCAAGGCTTGATCGGCCTGTTCTCGTTCAAGGGCCTTTCCCGATCGTCCTCGCTCGAGCGCAAGGAGGCGACGCCATGACGACGCCCCTTCTGGAAACGCGCGGGGTCTGGCAACGCTTCGGCGGCCTCGTCGCCAACAGCGACGTCTCGATCTCGGTCGGGCGCGGCGAGATCGTCGGCCTGATCGGTCCGAACGGCGCCGGCAAGTCGACGCTGTTCAACCTGATCGCCGGCGTGCGGCCGCCGACGCAAGGCACGATCATCTTCGACGGCGAAGACGTCACCGCCTTGCCGGCGGCCGAGCGCTGCCAGCGCGGCATCGGCCGCACCTTCCAGGTCGTCAAGAGCTTCGAAACCATGACCGTCATCGACAACGTCATCGTCGGTGCGCTGGCCCATACCACCGTGATGCGCGATGCCCGCTACAAGGCGCATCAGGTGCTTGAATTCTGCGGCCTTGCCGCGCGAGCCAACGTGCTCGCCAGCGACCTCATTCCGTCCGAAAAGCGGCGCCTCGAGGTGGCGCGGGCGCTCGCCACCGAACCGAAACTGCTGCTGCTCGATGAAGTGCTCACCGGCCTGACGCCAATCGAGGCGCAGACCGGCGTCGAACTGGTGCGCAAGGTGCGCGCCACAGGCGTCACCGTGCTGATGGTCGAGCATGTCATGGAAATCGTGATGCCGCTGGTCGACCGCGCCATCGTGCTCGACCTCGGTAAGGTGCTGGTCGAGGGCAAGCCGAACGACGTCGTGCGCGACCCGAAGGTGATCACGGCCTACCTTGGAGATCGTCATGCTGTCGGTGCATGAAGTCACGACCGCCTATCAGGGGTTGGTGGCGATCTCGTCGGTCTCGATCGAGGTTGCCAAGGGCGAGATCGTCTGCGTCGCCGGCGCCAACGGCGCCGGCAAGTCGACGCTGCTGAAATCCATTGCCGGCGCCGAACGGCCGCGCTCCGGCTCCGTCACCTTCGACGGCGCACGCATCGACGGCATGGCGCAGCATATCATCACGTCGCACGGCATCGCCTACGTGCCGGAGAACCGCCGGCTGTTTCCGCGCCTTTCCGTGCGCGACAACCTCCGGCTCGGCAGCTATCTCTATCGCGGCAAGGCCGATCGCGAGGGACCGCTCGATCTCGTCTTCAATCTGTTCCCGCGGCTTTCCGAACGGCTCGAGCAGCGTGCGGAGACGCTGTCCGGCGGCGAGCAACAGATGCTCGCCATCGGCCGCGCCCTGATGACCCGGCCGCGGCTTCTGATGCTCGATGAGCCGTCGCAAGGCATCATGCCAAAACTGGTCGACGAGATCTTCCAGGCCGTGAAGCGCATTCGCGACACGGGTCTGACCGTGCTGATCGTCGAGCAGCGCATGGCCGAGTGCCTGGAGATCGCCGACCGCGCCTACATCCTGCAGACCGGCCGCGTGCTGATGCAAGGCCCGGCCGCGGAGATCAGCGTCAATCCCGACGTGAGAAAAGCGTATCTGGGATTGTGATGCTATCGCGTCCCGGGTGCGTCGCAGCATGCAATGCCGCTACGCAGAGCCGGGGCTCTTTTCCACCTTTGATGAGCCGCCGATCGGCAGCGCATCACGACGTGCTACCGGACGACTTCGACCTTTGCCGCCATGTCGGGCACGCGGCTGACGCGGTAATTCGCATTGCTGCATTTGAGAACCCAAACCGGATGATCCGGCTTCGAGCGCCCGGCGTCCTTAACGGCGCCGAGCGCCTTGTCGCAGACAAAGCCTTGCGTGCGGATCTGTGCCGCCAACATGCTTTGCACGGTCTCTTGCGCCTGCGCGGTCGATTCCGTCAGGCCGCTGACGAGCAGAGCGGAGATAGCGAGGCCAACCAGTCTCAACATGAGCGTCCTCCTGAACCCTAGTCAGTGTTCTCGGTGTTCGGGCAGCGCAAGCCCGAACGTGTCAGTCAAATCCGCGACCTGCTTCGGTGACAAATACCGCGGATTGAGCCCGCGCAACAACAGGTAGAGCTTAGCCGTCTCCTCCAGCTCCTCCATCGCGAACACCGCGGCCTCCAGCGTATCGCCCGCTACCACCGGGCCATGATTGGCGAGCAGCACCGAGGAATATTTCCCGGCCAGGCCCTTGATAGCGCCGGCAACGGCGGGATCGCCCGGCCGGTAATAGGGCAGAAGCGCGGTCTGGCCGCATTTCATCAGATAATAAGGTGTCATCGGCGGCAGCGCCGCGCGCGGGTCGATCTCGGGCAGCATCGACAGCGCCACCGAATGGGTGGAGTGCAGGTGAACGATGGCGCCGGCCGAGCCGCGCGTCTGGTACAGCGCGGTGTGCAGCGGCACCTCCTTGGTCGGGGCATCGCCCGAGACCAGCCGTCCGTCGGGGCCGAGCCGCGACAGCCGCGCCGGATCGAGGAAGCCGAGCGAGGCATTGGTCGGGGTCACCAGCCAGCCGCCTTCATCGAGTTTCACGCTGATATTGCCGGAAGAACCCGGCGTCAGCCCGCGCTCGAACAGCGAGCGGCCGAACCGGCAGATATCCTCGCGGATTTTGGCATCGCTCATCGTACGTTCCCTTGGATCAAGGCTTGTCTCATGCTTTGGCAGCGCGGCCAAGCCGTGTTAGGCAGGGCGAAGCCGCGAGGAAAGCGGCAGGTAAGGAAACGCCGCATGTCAGAATCTGCAAAGCCCCGCATGGCCGTGATCGGGCTCGGCTCGATGGGGTTTGGCATGGCGACCTCGCTGCGGCGCGCCGGCTTCGAAGTCACCGGCTGCGACGTTTCGGCCGACAGCGTCGCCCGCTTCGTCGCCGATGGCGGCAAGGGCGCCAGGACGCCGGCCGAAGCCGCCAAAAATGCCGACGTCGTGGTCAGCGTCGTCGTCAATGCCGCGCAGACCGAAGCCATCTTGTTTGGCGCCGATGGTGTTGCCGAGACCCTGCCCAAGGGCGGTGTGTTCATCTCCTCGGCCACGATGGACCCGGACGTGGCGCGGCGTCTGGCAAAACAGCTCGAATCGACCGGGCGCCACTATCTGGATGCCCCGATCTCCGGCGGCGCGCAGCGCGCGGCGCAGGGCGAACTCACCATCCTCGCCTCCGGCAGTCCGGCGGCATTCGCCAAGGCGCGGCCGGCGCTGGATGCGATGGCGGCAAAGCTCTATGAGCTTGGCGATGCCGCGGGCCAGGGCGCAGCGTTCAAGATGATCAACCAATTGCTGGCCGGCGTGCATATCGCGGCCGCCTCCGAGGCGATGGCGTTCGCCGCCAGGCAGGGCCTCGACATCCGCAAGGTCTACGAGGTGATCACGGCCTCTGCCGGCAATTCCTGGATGTTCGAGAACAGGATGCCCCATGTGCTCGACGGCGACTACACCCCGCGCAGCGCAGTCGAGATTTTCGTCAAGGACCTCGGCATCATCCAGGACATGGCGCGCAGTGCGCGCTTCCCGGTGCCGGTCGCCGCCGCCGCGCTGCAGATGTTCCTGATGACGGCGGCCGCCGGCATGGGCCGCGACGACGACGCGTCGGTCGCGCGGATGTATGCACAGGTCACCGGCACCAGGCTGCCGGGCGAGAAGTAACAAGAGGACAGTCGATGCCCCGTTTCGCCGCCAACCTCTCCATGATGTTCACCGACGTGCCGTTCCTCGATCGCTTCGAGGCGGCCGCCAAGGCCGGCTTCACCGCGGTCGAGTTCCTGTTTCCCTACGACCATCCTGCGGAAGAAGTCGGCAAGCGGCTGAAGACCAACGGCCTGACGCAGGCGCTGTTCAACCTGCCGCCCGGCAACTGGGATGCCGGCGAGAAGGGATTTGCGGCGCTGCCCGAGCGCTTCGCGGACCTCAAGAAGAGCCTGCACACGGCGCTGCCCTATGTGCAGGCGACGGGCGTCAAGCGGGTGCATTTGATGGCCGGCATCGCTGATCGTTCCGACAGCAAGGCGGTGGAGGCCTTCTACAAGTCGGTGGCGACATCAGCCGAATTTTTCGAGCCGCATGGCCTCGACGTCGTCATCGAGCCGATCAATGCGCGCAACGTGCCCGGCTACTTCCTCAACGATTTCACCTTCGCCTACGATCTCATCAACGAGCTCAGGATCGCCAACCTGAAGCTGCAGTTCGACATCTATCACTGCCAGATCATACATGGCGACGTCACCATGCGGCTGCGCCGGATGATGCCTGTCGTCGGCCACATCCAGATCGCCAGCATTCCCTCGCGCAACGAGCCCGACGGCGAGGAGCTGAACTATCCGTTCCTGTTCGCCGAGCTCGACCGGCTCGGCTATGGCGGCTTCGTCGGCTGCGAATACAATCCCCGCGGCAAGACCGTCGACGGGCTCGGCTGGTTCAAGCCTTTCGCCGGAGCAAAGTCGTGACGCTCGCGAGGCAAGTTTCTCTTGGCTGCATCGCCGACGACTATACCGGCGCCTCCGATCTCGCCAATACGCTGACCCGCCAGGGTTTGCGTACGGTACAGACCATCGGCGTGCCCCCGGATGACCTTGAGCTACCCGAGGTCGACGCCGTCGTCGTCTCGCTGAAGAGCCGCTCGATCGAGGCAGGCGAGGCGGTGGCGCGCTCGCGCGATGCTGAGAAATGGCTGCGCAGCCGCGGTGCCGGGCACGTGCTGTTCAAGATCTGCTCGACCTTCGATTCCACCGACGCCGGCAATATCGGCCCGGTCATGGACGCCCTGCGCGCCGATTGCGGCGAAAAGATCGTGCTGGTGACGCCGGCCTTCCCGGAGACCGGCCGCACCGTCTACCAGGGCAATCTGTTCGTCGGGCTCGTGCCGCTCAACGAAAGCCCGTTGAAGGATCATCCGCTCAACCCGATGCACGATTCCAACCTGGTGCGGGTGCTGGCGCGGCAGAGCAAGACCGCCGTCGGGCTGGTCAACCTCGCAACGCTGACGCGCGGGGAGGATGCGGTTCGTGCGCGGCTTGCGGAACTGGCGGGGCAGGGCGTCGGCGCCGTCATCGTCGATGCCGTCTTCGATCATGACCTCGAGACCATCGGTGCGGTAGCCGCCGATCAGCGGCTGTCGGTCGGCGCTTCCGGCATCGGGCTTGGGCTGGCGCGCGCGCTGGTCAAATCGGGCAGGGTCGAGGCGGCATCGGGCGCTGCCTCCGGCGCTACGGTCGGCGGTCCCGCGGCGTGCCTCGCCGGCAGTTGCTCGCAGGCAACCCTGCAGCAGATCGCCCATGCCGAAGCGATCATGCCGGTGCTGCATCTCGACCCCGAGCGCGTCGTAGCTAGCCCGGAGGAAGCGCGCCGTGCGGTGGCCTGGGCGGCCGGGCGCGTCAGCGCGGGCCCGGTCCTGGTGGCCAGCAGCGCGACGCCGGCGGAAGTCGCCGCGCTGCAATCGCGCCACGGCCGTCAGGCCGCGGGCCATGCCATCGAGCAGGCGATGGCCGACATCGCCGAAGGGCTGGTGAAATCCGGCGTCCGCCGGCTCGTGGTCGCCGGCGGCGAGACGTCGGGAGCGGTGGTCGATCGATTGCGGATTCCCGGTTTCCTGGTCGGCGAGGAGATCGCCGCTGGCGTTCCGGTGCTGCGCGCGGTCGGCAATGCATCGGGCGACATGCTGCTTGCGCTCAAGTCCGGCAATTTCGGCGGCCCGAAATTCTTCTCCGACGCGCTCGCCCTGATGCGCTGAAGCGCATCCGCGCCGGACCGCACGGCGGGATTCGCGTTTGAGATGCATTGTGTCCATCGCGCTCCGCCGAGATGGAAGAATGCGTTGCTATTTTGCTGCTTGTTCAGGTTCTTCGCCGGCGATCGAACGCAGGCGGGCAGGTTTTTGATCCACATCAATGCGGGAATCGTTTCTATCGGGCTCCCGGTAACAGTTTGCGCCGCCCTCCGGGAACAGAAGCGTGTCACTGCTCGACCAACTTGCCGATTCTGTCGCGTTGAAGGTCAACCGGCCTGGTGATTTTGATCAGTTCAGGAGCATCGAACGCCTGGGAGAGGCGCGCAGCATCCCCCTCGAATTGAAGGGTTTTGCAGCGGCGTTCGCAACGGTTACGCTGAAGTCCTGCACCATCTTTCTGCAGCGGACCTTTCCGCGCATCCTGCAGGCGACGTACCGCACAAGTGGCGCCATCGTCGGCTTTGGGATGGACGACGAGGTCTCCGTGGTCGTCGATGGCGTGGCCGCGCGGCCGCCGACGGTTCTGCTCGCGCGAGGAAGAGCGTCTTGCGAGATCATCGAGCCACGGGCCAATCTCATCGCCTTCATCAATTTCGACGATGTCGACGACCGCGGCTGGCCCGGCAGGCCCGACTGCGCCCAACTCATCCCGGCGCAGCCCGAGCAGTTCGAGGCCCTTCGCACGGTCACGCGTCAGGTTCTCAGCTTTGCTTCGAACTCGGCTGCTTTTGCCGTGCCTGAGCCGATCGAGAATCTGGAGGAAGCGCTTCTTCGGGCGGTTGACGAGACCTTGCATGCCGCGCCGATTCTGGGACACAAGCGCTTGAACCTGACACAGTATCTCGCGCTCGTGCGCAAGCTCGACGAACTACTGGCCTTCGACGCGAGCCGCACCCTCTACAGCGCCGATGTCGCCAGGCAATTCGGCGTTTCGGTGCGCACGCTGCATAACGCCGTCGTGGCGATACGCGGCATGAGCCCGCATCGCTACGTGCGGCTGCGGCGGCTATGGAGCGTGCGCCAGCAACTCGCGATTGGATCGTCGACCGCAGTGATCAAGGCCATCGCGCTCGCCAACGGCTTCTGGCACATGGGCGAGTTCGGCTCGCTCTATCGCAATACGTTCGGCGAAACGCCGCAGCAAACGCTCGCGGCGGCGCGCGGCCGGCGGCGATGAGCTGCCGATGGTGTCGAAGTTCCTCGGCACGGTCAGGGCCGCCTGATCCCGGTGCAATTGCGGAAGCCTGGCCGGCCAGGCCGGGGAGGCGACCTTCCCGTGGCGCAATCGTTTCCGCAAGAATACGGTGTTCGTGTCCGTAGCGGGTGAAGTTGTCGTATTTTTGTAGCTCGTGATCTGTCGCCTTCGTTGTTGAGTTTTTTGGCGGAGCCGGAAGGCGTGGACGGCTCCGCCGATTTGGTCATGCCATGGATATTG
>NZ_JBQTHN010000066.1:0-17834 GCF_052389815.1 Bradyrhizobium sp. | reverse complement strand
AACCATTGCGCGGGGAAGGTCGGGATGTCCTGGCTGTACCTGTCAAATCCGTGTGCGTTCTTTACTACCCGTTGCACACGGTGCTGCGGGCGCAGCCGGCGCCCGGCCTTCTCCGCGCCCTCTTTTCAAGAGGGAGCAAACAAAATTGCAAAACTCAGGCGAATCCAAGCCGTGAGAATGAGAGCGCATGTCTCCACCGTGATTGCGAGCGAAGCGAAGCAGCTTGCAATGACGGCGGAGCCGACGCTCGGCTCACGCCCGCGCCACCGCGCGGCCAAACACCACTTCGACCAGCGTGCCGGTATGCGGCCCGGGCTTGATGTGGAATTGCGCGCGGTTGGCCTCGACCAGGGCTTTGGTCAGCGACAGGCTGACGGCGGAGATGTCGGCGGCATGGTCGGATACACCGCGCGTGCGGAACGGCTCGAGGGCCGCGGCGACCTGGTTGTCGTTCATCGCCTGACCGGTATCGCGCACCCGCAGCACCACTTCGCCGAAGTCGGACACCGCCGTCGATACGATCACCTGGCCGCCGGCCTTCGCCAGATGTATCGAATTGCCGATCAGGTTCATCGCGATCTGGCGCAGCGCGCGTGTATCGGCAACGACCGGCGGCAGCGAATGCGCCAGCGAGGTGCGGATGATGATGCGCTCGCGGTTGGCCTGCGGCTGCATCACGGCGACGCAGTTCTCCACGAGTTCGTTGAGGTTCTGGCTTGTGAAGGAGAGGTCGAGCTTGCCGGTCTCGATCCGCGACAGGTCGACGAGGTCGTCGATGAAGGAGATCACCCGCTGGCCGGAGGCGCGGATGTCCTTCAGATATTCGGCATAGCGCGCGTTGCCGAGCGCGCCGAAGCGCTCACCGATCATCACCTCGGCAAAGCCGATGATGGCGTTGAGCGGTGCACGCAGCTCGTGGCTGATCTTCGCCAGCATGTCGGACTTGGCGTTCGCCGCGCGTTCGGTGAGGCGCCTGGCCTGCTGCAATTCACCTTCGCTCTTGCGGCTCTGCGAGAGGTCGCGGAACACGGCGAAGAAGTTGGGGCCCTCGGCGCGGGTGCGGCCGATGGTGATCGACAGCGGAATGTAGCCGCCCTGGCGGACGCGGCCGAGCGTCTCGCGGCCATGATCGAGCAGGCTGGAAACGCCGGCGGACTTCACGCCGGCAAAATACTCGAACACGGCGTGCCGGCTTTCCGGCGCGAACAGGTCGGCGAGATTGCGCGTGACGAACTCGCCGCCGTCATAGCCGAACAGCGCCTCGGCGCTGCGGTTGCAGGCGGTGACGTTGCCCTGCTCGTCGAACATCACGATGCCCTCGGTCGTGGTGTCGAGGATGGCGCCGAGCTCTTCGGCGTCGGCTTCGCCCGCATTGGTGGGCGGGGCTTCCGCCACCGGCTCCGGCGCGGCGGCAGGCACCGGCACGGGCACGGGCGCGGCATCGACCGGACCTTCCGAGCAGATCAGCGCCAGCGCGGCATCGTCGTCCCAGGCGATGGTATGCAAGCGCGCCGCAGTTGCCGTCGGCTCGCCGCTCCGATCCTCTGCGTGGCTTGCCGAAATCGTCACCGGCGTGCCGGCTTCCGAGGTGCTGCTCGAGGAGGAGACGCCAGGCTCGACATAAAGCGCATCGAGGCCGCCGGCCTCTTCCAGCGCGTGCACGCTGTCATAGCCGATGCGCCTCAGGAACGCCGGGTTGGCGTAGAGCAGCCGGTCGAGCCGGTAGACCAGCACGCCCGCGGGCAGCAGGTCGAGCAGCGCCTTGTCGCGCCGCGACTGCCCGCGCGCCGGCGGCTCCGGCGGCGCCAGCCAATCGGGGCGCTCGCTCGGCGGGGGTGGGCTTGCTGCGATTTCGGGCTCGGTGACGATCGTCTCCGCCGGCGCGGTCGCCTCGTCATGGCCGCCATTGTCGAGCCGCTCCGACAATTGGCGGGCGAGCTCGTTGAAGGCGCTGTTCTCCACCGGCGTCAGCACCGGCGGCTTGGTCTCGCCGACCGGGCGGAACGGCAGCACGTTGTCCGGCGGACCGGCCGCAGTCTCTGCCGATGCTTCGGACGACGTCGGGGCCGGGGATGCTTCGAGGGATTCGGCAGGCATGTCCGCGTGCCCCGCAAGGCCGGTCGCATGCGAGTGCTCCGGAACGACGTCCTCTGCAATTTCCTCCGCGCAGGGTCCGAGATCGTCGGGCGAAGGCGGCGGCGGGCTGAGCGGGGAAATGGAGATGCCGTGCCGCCGCAGCAGCTCGAGACGCGAAAGGCCGGAGAGGTCGCGGCAAATGCCAAAGCCCTGGTAGCCCGCGAAGTTGCGCTCGCCGTCGAGCGAGGGCACGCCGGAGAACTCCACGGGCAGATAGCCGCCGTCCACCGGCCAGTTCAGCTCGACGCCGCTGAACGCGTTGCGCGCGGCCAGCGCGTCGCGCACGCGTGCGTCGGGATCGAGGCCGAGGGTATCGGCGATCTCGCGCCACGGCCTGCCCACGCAGGCCTCCGTCAGCGGACCGATCAGCTTCAGGAATTCATCGGAACCGAGCGTGAAGCGGTCCTCGCGATCGGTCTGCCATTTGAAGCGCAACGGATGACGGCGTTTGCTCATGGGCAGATCTTCATCTGCATGATCGGCGGCGGGTGGCGGCGGCTCGCTTTCCGCGGGCGATTGAGCCGGAGGTTCGTGCTCTTCGGCGAAGGCATCGAACAGCGCGAACTCGGCGGGCGCTTCGTTCGATTGCGCGGGCGTTTCATAGTCGGCGATCGGCGCAGGCGCGGCCGGCCCTGCGCCGGGTTCGCTCGTCACGTCGGCGGGTGTCATGGTGGCTGTCCCTTGCGGTTTGTTCTTTCGCGCGACCCTCACGAACGAAACGACCAGGACGCCGTGGCGGCCGTCCGGAAAATCGATCCGCGCGCAGCTGCATGTCGCGAGCATTCCGGGTGCCGCGCCGAATCCGCGCAACCGCTCCATGCGCACCGCACCGTTCGGATTGAGGTGCGTGGCGAGTTGCGCGATCTGGCGGCGGTGCGGATCGGCGGGGCCGAAGGTCTTTTCGCTCAGCTGCGCGGCGTCGCGCGCGCCGAACGCGTCGGCGCCGATGGGGTTGGTCCACAGGATCCGCGCGCCGTCGGCGGACCACAGCCAGGCGGGGAGGGCGCCATCCGCATGGGCCGCGAGGCGAGGATCGCTCGCGCCCAACGCCCTGAAATCCGCATCCCTCATCGACCTGGTTTGACCGCGCTGTTTCGTTCTGTCGCCGCCGCGACGGTGGAAATTAACGTCCCGTTAGTATCGCCCGCGGGCGGGGGCAAGGTCCACGCTCGCCCGCCGATAACCTTAATCCGGCCCGGAGCTTTCCGGTGCCGCCGGCGTTAGGCTTTGCAAACGTCCTGGGGGAGGTCCACGATGCCGGGAACGTCGGGCCGGCGGTTCGTGGCCCGGGACGGACGTGCCGAACGGTGAAACAGGAGTGCCCCATGAGTGACGATGGACGTGACCCTTTCGCAATTCCGAAGGATATGCGCACGATGGCGGAGGCCAGCTTCGATCAGGCCCGCAAGGCGTTCGACAAGTTCATGGAGAGCGCCAAGACGGCCGCCGGAAATGCCGAGGAGCGGCGCGACAGCGTCCGCGCCGGGGCCAAGGAGATCGGCAGCAAGGCCGTCTCCTATGCCGAGAAGAACGTGCAGGCCTCCCTCGACTACGCGCAGTCGCTGCTCAAGGCCAAGGATCTGCCGGAGGTGATGAAGTTGCACAGCGAATATGTGCAGTCCCAGATGCGCGCCTTGGCCGAGCAGGCCAGCGAAATGGGCCAGATCGTCAGCCGTGCAGCGATGGATGCCACGAGGCCGAAAAGCTGAGCTTGTTCAAGGGCGAATGGAACTCGCCGGTCCGGAATGCGTCCGGTCCGGATTCAATTATGGAGCATCACAATTATAGTCATGTCGCATCGCAACATTTTGCATTGCGTTGCACAAAATTGACATGATAAGGGTGTTCTATGTGCTCGCCCGATGAGGGCGCCCCCAGACTTCCGCAAGTGCAGAGTGATCTAGTTCGTCGCCCCGGCGCATCGCCCCGGGATGCACGCATGGGGTCACGTTAGGATTCAACTCACGCCCAAAGGATGCCCCTACATGGCCAACGATCCCTTCTCCGCCTCCATCATCCCGTTTGAAGTTCCCGAGCAGGTCCGCGCTTTCGCCGAGAAGGGCGTCTCGCAGGCCCGCGACAACTACGCCAAGTTCAAGGACGCCGCCGAAGCCCATAACGGCGCGATCGAGGCCGTCTTCACCAGCGTCAACAAGGGCGCCAGCGCCTACTCCGCCAAGGTGATGGAATTCGTCAAGGCCAACACCACCACCTCGCTGGACTTCGCCCAGGAGCTGTTCGGCGTGAAGACGCCGGCCGAAGCGCTGGAGCTGTGGACCTCGCAGACCAAGAAGCAGGTCGAGACCTTCACCGCGCAGGCCAAGGAGCTCGCCGAGCTCGGCCAGAAGATCGCGACCGAGACCGCCGAGCCGATCAAGGCGACCGCCGCCAAGTATTACAAGCCGGCTGCCTGATTTTCGTTTTGACTTGACGAGAGGCCCGGACCCGCCGGTCCGGGCCTTTTTGCGCCGTGCTGTCGTCCCTGCGGAAAGCAGGGACCCGTGCACCGCGGCGGATGTGTCGGAAGACGCAGTTCGACGGCTTTTTTCAGCCTCAAACAGCGGTGGTTATGGGTCGCTGCGTTCGCAGGGACGACATCGAAACTGGCGCTGTTCCGGCCTTGCCAAAGCCGGTCGTTGCACCTAGTTTCCGGCCAAATCGAGCCCCCTTTTCGGGGGCCGTCGGATGCAGTTGTAGCTCAGTTGGTTAGAGCGCCTGTCTGTGGAACAGGAGGTCGGTGGTTCGAGCCCACCCAACTGTACCAGCTCCACCGAGTTCGCCGTCACCTCTGATGGAATTGTTCAGTGAAGCTACCTTTGCGCCGGCTTGCCAATCAGCAGACCATCACCCACTATTCCCGCCGGGCTTTCGCTTCGGGGGATTCATGAACGGTATTGGCAGAGGGGCTTTTCATTTCGGCCCCGCGCTTGCAGCAGCGCTTTTCGCGTCCGTCCTTTCCACTTCCGCATTAGCCTATACCGCCGAACAGCAGCAGGCCTGCACGCCGGATGCGATGCGGCTGTGCGGAAACTACATTCCCGATGTCGATCGCATCACCGCTTGCATGATCGCGCGGAAGTCGCAGCTCTCGCCGGAATGCCGCCGCTTCTTCCGTCCAGGTCCGGCGCCGGGCCAGGCTGCCTCCGGGCCGCCGACCGACATCCGGCCGGTGGCGCGCAAGCCGGTCAAGCCGACGACCAGCACCAAGGCGAAAAAGGCGAAAAAGCCCGCCAAGCCGGCTGCGACCTGACTTGCCTGCGGGGCCGGAAACGCGCGGTCGCCCTTCAAGCCGGTTCCCGCGACAGACTGACGCCTTGCCGCGCCGGCAGCGATTGCCATTTCCTCCGGTGGGGCGTGGAGAAACTTCATTGAGTGTCAAATACCAGATCGAACTCGACCGGCATTTCGCATGGTTCGAGGCCAAGCTGCCGGCCGGGCCGGCGCGCTTCCTCAACTGGCTGCGCCGGCCCTCGTCGCGGCTGGTGCGATTCCCGCTGGCGGGTCTGCTCGTCGTCGGCGGCTTTCTGTCGTTCCTGCCCGTGCTCGGGTTCTGGATGCTGCCGCTCGGACTCCTTTTGTTCGCACAGGATGTCCCGGTGCTGCAGCCGCCTCTGGTGCGCGCGCTCGCTTGGGTTGAGCGCAGGTGGATCGCAAGGGAGCGCGCGAGGAACGCGCGCTAGACCGCCAAGCGACTCGTCCGGTTCGACTTTGGGCCGTTCCGGACACCCGGTGTGACTCAAAAGCCAACTGTGCAGGCGATTCAGGAGCTTCGCCCGAAATTGCCCGCAAATTCTTCTTTGACGAATCACTCCGCTGATTCATTTTTGGCATCTGGGGTCAATCTGGAGGCCAAGGGAATGAACGTCATTGTTTTTGCATCGCGTAAGGGGGGCTCGGGCAAAAGCACCCTGGCCGCACACCTTGCTGCGCATGTCCACAAATCCACAAGACCATGTCTGTTGGTCGACGGCGATCCGCAGGGGTCGCTGACGCTCTGGCACAAACTGCGCGGCACCAACGAACCGCCGATCCGCACCGCCGTTCGTTCCGTCGGAGAGATCATCGCCGCGGCCAAGCGCGACGGCATGGAATGGGTCTTCATCGACACGCCGCCGAATCTGTCGGCGGTGGTGGACGATTCGATCAAGAACGCCACCATGGTGATCATTCCCGCTCGTCCGGGCGTGTTCGACGTCAACGCGGTGCAGGAAACCATTCAGATGTGCCGCTCGGCCCGCAAGCCCTATGCAGTGGTGCTCAACGGCGCGCCGGCGCAGCGCGACGGGCTGGAGAGCCCGATCGTCGCCATCGCCCGCGAGTCGCTGACGAAATTCCGCGCGCCGGTGTGGGGCGGCCAGATCACCAACCGCGCCGACCTCCTGATGGCGCTGAGCCATGGCGAGGGCGCCCGCGAATACTACGCCGAAGGCCGCGCGGCGGCCGAGATCGCGCGCCTGTGGGCGGCGATCGAACGCTCGGTGAAGGCGATCCGCGGTGCGGCGCCGTCGACCGGCGCCATGCACAAGCAGGCGGCGTAAGCGCCGGCGCCCGCCTGCGGCGTGCAAAAACGCGCGGCGCTTCCGCGCGTTTTTCTTTATCCGATTACGCGACCATCAGCATGTAGAAGAAGATCACCGGCGACATGGTCAGCAGCACCGACCAGATGCCGACGGCCCACAGGACGTCCTCGATCGTGAAGCCCTTCGGCTGCAGTACCTTGCGGTCGAAGGCCGGCAGGGCCGGCAGCTCCGGCTGATCGATGACGGCGAGATTCTGTTGATTGTCCACGACGCGCCCCCGCGTTTTTTGTTCTCGTTGTCGTCAGACGATAGGCGGCACGTTTTAATATCTCGGCCGCGCTTTCGCTCGCATTTGAACACAGGTGCTACCGCGGTTTAACCGCGGCAGCCCCGTCTGTCGTCAGGCGCCGAGCAGGCGCAAGGCCGCGACCGGCACGAAGCCGATCAGCATTGCCCACAGCGCGAATGACGACACGATCATGACGTCGTTGGTGCGCTGCGCGCGTTCGTAGGTCGCAATGTTCGGATTGGTCGACACGATAGCCCCCCGTTCTTGTCGTTATGGGGACATCCATACGACAAAGGTTTTAAGGTTGCCGCCGCGGCGTGGTGCAAAGTCGAGCGAACGAATTCACCGCCGCTTAACCACGCCGCTCGCTTCACCTCTCCCGAGGGAGAGCTGGATCGTCCCTGCTGCGGCTACGCCCTCCGCAACTGCAGCGCGGCGCGCCGCTCGATCTCGCGGTCGAGCGAGGCGGCAAGCTCGCTGCTCACCTCCACCATCGGCAGCCGCACCTCGGGGCTGTCGATCAGGCCGCAGCGCCACAGCCAGTGCTTGGCCGGCGAGGGGCTGGGCTCGGTGAACAACAGCCGCGTCAGCTCCGAGACCTCGCGCCACTGCGCCTGCGCTGCCTCCTGGTTGCCTTCCCAGAGTAGCATGCGCACCGCGGCGAAGGCTGCGGTCTCGACGTGGGCAGAGAGCAGGATCGCGCCGTCGGCGCCATCGACCAGCGCGTTGTGATACTCCGCGTCCTCCCCGGTCAGCACGCGAAAGCCGGCCGGCCGGCGGCGCAGCAGGTCGACCGACTGCGCGCGGTCGGCGCAGCAGTCCTTCATGCCGGCGATGTTCGGATGCTCGGCCAGCGCGAGCAGCGTGTCGTTGTCGATGCGCACGGCGGTGCGATAGGGGATGTTGTAGAGCACGATCGGCCAGGAGGCATGGTCGGCAAGCGCGGTGAAGTGCTGCAGCAGGCCGCGTTGCGAGGGCCGCGTGTAATAGGGACTTGCGATCAGGTAGCCGTCGATCGGCCAAGCCGCCGTCTCGTCCAGCGCATCGATCATCTTGTGGGTGCTCGCACCCGACAGCCCCACGCAGATCGGAATGTAGCGCCGGCTCGCGGCGCTCTCGGCGCGCGTGATCGAAACCAGCCGCTCCAGCTCGCTCGCGCCGAGCGACATGCCTTCGCCGGACGTCGCGGCGAGGATGAACCCGTCCACCGGCAGGCTTGCGTAGTGCCGCACCAGCCGCCGCAGCGATGCCTCGTCCAGCTCGTCGCCGCGAAACGGCGTCACCAGCGGCAGCCACAGGCCGCGCAATTGCTCTCGTAAGTCACTCATGGTCCTTCTCCTTCGCTTGGTTGAGCCGGAGACGGGACCAACAAAAAACCCCGTCCGAACGGCGGGGTTTTGGGATCGGTCGGGCTTTCTCGAGTTTTCAGCGCGCGCGATCGCAAGTCCCCGGGCGGGGATTTTTTTTCACCTGCGCTGCGACACACGAAAACTTGATCATGATTCGATCATGCGGGCCGTCGCGCCTTGTGTCAACGGCGTGACATCGCAGCGCGGGCGCTTTGGTTGCGATCAGGAAAGTGCCGTCCTGCTCACAAAAAAAAGCCGGGCTCGAAAGAGCCCGGCTTAGGTATTGGCCACGTGAGGCCGACACAATCACCTTCCAAGAGGGATTACTGAACGCTCGCGCCACTGGAGGAGGGGGACAATGCGTAACGCGAAAGCTCAGCGTATGGTCATTATGGGGTGTCCCCTCGCCATGCAGCAAGCACCCGAGCCGCATGTCAGACATGCGGACTCCGGGGGCCGGTGCGGAACGCGAGCACTCGGAGCAATCAAGACGGCCAGCGCTGCGCCTTGCTGACCACGAAGTCGCGGAACACCTGCACCCGCGCGACCGTCTTCAGCTCTTCGGGGTAAACGAAGTAGGTGTCGATCTGCATCGAGTCGGACTCGCCGAACAGCTGCACCAGGCGGTTGTTGTCCTCGACGAGGTAGTCCGGCAGCGCGGCGATGCCGAGGCCCTGCTGGCAGGCGCGGACGAGGCCGAGGATGTTGTTGACCTTGAAAAAGGCCTCGCGCGGTCCGGAACCGTTGCGGCCCGCTTCGATCAGCCAGCTGCGGTTTTGCAGGTGTGTCGGCACCTGGGAGTCGCTCAACATGATGATGCGGTGCTGGTCGAGATCGTCGAGCGTCCGCGGCGTGCCGAAACGCTTGATGTATTCCGGCGAGCAATAGGCGTGGAAGCCGATCGAGAACAGCTTGCGCTGGATCAGGTCCGGCTGGGTCGGCTTGCGGGTGCGGATGGCGACGTCCGCCTCGCGCATCGACAGGTCGAGTTCCTCGTCGGTGACGATCAGCGAGATGCGGATGTCGGGATAGAGCGCGGTGAACTCGTCGAGCCGCGGTACCAGCCAGTTGATGCCGAGCGCAGGCGGCGTTGTGATCTTCAGATCGCCGCTCGGCCGCTCGCGGCTGTCGGTGAGCTTGGCGCGCGCCGCCTGCAGCTGCATGAACACGTCATGCGCGGTGCGGAACAGGAGGTCGCCCTGCTCGGTGAGGATGAGGCCGCGGGCGTGGCGATGGAACAGCGAGACCGAAAGCTCCTGTTCCAGCGCGCTGACCTGACGCGAGACCGCCGATTGCGACAGGCCGAGCTGTTCGCCCGCATGCGTGAAGCTGCCAGCTTCCGCCGCGGCGTGGAACACCTTCAGCTTGTCCCAGTCCATATCCGTGAATCCGTCCCTGGATCGTGCCATTGTTTTTCTGCCGCTATCTCTATTCTGCCGCCGCGCGATCGCTCGCCCGCAGCGCAATGAAACGTTCGGCCTCGAGCGCTGCCATGCAGCCGAGGCCCGCGGCCGTGACCGCCTGCCGGTAGGTTTCGTCAGCGACGTCGCCCGCGGCAAACAATCCCGGTACCGAGGTGGCGGTCGAGTTCGGCGCCACCTCCACATAGCCGGACGGTTTCAGTTTGATCTGGCCTTTCACCAGTTCGGTCGCCGGTGCGTGTCCGATGGCGATGAAGACGCCCTCCGCAGCAACCTCCGAAAGTGCGCCGGTCTTGACGTTCTTCAGCCGCACGGACGTGACCTTGCTCGGATTCTCCTCGCCCTTGATTTCGTCGATGGCGCTGTCCCAGACCACGGAGATCTTCGGGTTCTTGAACAGCCGGTCCTGCAGGATGCGTTCGGCGCGGAAGTGGTTGCGCCGGTGCACCACGGTGACCTTGGAAGCGAAGTTGGTGAGGAAGAGCGCCTCCTCGACCGCGGTGTTGCCGCCGCCGACCACGATCACTTCCTTGGCCCGATAGAAGAAGCCGTCGCAGGTGGCGCAGGCGGAAACGCCAAAGCCCTTGAACTTCTCCTCCGACGGCAGGCCAAGCCAGCGCGCCTGCGCGCCGGTGGCGAGGATCACGGTCTCGGCGAGATAGACGTCGCCGCTGTCGCAGGTCAGGCGGAACGGCCGCTGCGCAAGCTCGAGCTTGGTGACGAGATCGGTGACGATCTTCGTGCCGACATGGGCCGCCTGCTTCTCCATCTGCTCCATCAGCCACGGTCCCTGGATGACGTCGGCGAAGCCAGGATAGTTCTCGACGTCGGTGGTGATGGTGAGCTGCCCACCGGGCTGGATGCCCTGGATCAGGACCGGCTCCAGCATTGCACGCGCCGCGTAAATCGCCGCCGAATATCCGGCAGGACCGGAACCGATGATGACGACCTTGGCATGGATGGGGGCGGACATGATGCGCAGCGCTTTCGAAGGGGGGGTGATCGGCGCCTGGCGCGCAAACTGCCCGGAAAGGCAGCGCGGCGACGCCGAAATTGTCATTTCCAAGTCTATGACATGTGGCAAGCTATGCAAGTTTTGCAATCCATCTCTCTGAATTTTCCCGTGTTCGTGAAAATTGTGGCGGTGCACGCGAAATAAAATTGCGCATTCCGCTTGCCCTACGGTAAGAGAGTTACGGGGGGAAAACCCCCGAACTGCACTCTCTAGGGAACCCGGCGCCCGTGTCGAAGCAACTGGACGAAATCGATCTCAAAATCCTCAGCGAGATCCAGGCCGACGGTCGAATCACCAATGTGGAACTGGCCAAACGGGTCGGCATTTCGCCGCCGCCCTGCCTGCGCCGGGTCCGCACCCTGGAAGACGAGGGCTACATCCAGGGCTATCGCGGCCTGCTCGATCCGCGCCGGCTCGGCTTTGACGTTACGGTGTTCGCCTCGGTGCACCTGTCCAGCCAGGCGGATGCGGATTTGCGCGCGTTCGAGGAGTTCGTACGCGGCGAACCCCTGGTGCGGGAATGCTGGATGTTGTCGGGCGAGGTCGACTTCATCCTGAAATGCGTCGCGCCCGACATGGCGACCTTCCAGGAATTCGTCACGCATCTCACCGCCGCACCGCATGTGCGCAACGTGAGAACGTCGCTGGTGCTGCACAATTCGAAATACGAAGCCGCGGTGCCGCTGGAGCTGAAGCGGAGCTAGTTTGGCTGGCGTCGCCGTCGTTGCGAGGAGCGAGAGCGACGAAGCAATCCATGCCTCCGCTTGTGGCGCTTTGGATTGCTTCGCTATGCTCGCAATAACGGATGAAAGAGCTGCGCCCTACTTCTTGCGCATCGCGTCGACGCTGTAGGGCCCGCCGCCGGCCGTCGACAGATAGAGACAGGCGAAGCAAAACAGGATCGCGAGTGTGCCGCCATTGAGCAATGGGTGGAACACGGGATTGGCGGGATCCTTGAACATGTGCCCGATGAAATAGGCGGACGCCATCAGGCCCGAGAGGATGAAGGCAGAGATTCGCGTGAACAGGCCGATAATCAGGAGCGCGCCGAGCACGAGTTCAAGCGCGCCGGCGGTAGCGATCATCGGCGGAAGCTTGGCGAAATAGGGCAGCACCGGAAACTTGAAGAACTTGGCGACGCCGTATTGAAACAGCAGCAGCCCCGTGATGAAGCGGAGCAGGCTCAATGCTGCCGGCTGCCACTTCTCCAGCATCTTGTCGAATTGGTCCATGCGGTTATCCCCCTTGTTGAACCCCAGACGTGTAGAACTATCGCACTAGCCGGCCTGCGTCACCGGCATGTGAAATCACGCGCGGATCTGAATGACGGCTTCGCCGCGAGATTTGCAGCGCAGCAAGATCGCGCGAACGCGAGTCTCTTAACAAGTTAGCTAATAGCGCCAACTCACAATCGTGTTAGCTGACACGCGCTGCAGACCCGCGCCTCCTCGGCAACAGTCACCTGCGGGTTACCTGATGAGATCCGGGTTACTTCCCGTTTCGGAAGCGATGCAACGGATCGCCCTGGGCTGACAGGCGAAGCCGATGTTGGAGCATGCCGGCGCTTCGCCGCCGGCATCGCGCGTGCAGGTGACGCACTCGTCGGTCCACCGGCTGCAATTCGGCAGGCCCTTCTGCATCGAGAGACTTTCGGCTGGCTGATGCGGCGGAATGGCGAGCTCGGCGGTGCGCACGGCGACGCCGGCCAGTCCGGACATCGCGAGGAGAGCGACTGCGAAAGCAAGATGTCGCATGCCGCTCCCCGCAACTTGCGGATCCGACGCGGCGGTCCGCTACCGCCACTCCACCTTGGTGATCTCGTAGGCCTTGGCGCCGCCCGGCGCCATCACTTCCACCGTGGTGCCCTTCTTCTTGCCGATCAGCGCGCGCGCCAGCGGCGAGGTGATGGAGATGCGGCCCTTCTTGGCGTCGGCCTCGACCTCGCCGACGATCTGCCACACCGCCTTCTTGTCGGTGTCTTCGTCGATCAGCGTGACGGTGGCGCCGAACTTGATGGTGTCGCCGGACAGTTTTGTGATGTCGATGATATCGGCGCGCGCGAGCTTGTCCTCGATCTCCGCGATGCGGCCCTCGTTGTGCGACTGCTCTTCCTTCGCGGCGTGATATTCGGCGTTCTCCGACAGGTCGCCATGCGACCGCGCCTCCGCGATATGTTCGATGATGCGCGGACGATCCACCGATTGGCGATGCTTCAATTCCTCCTCGAGCGCGGCATAGCCGGTCGCCGTCATCGGAACCTTTTCAACCATCTTTCCTGTCCTTCAAGGCCGTGCGGTCCATTGGAGGCCCGTACGCAACGATTGTCGATTCGGCTTTTGGCCGCCCCTGCCGGGGACCCAAAGCCTTAGCAGTTTCGGCCCCTTCCGGGGCCGACACAACGTCCACAAGAGCGGTGAGTTCCAGCCTAACGGCTTGTTTTCCAATCGCTTAGCGGGGCTTGCGCCCCGGACGCGATCAACTCTCGGAAAAGTAGCTCTGCAGGGTGCGGACCTCAAGGTCCCCGTCCCGGTAGGCGCGGATGCCCTGGGCCGCGGCCTTTGCACCGGAAAGAGTGGTGTAATAGGGCACTTTATGCAAGAGGGCAGCGCGCCGCAGCGAGCGGCTGTCCGCCAGCGCCTGCGGACCCTCGGTGGTGTTGAAGACGAGCTGCACTTCGCCATTGGTGATGGCGTCGACGATGTGCGGCCGGCCCTCCAGCACCTTGTTGACCTTCTCGGTCGGCACGCCGTTGTCGGCGAGATAGCGTTGCGTGCCCGAGGTTGCCATCACCTTGAAGCCGAGCGAGTGCAACAGCCGCACCGCGTCCGCGATACGCATTTTGTCGTCGCCGCGCACCGAGACGAACACCGTGCCCTTGCGCGGCACGCGCGTGCCGCCGCCGAGCTGGCTCTTGGCGAATGCGACCTCGAAGGAGCGATCGATGCCCATCACCTCGCCGGTCGAGCGCATCTCGGGGCCGAGCACGGTGTCGACGCCGGGGACGCGCGCGAAGGGGAAGACCGATTCCTTTACGCCGACATGGCCGAGTTTCTTCTTCCTCAGCTTGAAGTCGGCGAGCTTCTCGCCGGCCATGATGCGCGCGGCGATCTTCGCCACCGGCGTGCCGATCACCTTGGCCACGAACGGTACCGTGCGCGAGGCGCGCGGATTGACCTCGAGCACGTAGATATCGCCGTCCTTGATGGCGTATTGCACGTTCATCAGGCCGACCACGTCGAGGCCGAGGGCCAGTTCACGCGTCTGCCGCTCCAGCTCCTCGATGGTCTTCGCATCGAGCGAATGCGGCGGCAGCGAGCAGGCGGAGTCGCCGGAGTGGATGCCGGCTTCCTCGATGTGCTCCATGATGCCGACGATGAAGGTGTCCTTGCCGTCGCACAGGCAGTCGACGTCGACTTCGGTCGCATCGGACAGGTAACGGTCGAACAGCAGCGGGTTCTTGCCGAGCACGGTGTTGATCTGCCCGGTCTTGTCGTTGGGATAGCGCGCCTTGACGTCGGCCGGCACCAGCTCGGGCAGGGTGCCGAGCAGGTAATTGTCGAGTTGCTCCTCCTCGCGGATGATCTGCATGGCGCGGCCGCCGAGCACGTAGGACGGGCGCACCACCAGCGGCAGGCCGAGATCGGCTGCGACCAGGCGAGATTGCTCGACGGAGTATGCGATGCCGTTCTTGGGCTGCTTGAGATGCAGCTTGTCGAGGATGCGCTTGAAGCGGTCGCGGTCTTCGGCGAGGTCGATCGCGTCGGGCGAGGTGCCGAGGATCGGCACCTCGGCCGCTTCCAGCGCGCGCGCCAGCTTCAGCGGCGTCTGGCCGCCGAACTGCACGATCACGCCGTGCAGCGTGCCGTTCTTGCGTTCGGTCGCGATGATCTCCAGCACATCTTCGGCCGTGAGCGGCTCGAAGTAGAGGCGATCCGCGGTGTCGTAGTCGGTCGACACCGTCTCCGGATTGCAGTTGATCATGATGGTCTCGTAGCCGGCCTCGTCCAGCGCAAAGCAGGCGTGGCAGCAGCAATAGTCGAATTCGATGCCCTGTCCGATGCGGTTCGGCCCGCCGCCGAGGATGATGACCTTTTTGCTGTCCGACGGCGCGCTCTCGTCTGCCGTGCGGCCGGCAAACGGTGCCTCGTAGGTCGAGTACATATAGGCCGTGGGGGATGCGAATTCCGCCGCGCAGGTGTCGATGCGCTTGAACACCGGGCGGACGTGGAGCTCGTGCCGCCTGGCGGTAAGTTCGGCCTCGGTTACGCCCGCGAGCACGGCAAGCCGTGCGTCGGAAAAGCCCATGGCTTTCAGCATGCGCATGCCGAAGGCGTTCGGCGGCAGGCCGTTGCTGCGCACCTTGGCTTCCATGTCGACGATGCCGCGCATCTCCGCCAGGAACCAGGGATCGATCTTGCAGGAATTGAAGATGTCCTCGTTGGACCAGCCGAGGCGCATCGCCTGCGCCACCTGCAGGATGCGGTTCGGCGTCGGCGTGCCCAAGGCGGCGCGGATCGCGTTCTTGTCGTCGCCGCGGCCGAGGCCCTCGATCTCGATCTCGTCGAGGCCGGTCAGCCCCGTCTCGAGGCCGCGCAGCGCCTTCTGCAGGCTTTCCTGGAAGGTGCGGCCGATCGCCATGACTTCGCCGACCGACTTCATCGAGGTGGTCAGCGTCGGCTGGGCGCCCGGGAATTTCTCGAATGCAAAGCGCGGGATCTTCGTGACGACGTAGTCGATGGTCGGCTCGAACGAGGCCGGCGTCGCCCCGCCGGTGATGTCGTTGGCGATCTCGTCCAGCGTGTAGCCGATCGCGAGCTTGGCCGCGACCTTGGCAATGGGGAAACCGGTCGCCTTCGAAGCCAGCGCCGAGGAGCGCGACACGCGCGGGTTCATCTCGATGATGACCATGCGGCCGTCGGCCGGGTTGATGCCGAACTGCACGTTCGATCCGCCGGTCTCCACCCCGATCTCGCGCAGCACCGCGATCGAGGCGTCGCGCATGATCTGGTATTCCTTGTCGGTGAGCGTCAGCGCCGGTGCGACGGTGATGGAATCGCCGGTGTGCACGCCCATCGGATCGAGGTTCTCGATCGAGCAGATGATGATGCAATTGTCCTTCTTGTCGCGCACCACCTCCATCTCGAATTCCTTCCAGCCGAGGACGCTTTCCTCGATCAGGACTTCGTTGGTGGGGGAGGCGTCGATGCCGCGCTCGACGATCTCAATGAACTCGGCCTTGGTGTAGGCGATGCCGCCGCCGGTGCCGCCCATGGTGAAGGAGGGGCGGATGATGGCGGGCAGGCCGATGTGGTCGAGCGCGCGCAGCGCGTCGGGCAGGTTCTTGGTCTGGGTCGAGCGCGGGGTCTCGAGGCCGATCCTGGTCATGGCCTCGCGGAAGCGGCCGCGGTCCTCGGCCTTGTCGATGGCGTCGGCGGTAGCGCCGATCATCTCGATATCGAATTTGGCGAGCGTGCCCTGCTTGCGCAGCGACAGCGCGCAGTTGAGCGCGGTCTGGCCGCCCATGGTCGGCAGCAGCGCGAAGCCGCCGGGAATGACGTTGCGCTCCTTCTCGATGATCTTCGCCACGATCTCCGGCGTGATCGGCTCGATATAGGTGGAATCCGCCAGCTCCGGATCGGTCATGATCGTCGCCGGGTTGGAATTGACGAGGACGACACGGTAGCCCTCTTCCTTCAGCGCCTTGACCGCTTGCGTGCCGGAATAATCGAATTCGCAGGCCTGGCCGATCACGATGGGACCGGCGCCGATGATCAGGATGGTGGAGATGTCGGTTCGTTTGGGCATCAAGTCTCACGGATGCGGGAATTGGGCACAAAAAAAGGGCGCGCTGGCCGCGCGTCCCCTTGTGCCGACAGCGTGAGGAACCCCTCGCGCGCGGGTGGTCTTTAGACCAGTTTCCGCACCCGCGAAACCCCCAAAAACGGGCCATCAACGGGCATTTTGCTGCTCTGGACAGGTTGGGTGAAGGGTTTGCCGAGGCGCCCGGCTTCGCCTTCGGCTACGCCGCGGCAGCCTTCGCCACAGAGGGCTTGCCGAGCCGAAGCTGCGGAGCAGCGAAGGCTGGAGGCCCGGCCTGGATTTGAACCAGGATAAAGAGCGATGCACCGCTCCCGCGTCGACGCTTCCATTCCGCCACCGGGCCAGCGGCATCATGGCCCAGAACATCGCGGGCAGGCTACCTCAACCGGTCGTTAACCCTAACGCTAACCTCAGGTTGCGGCAAGCGCGGGCCGCGCCACGAACGTCATGCGCCAGGGGTTGTGGCCGATATTGTGGGGCGCGCGCGAGGCGGAGAAGCCGAACCTTGCGAGCTTGTCCGCGATCTCTTGCTCGCTGTAGCGCTGCAAGCCGACGCGCGTGCGCAGCTCGCGATAGTCGGACAGCGCCGTCGAGACCAGGCCGACCAGCGCGTCCTTGAAGAACCCGTTCTTCGCCGCGAAACGCAGCAGCGCCAGCACATCCTTGAACATGCCGACCTCGGGGCGCAGGATGTCGCCGAGCACGAAGCGGCCGGACGGCTTCAGTATCCGCTTGATGGTGGCAAAGGCGGCATCGAGCTCGTCCGGCGTCATGTACTGCGCCACCGAATTCATCACGACGAGATCGACGGAGTTCTCCGCCATCTTTTTGACGTCCTCCAGCGAGCGCACGCGGATCTTGGTGTTCGGCGCAAAGCGCGCGATCAGCCGGCCGCGCACGCCAGGCGCGGGCTCGGCGAGATAGAGCAGGCCGCACGCATCCGCCACGCGCCCCGCTGACAGCGCTTCCCCGCAGGCATAGTCCAGCACCACCGCGTCAGGCGAGGCGATGTAGCCGGCGATGTCCCGCGCAATCACCGCGAAATGCCGGTCGCGATGCAGCTTGCTCACATAGATCGTGTGCGTGGAATCGTAATAGTCGATCCATTCATCCATGGCGGTGAAGGCATCCGGGAGTGGGGTTGCTGCGCAGGAACCGGGGTAGCGATGATGAGTTAATTAGTTCCGCAGGCAAAGTCCAAAACGATTACCTACAGGAAGGTCCACCCAGAGCAAAACAAGACAGGACAACAACAAAACCCGCGGGTCCCCCCATCTCCACACC
>NZ_JBQTHN010000065.1:0-64616 GCF_052389815.1 Bradyrhizobium sp. | reverse complement strand
TGATCGAGCGTGATCGCGCGCCTCGGATCGTCAGCACCCTGCCACGCCGCGATCGGCGCCGGCTCGTGCAGCTTCAGCACGCCCTTGCGCACCATGATTCCAGCGAGCGCCGACATCACCGACTTGGTGGCGGAGAAGCCGAGCAGCGGCGTATCGATGCCGATACCTTCGGCATAACGCTCGGCGATGAGGCGCCCGTCCTTCATCACCACGATCGCGCGTGTGTTGCGCGGCGTCGCCTTGTCCGGCTCGGCGAAGGCGCGGTCGAGTGCATTGGCCAGTTGCGGCGACCGCGGCGCCACGACCGAAGCGCCGGCAATTTCCGGCGGCAGCGGCTTCACGTCCACCGGCGGCAGCGCAATGTCGGCGACGGCGCCGCCGTGATCGAGATAACAGCCCAGCCCGTCGCCGCGATAGACCGCGTGGCTCTGGCCGAGCCCAAACAGCGTCACCGTGACATCCTTGCGCACGCGGTCGACGCGATAGTCGAGCGCCCAGGCAATCAGGCTGACGCCCGGCATCGCCGAGGTCGTCTCGGCGAACACGCGCGCGGGATCGAGGCCGGACACGAAAGTCTCGGTGCATACGATGTTGGCGACGTATCCGGTCGCAACCTTCGGCACGTCGCGGGCGCGGGCTGCCGACAGCGCGAGCGCGCTCAGCGCGGTGGAGGCGGCGAGGACGAGAAACAGCTTCTTGCGGGTCATGAGGGGGCTTCCTGCTGGGGATGTGCCCCATGAGCCCCAAGCTGGGCCCTCCCGCTCGCCGGATTATGGAAACGGCCTCGCCGACTCCCGAAGGCGTCTCGCCGATTTCGAAATAGTCTTGAAATTACAATCGAATGGAGATCAGGCGGCAATCCCGCGCTGTCGCCGATACTCGGTCGGCGTCACCCCCGTGGTCGCCTTGAAGGCGCGGTTGAAGGGGCCGAGCGAGGCAAAGCCCGCGTCCATCGCGATGGTGATGACCGACACTTGCGCCTGCGCGGGGTCGGCGAGCGCGGCCTTGGCCTCCTCGATGCGGTGGTTGTTGAGGAAGACGTTGAAATTGCGATAGCCGAGCTTCTGGTTGATCAGCCGCCGCAGCCGGTATTCGGGGATCGAGAGTTTTGTCGCCAGCGAACCGATGGTGACGTTGTCGTGGCGGTAGATCCGCTCGTCCGCCATCAGCCGCATCAACGCATCGACCAGCTTCCGGTCCGCCGCGCCGGTGTCGGCCTGCGGTGCCGCTTCGCTCGCGGCAGGCGCCGCTGCGAACACTTCCGCGCCGCCGACGCGGAGCATGGCAACACAGATCGCGGCGACGACGCCGGCGAGCAGAGCACCATTTGCGGCACTGGCGATCTCGGCGGCATGGCCGCCCGGGACCGTCAGATGCAGCACCGCATTGAGCCCGCCATAGAGCGCGGCAGCGACCACGATGAAGACGCGAACGCGACGGCGGTCCTCCACCAGATCGGCGGACCAGGAGGCAAATGTCTGCACCAGCGCGAGCGCGATGAAGCCGAGCACGAGCAGGTTGATCGAGATCAGGGAGAGGCGCGCGCCGCTACCAGGCGAGGCAGCAAGGAACGTGCAGTTGACCAGGCTGAACGCGGCGACTGCGAGCCAGATCGCGGCGTGCCGCCAGCGCAGCCGGAAGGACTCGTCGAACAGCGCGCGGGTGAACAGCCAGAACACCACGATGTTGCCGGTCGACAGCGCAATGATCGGCGCGCGCCAGAGCGGCACGGGCGGCGGAGTGCCGATCGCGTAAGTCACCGCATGCGCGGCCGAACCCAGCGCAAAAGCAGCCGCAAGGCGGCCGGCCAAGACATGGCGGAAGTCGCGGAACAGTGTCGCCGCCAGCACCAGCAGCATGGCGACGGTTGCAGCGCGGAGGGAAAGATCAAGGGCGGCGTGAGACATCAAAATTGTTCAACTAGAGTTGCTGCTGGTTTCCAAACTTAGTGCAGACAGCGGTACTGTTCAATTTGTAGAAGCAAACTGATAAACAAGGAGTGCCGTCATGAGCTGGCTTCCCTCCAATGATCCCGTGCTCGGCGATGTCAGCACCTGCGACGCCCTCGATCTCACCATCGTGCCGCGCACCCGCGATCTCGGCGACGGCTTTGCGGTGCGGCGCGCGCTGCCGCACGGCAGGCGGCAGATGGTCGGGCCCTTCATCTTCTTCGATCATTTCGGCCCGGTGCAGTTCATGGCAGGCCGAGGCATGGACGTGCGGCCGCATCCGCATATCGGGCTTGCCACCGTCACCTATCTGTTCGACGGCTCGATCATGCATCGCGACAGCGAGGGCAACATCCAGGAGATCCAGCCCGGCGCCATGAACCTGATGACGGCCGGCCGCGGCATCGCGCATTCCGAACGCACGCCGGACGTGCAGCGGCGCGACGGGCAGAAGATGCTGGGCCTGCAGAGCTGGATCGCGCTGCCGCAGGCATCCGAAGAGATCGCGCCGTCGTTCCAGCATTATGCCGCCGAGAGCCTGCCGACCGTAAGGGACAGCGGCTTCACCGCGCGCATCATCGCGGGCTCCGCCTTTGGCGCGACGTCGCCGGTCAGCATGGTCTCGCCCTGGTTCTACACGGAAGTGACGGCACAGGCGGGGACCAGCCTGCCGCTCGATCCCGATCACGAGGAACGCGCCATCTATGTCGTCGACGGCGAGATCGAGATCGCGAACGAGCGCTACGAGGGCCCGCGCCTCCTGATCTTCCGGCCCGGCGACCGCATCACGGCAACAGCCACAAAGCCGACACGAATGATGTTCCTCGGCGGCGATGCGCTGGAAGGACCGCGGCATATCTGGTGGAATTTCGTCTCCTCCAGCAAGGAACGCATCGAGCAGGCCAAACAGGACTGGAAAACCGGGCGATTCGCCGCTGTTCCGCAGGAACATGGGTTCATTCCGCTGCCAGAGTAGGCTAATCCCTCTCCTCTTGAACGCGGAGAGGTTCTCATGAACACCATGCTCGCCAGCGATCTGCCTTTGCCGCGCATCGGGCGCGGCAAGGTGCGCGACATCTACGCCGTGGGCGAGGATCGCGTTCTGCTGCTCACCACCGATCGCATCAGCGCCTTCGACGTGGTGATGGCCGAGACCATCCCGATGAAGGGCGCGGTGCTGACGCAGATCAGCGCCTGGTGGTTCAAGCGGCTGGAAAGCGTGGTGCCGCATCACATGATCAGTGCGGATGCGGATGCGATCATCGAGGAAGTGCCCGATCTGAAGAACCATCGCGCCGACATCGTGGGCCGCGCCATGCTGTGCAAGCGCACCACGGTGTTTCCGGTCGAATGCGTGATCCGCGGCTACATCTCCGGCTCTGCGTGGAAGGAGTATGCCGCGCAGGGTACGCTCGCCGGCGAAAGACTGCCGGATGGCCTCACCGAGAGCGCCAGGCTGGAGCCGGCGATCTTCAGCCCGGCCACCAAGGCCGAGACCGGCCATGACGAGAACATCACAGTGTCCCGCATGCGCGAGATCGTCGGCGAGGAGGTCGCGCACAAGCTCGAGCAGATGGCGCGCACGGTCTATACGCTGGGCGAGAAGATCGCGCGCGATCACGGCATCATCATTGCCGACACCAAGTTCGAGTTCGGCCGCGACAAGGACGAGCGCGTCATCCTGATCGACGAGGTGATGACGCCGGACTCTTCGCGGTTCTGGGCAACCGACGCCTACAAACCCGGCCAGCCGCAGCCGAGCTTCGACAAGCAGCCGCTGCGCGACTATCTCGACGCCGAGCGCAAGGCCGGCCGCTGGAACGGCGATGCGCCCGCGCCAAAACTGCCGGGAAGCGTGGTGGACGCGACGAGCAAGCGGTACCTCGAAGCGTATCGGCGGGTGACGGGTCAGGAGTTGAAGATTTGAGCCATGTAAGGCGGATTAGCCGAAGGCGTAATCCGCTACAGGTGGGCCCACGGAAGAGCGGCGGATTTCGCTAACGCTAATCCGCCTTACGGACTAATAAAATCGCGAAAACAACCCCATGCAAAGTAGGCCGGGCGCCGGCGCTGCATGCTGTAGGATGAGACCGGGGCCCATCCGCACGTCGCGATGGAGTTGCCTGGGACCGGAGGCTAGCTAGGCTGGCCGCACAAAAACGGGAGGCGCCGATGTCCGAAGAGAATTCCGTGCTGGTCGACCGCGAGGGCGCGGTGACCGTCATCTCCATCAACCGTCCGCATTGCCGCAATGCCGTGGACGGCGCCACCGCGCGCAAGCTCTACGATGCCTTCCTCGCTTTCGATGCCGACGAGGACGCCTCCGTTGCCGTGTTCACCGGCACCGGCGGCCATTTCTGCGCCGGCGCCGATCTCAAGAAGGTCGCCGCCGGCGATCCCGAGAAGAAGCGCGAGCTCGGCGGCTTCGACACCATCGCGCCGATGGGGCCGAGCCGGCTGCGGCTGTCGAAGCCGGTGATCGCGGCGGTCGAGGGCTATGCGGTCGCGGGCGGCATGGAGCTGGCGCTGTGGGCCGACATGCGCGTGGTGGCCGACGATGCGACCTTCGGCATCTTCTGCCGCCGCTTCGGCGTGCCGCTGATCGACCTCGGCACCATCCGCCTGCCGCGGCTGATCGGACATTCGCAGGCGATGGACCTGATCCTCACCGGCCGCCCCGTCGGCGCGCAGGAGGCGCTGCGCATGGGGCTTGCCAACCGCGTGGTCGGCCGGGGCGAAGCCTGCGCGCAGGCGATCGCGCTGGCCCAGGAGATCGCGCGCTTCCCGCAGACATGTCTTCGTGCCGACCGCCTGTCGGCGCTGCGGCAATGGGATCTTTCGGAGGAGGAAGCCATCGCCAACGAGATGCGCGGCGGGCTGGAAGTGATAGCGTCGGGCGAAACGTTCTCGGGCGCGGCGCGCTTTGCCTCCGGCGTCGGCCGTCACGGCGCGTTCAGCGAGGACTAGGAGGCGTACCGATAGGTACGCGCTTTCCGGATCATGCCCCGGTGTCGGTCTCGTCCAGCGCCAGCAGCAGCGACGCCACGCGGTTGGCGGAAGCCGCCCACTCCGCGAGTCTGGCGTAATTGTCGGTGAACCAGTTGAAGGCGGTCTGCACCACGACGAAGGCGGCCGCGGCCTGCACCACTTCGCCGAGAGACATGGTGCCGGCCAGATATTTCGGCGTACACAGCAAGAGGCCGATGATCGGCGTGACCAGAGTATTGGTGTGGCTGACCACGGTTATGCGCATCAGCTGCCAGAGGTACCGGCGCCAGACTTCGATCACCGCCTTCAACGCCGCGCCGATGGCCTGGCGCCCGTCCTTCTTCCCGTCGGGCAGGGCGGTGCCCTCGCCGGTCTCGCGCAGGTGAGTGCCGATCGAGCGCAGCTCGGCCTCGGTGCGCTTGTAGTCCTCCATGACCTGCGTCAGGTGCCGCCCGATCAGCCACATCGCGAGCGAGAGCAGGAGGGAATAGAGGATGACGGCAATGACGAGATAGCCGGGAATGGTGACGGTCGTGCCGCCTAAAGCGAGCGGCAAGCCGTCGCCCACCGACCAGAGCACGCCGATGAAGGTGACCAGGGTGAGCAGCGATGAGAACAATCCGAGCATCAGATCGACCGGGAGATCGGTCGCGACCCGGGCATCCTCGGCAATGCGGAATTCCGGAGCCTGATGTTCGGTGACCGCGAATTTCAGCCTGACCTGGCGATCGTTACCGAGCCAGTAGTCGTAGAGATGGTTGCTCAGCCATTGGCGCCAGTCGCGCTGCATGGTCATGCGGCCCCAGACCGAAAACACCGCAAGCGACAGGCTGGCGACGGCGAGCGGCACGAATCGCGCGGCCTGGATCCACAGCCCCGCCTCGTCGCGGCGGCCGATGGCATCGAAGAAGTCGCGGTTCCAGAAGTTGATCTTGTACTGGGTCAGCAATTGCAGCAGCACGGTCGCGACCAACGCGACCGCGACCAGCCACGGCTTCCAGGCCGAGCGGCCCCGCCAGTATCCGGAGGCGCTCTGCCAGAAGCGGAGCAGAAGCTGCCTCTCGTCCGGCGCAAGATAGGTTCGTCTCAACATATCCTTGGCGTGGTGTCGGCCATGGCCACGGGATGCAATGGCCCGAGTTCCTTCAAGCCGGCAGATTAGGCAGACGCGGCCGCCTCCCCTTGACCTGAGTCAATCCGCCGGGCTTGCGCGGCTCGCCGCCCCCGCCGGCAAAATTTCTGTTTGCGGGCGGACCGCGGTCGTCTACCAGTATCGACCGGTTTGGAGGGCGATGAGCTTTCCTCGTCATCGTCCCTTCGCTCTTCATTTGAGTACCGATTGCATGAGTACGGATTATACGGTGGCTCGTCGATTTCGTTCGTTCATTGCAGGCGTCAAGGCAGATTCGGCGATCAGCGACGTGTTTGGCGGCACCGCCGCCAGCGTGCTGACCATCGCGTTTGGGCTGTCGTATTCGCTGCTGATCTTTTCCGGCCCGCTGGCGCCATATCTCGCCTACGGCGTTGCCGCCACCTTCGTCTCGTCGGCGGTGCTGGCCGCTGTCATCGCGCTCGGCAGTTCGGTCCCGTTCGGCATCGCCGCGCCGGATTCGTCGACTGCGGCGATGACCGGAATCCTGGCCGCCGCATTCGTCGAGCGGCTGATGGCCGCCAGCCCTTCCGCGCCCTTGCTTCCGCCGACGTTGATCACGCTCAGCCTTGCGAGCCTTGTGACCGGCCTGGTGATGTGCGGCTTCGGCGTGACGCGAATGGGCCGCGCGATCCGCTACGTGCCCTATCCCGTGGTCGGCGGCTTCCTGGGCGCCACCGGCTGCCTGATCCTGCTCGGCGCCGTCAAGGTGATCACCGGCCATCGCCTGCAGTTCGCCACCCTCGGCGAATTTGCCAACGCGACCGCGCTGCTCGAACTCGGCGCGGCCGGCATCATGGCGCTCGTGCTATATCTGGCCTGGCATCGCTCGCGCAGCCCGGTCGGGCTGCCGCTGATCCTGGTCGCGGGCGTCGTGCTTGGCCACATCGGATTCCGGATCGCGGGTGTTTCACCGGCGGAGGCACAGGCGGCCGGTTGGGTGTTCGCGCCGCCGCCGCAGATCACGCTGATGCTGCCCTGGGCCGAGATCGGCGATTATCCGTGGCGCATCTTCGCCGACCTCTCCGCCGACCTTGTCGCCGTCGTCTTCGTCACGGCGTCGAGCACACTGTTCAACACCGCCGGCATCGAGGTCGCAACGCAACGCGACGCCGATCTGGAGCGCGAGCTCAATGTCACCGGGTTGGGCAACATGCTGGCCGGCGCCGTCGGCGGCTACACGGGCTGCGTTTCGGTGAGCCGCACCATCCTGAGCTTCAGCACCGGCGCCCGCGGGCGGCTGGCCGGCCTGACCGCGGCGGCGATCGCGCTGTTGATGCTGGCGGAGGCGCCAAGCCTGCTCGGCCTGATCCCGAAATTCGTGCTTGGCGGGCTGCTGATCTATCTCGGCGCCGATCAGCTGCACAGATGGATCGTCGAATCGCGCAAGCGGTTGTCGGCCACCGAATATCTGTCCCTGCTCGCGATCATCGTCATCATCGTGCAATGGGGCTTCGTGCCGGGCGTGCTGATCGGCGTCATCATCGGTTGCGCGACCTTTGCGCTGAGCGCCTCGCGGGTCGATTCCATCAAATTCCACTTTGACGGCTCGGAATATCGCAGCTCGCTCGACCGCTCGCGCGACGATCAGGCGGTGCTTTCGGCGCATGGTGGCGCGATACAGGGGCTGAACCTGCAGAGCTACCTGTTCTTCGGTTCGGCCAACCGGCTGTCGCAGCACGTCAAGGCGCTGCTGCAGCGGCACCCGGAGTGCCGCTATCTGCTATTCGACTTCAAGCTCGTGACCGGCATCGATTCGTCGGCCGCCCACAGCTTTACCCAGATCAAGCGCGCCGCCGACGAGCGCGGCGTCCGGCTGGTGCTGGTGCATCTTGCGGCCTCCACCGAGAAGGTCCTGCGGTCGAGCGGATTTCTCTCCGGCGACGTCCACGTCGTGCCTGAGCTCGATCATGCGCTGGAATGGTGCGAGAACGAGATCATCGCCAGGCACCGGGGGCAGACGGAGGAACAGGCGGACCTGCGCGACTGGTTCACGCAGATGCTCGGCAACGAACACGATGCCGAGGAGCTGATGCACCGTTGCGAGCGGCTCGAGGTCGCGGAGGGCGACGTCGTCGTAAGTGCGGGCGCGGCGGCCGATTCCATGCACTTCATCCTCGACGGCCGCGTCGGCGTGATGATCCCGGGCGAGAGGGGTAGGCTGACGCGGGTGCGCAGCCTCGGCCGCTACACCACGATCGGCGAGATGGGGCTCGTCTCCGGCGCGCCGCGCAGCGCCACCATCCAGGCCGAGGTGGCGAGCGTGCTCTATGTACTGAGTACGCCCCATTTCGAGGCGATAAAGACCGAGCAGCCGCAGCTCAGCCAGAAGCTGCTGACTTATTTCATGAGCGTGATGGCGGAGCGGCTGACCTTCGCCAACCGGATGATCGCCGTGTTACGGAGATAGCCGCGTTCAAACAATTGACGGGCTGTGGTTATGGATCCCGGATCGCGCTCGCTACGCTCGCTTGTCCGGGACGACAGTTGAGAGTGCCGCGATGACGGAGCTACACCCCCGCCATCATCACGTATTTGATCTCGACGTATTCTTCCATGCCGTGATGCGAGCCTTCGCGCCCCAAGCCCGATTCCTTGACGCCGCCGAACGGGGCGACTTCGGTGGTGATGAGGCCGGTGTTGACGCCGACCATGCCGGTCTCCAGCGCTTCCGCCACGCGCCAGACGCGGCCGAGGTCGCGGGAGTAGAAGTAGGACGCAAGCCCGAACGGCGAATTGTTGCACATCGCGATCACGTCGGCCTCGTCCTTGAAGCGGAACACCGGCGCGAGCGGGCCGAAGGTCTCTTCATGCGCGACCAGCGCGTCCGCCTTGACGTTGGCCAGCACCGTCGGCTCGAAGAAGCTGCCGCCGAGCGCATGGCGCTTGCCGCCGGTGACGATCTTCGCGCCGCCCTTCACGGCGTTATCGATGTGCTTCTCGACTTTCAGCACCGCATCCATGTTGATCAGCGGGCCCTGCACGACGCCGGCCTCGGTGCCGTCGCCGATCTTCATCGCCGCGACCTTCTTCGAAAGCTTCTCCACAAACTCGTCGTAGATCTTGTCCTGCGCATAGAGGCGGTTGGCGCAGACGCAGGTCTGGCCCATGTTGCGATATTTCGAGACCATGGCGCCTTCCACCGCGGCATCGATGTCGGCATCGTCGAACACCACGAAGGGCGCGTTGCCGCCGAGTTCCAGCCCAAGCTTCTTCACGCCGACGGAGGCCTGCTGATACAGGATCTTGCCGACCTCGGTGGAGCCGGTGAAGCCGACGAAACGCACGGCGGGATGCTCGCACAGCACCTTGCCGATCGCGGACGAATTGCCGGTCAGGATGTTGAACACGCCCTTGGGCACGCCGGCCTTTTCGGCGAGCGCAGCCAGCGCCAGCGCGGTGAGCGGCGTTTCGTTGGCGGGCTTGATCACCACGGGGCAGCCGGCGGCGAGCGCGGGCGACACCTTTCGGGTGATCATCGAGCAGGGGAAGTTCCACGGCGTGATGGCGCCGCAGACGCCGATCGGCTGCTTGATCGCCAGGAGGCGCGCGTCCGGCCGCTGCGTCGGGATGGTCTCGCCATAGACGCGTCGGGCTTCCTCGGCAAAGAACTCGACATAGGCGCCGCCGATGTCGACTTCGCCGAGCGCCTCCGCCAGCGGCTTGCCCTGCTCGGAGGTGAGGATCAGCGCGAGGTCCTCGCGGTTGGCGGCGATCAGCTCGAACCATTTGCGCAGGATATTGGAGCGCTGCTTGGCGGTGAGCTTGGCCCATGCCGGGAAGGCGCGCTCGGCGGCTTCGACGGCGTGGGTCGTCTCGGCCGTGCTCATGACCGGCACTTTTGCCAGTTCGACGCCGTTGACGGGATTGGTGACGGGGCGCGAGGGCGTGCCGACCCAGGCGCCATCGATGTAGCAGCGGTCTTTCAGGAGCGAGGGGTCCTTCAACCGGTCGCGCAGCGAGGGGGCGGAGGTGCGGGCGCGGGCGGCGGTCGGGGTCATGGGCTTCTCCTCGGATTTTCTTGAAGGTTGGTCCGAGTATAGGCGCAAACGGCCGGCAGCGCATCGGCCGCCAAGGGGCGGCCATTTCAAGCATTTTTGAAATTTGTCGCTGTCATTCCGGGATGGTCCGAAGGACCAGACCCGGAATCTCGAGATTCCGGGTTCTCGCTTCGCGAGCCCCGGAATGACGGCCTACGCCGCGCCGCTCATATACGTTTCGCGGCGGCCGATCATGCGCTCGGCGGCGGCCTTGGCGTCGGCGCGGGTCGAAGTGGCGCAGGTGCGGTATTCGAGCTCGGGGAGCGAGGCGGGATCGCGGCGGCCGAACCAGGAGCGCGAGCCGACCTGCAGCATCGCGAGCGCCATGGCGACGTTGTCGACCGCATCGAACGAATGCAGCGCGCCAGAGCCGGCGATGCGGACTTCGTAGATGCCCGGCGTGATCGGGGCTTCGATATTCTCACCGCGGCCGGGCCGCGGGTAGCGCTTCCATTCGCTCCACTTCGAGATCATGGCCTAACCCCTGTAACAAAAAAATCATTGCCGCTGAACGCGCGCGCCGGGCGTTCGCGCCTCGGCGTTATTTGCACTGCAATTGTAATGCTTTACGCAACAAACTCTGGCCGGTTTTCGGTACGCTGAAGATACCGCCTCGGAAAAGCCGATGTCACCGATCTTGCCCGCCATCCACCGCAGATTGTGGCGAAGTGTTGCAGATTGGTCTCGCTTCGGCCCACCCCGGCCCGTCCTTCCCGTCGGCTCATCACGAAATCGCGACCTTGGGCCCGCGCGAATGGCGCGCGCTTGCCGGACGAAAGAAGCGGGAGGAGGATCGCCGCGCTCTAAAACAATAGTCTTACGGAGGCGACCCCATGCAGACTAAGTCCGAAATCGACCAGCTGTTGCGCCAGAAATGCGACGCCAGGGAAATCCCCGGCGTCGTTGCGATGGCGGCCACCGCAAGCGAGACCATCTACCAGGGCGCGTTCGGCAAGCGCGACCTCGGCAAGGACGATGCCATGACCGCCGACAGCGTGTTCTGGATCGCCTCGATGACCAAGGCGATCACGACGGCCGCCGGCATGCAGCTGGTCGAGCAGGGCAAGCTCGCCCTCGACGAGCCGATCGGCAAATTGCTGCCCGATCTCGCCTCGCCGCAGGTGCTGGAGGGATTCGATGCCAGCGGCAACCCGAAACTGCGGCCGGCCAAGGGCGCGATCACGCTGCGCCAGCTGATGACGCACACCGCGGGCTTCGTCTACGACATGTGGAACGGCAACATGGCGATGTATCTGGAGAAGACGGGAACGCCGGGGATCATCACCTGCCAGAACGCCGCACTGAAGACGCCGCTCGCGTACGATCCCGGCACACGCTGGGATTACGGTACCAACATCGACTTCGTCGGCAAGGCAGTAGAAGCAGTATCCGGCAAGAAGCTCGATGCCTATCTGCGTGACAATCTGCTCGCGCCGCTCGGCATGAACGACACCGCCTTCAAGATCAGCGATTCCATGCGCAAGCGTCTGGTCGGCATGCATGCGCGCGCCCCGGAAGGACTGGGACCGATTCCGTTCGAGCTGGAGCAGAATCCGGAATTCCACATGGGCGGCGGCGGCCTGTACGGTACGGCAGCCGACTACATCAAGTTCACCCAGATGATCCTGGACAAGGGCAAGGGTAACGGCAACCAGGTGCTGAAGCCCGAGACCGTGGCGCTGATGAGCCAGAACCACATCGGCGCGATCGAGGTGGGCAAGATGACGACGGTGGCGCCGGTCTACACCAACGACGTCGACCTCTATCCCGGCATGTCGAAGAAGTGGGGCCTGAGCTTCCTGATCAACACCGCGCAGACGCCGGAAGGCCGCAGTCCGAACAGCCTCGCCTGGGCGGGCCTCGCCAACACCTATTTCTGGATCGATCCGTCGCGCAACGTCGCCGGCGTGATCCTGATGCAGCTGTTGCCATTCGCCGACAAGGCGTGCCTGGAAGCCTTCGCCGGATTCGAGCGCGGCATCTATGCCGGGCTCGGCGCCGGCAGCGGACAGAAGGCGGCGTAATTTGCTTTTCCCTCTCCCCGCTCTTTCGCGGGGAGAGGGTTAGGGTGAGGGGAGGTGCGGCATCGGCGGTGATTTCGGATACTTGCACGCACCGGCTTTGCGGATGCTCCCCTCACCCGAAATTCGCTTCCGCGAATTTCGACCCTCCCCGCAAGCGGCAGGGCTATCGCATATGCGCTTGGCGGCCGCGAAGGTCCTCGGCCTCCTTGGTTCGCCGCGAGCGGCGCTCCTCACCATGAGGGTCTAAGATCTCGCCGCGAAAAAGGCCTCATCCTGCGGAGCCCGCCAAAGGCGGGCGTCTCGAAGGATGGGCCGCAAAGGCACCGCCCGTCGCGTTCTCTTTCATATGCGATTGCCCTGCCGCACGCGGAGCGAGGTAAACAGATAGCGCCGGGACTTCTTTTGAACATGGGGTATAGTGGTTCCCGAGCCACGAGGCAGGGAGAAACGACGGTGCCAGATACAGCCGACAGCTATGTTTGCGGCATCTCCGACGCTCCGCTGCTGGGCGAAACCATCGGGCGCAGCCTGGACAGGGCGGTATCGCGCTGGGGCGACCGGGAGGCGCTGGTGTCGCCGAGCCATGGCGTGCGCTGGACATGGAAGGAATTTGCCGGGCGCGTCGATGCGCTCGCCGCCGGCTTCCTCGCGCTCGGGCTGGAGCGCGGGGCGCGGATCGGCATCTGGTCGCTGAACCGCCCGGAATGGGCGCTGACGCAATTCGCGGCCGCCCGTGCCGGGCTGATCCTCGTCACCATCAATCCCGCCTACCGTCTCAGCGAGCTCGAATTCGCGCTGGCCAAGGTCGGTTGCTCGGCGATCGTGGCGGCGACCGCCTTCAAGACCAGCAACTACATGGAGATGCTCAACACGCTGCTGCCTGAGCTTGCAGCGTCGCAGCCCGGAAACCTGCGCGCTGCAAGGCTGCCGAACCTGCGCGCGGTGATCCAGATCGGCGGGCCGCTCTGTCCCGGCGCGCTGGCCTTTGACGAGGTCGCCGCCATGGGCGGCGCGCGGCACCGCGAGCAGCTTGCCGCGCTCGGCAAGGCGCTGCAATTCGACGATCCCGTCAACATTCAGTTCACCAGCGGCACGACGGGCTCGCCCAAGGGCGTGACGCTGACCCACCACAATATCCTCAACAACGGCTATTTCGTCGGCCGCGCGATGCGCCTGACCGAACGCGACCGCATCTGCATCCCGGTGCCGCTCTATCATTGCTTCGGCATGGTGATGGGCAATCTCGCATCCGTTACGCTCGGCGCCGCCATGGTCTATCCCGGCGAGGGCTTCGATCCCCTGGTCACGCTGCAGACCATCGAGCAGGAGAAGTGCACGGCGCTCTACGGCGTGCCGACCATGTTCATCGCCGAGCTCGATCATCCCGAGTTCTCGCGCTTCGACCTGAAATCGCTGCGCACCGGCATCATGGCGGGAGCCCCCTGCCCGGTCGAGGTGATGAAGCGCGTCAACAACGAGATGAACATGGGCGAGGTGACGATCGCCTACGGTATGACCGAGACCAGCCCGGTGAGCTTCCAGAGCGCGGTGGACGATCCGCTGCAGCGCCGCGTCTCCACCGTCGGGCGCGTGCATCCCCATGTCGAGGTCAAGGTCGTCGACCTCGAGGGCCGGATCGTGCCGCGCGGCGAGCGCGGCGAGCTCTGCACCCGCGGCTACAGCATCATGCTGGGTTATTGGGACGAGCGCGAGAAGACCGCCGACGTGCTGGACGCCAACGGCTGGATGCACACCGGCGATCTCGCCGTCATCGACGCGGAGGGCTATTGCAACATCGTCGGCCGCATCAAGGACATGGTGATCCGCGGCGGCGAGAATCTCTACCCGCGCGAGATCGAGGAATTCCTCTATCGCCATCCGAAGATCCAGGACGTGCAGATTTTCGGCGTCGCCGACGACCGCTATGGCGAGGAGCTGTGCGCCTGGATCAGGACGCGGCCGGGCGAGAGCCTGACGGCGGAAGAGGTCCGCGCGTTCTGCCAGGGCCAGATCGCGCACAACAAGATCCCGCGCTATGTCGAATTCGTCGACGAATTCCCGATGACGGTGACCGGAAAGATCCAGAAATTCATGATGCGCGATGCCGTCGAGGCGCGGCTCGGCCTGAAGGCGGCGAAGACGGCGTGAGAGATTGTTCGTCATGCCCGGGCTTGACCCGGGCATCCACGCCTTAACTTCCTTGCCGCCGCAAAAGACGTGGATGGCCGGGCATAGGCGAGCGGAAGCGACGCCGTCCTTCGGACGGCTATGCCCGGCCATGACGAGTTGAGAGAGCGCGCGCTCGGCAATCCTACACCGGCAATCCCTGCTGCTGCGCCAGCTCCTTCAACGAGACCAGCGGCCGGGCGCCGATGTGCTGGATCACTTCGGCAGCGGCGAGCGCGCCGAGCCGGCCGGCCTTGTGATGGCCGGCGTTGCGGACGAGGCCGAACAGGAAACCGGCCGCGAAGAGATCGCCGGCGCCGGTGGTGTCGACCATCTCCTCGATCGGGAAGGCGGGCACGGCGACGACGCCGTCGGCTGACACAACCACGCAGCCCTTTTCGCTGCGGGTGACGACGGCGAGTTTGGTGTCGGCACCGAGCTGCTTCAGCGCCGTATCGAAGTCCGACGTCTGATAGAGCGAATGCAATTCCGATTCGTTGGCGAAGATCAGGTCGACCGTGCCCTTGCGCATCAGGTCGAGGAATTCTTCGCGATAGCGATCGACGCAGAAGGAATCCGACAGCGTCAATGCAACCTGGCGGCCGGCACCATGCGCAATCGTCGCCGCCTTCACGAAGGCTTCCTTGGCGCTCTTCGGATCCCACAGATAGCCTTCGAGATAGACGATGCGCGAAGCCTCGATCTGCGCCGCGTCGATGTCGGCGGGCGTCAGGTCCTGCGCGGCGCCGAGATAGGTGTTCATGGTGCGCTCGCCGTCCGGCGTCACCAGGATGTAGGAGCAGCCGGTGGCGGCACCATCGGCAGCCGGCTTCGTCTCATAGGCGACGCCGGCGGCGCGGATGTCGTGGGTATAGAGTTTGCCGATCTGGTCGTCCTTGACCTTGCCAACATAGGCGGCGCGCGCGCCGAGATTGGCGACGCCGACGATGGTGTTGGCAGCCGAGCCGCCGGACATTTCGGTGGCCGGGCCCATGTCGCGGTAGATTGAGGCCGCCCGCGCCTCGTCGATCAGCGCCATGCCGCCCTTGGTCATACCGTGGTCGGCCAGAAACTTCTCGTCGGTGCGCACCAGCACGTCGAAGATCGCATTGCCGATCCCCAGCACGTCGTACTTCGCCTCAGCCATTAACCGTATCCCGCTTTGAAATGGTGGCCCGCGGTTATCACGTTCCCCCGCGTGGCATCAAGGCAAGCGGCCTCGTTTGCGCATGATCCGGTCGGAAAACCGGTGCCCACTTTTCCGGACATGCCGGCGCGGCAGCAGGCTATTGGCGCCGAGCGCACCTGACCGTGAAGAGATAAACCAGAAACAGCGGCGCCAATCGCGGCGCGATCCTAAGCAGTCCGCGCCGGATCGCGTTCTTGACCGTTCCTCGCACATGGCCATAGAGGTGCCGCTCATAGGCTGACGAAGAGGTCGTGATCAAATCCTGCACCGGCTGGAGACCGGCCGTTTCCAGCAGGAATAGAAATCCCCTCGGCGTGTAGTGATTGATGTGCCCATACCTGGCGGTTTGGCGGATGCTCTTGGCGATGTTGAAGCCGCCCTCCAGCGGCACCTCCAGGATGACCTCCCTGGCGACGCGAGCCAGTTCACGCAGCAGTATGCGCTCGTGCTCGACGTGTTCAAGAACGTGAATGCAAATTGCCAGATCGAAAAACCCGTCCGGGTATGGAATATGATAACCGTCAAACACCGTGGCCTGTTTGAGACGTTCAAGGCCAAGCCTGGAGATCGCCTCTACGCCGCTTTCCGATATCTCAACTGCATGTAGCTCATCGGCCAGATCTGCTTTCTCGAGACCGGACAGAACCGAGCCGTTGCCGGCTCCAACATCCAGGACAACACGCCAGCGGGCATTGTTCGCGACCGACCTGATGTGCTCTACGGTCGACTCTGCCGAAAGGTTGCGCTTGTGCTCGAGCGCACTGTCCTTGCGGTAATAGCCTGAATACAGGTCCTTGTACTCTTGGTTGAGCAGAGACATATCAACACCGGATCGCGCGCGGCGCCTTCCTGATCGTCCACAATCAAACCGAGCAGCGGGGCGAGCATAACAAGGGGCGACTTCTGGCGCAATTCTCCCCGGGATTGCGGGTCGGCGACCCCGGCAGCGACCTCGTTGACGGCAAGACCTGGGAGCCGTTGCGTCGGCGTCAAACACACCCTCCCGAAACGTTAGCCTCCAAGGACGCTGTCCCGATAGGCATGAAGCGCAACGATCTCTATAGAGATCGGAATGATTCGCGCTTTCCTCACGGTCTCCACGGGCACGCTGGCCTCGCGGCTGCTCGGCTTCGCACGCGATTCCATGGTTGCGGCGCTGCTCGGCGCCGGCCCCGTGGCGGATGCCTTCCTGGTGGCGTTTCAGCTCGTCAACGTGGTGCGGCGGCTACTGACCGAGGGCGCGCTGAACGCGGCGCTGGTGCCGGCCTGGCTGCGGCTGCGGGAGACCGAGGGCGCCCTCGCCGCGGCCGCCTTTGCCGGGAAACTGCTGGGCACGGTGAGCGCGGTGCTGATCGCGGCGACCGCGTTGATCGCGCTTGTCATGCCGCTGATCATCACGGCGCTGGCGCCGGGGTTTGCCGGCAGCGAGGCGCTCACGATGGCCGTCGCCGATGCCCGGCTGATGCTGCCTTATCTCGCTTTCGCGGGACCGGTGACCGTGCTGATGGCCATCACGAACGCGCAAGGCCGCTTTGCGCTCACCGCCTTCTCGCCACTGCTGTTCAACATCGCGCTGCTCGCGGTGATGGTGGCGCTGCTGTTGTGGCGACAGGATGCGGCGCGCGCGGCGCCGATCCTCGCCGCCGTCGTCGGCCTTGCCGGGCTGCTGCAACTGTCGATCCTCGTGCTGCGCCGGGGCGAGGCCGCCGCCACGCCCTTGCGCGTGTCGTTCGATGCACAGATGCGCGGCTTCTTCGCCAATGCCGTCCCCGGCATGATCGCCAGCAGCGGGCCGCAGCTCCTGATGGTGGCGGCGGCGGTGATTGCGTCGTCCGCGCCGTCGGCGGTGTCGCGGCTCTATTTCGCGGGTCGGCTGATCGAGCTGCCGCTGGGACTTGTCGGCGTCGCCATGGGCACGGTGCTGGTGGGAGAATTGACGCGCGCGGAGAGAAGCGGCGATGCGGCCGCCGTGGCGCATGCGCAATCGCGCGCGATCGAGCTGGCAGCAGGCCTCGCGCTGCCGGCCACGCTGGGGCTGATGGTGCTTGCCGAGCCGATCGTGCGGCTGTTGTTCGAGCATGGCGCCTTCACCGCGGGCGACGCGACTGCCACCGCCCGCGCGCTGACCTGGCTGGCGCTGGGCCTGCCGGCGCAGGTGCTGTTCAAGGCGCTGGCGCCGGCCTTCTTCGCGCGCGGAAACACGGCCACGCCGCTGCTCGCCGTGCTCAAGGGCATTTTGCTGGCGCTGGCGACCGCCTACCTGTTCGGCCGCTTCTTCGGCGCGGAAGGCATCGCCGCCGGCATTGCGCTCGGCGCCTGGGGCAGCGCGCTCTCCCTGATCCGCGAGGGCGCCACCCGGTTCGGATTTTCGGTCGACGCCGCCGCGCGCCGCCGGCTGCCGCGCATTGCGGCGGCGGCGCTGGCGATGGGCGCGGCGCTCTGGCTGGTGCCGATCGCAAGGCTGAACGGCGCCGTCCAGGCGGCTTGCCTCCTCGGCCTGATCGCCGCCGACGTCGTGCTCTACGGCCTGCTCTTGCAGCTTTTCGGCGTCACCTCCTGGCGCGAGACGGTTAACGCGCTCAAAGGCTCCCGGCCCGACTTGCGCGGCTGAAATCCCCGTGGCAAACGACGCGGCGAATACAGACGGGAACGAGAACCATGGCGTTCGCACAACGGGTTTTTTCAGGCGTCCAGCCGACGGGCAATCTGCATCTCGGCAACTATCTCGGCGCGATCGTCAACTTCGTGAAGCTGCAGGAAACCCATAACTGCATCTATTGCGTCGTCGACATGCACGCGATCACCCAAGGCGTCGAGGTCTGGGGCGGGCCGGCGGAACTGGCGCGCAGCACCCGCGAGGTCACCGCGGCGTTCATCGCGGCCGGCATCGACCCGAAGAAGCACATCGTGTTCAACCAGAGCCAGGTCTCGGGCCATGCGGAGCTTGCCTGGATATTCAACTGCGTCGCCCGCGTCGGCTGGCTCAGCCGCATGACCCAGTTCAAGGAGAAGGCCGGCAAGGACCGCGAGAACGCTTCCGTCGGGCTCTACGACTATCCGGTGCTGATGGCCGCGGACATCCTGCTGTATCGCGCCACGCATGTGCCCGTCGGCGAGGACCAGAAGCAGCATCTGGAGCTTTCGCGCGACATCGCGCAGAAGTTCAACAACGACTTCGCCGATTCGATCCGCAGCCAGGGCTTCAACGACGGATTGTACTTTCCGCAGCCGGAGCCGCTGATCACGGGGCCGGCGACGCGGGTGATGAGCCTGCGCGACGGCACCAAGAAGATGTCGAAGTCGGATGCGTCGGACAATTCGCGCATCAACCTCACCGACGACGCCGACCTCATCGCGCAGAAGATCCGCAAGGCCAAGACCGATCCGGAGCCGCTGCCGACGGAGGAAGATGGTCTCGGTCCCCGTCCCGAAGCCGACAATCTCGTCGGCATCTATGCGGCGCTCGCCGGCGTCTCCAAGCAGGCGGTGCTGAAGGATTTCGGCGGCGGGCAGTTTTCCAGCTTCAAGAACGCGCTGGTCGAGCTGTGCGTCGCAAAATTGTCGCCGATCGCCGGCGAGATGAAGCGCCTGGTCGCCGATCCCGGCCATGTCGATGCGATCCTGATCGACGGCGCCGGCCGCGCCCGCGCCATCGCCGACGAGACCATGCGCAAGACCAAGGATATCGTCGGCTTCATCCACCAGCGCTGACTTCGCCGGAGCCGGGAACTCCGAAACAGTCATTCTTGCCTTGATGGTAGAATTCGTGTATGGTTCTACCACGAGGCAGCGATGCACTTGAACATCAAGAACGACGAAGCCCACAAGCTGGCAACCGAGCTCGCCGAATTGACCGGCGAAAGCCTGACCTCGGCCGTGACGCTGGCCTTGCGGGAGCGCCTGGCGCGCGAGCGCCGCCGTCGGCAAACGGACCGCATCGCGGCCCGATTGATGACGATCGGAAGCCGGTTTGCCGCTCTCCCCGATACCGGGCGCAGCCCAGACGAAATCCTCGGCTACGATGACGATGGCCTGCCGACATGATCGTGATCGATAGTTCGGCGATCATCGCCATCTTCCGCCAGGAGGAGGACGCCGAACACTATGCCCGAAGCATCGCCGGCGACGACGATCCGGTCATATCCGCCGCCAATCTGGTGGAGACGTCAATTGTATTGCGCGGGCTGAAAAAGATCGCGCCGGAAAAGGCCGAGCGATGGCTCGACGATTTCCTAAAGACCGCGGGCATTCGCATAGAACCGGTGACACCCGATCAGGCACAAGCGGCTCGCTCGGCACACCTGCGATTCGGCAAGGGAACCGGGCATGGCGCGTCGCTGAACTATGGGGATTGCTTCGCCTACGCACTGGCAAAGGCGATGGACGCGCCGCTGCTATGCAAGGGGGACGACTTTCCGTTGACCGACATCGGCATTGCGCAGGGCGCCTAGTCTCCGAAACTCCACGCTCCCCCTACCCAAAGCCGCAGCGAGTATGGCAGCATGCGCCGGTTTGGCAGCACCGGGACATGCATGACCAGTCAGCGACACGCTTACGAATCGGGTCACAAGCCAAAATGCCTTGTCATCGTCGACGACACCGCGGAATGGGACCGCGCGGTCTACTATGCCGCGCGCTGGGCGATGCGGGTCGGCGGCGGCGTGGTGATGCTGCGGGTGATCGAGACCGAGGATGCCAACCAGCAATGGCTGGGGGTCGCCGAGGTGATGCGCGCGGAGGCCTATGAGGCCGCCAACGAAGCGCTCGACCGCGCTTCCGGCCGCGCCAACGGGGTTGCCGCCATCACGCCGGAGCGGGTGATTCGCGAGGGCAGTCCCGGTGAGCAGATCCTCGACGTGATCGACAAGGATCCCGACATTTCCATGCTGGTGCTGGCCGCCAATCCCGGCCCCGAGGGCCCGGGCCCGATCATATCGACCATGGCCAAGACGGTCGGCTTGTTCCCGATCCCCCTGATGGTCATCTCGGGCGCGCTGAGCGACGCCGAAATCGACGGCCTGTCTTGAGCCCGCCTGGTGGGCCTGCCCGCCTTGCGCCAGCGCAAGGCGCACCTGCCGGAACCATGCTGTAAGTCCTTGACGCAATGCGGAAACGCCGTCGTCGCGCCCTTGACCGTGCGCCGCGCGACGCCATCTGCTAAGGAGACCTCACGCGCCGGCCTTGAACCGGCGACGCCGGAGAAGATCATGTTCATCCAGACCGAAGCCACCCCCAATCCCGCCACGCTGAAATTCATCCCGGGCCGCGTCGTGCTCGATGCCGGCACCCTGGAATTCACCAGCCGCGATTCCGCCCACCGCTCGCCGCTCGCCGCGCGCCTGTTCGAGGTGCCCGACGTGACCGGCGTGTTCTTCGGCTACGATTTCATCACCGTGACCAAGGCCGGCGGCGACTGGCAGCACCTGAAGCCCGCCATCCTCGGCTCCATCATGGAGCACTACATGTCCGGGGCGCCGCTGCTCGCCGACGGCTCCGCCGCCAACGACGAGGAGGCGGACGAAGCCGACGAATTCTTCAGCGAGGCGGACGCCGACACGGTCGCGCAGATCAAGGACCTGATCGAGACGCGCGTGCGTCCGGCGGTGGCCAATGACGGCGGCGACATCACCTTCCGCGGCTTCAGGGACGGCATCGTCTATCTCAACATGAAGGGCGCCTGCGCCGGCTGCCCGTCCTCGACCGCGACGCTGCAGCACGGCATCCAGAACCTGCTCCGGCATTTCTTGCCCGACGTGGTCGAAGTCCGGCCGATGTGATGAGCGGGCGAATGGCGAACAGGGAGTGGCGAATAGGGATCAACTCGAATATTCCATTCGCCATTCGCTACTCGCCATTCGCTTGCCTCCCATGCTGATCCTCGCCATCGATACCGCGCTCGACGCCTGCGCCGCTGTTGTGCTCGACACCGACAGCGGCAAGATGGTCGCGCAGGAATCACAGGCGATGAAGCGCGGCCATGCCGAGGCGCTGATGCCGCTGGTCGCGCGCGTGATGAAAGAGTCCGGCCTCGGTTTCGCCGCGCTCGACCGCATTGCCGCCACCACCGGCCCCGGCAGCTTCACCGGATTGCGCGTCGGCCTGTCCGCGGCGCGCGGCATCGCGCTGGCCGCCAACAAGCCGGCGGTCGGCATCACCACCCTCGCCGCATACGCCGCGCCGCATGTCAGCGAACACGGCCAAAATCCGATCGTCGCCGCGATCGATGCCCGCCACGACCACGTCTATCTGCAGGTCGTGACCGGCCACGGCGAAGCGCTGCTGACGCCGCGCCTGGCTTCGATGGAGGAAGCGCTCGCCGCCTCGCGCTTCGGGGCGCCGCTCCTGGTCGGCAACGCCGCCGATCTTCTCGCCGAGCGTTGGCCGAAGGATGCGAGTCCGCCGGTCAAGGTCGATCAGCAGGCCGCGCCCGACATCGTCTGGGTGGCGTGGCTTGCCGCTGCGGTCGATCCGGCCGTGGCGACGCCGCGGCCGTTCTACCTGCGCGCGCCGGACGCCAAGCCGCCGGCCGATCGATTGCCGCGCGCCACGGAAACGCAGGCGACGTGATGGGATGGCTATCGGACTGGTGGGGCGGCGGCGCGGCCGTGGTCGAGCCCGCAACGCCCCGCGACGCAGCGCGGCTGGCGCAGCTGCATGGCGCGTCATTTCATCGCGGCTGGGGCGAAGGCGAGTTCGACGTGATGCTGCGCGAGCGCAACACGCTGGTGCACCGCCTGAGGCAAGGCCGCAACGTGATCGGCTTTGCGGTGTCGCGCATGGCCGCCGATGAAGCGGAGATCCTGTCGATTGCGGTCGACGAGCGCCATCGCGGCCGCGGCCTGTCGCGCAATTTGCTGCTCACCCATCTCGGCCACCTCGCCGGGAGGGGCATCAGAAAGATATTTCTGGAGGTCGAGGAGAACAACCTGCCGGCGCGAAGGTTGTACGAACGCATGGGATTTGCCGTCGTCGGCCGCCGCGAAAGGTACTACCAGCAAGCCGGCGGGGAACAGCTGAATGCGCTTCTGATGCGGCGCGACTTGTCGTAAGCTGCGTAAGATGGCAAACCACCGCCGTCTCCGTTCAGGGCCAAACCATGACCGCACTGAAACCCTCCTCCGCGCCATTACCGTCGGCCAAGGCATCCGGCATCGAGGCGCGTTGCGCCGCCACCGGGATGCGCATGACAGAGCAGCGCCGCGTGATCGCGCGCGTGCTGGCGGAAGCGGAAGATCACCCCGACGTCGAGGAACTGTATCGCCGCTGCGTGGCGGTGGACGATAAGATCTCGATCTCGACGGTGTATCGCACGGTCAAGCTGTTCGAGGATGCCGGCATCATCGAGCGGCACGATTTCCGCGAGGGCCGCGCCCGCTACGAGCAGATGCGCGACAGCCACCACGACCACCTGATCAACCTGCGCGACGGCAAGGTGATCGAGTTCACCTCGGAGGAGATCGAGAAGCTGCAGGCCGAGATCGCCCGCAAGCTCGGCTACAAGCTGGTCGACCACCGGCTGGAGCTGTATTGCGTGCCGCTCGACGACGACAAGAACTGACCTCGTCGCAATTGCCCATAGCGTTTTCAAGCGAAGTGGAAACCGGTTCGCGTGAAGAAAACGCGTCAAACAAATAACGTGAACCTCGATCTCGTCATCTTCGACTGCGACGGCGTGCTGGTCGACAGCGAGGTCATTTCCTGCCGCGCGCATGCGCAGACGCTGACGAGGCACGGCTATCCGATTTCCGAAGAGCAGGTGCTCGAGCGCTTTCTCGGCCGCTCGATGCGTCAGTCGATCCACGAAATCGAGGCGGAATTGGGCAGCCGCCTGCCGGATGACTTCCACTCCCAAGTGTATGCGGAGATTTTCCGGCTGTTTGCGACTTCTCTGCAAGCAACACCTCACATCGCCGAGGCGCTGACCGAGATTGCAACACCCGTTTGCGTCGCGTCGAGCGGGCCGCCCGAGAAGATCAGCACCAGTCTCAATCACGTCGGTCTGTACGAGCGCTTTGCACCGCACATCTTTTCTGCGGTGCAGGTACGGAATGGCAAGCCGGCGCCGGACCTGTTCCTGTTCGCCGCCGAACAGATGCGGGCTGCGCCTGCGCGATGCCTCGTCATCGAGGACAGCCTGGCCGGCATCGAGGGCGCCCTCGCCGCCGGCATGACCGTGCTCGGTTTCCATGGCGGCAGCCATTGCGGCCAAGGCTATGGCGACCGGCTGCTCGCAGCCGGCGCGGCTGCGGTGTTCGACGATATGCGGCAATTGCCGGATCTGGCTCAGCGGGTTGCAGCCGAAGTCGCAGGCTAGCCAATCCTTTGTAATCCGACGATCCTGAGCAGTGCGCCATCAGGCAGGCTCAGATGCTGGCGGAGACTTTGTGATGATCAAGACGACACGATTTGATGCCGCCGATTATCTCGACACCGAAGAACGTCAGGTTGCCTATATCTCAGCAGCGCTCGAAACCGGCGATGCTGATTTCGTGCGTGACGCGCTTGGTCTCGTTGCGCGTGCACGCGGATTGGGAGAGGTCGCAAAAAATGCGGGCCTGAACCGTGAGAGCCTATATAAGGCGCTCGGGGAATCCGGTAATCCAGAATTCGCCACGGTCATGCGTATCGTCCGCGCGCTGGGCCTCACGCTCTCGGCGCGGCCCGCGGCGAGGGGACGAACATCAAGGCGGCGCCGGGTCGCTTGATGGAGCGGAGCCAGGTCTCACCGTTCGGTGGTGTCTCAGTTTGAAAACTGCGCTCAACCTGACCTTGTCGAAGGCGCCCCAGCGCGCACCCTTCGACAAAGCTCAGGACGAGCGGGACCTGTTCCATTGAAAGTGAGATATACTGCCCTTGATCTCGTGCCGCTTTCTTTACTCGGGCATGAATGGAGGTCGGGTGATGGCAAAGCGGGGAAAGTGTCTTTGCGGTGCTGTGTCTTTCGAGTTCTCCGGGGCGGAGAACTGGCGCGGGCATTGCCACTGCGAAAGCTGCCGCCGCAACACCTCGTCCCCGTTCACTACATGGTTCGGTGTTCCCAACGAGGCCCTTTCCTTTACCGGAAAGATGCCGAAAGTCTATGCTTCGTCTCCCGGTGCGCGTCGCATGTTTTGCGGCGATTGCGGAACCCCGATCGCCTTTGAGCATGACAAGTTTCCGTATGAGATTCATCTGTATGCGGCGAGCCTAGAAAATCCCGAGGATTTTCAGCCGGATTTTCATATGCATTGGAACGAGCGGCTGCATTGGCTGCACTGGAGCGATGGTCTCCCCAAATACGCGACCACACCGGTTGGAGCACAGCCTATGATGGAGCCCTGATCGCTGCTCTGTCGTCCGAAAATTCAAACTGAGACACTACCCACCGTTCGTCATTCCGGGATGGTCCGAAGGACCAGACCCGGAATGACGCGCTAAACGACGGCTATTCCACTGGATTTCCGGCCCCTTAGGCTATATTTGAGCCCTGCGCCAAGAATGGCGCCGCTAGCTCCCTTACAGGTTCCATGACGCCGCCGCGCAAGCTGCACATCAAATCCTATGGCTGCCAGATGAATGTCTACGATGCGCAACGCATGGTGGACACGCTGGCGCCTGAAGGCTTTGTCGAAACGGCGAGCGCGGAAGACGCCGATCTCGTCATCCTCAACACATGCCACATCCGCGAAAAGGCCTCGGAAAAGGTCTATTCCGAGCTTGGGCGGCTGCGCGTGATGAAGGAAGAAGCCGCGGCAAGCGGGCGACAGGTCAGCATCGCGGTGGCCGGCTGCGTGGCGCAGGCCGAGGGCGAGGAGATCATCCGCCGCGCGCCCGTGGTCGATGTCGTGGTTGGACCGCAGAGCTACCATCATCTGCCGCAGCTGCTGGCGCGCGCGAAACGCGACGGGCGCGCGCTGGAGACCGAGTTTCCGGTCGAGGACAAGTTCGGCTTCCTCGCCGCGCCGAAGCCGGATGCGATCCGCGCGCGCGGCATTTCCGCTTTCGTCACCGTGCAGGAAGGCTGCGACAAGTTCTGCACCTTCTGCGTGGTGCCGTATACGCGTGGCGCCGAGGTGTCGCGGCCGGTCGAAAAGATCGTCGACGACGTCAAGCGGCTCGCCGATAACGGCGTGCGCGAGATCACGCTGATCGGACAGAACGTCAACGCCTATCACGGCGAAGGACCGGACGGGCGGAGCTGGCCGCTTGGCAAGCTGCTCGACCGCCTTGCCGAGATCGAAGGCGTGCTGCGCCTGCGTTATTCGACCAGCCATCCGCTCGATGTCGAGGACTCCCTGATCTCGGCGCATCGCGACAACCCGGCGCTGATGCCGTTCGTGCACCTGCCGGTGCAGTCCGGCTCCGACCGCATCCTCGCCGCGATGAACCGCAGGCATACCGCTGCCGAATACCTCGATGTCGTCGAGCGTTTCCGGCGCGCGCGCCAAGACATTGCATTTTCATCGGATTTTATCGTCGGCTTTCCCGGGGAAACCGCACAGGATTTTGCCGCCACCCTCGCGCTGGTCGGGCAAATCGGTTACGCTGCGGCTTATTCGTTCAAATATTCGCCGCGGCCGGGAACGCCGGCGGCGGACTTGCGGGAGACGGTGTCACAGGCCGATATGGACGAGCGATTGGAGCGCCTCCAGCAACTGATCGACAGCCAGCAATCGGCCTTCAACCTGGCTGCGATTGGCACGACGGTCGATGTGCTGTTCGAGCGGCCCGCGCGCAAGGACGGCCAGATCGTCGGCCGCACCGCCTATCTGCAACCCGCGCATGTGATGGCTTCGCCCGACATCGTCGGCAAGGTGCTGCCGGTGCATGTCGAGAGCCTCGAGCGTTACAGCCTGCTCGGCCATCTCGCCGCGCCCGCCGCGCCGCCCGCCGAATCCCGAATGACCACTGGAGCCTGAGCCCTTGGCCAAAAGCGCATCGGATTCGCCTTCGCTCGCTCCCAGCCGCAAACTCGACCGCGACATGCAAATTCCGCCTGAGACGCAAGTCGTCATCGACTTCGACGAGAACCGCGCCGTTTCCGCCCTGGTCGGTCCCTACGGCCAGAACCTGGCGCTGATCGAGCGCCGGCTCGGCGTCGTCGTCGATTCCCGCGGCAACCACATCACCATCGCCGGCACAAACGACGGCTGCGACGCCGCGCGGCGCGTGCTCGAAACGCTCTATGCGCAGGCAAGCCAGGGCCACGACCTTGACCAGGGCGAGGTCGAAGGCGCCATCCGCGCGGTGATCGCGCAGGGCTCGCTGTTCGAATACGACGCAAAGGCGGCGAAGTCGCAGTTCGAAACCATCAATCTGCGCAAGCGCCCGGTGCGCGCGCGCACCGCCGCGCAGGATTCCTACATCCGCGCGCTGAAGCGCCACGAGCTGGTGTTCGGCGTCGGCCCCGCCGGCACCGGCAAGACCTGGCTTGCGGTCGCCTATGCGGCGCAGCTGTTCGAGCGCAAGGAGGTCGACCGCATCATCCTGACGCGTCCGGCGGTGGAAGCCGGCGAGCGGCTCGGCTTCTTGCCCGGCGACCTCAGAGAGAAGGTCGATCCATATCTGCGCCCGATCTACGACGCGCTCTACGACCTGATGGATGCGCGCATCGTCGAGCGCGCGCTGCAGGGCGGCGAGATCGAGATCGCGCCGCTCGCCTTCATGCGCGGCCGCACGCTGACCAACGCCGTCATCATCCTCGACGAGGCGCAGAACACGACCTCGATGCAGATGAAGATGTTCCTGACGCGCCTCGGCGAGAACAGCCGCATGATCGTCACCGGCGATCCCTCGCAGATCGACCTGCCGACCGGGCAGGCCTCGGGCCTTGCCGAAGCCTGCAAGCTGCTCGACCGCGTCGAGGGCATCTCGCAAGTGAAGTTCACGGCCGAGGACGTCATCCGCCACGAGCTGGTGGCGCGGATCGTCGCTGCCTATGAGGGATTGCCGGCACGGCCGGCAACCGGAAAATCTTGACCCAACAAACTGCCGCCGGAAACCCGAGGCAATCGGGTTCCGGCCGTCTCCAAGTTCCGAGAACGATGGCGCGCCCCGCCCTGCCCCAGACCGAAGTCCTCGTCACCGCCCCCTGCTGGCAGGCGGAGCCGGGCGCGGAAGCCGTGATTCATCGCGCCATCGCGGCGGCCGCCGACATCGCCGATGCCGACACCGGCGATGCCGAACTCGCGGTGATGCTGACCGATGACGGCGGCATCCGCACGCTGAACGGCAACTGGCGCGGCATCGACAAGCCAACCAACGTGCTATCCTTTCCGGCGCTGCAGCCGGCCGGCGAGGCGCCCGACGACATGCCGCGCATGCTCGGCGACATCGCGATAGCCTATGAGACGACGCGGCGGGAGGCCGATGAGGAGCAGAAGCCGTTCGACCATCATTTGAGCCATCTCGCGGTGCACGGCTTCCTGCACCTGGTCGGCTACGATCACGAGAACGACGACGACGCCGAGGCGATGGAGGCGCTGGAACGCGAGATCCTCGCCCAGCTCGGCATTCCCGATCCGTATGCGGGAAGCGGGAACGGGTGAACTGAAATGCCGGACTCCGAACCCAGCCCAGAGAAACCTGCGGAAAGCCAGCGCGCCCCCGGCAATCTGCCGGCCGTCGTGCAGCAAGGCGAGGTGCTGCGTCCGGCCGCAGAAAGCTGGCTGCTGCGCGCGATCCGCACGCTGTTCGGCTGGAAGGCCGGCTCCGTGCGCGACGACCTGAAGGTGGTGCTGGACGCCACGACGCCGGAGGACGTCGGCTTCTCCGTCATCGAGCGCACCATGCTGCGCAACATCCTCTCGCTGCACGAACGGCGCATCGCGGACGTGATGGTGCATCGCGCCGACATCGTCGCGGTCAAGCGCGACATTCCGCTCGGCGAGCTGATGACCCTGTTCGAGAGCGCTGCGCATTCACGCCTCGTGGTCTACAACGAGACGCTCGACGATCCCGAGGGCATGGTGCACATCCGCGACCTGCTGGCCTTCGTGACGGCAAAGGCCCGCGTCGGCGATGCGACCAAGACGCGGCGCAAGAAGCCGTTTCCCGCCGGGCTCGACCTGCGCACGGTCGACCTCGCGCTGCCGCTGTCGGAAGCCAACATCACGCGCAAGCTGCTCTATGTGCCGCCCTCGATGCGGGCGATCGACCTGCTGGCCCAGATGCAGGCCTCGCGGGTTCATCTGGCGCTGGTCGTCGACGAATATGGCGGCACCGACGGGCTGGTGTCGATCGAGGACATCGTCGAGCAGGTGGTCGGCGAGATCGACGACGAGCATGACAGCGACGAGCCGCCGGCGATCGTGCGGCAGGCCGACAACTCCTTCATTGCGGACGCCCGCGCCAGCCTCGACGACGTTCGCAAGCTCATCGGCGCGGAGTTCGTCACCGGCGAAGCCGGCGAGGACGTCGAAACGCTGGGCGGCTATCTGGTTTCCCATGTCGGGCGGCTGCCGGTGCGTGGCGAACTGATTGCGGGTCCCGGCAATTTCGAGATCGAAGTGCTCGACGCCGATCCGCGCCGCGTCAAGCGGCTGCGGATCGCGCCGCGCAAGGAGCGCCCGGCGCCGCGCAAGGAGCGCGATCGTAGCCGGCGCGAAGCCGCCTCCGACCCGAGCCAGCCGCAGGCCGGCGAACCGGGCAGCGATACGACGGCGCGCTCCGGCGATGGAGCCGCTTCGCAGTGAGGATCAGCGACAAGCTCCGCGCCGCCGCGCTTGCCATCATCCTCGCCTGGGGATGGACCCGCGCGGCGATTGCGCTCGCGGCCGGAAGCCTGTCGGCGCTCGCCATGGCGCCGTTCAATGCCTGGCCGATCCTGTTCCTGACCTTTCCGGTTCTGGTCTGGCTGATCGACGGCGCCGCGGCCGGCAAATGGCGCGGCGTGCCGGCGGCGGCATTGTCCGGCTTCTGCTTCGGCCTCGGTTATTTCGTGCCGGGCCTGTACTGGACCGGCTACGCCTTCTTCGTCGACGCACCGACCTTCGCATGGCTGTCGCCCTTCGCCGTGCTGGGGCTGCCCGCCTATCTCGCGCTCTATCCGGCGCTGGGCTTTGCGCTGGCGCGGCTGCTGTGGACCAGGGATGCCTCGCGGATCATCGCCCTCGCCGTGACGCTGACGGCGAGCGAATGGCTGCGCGGCCATCTGCTGACCGGCTTCCCCTGGAACGCCTATGGCCACGCGCTGTCGGCGCCGCTGGCGCTGGCGCAGATCGCTTCGGTGATCGGGCTGTGGGGCATGACGTTCCTGTCAGTTGCGATCTTCGCAAGCCCCGCAACGCTGATCGAGGGCAAGACGCGGCGCAGGCCGTGGATCGCGCCGGCCGCCGCACTCGCGGTCCTGCTGGCGCTGGGAATTTTCGGCGCGGTGCGGCTCTCGCTGTTGCCGACCAGGATGGTGTCGCACGTCAAGCTGCGCATCATGCAGCCGAACCTGCAGCAGGACGTCAAATTCAACTATTCCGCCAAGCAGCTTGTGATGCAGAAATACTTGGCGCTGTCGGATCGCGCCTCGGGGCCGCAGTCCACCGGGGTGCGCGACGCCAGCATCCTGATCTGGCCGGAATCCGCTTTCCCATTCTTCCTGACCCGCGAAGCCGATGCGATGGCGCAGATTGCGGAGCTGCTGCCGAAGGGCACGGTGCTGATAACAGGCGCGGTGCGCGTGCCCGACGATGCGCCGCAGGGCCGGCCGGTCAGGCGCGCCTACAACTCGATCTATGTAATCGACCACGACGGCAGCGTGCTGTCGGTCTATGACAAGCTGCATCTGGTCCCGTTCGGCGAATTCCTTCCGTTCCAGAACTGGATGGAAAAGCTCGGCTTCAGCCAGCTCACCAAGGTTCAGGGCGGTTACATTCCGGGCACCCGGCGGCGTCCGCTCGACATTCCGAATGCGCCGCGCGCGCTGCCGCTGATTTGCTATGAAGCGATTTTTTCCGGCGAAGTGGCCGACGGCACCGATCGCCCCGGTTGGATCGTCAACCTGACCAACGACGGCTGGTTCGGAATTTCGACCGGGCCCTACCAGCACTTGCAGCAGGCGCGATTGCGCGCGATCGAAGAAGGCCTGCCGGTGGTGCGCGCCGCCAACACCGGAATATCGGCGGTGATCGACCCGATGGGACGAATCGTCGCGCAGCTCGGTCTCGGCATCGAAGGTGTCTTGGATGCCAATCTTCCATCGGCGATTGCTCCGACGATATATGCACGGTATCCGAACATTCCTGCCGCGACTTTGCTGCTGATTGCCCTGATTTTCGTCATGTACCGGCGCGCGAAGCAGCAAAATTTCTGAAATCGGTTTCGGAGCTCGGTCGCTGCAAGAATTTAGAATACGTCGAAGTTCCAAAGGTTGACAGGTCGCCATGTCACTTCGCATTGTGCGGCCCGAATTCAACCAGTCAGTTCATTGTTCGAAGCGCTCCTTCCTCCGAGCAGAATGTGACGGTTTTCGCGTTGGGTGCATCTCCAGCGCAAAATCCAAGGAGAGTTGGAGATGTCGACCAAAGCGCCGAACCCTGTTGACAAATATGTCGGCAGCCGGGTGCGGATGCGCCGTATCATGCTGGGGATGAGCCAGGAAAAGCTGGGCGAAGCCCTCGGCCTTACCTTCCAGCAGATCCAGAAATACGAAAAGGGCACCAACCGCGTCGGCGCCAGCCGGCTGCAGCAGATTTCCGAAGTGTTGCAGGTGCCGGTGTCGTTCCTGTTCGACGGCGGCCCGAGCGGCATTGCGCTGAGCGAGAGCTCCGCGGAGAGCGCATCGCCCGCCTATATCTCCGATTTTCTCGCGACTTCCGAGGGACTTGCGCTGACGCGCGCGTTCACCCGCATTCACGACTCGAAGCTCCGTCGCAGCATCGTCGACCTGGTCGAGCAGATTGCGGACCGTGAAGCCGGCGTAAACGGCGAGAAATCGGCGAAAATCCCATGAAGCGGCGGGATTGACGCCGCGCGGCACGTCGTCGCATGACAATGGCCTGATTTCGCAAACCAGCGACGGCCAATGGCAGCGACACCCAGGAATCGTTTCGACGCTTCAGTCATCCTCGACGGCACTCGCCGCTGGCTCGGCGAGCTCATAGCCGAAGGCGCGCATACCCATTACGAGCAGATGTACATCTCCTCGATCGAGCCGCGGGCCCGGCTGTTCCAGACGCTGCGATGATGCGACCCTCCAATCCCGACCGCGAGCACAAGCACGGGCAAGCCTCGTTCTTCGGCCGACGCAAGGGCCACAAGCTGCGCGCCTATCAGGCCGACCTGATCGGGACGCTGCTGCCGCGGCTGGCACTGGACATTTCCGCGCCCGCGCAACTCACCGGGATCTTCGACCGGCCGCGCGACGATGTCAGGCTCGAGATCGGCTTTGGCGGCGGCGAGCATCTGGTCACCGAAGCGCTGGCCTTTCCGAACGTCGGCTTCATCGGCTGCGAGCCCTATGTCAACGGCATGGCAAAAATCCTCGCGCAGATCGAGACGCACAACATTTCAAACATTCGCCTGTTCGCCGGCGATGCAGTCGAGCTGCTGGCGTGGGTGCCGGCGGCTTCGCTGGCGCGAATCGACCTGATCCATCCCGATCCCTGGCCGAAGCGGCGGCACTGGAAGCGGCGCTTCGTGCAGGACGCCACCGTTGCGGCGATGGCGCGGGCGATCAAGCCAGGCGGCGAATTCCGCTTCGTCAGCGATATCGCCGATTACTGCGCCTGGACGCTGGCGCATCTATCGCGCGCGCCGGATTTCACCTGGCTAGCCGAGCGCGCGGTCGACTGGCAGCAGCCGTGGGATGGCTACACCATGACACGCTACGGCCGAAAGGCCGAGCGCGAGGGACGGGTGTCGGCGTATTTGCGATTCCGGCGGACCTCATCCTGATGAGGAGGCCGCGAAGCGGCCGTCTCGAAGGATGGGCCACGGGCTCTCATGGTTCGAGACGGCGCAAGTGCGCCTCCTCACCATGAGGGGAGAGAGTCACTGCCCCGCCATCCGCGCCTTCTTCACGTCGGTCGCCTCCCACACCATGCGCTTGCCCCGCTCGCGGACGCAGCTACGCCGCCTGGCGCGTCTTCCAGAACGTCACCACCCGCTCGGCGGTGGAGGGCATCAGCCGTGCGAAGTTGACGCGGGCGCCCTCGATGTCGGCCTGCGAGGGCACGCGGTTGGGCCCGATGCGCAGCAGGATCAGCGCGCGCACGGTCGCCCATTCGAGCCCGATGACCTTGCTGACGATCAGGATCGGATCGTAGCGGTCGCCCGAGATCAGGCGGTCGAGGGTAGCGATCTTCACGCCCGACATCGCCGAGAGCGTTGCGATCGATTCCTCGTATTTGTGCGCCTTGGCAAACTCGAGCAGCGCGCTTTCGTTGAGCTTGCCGGCGGCATGCAGCGAAAGCACCGCGAGCTGCGCCGCCTCGAAATTGCGCCGGCCTTCGACCGGCGCCATCATGCCGGAGATATCGCTCATCGCCTGCCTGATCCGGGCCTGCCGCGCCGGCTTGGCCGCCTCGAGCAGGCGGCGCCGGATCGCATCGATCGAGCCGGCGAGCAATTCCTTGAGATTATCGTCGGAGATGTCCTCGCGCTGGCCGATGGCAAGCGTCAGCACGCCGTCCTGGCCGGCGCGCCTGACCAACGCCGAGTAGCCCGACGAGGAGAACGCGGCGCCCGCATTGCCCGCGGTGCGGCGCACCACCTCGCGGTCGCCGCGGCGGACGATGACGTCGGTGAGGCCGGTCGAGAGCGTCGGCCGCTCGGCCATCGCCAGCAGATGCTGCTGACCTTTTTCGCGCGCGATTTCGACCAGCAGGTTTTCGCCGATGACGGGCGAGTGGCGCAGCAAGGGGCCGGCGATGGCGATCTCGTCCTCGCGCGCGAGCTGGCCGACCAGGTTGCGCGGCGCGTTGGCGAGGCAGGCCAGCCGTTCGGCGATGTCGGCGCGGATGGCGAGCCCGGTGCGCGGCACCAGCCCCGTCAGGATACCGTCGAAAATGTCGACATGTTCGGGCCGGAAGCCGGCCGCACCTTCGAGAAACATCTCGGCGATTCGCCGTGCCGCATCGGCACGCCGGTTCGGATCGTCACCCCTGACGATTTCATCGAGCCCGGGGATCAGTGAAGTCGCGAAAGCCATCCAACCTACTCGACCCGGCCGCACATTGCCGGGCTTGCCGGCAATCTAGGCAGGCGAGGTGAACGAAGGGTTTTCGTGACAAATCGGCTTTGACGGGCTCATTTTCTTGCTTAACGGGCCGCTCCGGGAGCCTTTGCAGCCTGTAGGGCCTTGCCGGAGGGCGGCAAAACCGCTATATCGGCAGCAACTTACATGTCTCATACGATCGCGTATTGAGAGTGGGCCCCCCGGGACCCGCTCTTTTTTATTACCTGAACGAGGCCCGCCCGAAAATGGGCTCGGGCAGCGTTTCGGGGAAGCCGACCGGACCTGAGCTAAGCTCCTGTCAAACCTGCATAAACGAGCGAACTTGAACCTGGTGATGACCGATCGAACCGCGCCTTCCGTGGATGCCGGATTGCTGGCCGAGCCGCGCCTCGTGGTCGAGCCGGGCCTGGCGGCGCGGGTGTCGGCGATCGCCGAGCCGGTGCTGCAAGGCATGGGTTATCGGCTGGTCCGCATCCGCGTCTCGGGCGAAGCCGGCTGCACCGTGCAGGTCATGGCCGAACGGCCCGACGGCACCATGCTGATCGAGGATTGCGAGGCGGTGTCGCGGGCGCTGTCGCCGGTGCTCGACATCGCCGACCCGATCGAGCGCGCCTATCGCCTCGAAATCTCCTCGCCGGGCATCGACCGGCCGCTGGTGCGCCGTTCCGATTTCGAGCGCCACGCCGGCCATCTCGTCAGAATCGAAATGTCGATTGCCGCTCACGGCCGCAAGCGTTTTCGCGGTACAATCATGGGCGTCGAAGGCGATGCCGTGCGGCTGAAGCGCGACGACGTCAAGGCCGGCGAAGAGCCCGAGACATTGCTCGTCATGGAGGAGATCGCGGATGCGCGGCTCGTCCTGACCGACGAGTTGATTGCGGAATCGATGCGGCGCGGCAAGGCCGCCGAGCGCGAGATGCGCAGGGATCTCGGGCTCGAGCCACCGCTGCCCGAGCATGCCAAGCGCGACCTGTCGAAAGGTCACAAACCGAAGAAGAAGCCGCCACCCGAGAACACCAAGCAACATCGCCTCGCCGCCGAGCGCGCGCGCAGGGGCGAAATCGATCCTACCGAAGGAGACTAGACCATGGCAGTCAGCGCCAACAAACTCGAACTGCTGCAGATCGCAGACGCCGTTGCGCGCGAAAAGTCGATCGACCGCGGCATCGTGATCGCCGCGATGGAGGACGCCATCGCCAAGGCGGCGCGCGCCCGCTACGGCAGCGAGACCGACGTGCATGCCGAGATCGACGCCAAGAAGGGCGAGCTCAGGCTGTCGCGCCACATGCTGGTGGTCGAGAACGTCGAGAACCACGCCAACCAGATTTCGCTGGCCGATGCCCGCAGAGCCAATCCGGGCGCCCAGATCGGCGACACCATCGCCGACACCCTGCCGCCGCTGGAATACGGCCGTATCGCCGCGCAATCCGCCAAGCAGGTGATCGTGCAGAAGGTGCGCGAGGCCGAGCGCGACCGGCAGTACCAGGAATTCAAGGACCGCATCGGCGACATCGTCAACGGTGTGGTCAAGCGCGTCGAATATGGCAGCGTGATCGTCGATCTCGGCCGCGGCGAGGCCATCATCCGCCGCGACGAAATGCTGCCGCGCGAGGTGTTCCGCAACGGCGACCGCGTCCGCGCCTATATCTTCGACGTCCGCCGCGAAACCCGCGGGCCCCAGATCTTTCTGTCCCGCACCCATCCGCAGTTCATGGCCAAACTGTTCGCGCAGGAAGTGCCGGAAATCTATGACGGCATCGTCGAGATCAAGGCGGTCGCCCGCGATCCCGGCTCGCGCGCCAAGATCGGCGTGGTGTCCCGCGATTCCTCCGTCGACCCGGTCGGCGCCTGCGTCGGTATGCGCGGCTCGCGCGTGCAGGCGGTGGTGAACGAGCTGCAGGGCGAGAAGATCGACATCATTCCGTGGTCGCCCGACATTGCGACCTTCGTTGTCAACGCGCTGGCGCCGGCCGAAGTCGCCAAGGTCGTGATCGACGAGGACCGCGAGCGCATCGAGGTCGTGGTGCCCGATACCAACAACCAGCTGTCGCTGGCGATCGGCCGCCGCGGCCAGAACGTCCGCCTCGCCTCGCAACTGACCGGCTGGGATATCGACATCCTGACCGAACAGGAAGAGTCCGAGCGCCGCCAGGCCGACTTCGAGAATTCGACCCGCGTCTTCATGGAAGCGCTCAATGTCGACGAAGTCGTCGGCCAGTTGCTGGCTTCCGAAGGCTTCACCTCGGTCGAGGAACTGGCGCTGGTCGACGTGCGCGAGCTTGCCGGGATCGAAGGCTTCGACGAAGAAACCGCCACCGAGCTGCAGAACCGCGCCAAGGAATATCTCGAGGCGCTGGAGGCCGAGCTGGAAGGCCGCCGCAAGGAGCTCGGCGTCGAGGACGACATGAAGAACGTCCCCGGCATCAATTCCAGGATGCTGGTCAAGCTCGGCGAGAACGACGTCAAGACGGTCGAGGACCTCGCCGGCTGCGCCACCGACGACCTCGTCGGCTGGACCGAGCGCAAGGAAGGCAGCGAGCCGGTCAAGCACGCCGGCTTCCTCGATGGCATCGAGGTTTCCCGCGAGGATGCGGAGGCCCTGATCCTGCAGGCGCGCGTCAAGGCGGGCTGGATCACCGAGGAAGAGCTCGTCAAGCAGTCTGCGGAGACCGAGGCCTCCGAAGACCAGCCGGCCGCTTAAAGAGCGTCAGGGAGATGCCCCGCGCATGCTCGCCACCGCCGATCCCGAACTCGATAACGGGCCGCGGACCGACAGGTCCGCGACGATGCGGATGTGCGCGGTCAGCCGCGAGGTGCGGCCGGTCGAGGAACTGATCCGGTTCGTCCTCTCACCGCAGGGCGAGGTGGTTCCCGACCTCAAGCGCAAGCTGCCCGGCCGCGGTCTCTGGATCACGGCCTCCCGGACCCGGGTTGCGGAGGCGGTGCGGCGTAGCCAATTCAGCCGTGGGTTCAAACGGGACGTCCGCGCCGCCCAGACCTTGGCCTCCGATACCGAAAACCTGCTGGTGCGCAGCGCCGTCGAGGCGCTGGCTATGGCGGCCAAGGCCGGCCAGGTGGTTGCGGGCTTTGCCAAGGTCGAAGAGGCCCTGACCGGGGGTCAGGCAAGGTCCCGGGTATTGGCCTTGATCCACGCTTCGGACGGGGCGGCGGACGGAATCCGCAAATTGGACGCCATGGTGCGGCAAAGGGGCGGGAATCATGGTGAATCCCCGCCTTTCCCTGTTGTCACCGCGCTGACATCGGCAGAATTGGATTTGGCACTAGGGCGGGCAAATGTGATACATGCTGCGCTGCTCGCGGGCCCGGCGGGCAAGACCTTCCTGTCGCGTAGCCAGATCCTGGTCCGATACCGGATGGCGGACGACGACAAGACGGCCGGGGCGGCAAAGAATTCTGGCTGACGACACGAATTCTGGCTGACGACACGCTGGCTGACGACACACTGCAATCAATGTGCGCGATGCGCACAAGGTAACGAGATTAGGACTGCTGAATGGTTGATACCAAGACGCCTGGCGACAAGTTGAGCATGCCGAGCAAGACCCTGTCGCTGAAGCCGCGGGTCGAGACCGGCACCGTGCGCCAGAGTTTCAGTCACGGCCGCAGCAAGCAGGTTGTGGTCGAGAAGCGCGGCAAGCGCCGCCTGCCCGGCGAGACCGCCTCGCCTGCCGACGCACCCGCGCCCGAACCCGTCGCCAAGGCTGCGCCCGCCAGGCCCGCGCCGGGCGGACGTTCCGCTCCGGCCGCGCCGCGCTCAGGTTCCGGCGTCGTGCTGCGGACGCTGACGGAGGATGAGCGTTCCGCCCGTGCCAGCGCGCTGGCCGACGCGAAGGTTCGCGAGGAGGAAGAGCGCCGGATCGCCGAAGAGGAAGCCAAGCGCCGCGCCAGCCGCGAGGGCATCGAACAGGCCGAGCGCGAGGCCGCCGAAGCCCGCCGCAAGGCTGAGGAAGAGCGCCATCGCCAGGAAGAAGAGGCCAAGCGCAAGGCCGAGCAGGAAGCCAAGCGCCGCTTCGGCGAAGCCGAGGCCGCAGCAGCCAAGCCGGCGGCAGCCGCCAAGCCCGCCACCACGACCGCCCGCGCGCCAGCCGCCGTCAAGGCGCCGGGCGTTGCAGTGGAAGCCGAGGAAGATGAAGGCCCGCGCCTGGTCCGCCGCGGCCCCGGCGGCGCGGTGCGCCCGGTGGCTGCGCCGAAAACCACCCACAGGCCCGGCCCGCAGAAGCAGCGCGGCCGCCTCACCGTCACCACCGCGCTCAACGCCGACGAGGTACGCGAGCGTTCGATCGCCTCGTTCCGCCGCCGCACCCAGCGCTTGAAGGGCCATGCCTCGAACGAGGCGAAGGAAAAGTTGATCCGCGAAGTGATTATTCCCGAAGCGATCACCATCCAGGAACTCGCCAACCGCATGTCGGAGCGCGCGGTCGAAATCATACGCATGCTGATGAAGCAGGGCGCGATTCACAAGATCACCGACGTGATCGACGCCGACACCGCGCAGCTGATCGCCGAGGAACTTGGCCACACCGTCAAGCGCGTTGCCGCCTCCGACGTGGAAGAGGGCCTGTTCGACGTGGTCGACGATTCCACCGACACCGAGCCGCGTTCGCCTGTCGTGACCGTGATGGGCCACGTCGACCACGGCAAGACCTCGCTGCTCGACGCGCTGCGCCACGCCAACGTGGTGTCCGGCGAAGCCGGCGGCATCACCCAGCATATCGGCGCCTATCAGGTGACCTCGCCCGAGAGCGGCAAGAAGATCACCTTCATCGACACGCCAGGCCACGCCGCGTTCACCGCGATGCGCGCCCGCGGCGCCAAGGTGACCGATATCGTCGTGCTGGTCGTGGCGGCCGATGACGGCGTCATGCCGCAGACGGTGGAAGCCATCAACCACGCCAAAGCCGCGAAAGTTCCGATGATCGTGGCGATCAACAAGATCGACAAGCCCGATGCCAAGCCCGAGCGCGTGCGCACCGAGCTGTTGCAGTACGAAGTGCAGGTCGAATCGCTCGGCGGCGAAGTCGTCGACGTCGAGGTGTCCGCCAAGAACAAGACCAACCTCGATCGCCTGCTGGAAATGATCGCGCTGCAGGCCGACATCCTCGAGCTGAAGACCAATTCGCAGCGCCCGGCCGAAGGCACCGTGATCGAAGCCAAGCTCGACCGCGGCCGCGGTCCGGTGGCAACCGTGCTGGTCCAGCGCGGCACCTTGCGCATCGGCGACATCATCGTGGCCGGCGCCGAAATGGGCCGCGTCCGCGCGCTGATCTCCGACCAGGGCGAGAACCTCGAAGAGGCCGGCCCGTCCGTGCCGGTGGAAGTCCTCGGCTTCAACGGCCCGCCGGAAGCCGGCGATCGTCTCGCCGTGGTCGAGAACGAAGCCCGCGCCCGCCAGGTCACCAGCTACCGCGCGCATCAGAAGCGCGAGAACGCCGCTGCCTCCATCTCCGGCATGCGCGGCTCGCTCGAGCAGATGATGTCGCAGCTCAAGACCGCGGGCCGCAAGGAATTCCCCCTGATCGTCAAGGCCGACGTGCAGGGCTCGCTGGAAGCGATCCTGGGCTCGTTGGAGAAGCTCGGCACCGACGAAGTCGCCGCCCGCATCCTGCATGCCGGCGTCGGCGGCATCTCCGAATCCGACGTGACGCTCGCGGAAGGCTTCAACGCCGCGATCATCGGCTTCTCCGTCCGCGCCAACAAGGAAGCGGCGGCTGCGGCCAAGCGCAACGGCATCGAGATCCGCTACTACAACATCATCTACGATCTCGTCGACGACATCAAAAAGGCGATGTCGGGCCTGCTCGCGCCGACGCTGCGCGAAACCATGCTCGGCAACGCGCAGATCCTGGAAATCTTCAACATTTCCAAGGTCGGCAAGGTCGCGGGCTGCCGCGTCACCGACGGCACCGTGGAGCGCGGCGCCAACGTCCGCCTCATTCGCGACAACGTTGTCGTGCACGAGGGCAAGCTGTCGACGCTGAAGCGCTTCAAGGACGAAGTGAAGGAAGTGCAGGCCGGCCAGGAATGCGGTATGGCGTTCGAGAACTACGGCGACATGCGCGCCGGCGATGTCATCGAGTGCTATCGTGTGGAGACGATCCAGCGCTCGCTGTAAGTCCGAATCTTACAAAGCGACTGGATTTTTTCGAAGTGAACTAAAGGCGCCATGGCCGGACCTGTTCCGGCCATCCACGCCCTGTCCCGATTGAACGAGAAAGACGCTGTCGCCCGCGAGCCGCGCGGGCCATGGCGGTTTTGAGAAGACGATAATGCCTCGCCATCACCAGAAAAAAGGCGCCGCGCCCGGCGGCTCGCAGCGGCAGTTGCGCGTCGGCGAGACGGTGCGGCATGCGATCGCCGACATTCTCAGCCACGGCAGCGTGCACGATGCCGACCTCGAAGGCCACATCGTCACCGTGCCGGAAGTGCGGATGTCGCCGGACCTCAAACTCGCGACCATCTACGTGATGCCGCTCGGCGGACGCGACACCGAGCGTGTGATCGCCGCGCTCGACCGCAACAAGAAGTATCTGCGCGGCGAGATCGCGCGTCGCGTTAACCTGAAATTTGCACCTGACATTCGATTCCACGCCGACGAGCGATTCGACGAAGCGGAACGGATCGAGAAATTACTGCGAACACCTGCGGTGCAGAGAGACCTCGCACCCGGACAGGACGAAGAAGAATGACCGTGACCACGGCGAATGGCGCGATCGACGCGCAGTCGCGCGACGCGAACGAAAATATTTTTTCCGACCCGCGCAGCGAGCCGCGCCGCGCCAACAACGATCCGCGCGCCAACAAGCAGCAGCAGACAAAACGCGACCGCCGCGACGTCCACGGCTGGGTGGTGCTCGACAAGCCGATCGGCATGACCTCGACGCAGGCCGTCGCCGTGGTGAAGCGCCTGTTCAACGCCAAGCGCGCCGGCCACGCCGGCACCCTCGATCCGCTGGCCTCCGGCGGCTTGCCGATCGCGCTGGGCGAGGCCACCAAGACCGTCCCCTTCGTGATGGACGGCCGCAAGCGCTATCGCTTCACGGTATGCTGGGGCGAGGAGCGCGACACCGACGACACCGAGGGCCGGGTCATCCAAACGAGCGAGCTGCGCCCGACGGCCGAGGCGATTTCTGCCCTGTTGCCCCGCTTCACCGGCCTGATCGAGCAGATCCCCCCGCAATATTCGGCCATCAAGGTGCAGGGTGAGCGCGCCTATGACCTCGCCCGCGACGGCGAGAAGGTCGAGCTGGCCCCCCGCCCGGTCGAGATTCACCATTTATCCCTTGTAGAACAAGTAGATAGCAATCGATCGGTGTTCGATGCCGAATGCGGCAAGGGCACCTATGTCCGGGCGCTGGCCCGCGATATCGGCCGAATTCTGGGCTGTTTCGGCCATATCTGCGCGCTGCGCCGTACCCTGGTCGGGCCGTTTACGGAAGCGGACATGATTCTGCTGGAAGAATTGGAGGCTTTGTGTAATAGAGCCGCGTCCGGCGAGGGAAGCCTCGCCGACGCGCTTTTGCCCGTTGAGACCGCGCTGGACGACATCCCGGCACTGGCCGTCACACGGGCGGACGCGGCAAGGCTCCATCGGGGCCAGGCCGTTTTGTTGCGCGGACGGGATGCGCCCAATAGTAGCGGCACAGTCTATGTCACGGTGGCAGGCCGGCTTTTGGCGCTTGCCGAGCTTGGCAATGGCGAACTCATCCCCAAGCGCGTGTTCAACCTGACCGGGCTGGTCGCCAGCTCCGGTCGCAACGATGAAAGAGTTTGACGATGTCGATTGCCGCAGAGCGCAAAGCGGAAGTCATCAAGACCAACGCCACCAAGGCCGGCGACACCGGCTCTCCCGAGGTCCAGGTCGCGATCCTGTCGGAACGCATCAACAACCTCACCGAACATTTCAAGACCCACGTGAAGGACAATCACTCCCGCCGTGGCCTTTTGAAGCTCGTGTCGACGCGCCGTTCCCTGCTCAACTACCTGAAGAACAGGGACGAGGCGCGTTACAAGGCGCTGCTCGAAAAGCACAACATCCGTCGCTGAGCACGTCACGACGCACGCCGCTGGCGTGCGTTTTCGCATGATCTTTACGGAAGACCCGGCTTTCGATTCCCGAAAGACGATCATGCACAAGGCCATGATCCCGAATTGAGTGAAGGATCATGCGAAGTAACGTCCAGCAGCAATCCGGCCGCTGGGCAGGGCAAGATGCCCGAGACTGACGAGAGGATGGACGCCATCCGAAACATCAAGACCATGGCAGGATCGCCGGATGCTGATCGGCATTTTCGATCAGCGTCTCGCCATCTTGCGCATGGTCTTTTTGTTTTAGGTCGCGCCGTTCGCTCGTGAACCCATGAAAGAAGACCGATATGTTCAACAAGCATTCCGTGGAAATCGACTGGGGTGGACGTCCCCTCAAGCTTGAGACCGGAAAGGTGGCCCGGCAGGCCGATGGCGCCGTGGTCGCGACCTATGGCGAGACCGTCGTGCTCGCCACCGTCGTTGCGGCGAAGACGCCGCGCGAAGGCGTCGACTTCCTCCCGCTGACCGTCGACTACCAGGAGAAGACCTATGCCGCGGGCCGCATTCCCGGCGGCTATTTCAAGCGCGAGGGTCGTCCGAGCGAAAAGGAGACGCTGGTCTCCCGCCTGATCGACCGCCCGATCCGCCCGCTGTTCGTCGACGGCTGGCGCAACGAGACCCAGGTGATCGTCAACGTGCTGTCGCACGACATGGAGAACGACCCCGATATCGTGGCAATGGTCGCGGTGTCAGCCGCGCTGACGCTCTCGGGTGTTCCCTTCAAGGGCCCGATTGGCGCTGCCCGCGTCGGCTTTGCCAATGACGAGTTCATCCTCAACCCGACGCTTGACGAGATGGTCGACACTCAGCTCGACCTCGTCGTCGCCGGCACCGCCGACGCCGTGCTGATGGTGGAATCGGAAGCCAAGGAGCTGAACGAAGACATCATGCTCGGCGCCGTGATGTTCGGCCATCGCCACTTCCAGCCGGTCATCAACGCGATCATCGGGCTCGCGGAAAAGGCGGCGAAGGAGCCGCGCGAGATCACGGTCATCGACAACTCCGCGATCGAGAAGGAAATGCTTGGCCTCGTCGAGCAGGACCTGCGCAAGGCCTATGCGATTGCCGTGAAGCAGGAGCGCTATGCCGCCGTCGGCGCCGTCAAGGAAAAGGCGATGGCGCACTTCTTCCCCGAAGGTCAGGAGCCGAAATACGACAAGCTCCGCATCGCCGGCGTGTTCAAGGAACTGGAAGCCAAGATCGTCCGCTGGAACATCCTCGACACCGGCAAGCGCATTGACGGCCGCGACGCCAAGACGGTGCGCAACATCGCCGCCGAAGTCGGCGTGCTGCCGCGCGCCCATGGCTCGGCGCTGTTCACCCGCGGCGAGACCCAGGCGCTTGTCGTGGCCACCCTCGGCACCGGCGAGGACGAGCAGTACATCGACGCGCTGTCGGGGACGTATAAAGAGACGTTCCTGCTGCACTACAACTTCCCGCCCTTCTCGGTCGGCGAGACCGGCCGCGTCGGCAGCCCGAAGCGTCGCGACATCGGCCATGGCAAGCTCGCCTGGCGTGCGATCCATCCGATGCTGCCGCCGCACCACGAGTTCCCCTACACCATCCGCGTGGTGTCGGAGATCACCGAGTCGAACGGCTCCTCGTCGATGGCGACCGTCTGCGGCTCGTCGCTGGCGCTGATGGATGCCGGCGTGCCGCTGAAGAAGCCGACCGCCGGTATCGCCATGGGCCTGATCCTCGAAGGCCAGCGCTTTGCCGTGCTGTCCGACATCCTCGGCGACGAGGACCATCTCGGCGACATGGACTTCAAGGTGGCCGGCACCGAGGGCGGCATCACCTCGCTGCAGATGGACATCAAGATCGAGGGCATCACCGAGGAGATCATGCGCGTTGCGCTTGGCCAGGCCAAGGAAGGCCGCGTGCATATCCTGGGTGAAATGGCCAAGGCGCTCACCGTTGCCCGCGCCGAGCTCGGCGAATACGCGCCGCGCATCGAGACCTTCAAGATCCCCACCGACAAGATCCGCGAAGTGATCGGCACCGGCGGCAAGGTGATCCGCGAGATCGTGGAAAAGACCGGCGCCAAGATCAACATCGAGGACGACGGCACCGTGAAGGTCGCCTCCAACGACGGCGAGGCCATGAAGGCCGCGATCAAGTGGATCAAGTCGATCGCCTCCGATCCGGAGGTCGGCCAGATCTACGAGGGTACCGTGGTCAAGGTGATGGAGTTCGGCGCCTTCGTGAACTTCTTCGGCGCCCGCGACGGTCTGGTCCATATCAGCCAGCTTGCTTCGGCGCGCGTGCAGAAGACCTCCGACGTCGTCAAGGAAGGCGACAAGGTCAAGGTCAAGCTGCTCGGCTTCGACGACCGCGGCAAGACCCGCCTGTCGATGAAGGCGGTCGATCAGGCTACCGGCGAGGACCTCGAAGCCAAGCCCAAATCCGACGCTCCCGCGCCGCGGGAAGCTGCCGGCGAGTAAGCATCGCGAGAGGCGTGAACAATGAGGGGCGGCTTTTCAGCCGCCCTTTTTGTTGGCCTGAAGGACTGTCCTGACGGCGCGCATGTAACGGTCACCAATGCCCTGAGACCTGTTGTCTGCGCAGCTTCTATGCGCCGGCCCCTTGCTGGCTTGCCGGCGAAGCCAAAAAGCTCCATTCTGACGCCCGCAAGGCTGGTCGTCTGGGAATGTCGACTACGGTCAGATTAGCCAATGGAGCGCCCTTTGTGTTTAATCAGTATCCGCGGATGCTGACGAGCGAGCGGAACGCGTGGCGGGCGCCGTCAGTTGGAAGCAATACCGGAAAAGAGCGGCTGTCGCTCAGCCGTACCCCTATACTCGCTTTGACGTTGGCCCTCGCCATCGCGGTGAGCGAGAGACCGGCCGGTGCGCAGCACGCCGATGCTCCGCCACACGATGTCACTCCAAAATCCGAGGTCACCCCTCACCCCATGGAGCCAGCAGGCGTGCCGGCCATCGCACACGTTCCGCCGCGGCGCGACCTGGATGGTCAGGTCGCCCCCAAGCTGCACCAACTCACCGTGGTCGCAAGAAAAGCGGCGGACGGGAGTTTAACTTACAACGGTACGGTTCCCGGACCGACGATTGAAATCTATGAAGGGGACAAGGTCGAGCTGACGCTTGTCAATGAACTCGACGTTCCGGTGAGCGTCCACGTGCACGGCGTGCATTACGAAATTGATAGCGATGGGACGAAGATGACCGGCTCCTTCGCGCCGCCAGGGGGAAAGTACCTCTATAGGTGGACTGCCGCGCCGGGCACCGCTGGCTACTGGCATTATCACGACCACGTCGTCGGGCCCGGCATGGATGGCGTGCGGGGTATCGAACAGGGCTTGTATGGGGCGCTTATCGTGCGCAAGCCGGGCGATCGGCTGCCCGACAAGACTTTCGTACTGGTGATGCAAAGTGTGTGGTTCAACAACAAGCGATATCCCAACACACCGCTGCTGGAAGCCAAGCTAGGGGAGCGGGTTGAGTTCATCGTGATCACGCATGGCGCTCGGTTTCACACCTTCCACATCCACGGGCACCGCTGGCGAGACCTAGGCACGAACCGCATCATCGACACTTTCACCCAAAACGCGGGAGAGAGCACCGGCTTTCAGGTCATTGCAGGGGAAGGCGTCGGTCCGGGCGCTTGGATGTACCATTGCCATGTGCACGACCATCTAGAGGATGGTATGCTAGGCTTCTTCATCGTGCGGCCATAGGCACACTTGGGAGGAGAAACACCATGAAGACCAAAACAAGGTCAAGAAATCTGGTGGCTTCACTATGCGCGTTTGGAGTCGCTTTTGCCACGGCCTGGGCTATGGCACAGGGTGGTCCTGCGCTGACCATCACATCGCCGAAAATGGGGGAGACCATCGCCGGCGACAACGTTACAGTTTCCTGGGAAGGGACCGGCGTGAAGATCGTACCAGCCGCGGATGCCAAGGTACGGGAGGAAGGGCACTACCACCTGTTCCTCGATCGAGAGGACTTCCGATCCGGCGCAGAGATTCCCCGCGATATGGAGAAGGAGGGAATCTACCACACGGCGGCAAATCACCTCGAACTCAAAGGATTAAAGCCGGGATCCCACAAGGCGATCGTGGTCCTAAGCTACAACAACCATGTGCCATGGGAGCCTCCCGTGACTGCAACGGTGACGTTCACGACGAAATAGACGAATTAAAAAGTCTAGGAGCTACGTGAAAGAGATCGATTTGTGTCGACCGGCATATCCATTGGCCCCTAAGAGTTATGCGTAAAGGCCCAGACAGAATCTGACCCTTTTTGTTTGTGATTCACCCGCGAAGGCGGGTGATCCAGTATCCTGAGACGTTGATGATCGAACCGAGAAGCCGCGGCGTACTGCGGGTATGACGACTGTTGAGCCTCAGCTCTGTCTCTTCGCCATCTCCGCAGCAGAGACATCCACACTCTCCTTCACCACCTTACCCGCCTTGCGATCGAGACGCGCCCCAACCAGGACAATCCGATCATGGACGGCAAGCGCGCTTTGATCGGCAACGACGTGTGGGAGCACGCCTATTACCTGAACTACCAGAATCGCCGCGCCGATTATCTCAAGGCCTGGTGGAATACGGTGAACTGGAAGGCGGTCGGCGCACGCTTTGCTGCGGCCAAGGCCGGCACGCTCGGCGTTTAGCCGACAAGGCGACGGTGCCGAACTCCCTCGCCCCGCTCTTCGCGGGGAGAGGGTTGGGGTGAGGGGTGGAACGGCTGTGGCGGTCTCAATTGAGAGACCTGTACCCCCTCACCCGGATTGCATTGCATGCAATCCGACCTCTCCCCGCAGGCGGGGAGAGGTAAGGACTCGTCGGCCTCCGGTCAGCTTTACTGGCGCTTGGCCTTGGCGGCGATGTCGTAGCGGTCGAGGTTCATCACCTTGGTCCACGCCGCCACGAAGTCCTTGACGAACTTCTCCTTCGAATCCGCGCAGGCATAGACTTCGGCGAAGGCGCGGAGCTGCGAGTGCGAGCCGAAGATCAGATCGACGCGGGTCGCGGTCCACTTCGCCGCCCCGGTCTTGCGGTCACGGCCTTCGTACAGGTCTTCGCCCGACGGCTGCCATTCCCTGGCCATGCCGAGCAGGTTGACGAAATAGTCGTTGCTGAGCGTGCCCACCTTCCTGGTGAAGACGCCGTGCTTCGACCCGCCGGCATTGGCGCCGAGCACGCGCAGGCCGCCGACCAGCGCGGTCATTTCCGGCCCGGTCAACCGCAGCAACTGCGCGCGATCCACCAGCGCCTCTTCGGGCTTCATGTACTGCCGCTTGCTGCCGACAAAATTCCGGAAGCCGTCGGCACGCGGCTCGAGCGGCGCGAAGGAGTCGACGTCGGTCTGCTCCTGCGAAGCGTCCATGCGGCCCGGCGTGAAGGGCACCTTCACGTTGACCCCGGCCGCGTTGGCAGCCTTCTCGACCGCGGCGACACCGCCGAGGACAATAAGGTCGGCCAGCGAGACCTTCTTGCCGCCCTTGGCCGATTTGTTGAAATCGGCCTGGATCGCTTCGATCTTCTTCAGCACTCTTGCGAGCTCCGCGGGATTGTTCACTTCCCAATCCTTCTGCGGGCTGAGGCGAATGCGCGCGCCGTTGGCGCCGCCGCGCTTGTCCGATCCGCGGAACGTCGAGGCCGAAGCCCAGGCGGTCGAGACCAGCTGCGGCACCGAGAGGCCGGCGAGGAGCTTCGCCTTCAGGGCCGCGACATCCTTGTCGTTGATCAGCGGATGATTGACCTTCGGGATCGGGTCCTGCCAGATCAGCGTCTCCTTCGGCACCAGCGGGCCGAGATAGCGTTGGATCGGGCCCATGTCGCGGTGGGTGAGCTTGAACCAGGCCCGCGCGAACGCGTCCGCAAACTGGTCCGGATGCTCGTGGAAGCGCCGCGAGATCTTTTCGTAGGCCGGATCGAAGCGCAGCGACAAATCGGTCGTCAGCATGGTCGGCCGATGCTTCTTCTGGGGATCGAAGGCGTCGGGAATGGTGGCTTCCGCGCCTTTCGCCACCCATTGCGGCACGCCCGCCGGGCTCTTGGTCAGCTCCCATTCGTTCTCGAACAGGTTCGTGAAGAAGTGATTGCTCCATTTGGTGGGCGTCTGCGTCCAGGTGACTTCCGGGCCGCCGGTGATGGCATCGGCTCCAATGCCGGTGCCATGCTTGCTCTTCCAGCCGAGGCCCTGTTCTTCGAGCGCGCCTGCTTCCGGTTCCGGCCCGACCAGCGACGGATCGCCGGCGCCATGGGCCTTGCCGAAGGTGTGGCCGCCGGCAATCAGTGCGACGGTCTCTTCGTCGTTCATCGCCATGCGGAAGAAGGTCTCGCGGATGTCCTTCGCCGCCGCGACCGGGTCGGGATTGCCGTTCGGTCCGGCCGGATTGACGTAGATCAGGCCCATCTGCACGGCGCCGAGCGGCTCGGAGAGCTGGCGCTCGCCGCTGTAGCGCTCGTCGCCCAGCCAGGTTCCCTCCGGGCCCCAATAGAGCTCCTCGGGCTCCCAGACGTCGGCCCGCCCGCCCGCAAAGCCAAAGGTCTTGAAGCCCATCGATTCCAGCGCGACGTTGCCGACCAGAACCATCAAATCGGCCCACGAGATCTTGCGGCCGTACTTCTGCTTGATCGGCCACAGCAGGCGGCGCGCCTTATCGAGATTGGCGTTGTCCGGCCATGAGTTCAGCGGCGCGAAGCGCTGCTGTCCGGTGCCGGCGCCGCCGCGGCCGTCGGTGATGCGGTAGGTGCCCGCCGCGTGCCAGGCCAGGCGAATGAACAATCCGCCGTAGTGACCGAAGTCGGCCGGCCACCACGGCTGCGAATCCGTCATCAGCTTGCGCAGGTCCTTGACCAGCGCATTGAGGTCGAGGGACTTGAATTCCTTGGCGTAATCATACGCCGCGTCCATCGGATCGGACAAAGTGGAGTTGCGGTGGAGCACCGAAACGTCCAGCGCATCCGGCCACCATTCGCGATTCGAAAAGCCGCGCGTGCCCGTGAACGGGCATTTTGTTCTGTCATCCATAATTGCCTCCTTGGCGGTCGCTCCGACCGGATTGGAAGCAATCTAAGCAGCGCCTTCCATCAGGGGAAGTTGATTTTAATGATCGAAGCGATAAGATTATCTGATGATAAACCTGACCCTGCGCCAGCTCCGGTATTTCGACGCGCTGGCGCGACATGGCCATTTTGGGCGCGCGGCGGAGGCCTGCGCGATCTCGCAGCCGGCGCTGTCGATGCAGATCAAGGAAATGGAGGCGGCACTCGGCGGCCAGCTGCTGGAGCGCAATGCGCGCCAGATCGCGCTGACCCGTTTCGGCGAAGAGTTGATCGGGCGCGTGCGCGACATCCTGCGCTCGGTCGACGAGCTCGGCGACTTCGCGCGCGCCTCGCGCGACCGCTTTGCGGGACGGCTGCGCATCGGCATGATTCCGACCGTTGCGCCCTATCTCTTGCCCCGCGTCATCGGCAACCTCACGCAGGTGCATCCGGAGCTCGACATCCAGGTGCGCGAGGCGCTGACGCCGCGGTTGATCCAGGAACTTTCCGAGGGCCGGCTCGACACCGCGATCGTCGCGCTGCCGGTGTCGGAGCCGTCGCTGACCGAGGTCGCGCTGTTCAGCGAGGATTTCTTGCTGGTGCGTCCCCTCAAGGACGAGGGCACGCCGGTGCCCAGCCGCGAAATGCTGCGTGAGATGCGGCTGCTGTTGCTGGAGGAAGGCCATTGCTTCCGCGACCAGGCGCTGTCGTTCTGCAAGATGCAGTCCTCGCCGCGCGAATTGCTCGACGCCAACTCGCTCTCCACGCTGGTGCAGATGGTAAGCGCCGGCGTCGGCGTCACCCTGATTCCGGAAATGGCCGTATCCGTGGAAACGCGCTCAGCCGCCGTCTCGGTCGCGCGGTTCAAGAAGCCGCAGCCCTCGCGCACTATTGGCATGGTCTGGCGCAAGACCAGCCCGCTGGCGCGGCAACTGACGCAAATCTCCGACGTGGTATTGTCGGCCAGCAAGGCGCGGGGGAAGCAGGCTGCGTCCTCGCGCAACTCTCGCCCGAACGGCAGGCCCGCGTGAAGCTTGCGTCCCGGGTGCGCCTGGCCGAGAACGTTCCGATGTCATCCCCTGTCATCCGTCCCGCGCTGCCGCATGAGTATGACGAGGTTGCCCGCGTCTGGATGGCGAGCTGGGTATCGACGGGCCTTGCAGAGGCCAGCAATTTTCTGCTCGCTAACTTGCGGGCGCGCGTGAGGCAGGAGATCGACGGCGGCTGGAGCCTGTTCGTCGCCGAGGACGACGGCCGTTTCGCCGCCATGCTGGCGCTGCATCTGCCCGACAAATATCTCGACCAGCTGTTCGTCGCGCCGGAACACCAGGGCAAAGGCATCGGCCGGCAGCTGCTGGCCTTCGCGCGGCAACAAATGCCCGACGAAATCTGGCTGCGCTGCGCGCGCGAGAACGAAAAGGCCTGGCGCTGGTACGAGCGGGAGGGTTTTGTGTACGAGAAGGAAGAGGTCGCGAGCGCGACCGGATTCATGATGAAATATTATCGATGGAAGAGGGAAACGGTCCGATGATGAAACTCTACTGGTCGCCGCGCTCGCGCTCGTTCACCGCGCTCTGGTTGATGGAAGAAACCGGGCAGCCCTATGAGCGTGTGCTGATCGACATCACGACCGGTGCGCAGCGTGCGCCGGATTATCTTTCGATCAATCCGATGGGCAAGGTGCCGGCATTGCAGGATGGTGACGCCACCCTGGCGGAAGCCGCCGCGATCTGCGCCTATGTCGCCGAGCGCTATCCGGAGGCGAAGCTGGCGCCGCCACCAGGCGATCCCGCGCGCGCGAAATATCTCTACTGGCTGTTCTTCGCGCCAAGCTGCATCGAGCCCGCGATCGTGCAGCTCGCCACCAAGATCGAGATGAACCCGGTCGCCGCCGGCTGGGGCGATGCGCAACGAGTGATCGACGTGCTCGATCAGGCCTTGCAGAAGGGACCGTGGCTGTTGGGGGAGAATTTCTCCGCCGCCGACATCGTGATCGGCGCGGGGCTGAACTTTGGCGTTCGCCTGTTCAAGATGATCCCGTCGCGGCCGTCGTTCGACGCCTACATCGCGCGCTGCATGGCGCGGCCGGCGTTCCAGCGCGCCGAGAAGATCGCGGCGGGCTAACTCTGGCGTGTCATGCCCCGCGAAGGCGGGGGCATCCAGTACGCCGCGGCCTATCGAGTTATCTCTCACGTCTCTGGAATTCTGGATCACGCGCATTCGCGGGTGATGACAGTTCCGCTCAATCCTGCTCCGGCTTCAGCGTTTCCGGCCGCGGCATCGAGATGATGTTGTAGCCGGAATCGACGTAGTGCACCTCGCCGGTGACGCCGCCGGACAGATCGGAGAGCAGATACAGCGCCGAGCCGCCGAGCTCCTCCAGCGTCACGCCGCGGCCGAGCGGCGAGTTCTTCTGCTGGAACGCGAACATGGTGCGGGCATCGCCGATGCCGGAGCCGGCAAGCGTACGGATGGGGCCTGCGGACAGCGCGTTGATGCGGATGTTGCGCGGGCCGAAATCGGCGGCGAGGTAGCGCACGGAAGCCTCCAGCGCGGCCTTGGCGACGCCCATCACGTTATAATTCGGCATCACCCGCACCGAGCCGCCGAAGGTGAGCGTGATCATGGTGCCGCCGCTCGGTGGCATCAATTCCGCCGCGCGCTTGGCGAGCTCGGTGAAGGAGAAGCAGGAGATCACCATGGTGCGGGAGAAATTCGCGCGCGTGGTATCGGCGTAGCGGCCCTTCAGCTCGTTCTTGTCCGAGAACCCGATGGCGTGGACGAGGAAATCGAGACCGCCCCATTTGGCGCGCAGCGCCTCGAACACGGAGTCGACACTGGCGATGTCCTCGACGTCGCAAGGCAGCACGGTGTCGACCTTGAGCTCTTCGGCGAGCGGCTTGACGCGCTTGCCGAGCGACTCGCCCTGATAGGTGAAGGCGAGTTCCGCGCCCTGGGCCTTGACCGCCTGGGCAATGCCCCATGCGATGGAATGATCATTGGCAATGCCCATGATCAGACCGCGTTTTCCTTGCATCAGGCCCTGCATCGTTTGCTCCACCCTATGTCGTCATCACCCGCCTTGTGCGCAATTGCGCACTGGAGCGGGTGATCCAGTATTCACAGGCATTCGTGAGAATCACAAGGGCCGCGGCGTACCGGATGCCCGCTTGCGGGGAGCATGACAGATCACGTCACGCATCCATCCGCTTGAACACCAGCGTGGCGTTGGTGCCGCCGAAGCCGAAGGAGTTCGACAGCACGGTGGCGAGCTTGGCGTTGTCGATGCGCTTGCGCACGATCGGCATGTCGGCGAACACGGGATCGAGCTCCTGGATATGCGCGCTCTCGCAGACGAAGCCGTTGTTCATCATCAGGAGCGAATAGATCGTCTCCTGCACGCCGGTGGCGCCGAGCGAGTGACCGGTCAGCGCCTTCGTCGCGGAGATCGGCGGGCACTTGTCGCCGACGCCGAACACCTTGCGGATCGCCTCGATCTCCGGCGGATCGCCGGCCGGCGTCGAGGTGGCGTGCGGATTGATGTAGTCGATCGGCGTCTTCACTGTCTCCAGCGCCATGCGCATGCAGCGCTCGGCACCCTCGCCTGATGGCGCGACCATGTCGTAACCGTCCGATGTCGCGCCGTAGCCGACCATTTCGGCATAGATGCGCGCGCCGCGCGCCTTGGCGCGCTCCAACTCTTCGAGCACGACGACGCCGGCACCGCCGGCAATGACGAAGCCGTCGCGGCTGATGTCATAGGGGCGCGAGGCGGTGGCGGGCGTGTCGTTGTATTTCGAGGACATCGCGCCCATGGCGTCGAACAGCACCGACAGCGTCCAGTCGAGTTCCTCGCAGCCGCCGGCGAAGATGACGTCCTGCTTGCCCATCTGGATCGTCTCATAGGCATTGCCGATGCAATGATTCGACGTCGCGCAGGCCGAGGAGATCGAATAGTTCACGCCCTTGATCTTGAACCAGGTCGCAAGCGTGGCAGACGCCGTCGACGACATGCCCTTGGGCACGGCGAACGGGCCGACGCGTTTCGGGCCCTTGGTGCGCGCGATGTCGGCGGCTTCCACCAGCGTGCGCGTCGACGGCCCGCCGGAGCCCATGATGATGCCGGTGCGGACATTGGAGACCTCGGTGGGCTCGAGACCTGAGTCCTGGATCGCCTGCTCCATCGCGACGTGATTCCACGCAGCACCCTCGGCCAGAAAGCGCATGGCTCGGCGGTCGATCACCTCGGCTGGATTGAGGGTCGGCGCACCCTGGACCTGCGAGCGGAACCCGAGCTCCTTGTACTTCGCGGCGTGAGTGATGCCGGACTTCGCCTCATGCAGGCTCGACAGCACTTCCTGGGTGTTGTTTCCGATGGACGAGACAATGCCCATCCCCGTGATGACAACCCGCCTCATGTTCGCCTCGCCCTGTCCATTCGCCTTGGTGTGACGGCTAAAATATAAGTTCAGTTGCCGGGCTGCGTGCCCTGCTTGAACAGTCCGACCTTCAGATCCTTCGCGCGATAGATAATCTCGCCATCCATGGAAAGCCACCCGTCGGCGATGCCGAGCACCAGCTTTCCACGCATCACGCGCTTGATATCCGTCTGGTAGACGACCTTGCGGGCCTGCGGCAGCACCTGCCCGGAAAACTTCAATTCGCTCAGCCCCAGCGCGCGTCCGCGGCCCTCGCCGCCGGTCCAGCCGAGGTAGAACCCGACCATCTGCCACAGCGCGTCGAGGCCGAGGCAGCCGGGCATCACGGGGTCGTTCTTGAAATGGCAGCCGAAAAACCAGAGGTCCGGCTTCACGTCGAGCTCGGCGCGGACCAGGCCCTTGCCATACTCGCCGCCGGTGTCGGCGATCTCGCTGATGCGATCGAACATCAGCATCGGTGGCAGCGGCAGCTGGGCGTTGCCGGGCCCGAACATCTCGCCCCGGCCGCAAGCCAGCAGATCCTCATATTCGTAGCCGTTGCGCCGATTGAGCATCGTCTCAAATACCTTTCGAGTTCCCGATTGCGCGTTTTGAGCGGGATGGCAACCCCGCGGGCGACGCGCACCTGCCCCGGCAGGCCGCAAATAGCCCTGAAAAGCCCTGCGGAGACCGGTATCGGCCATTGCCGAAATCGCATGGCTCGGATTGGGCCGCTCTGTAACATAGCGATCCACAGCCGGCAAAGCGCCGATGCGGGGTAAATCGCCGCGTCTTCCGCAACGTTCCCCTTAACCCTGGTCAAGTTCTAGTTGCGAAAAACTTGCATCTAGTGCAATTCCTTCTATATTCCAGTTAAGTAATGCTGGAAGTACGAGTACGGGCCCGACCTTGGATATCAACGACGCAACGACCCGCAACGACGACGCCGACACCACCGCAGCACGCCCGGCTGGGCATCAGCCGGCGCTGACCGGTTGCCCGTGGCACGACGTCAACGAAATGCTGCAGGCGGCGGGATTGCGCCCCACCCGCCAGCGCATGGCTTTGGGCTGGCTGCTGTTCGGCAAGGGCGCGCGTCACCTCACCGCGGAAATGCTTTACGAGGAAGCGACGCTGGCCAAGGTTCCGGTGTCGCTCGCGACCGTCTACAACACGCTCAACCAGCTCACCGATGCTGGTCTCTTGCGCCAGGTCAGCGTCGACGGCACCAAGACCTATTTCGACACCAACGTGACGGCGCACCACCACTTCTACCTCGAGAACAATCACGAGCTGGTCGATATCCCCGACCCGCACCTCGTGCTCTCGAAAATGCCCGACGTGCCCGAGGGCTACGAGATTTCCCGCGTCGACATGGTCGTGCGCCTGCGCAAGAAGCGCTGAGTTTCGCCACAATAATGGTTGTCATGCGCGGGCTTGACCCGCGCATCCATCGTTCTTGAAAGAATCGCTTTTTCGAAGTGGATAGATTGCGGGGTCAAGCCCGGCAATGACAAGCTATTCCACCTTCTCGCCTTCGTAGACACCCCACAGGCGCTGCTGCTCGATCCAGCCATCGAAGCCGCTGCCGATGACGCGACACCAGCCGTTCGCACATTTCTTCACCTGCGCGACGACGCCGGCCTGCAGCCGCGCCGCGACCGCGCTGGTCGGATCGGCGCTGTCATGGAGCGGGGCGAGTTCGCCCTTGCTCTTCATGGTGACGACCGCAGTGCGGCGGCCGGACAGCATGGAGTGATAGACCCAGCCTTCGGAGCCTTCGGAATCGCGCACCCGGCGCCAGTTCTCGAATTCGGCCGTGACCTCCACCGGCAGGCCCGCGCGGGTATAGACCCAGGCCACGTCATTGTCCTTGGTCGGACCGGCCCTGACATTCACATGATCGGACTTGAGGCTGACATAGCGCGGAATCGGTAAACCGCTCGTGGCCGTCGGCGAATCCTTTGCCGCATGGCCGATACCTCCCAGCGCTCCCAGCATCGCCGCTGCCAGGACCGCCACTGCACCGAAACGCACCCACCCCATCCAACTCGTCTCCCGCCGGAAACGCGGCAACTCAACCGCCTTGTGCCGGTCCCGCTTGTCTTGACGCCAAAACCCCAAATCCCCTGTGCAGTTGCGGAATCGAAGCCCTTGTCGATTTCCTTGCTTCTTGTCTTGGCCCGGCCTTCTGCTAGAGAGGACGGAACAACACGAGAGCCGAATTTTCCCGGCGAAATCCGGGTTAAATATCGGGGAACCCAAGGAAATGCCGGGGACCGCGCTGCAAGAATGCAGTGTCGAACAACCGGGTTAATGAGGTCTGAACGGCAGGCTTTCGTTAAGCTCAGCCTCATGAAAGCGGAAAATGTCGGTTAAGAAAAAGCCTCTCGTCGTCGTCACACGCAAGCTGCCGGACTCCATCGAGACCCGGATGCGCGAGCTGTTCGACGCGAAGCTCAATCTCGACGACGTTCCGATGACGGGCGAGCAGATCGCGGAAGCCGTGCGCACCGCCGACGTGCTGGTGCCGACCGTCACGGATGAAATCAAAGAAGAAATCCTGAAACAGCCCGACTGCAAGCTGCGCCTGATCGCCAACTTCGGCAACGGCGTCGACAACATCGACGTCGCCGCGGCGCATGCCCGCGGCATCACCGTGACCAACACGCCGAAGGTGCTGACGGAAGATACCGCCGACATGACCATGGCGCTGATCCTCGCCGTGCCGCGCCGGATGATCGAAGGCGCCTCGATCCTCACCGAAGGCAAGCACTGGGCGGGCTGGTCGCCGACCTGGATGCTCGGCCACCGCATCGGGGGAAAACGCCTCGGCATCGTCGGCATGGGCCGCATCGGGCAGGCGGTGGCGCGCCGCGCCCGCGCCTTCGGCCTGCAGATCCATTATCACAACCGCCGCCCGGTGGCGCCGCAGATCGCCGAGGAGCTGGGCGCGACCTACTGGGAGAGCCTCGACCAGATGCTGGCGCGGATGGACATCATCTCGGTGAACTGTCCGCACACGCCGGCGACCTATCATCTGCTGTCGGCGCGCAGGCTGAAGCTGATCCGCAAGGAAGCCTATATCGTCAACACCGCGCGCGGCGGGGTGATCGACGAAGACACCATGGTCAAGCTGATCGAGAGCGGCGAGATCGGCGGCGCCGGCCTCGACGTCTACGAGCACGAGCCGGCGGTCAATCCCAAACTTGTACGGCTGGCGAAGGCCGGCAAGGTGACGCTGCTGCCGCATATGGGCTCGGCCACCATCGAAGGCCGCGTCGACATGGGCGAGAAGGTGATCATCAACATCCGCACCTTCCTCGACAACCACAAGCCGCCGGACCGCGTGCTGCCGAGCATGCTGTGAGTGCGGCGGCAGGGCCGGAGCCAAAACTTCGAAAACAACCCCATGCAAAGTAGAAATGGGGTGTCCTGCCGGTTACCTGTTACCGGGCATGCGCCGAGCATGGCAGCGTGAGCGAGACTCGTACCGCGCTGCTGGATCGTCTCGCTGTCACCATTGCGACCTTGCATCCGGACCGGCGCATCCGCGCGAGCGTCGATGATTTCCACAATCCGCGCACCGCTCGCTACGCCCGCGGACGCGGGGCGGGGTGCGACGGCACCGTGGTTCGTCTTTCAACCCCCGGGGCCGTCCCTCATGATGAAGCCCATCAGGTCGTCCACGTTGTGCTCCAAATCCCGGATGATGTTCTTGACGACGTCTCCGACCGAGATCACGCCGACGACCTTGCCAGCATCCAGCACTGGCAGATGGCGAAAACCGCGCTTAGCCATCATTGCCATGCAGCCGTCCAGCGGATCGTCCGGCTTGACGGTCACCGGGTTGCCCGTCATCACTTGGCCCACCGGCGTCTGCTTCGCATCGAGCCCTGGCAGCAGCACCTTGATCGCGCAGTCACCCTGGGTCACGATACCGACCAGCACGTCGTCGTCGATGACCAGCACCGACCGGACCCGGTGTTCGCGCATCCGGTGCAAGGCATCGACGACCATGTCGCCGGAACGAACATGGATCAGGGCGCCGCTCTTCTGGGCCAGAGCGCTTTTTACTGTGCTCATCGATCTCTTCTCGTCGGCCCTGTCCTGCACCGCCTTGGTGGTGCGCATTGAAGGCTAGTCGAAATATCGTGCCTTGTCAGCACCGCGCCGAACTCGCCCAGTCTGGCGGTATGGCCGAGTCTGTGAGCTTCCGAAACGACGAGACTTTCATTACCGGATGAATGAGACGCCATCCAACTTCACTTGGATGGTGGTTCATGTGTGGTAACCGAAGCCAGCGCGGAGTCCGCTTGGGGTCAGTCGCGTCAGTTTGACGGTCGGCCGGCGACTTCCGGTCCACCCCAATCAACGGACCTATGCAGACCGGCCCGGTTGGTCAGTTTCGGGCCAAAACTCGACATCAACAGGACAATGGCAAAGTCATGTCGCTTGTCGGCGGCCATAGCCCGATGCACTTTTTCGCTTTGCGTTGATCGCGGCGCTTCAAACCCGATTCACTGTCCCGGCCATAACGCCAATAAACGATCCGGTGAAGAAAGAGGCACTAAGCATTATTAGACTGCCCGTCACGGAGAGAACAAGCTTGTCTTGAACAAAATGAAATACGATCCACTCCAGCAGCATGCAAATTAGCCCGCAGCCTGCCGGCCAAATCGCACGCCGCCGAACTGCGAGCCGCTGGGCCGGGCCAAGCAGCTCAGAGTTCCGTGATAGAGTCCAGGATCGGCGAAACGATACCTCGAAACTCAAGGCTACCACGATCAGACAGGCAGTGAGGAAGTAACCAGACATTAGCCTTGGTGCCAACCGTTACCATCTTGAAGGACACAGACGAGACAATAGCGTGGATTGATTGCCTCGACCTTAAGGAGATAGCGAAGAAACAGTGTATCGGAGCACTATTCCAAACTCGTCAGCGAAGTCCGCTCTGGGGTCATTTGCAGACGTTCCCGGCCGATCAGAGTCTTGTCCGCCTTACCTGGGAAGCGGACAATCCGGAATCTTCATCTGAAAGTACGCGCCCTCAGCGATGCCCGCTCAAATCCACGATGGTCGGCGCCTCGCCGTTGAGCGGGTTTTGCGGGTCGCGCTTGTAGCGCAGCGTCTCGAAGCGCATCGACAGCGCATCGATCATCAAGAGGCGGCCGACGAGGCCTTCGCCGAAGCCGACGATCTCGCGGATCGCCTCCATCGCCATCATCGAGCCGAGCACGCCCGCCAGCGCGCCCATCACGCCGGCTTCCGCACAGGTCGGCACGGTGCCGGCGGGCGGCGGCTCCGGAAACAGGCAGCGATAGGTCGGGTTCAATTCGCCATCGGCATTGCGCTCATGGGCGCGAATGGTGGTGAGCGAGCCGTCGAACATGCCGAGCGCGGCCGTGATCAGCGGCTTGGCTGCGAGATAGCAGGCATCGGAAACGAGATAGCGCGTCTCGAAATTGTCGGAGCCGTCGAGCACGAGGTCGTAGCCGCCGATGATGCTCATCGCGTTGGCCGCGTTGAGCCGGACCGCGTGGGATTCGAACAGCACATGCGGATTCAGGCTGCGGATCTGCTCGGCCGCGCTGTCGACCTTGAGCCTGCCCACCTCGGGCGTCGTATGGATGATCTGGCGCTGCAGGTTGGAGAGCGACACCTTGTCGTCGTCGACCACGCCCAGCGTGCCGACGCCGGCGGCGGCGAGGTACATCAGCGCCGGCGCGCCGAGCCCACCCGCGCCGATCACCAGCACGGAGGCCTCCTTCAGCGCCGCCTGGCCGGGGCCGCCGACCTCGCGCAGCACGATGTGCCGGGCGTAGCGTTCGAGTTCCTTGTCGCTCAGCATTCAATCTGGCCCTGTCTCGCCCGTGGCCATCCTTCGAGACGCGGCTGCCGCCGCTCCTCAGAGAATGTGAATCTATTCGACTTTCGCGATTTTCGACGACTCTAAGTCTTTGATTTGACTCATGTCGAAAATTGCCGGAATCGAAAGATTCACAGCCTCTCAGGATGAGGCCTGTTCCTGAACCGGCATCCGGTTGTTGCCTACCAAGCAGATGTGCATAATCGGCGATAGCTGCAATCCCGGGATTTGTCATGAGAACGGCGCTTTCGGCAACCTTGTTGGTCGCGGTGATGGCATGGCCGGCCGGTGAAGGCGCCGTTGCGCAGGCGCCGGCCGCCGCGCCCGCGCGGCCCAAGCCGGCGACGGTGCGCCCGCCCAGGACGCAAACTCCCGCCGATACCGCCAATGCCATGGCGCAGGCCGAGCGGTTGGCGCTGCAATCGGACCTTGCCTGGGTCGGCGAGTATAACGGCGCGATCACGGGCGAAGTCTCAGAGCGCATGGTCAACGCCATCAAGGAATTCCAGAAGAGCCGCGGCGCGCGGCCAACCGGCGTGCTCAACCCGCAGGAGCGCGGCGTCCTCGCCGACACCGCCAAGAAGCGGCAGGAGAATGTCGGCTGGAAGATCGTCTCCGATGCCGGCACCGGCGTGCGACTCGGCATCCCCCAGAAACTGGTGCCGCAGCAGAGCAGCGACGCCAATGGCAGCAAGTGGACGTCGCCGACCGGCACGGTGCAGATCCTGCTGACCCGGCGCAAGGAAGCCACTCCCACCACCGCCAGGCTGGCCGAGCAGGAGAAGAAGTCGAACGGCCGCAAGGTCGACTACAACGTCGTCAAGCCCGACTTCTTCGTGCTGTCGGGCCTGCAGGGGCTGAAGAAATTCTACGTGCGCGGCACGTTCAAGGGCGACGAAGTCCGGATCATGACGATCCTGTACGACCAGGCCGTCGAAAACACCGTCGAGCCCGTCGTAATCGCGATGTCGAGCGCGTTCACGCCGTTCCCGGCCGGGGCGCAGGCGGGGCCGCCGCCGCGCAAGACGGTGGAGTATGGCACCGGCATCGTGGTCGCCGGGGACGGCAGCATCGTCACCGACCGCCAGCTGATCGAGGCCTGCGTCGCCATCGCGATTGCCGGCTTCGGCAATGCCGAGCGCATCGCCGAAGACAAGGAGCGCGACCTCGCGCTGCTGCGCATCTATGGCGCGCGCGGACTGAAGCCGCTCAACCTTGCCGGCGGCGGCAAGGCCGCGGTCGAGCTCACCGGTATCGCCGATCCGCAGAGCCAGGGCGGCGGCAATGCCGTCAGCAGCATCAAGACGTCCGTCAACGGCACTGAACTCGTGCCAGCGCCGGCGATCGGCTTCTCCGGCGCTGCCGCCACGGATGCCGACGGCAAGTTCGCAGGGCTCGCGCAGCTGAAGCCCGTGCTGGTCGCCGGACCCGCCAACGGCACAGCTGCTCAGGCCGCACTCGTGCCGGCCGACGCCATCAGGGATTTCCTGAAGGCGAACGGTGTCAACGCAACGGGCACGTCGTCGGACGCCAAGGCCTCCGTCGTGCGCGTGATCTGCGTGCGGAAGTAGACACGCATTCGGTTGTCATCATCCGCGAAGGCGGATGATCCAGTATTCCAGAGCCATCGCGATAGACCGAGAGGCCGCAGCGTACTGGATACCCGCTTTCGCGGGCATGACAAGTTATGTTGCCGTGTGAGTATCCCGTTTCAGCGCAATCCGAACCGCACGCCGGCACGCGCAAGGCCGCCTGACATCCCGATCGGTGTGCCGTCGGCGCGCCAGCAGGCGGCACCCGACATCCCGCCGTCCTCGTCGAACGCGATGCCGTTCATGCCGCCGCCGACCGTGGACATCGCCACGACCTCGTGGCCCATCGCCCGCAGCTTTTCGCGCACGCTCTCCGGCACCGCCGGCTCGACCTCCAGCGCATTGCCCTCGGTCCAGACCCGCGGCGCCTCGACGGCCTCCTGCAGCGTCATGCCGTGGTCAATCAGGTTGACCAGCGCCTGCATGGCGCTCGGGAAGATGCGTTTTCCCCCGGGCAGGCCCAGCGCATAACGCAGCCTGCCGTCGCGCAGCGCCATCATGGGCGACATCGAGGTGGTGACGCGCTTGCCGGGCGCCAGCGACAGCGCATGACCCGGCCGGGGATCGTAGAGATTCATGTAGTTGTTCGGGATGGTGCCGAGCCCAGGAATGAGAATTTTGGCGCCGAACAGATTGTTGATGGTCTGCGTGGTGGCGACCACGTTGCCGAAGCTGTCTGCCGCCGTCATGTGCGTGGTGTGCGCGCTTTCGAGCTGCGCGACGCCGGCGCCCCAGGCCTGCGCCCTGGCGTCGTCGATGCTGCGGCGGCGTTCATCGGCATAGGCTTTTGAGGTGAGCCGCTCGACGGGCACATTGATATAGGCGGGATCGCCGCTGGCGGCCTCGCGATCCGCGAACGCGATCTTCATCACCTCGGCAAGATAGTGAATGGTCTGCGCGGTGCCGAAGCCGAGCGAGGCGATGTCGTAACCTTCAAGAATGTTCAGCATCTCCGCGATGTGCACGCCGGACGCCGCGGGCGGCGGCGGACCCATGATCTGCCAGCCCCGATAATCGGCGCGGATCGGCTGCCGCTCGACCGTCTCGTAGGTCTTGAGGTCTTCGTGCGCGATGAACCCGCCCTTGGCTTTCATGTAGTCGACGAGGACATTGCCGAGCAGGCCGTTATACAGCGCGTCCGGACCATGCTGCGCGATATAGGTCAGCGTCTCCGCATATTCGGCCTGCACGACGCGCTCGCCCGGCTTCAGCGGCACACCCTTCGGCAGGTAGATCGCCGAGATCGGCTCGTCCTTCAGCATGACGGCAGCGCCGTCTGTGATGCATTCGTGCAGGTAAGGCGTCGCCGCAAAGCCGCGCGCGGCATGCTTGATCGCAGGCTGCATCACGTCGGCAAGGCTCATGGTGCCGAAGCGTGCCAGCGTCTCGCACCAGGCCTTCAGCGAGCCGGGAACGGCGACGGCCTTCGGCCCATTCAGATTCTCGTCATCGACCGTGTCGAACACGTCGTGCGGCGAGCCCGGCTTCGACGTGTACGTTTCCGGCTTAACCGCCAGCGGCACGGTGCTCTGGCCGTCGATGAAACGGTGGCTGCCGTCGGCAGTGCGAATATGCGCCATGCCGCCGCCGATGATGCCGACCATCATCGGCTCGACCACGGTGAGCGCGAACAGCGTCGCGATCGCCGCATCCACCGCGTTGCCGCCCGCGGCCAGCATCTCCGCGCCCGCAGCCGAGGCCAGCGGATGATTGCTCACCACCATGCCGCGGCTGGAAGTGGCCGGTTGCTTTTCGCACTCGAAGGCCGTCGCTGCGCGGTCGCGCCAGATTCCGCCGATCGCCATTGCTTTTCTCGTTCTGGGAAGCGATGAACGCGATGTTCCCTTCCCTTGCGCGCGCGGTCAAGCCATTCCGATTTTCCTCGTGACGGCTATGCCTTGAGGTAAGTCTCAGCCCTCCCGGCGATTTCACGGGCCTTCACTGCAGCGGCACCGGTATAAGTCTCCGGCTTGCCCAGCATATTGATCGTCTCCGGCGGGATTTTGCGCCACACTTGGTCTGCCGACTCCTGCGCAAGCGCCCATTGCGTCGCTTCAAGAAGCGAGACTCCACCCTGTCGTGAATGTGGCATAGCGACGTGATTCACCAGCTCGTGAGCGTCGCCTTCATAGCCTGCCATCTGGAGGGCGATGTAGATCGGCTCGGCAAGAATGGCATCGCCTTGCGCTTCGAAGTTTCGCTTGAGTGATGCTTCGTCGACCGCGATGCGTGAGATGAACGGTTTCCCATCCGCTTCGCGCAACAGGATGTTGAGTTGATTGACCAGATTGACCACGATGACAGGCAAATCCCGGGCGATCGGGCTGCCGACCAGGTCACGCTGATGCTCGCTGATCATCGTCGCCAGAACCTTGCCGAATTCGATCTGGTTCTTGATCCATGTCGCCTCGAGGTTCTCGAAATTGATCGGGTTTCTCTTGTGCGCCATGGTTGACGATCCGACCTGTCCTTTCTCGAAGGGCTCGCCGAGCTCGGCAATTTCCGTCCGCATCAGGTGCCGGCCATCCCGGCCAAGCTGGCCGAAGGCGGCGGAAAGTTTGACGCAGGCGAACAGGTAGTCGGCCAGCGGTTCTGGCGAAAGAATCTGCGTACTGATCGGAGCCGGCTTGAGCCCGAGCTTTTCCAGCACACGCGCCTCAAAGGTCTTGTCACCACAGCGAGCTGCGATGCCGAGACCCACTTGCGCGTTGTAGACGCCGACAGCGCCGGAGATTTTCCCCACCAGTTTTTCCGCGGCGCTGTTGGCACTCTGGATGTTGGCGAGAATCCGGCTGAGGATCGTTGCGAACCAGAAGCCGACGGTGATGGGCAGCGCGTGCTGTCCATGCGTCCGGCCGATCTGGGGCTGAACCGCAAATAAGTTGACCTGCTCGACGAAGTGACGAACCACGTTGTCGGTCAATCGCCTTACCACCTCGTGTCCACGCACGAACTGCAGCGCCCTGGCCGTGTCGAGCGCATCGTAGCTCGTGAGCGGAACGTGAATCCAGCGCCGAAGCCCTGGGTCCACCTTGCTCTGGGCAATTCGCACCCATGCGCGAATATCGTGCTTGGTCACCGTACGCTCGACATCATCGACTTCAGTTGTCGTGATGGCGAGAAGCTCCTGCTCAACGGCAGGCGTGAGCGATGCGATATTGGCCTTAGGGATGATCCCGATATCGGCCAACGTTTTCATCGTCGCGATTTCCACTTCGGCAACGGCCCGAAACAGGTTGTCGTAGCCGAAGACTGATTGCAGGTCTTTCGGCTGATACCGGGGGTTCCCTGGAAGCGAGTGATTTCCCATAGTTGCTCCTGACGGGCGTTCGTCGACCTACTTCTGGCACTTCGGGCACCAGAAGGTCGAGCGGCCGTTCTGGTTGAAGCGGCGCACCGTGCCGCCGCAGCGCTTCGTCTGGCACTTTTCGCCCTCGCGGTCGTAGACCTGGAACGAGTGCTGGAAATAACCGAGCTCGCCCGAGGTCTGGCGATGGTCGCGCAGCGACGAGCCGCCGGCCTTGATCGCCAGATTCAGCACGGTATGAATTTCCTCCACCAGCCGCCGCGCATGATCGGTGGTCTCGCCCTTTTTGGTCGAGAGCGTCGCGGCAAGCCGGCGCGGGGATAGGTGGGCGCGATAGAGCGCCTCGCAGACATAGATGTTGCCAAGTCCCGCCACCACGCGCTGGTCGAGCAGCGCGGCTTTGAGACTGGTCTTCTTGTTGTGGCAGGCGCGCGCCAGCATGTCGGCGTCGAACTCGTTGCCGAGCGGCTCGGGCCCCAGCCCGGCCAGCAGCGGCTCGTCCTCCAGCTCGCCCCGGGCGATGATCTTCATGTAGCCGAAGCGGCGCGGATCGTTGAAGATGACAGACGCGCCCGACGACATGTGAAACACGACATGGTCGTGGGCGCGGTCCTCGCTGCGGGGGTAGTGAAATTCGCCGGGCACCGAA
>NZ_JBQTHN010000064.1:0-14043 GCF_052389815.1 Bradyrhizobium sp. | reverse complement strand
GACACCGCCTGGCCGACACCATGGGCGCCAGCAGACCCGCATCGCCTCTCGCGATGCGGCCCCATTGAGACGGCTTCTTGCCGTCCTGGTTCTGCGGCTTGTTCCCGCATCGCCTCTCGCGATGCGGCCCCATTGAGACCCCCTTGTGTATCAAGAGATGCGCACGTACTCCCCGCATCGCCTCTCGCGATGCGGCCCCATTGAGACAGTTGATCGTTGCCGGATTGCCAAGCTTCGAGCCCGCATCGCCTCTCGCGATGCGGCCCCATTGAGACTAGTCCATGACCTCGTTACTGGACTCGTCGGTCCCGCATCGCCTCTCGCGATGCGGCCCCATTGAGACTCTTATTAAATGACATGGCTGGCATTCCTGCCCCCGCATCGCCTCTCGCGATGCGGCCCCATTGAGACGAGAATCGCCGCGGTAATCCAGAACGTCTGGCCCCGCATCGCCTCTCGCGATGCGGCCCCATTGAGACGTCGACTTGGTGGGCGGCAAGGCTCTGACGAGCCCGTATCGCCTCTCGCGATGCGGCCCCATTGAGACTTCTTTGAAGGATCAGGGACGCGGACGCGGGTCCCGCATCGCCTCTCACGATGCGGCCCCATTGAGACTCGTACTTGTCGGTAGCCTCGATAATCTCATCCCCGCATCGCCTCTTGCGATGCGGCCCCATTGAGACCAGCAGGCCCTCGCTTGCTTGAGGATGATGTTCCCGCATCGCCGTTGGCGATGCGGCCCCATTGAGACTTGGCCTTGGCGTCCGGATTGCGATCGACGAACCCGCTTCGCCTCTGGCGATGTGGCCCCATTGAGACCCCCTAACCGTTGGCCTTCGTTTGCGAGTGTGTCCCCGCATTGCCTCTGGCGCGATGCGGGGACAGCTGGGCTGTACGGTCTTGGTCGTCCTGCAAGCTTGCGGGGAACGCTAACGGAATGCTCTCCGGCGTATTGCATGAGCGACCGCGCTGGGCGGTGTCTTCAAATCTGAGGGGTTGGTCACATGGGCGGCACGACGCCGGCCGAATTGGCAAGCGGCTGGGAGCGAATGATCGGGCCAACGACGGCCGTGATCATCGTGCTGTTCGGCTACGTGCTGTTCGAGCCACTGGTGGTCACGCGCATTCCGTTCATCAGGCACAGCGAGATCGTCTTGCTGCGAGTTGCACGCGACCTCTACCAGCTCGACATGTTTCTCTTTCTCGTCGTAACTGTGTTCGGCATCCTGATGCCTGCCGTCAAGCTGCTTGGCACTGCGCTCGCCTGGTATTTCGTTGATCGAAAGATGGCGGCTAGGTTTGCTCCCGCGTTCCTCCTGATCGGCAGGTTGTCGATGATGGACGTGATGCTGCTTGCCGTTCTCGTGGTTGCCATCAAGGGCATTGGTATCGGTTCGGTCGAAGTCAGAGCGGGCCTTTATCTCTATGCGGCGCTGATTCTCGGCTCGCTGGCGCATTCGGTGATCGTTCATCACGTGATCGAGCAGATTTCGAAGCGAAGCGATAGTACCGATTAGCCGGCAGGCGAGGGCGCTGGATGAATATTCTGGGACGTGTCTGGGTTTTCGTGCTGGTGCTCGCGGCTGCTGCAGCAATTGCGCTGGCTATTCGGCAACCTGATTTTAGATGGTCGACAGGCTCGGTCATGATCGGCGACTTGCTGCGCGAACCTGCAAAGTACGACGGGCGCAGCGTCAGGGTCACCGGGATCGTCGCCGATCGCATGGGCATCATGGGGTTCGGTGGTTTCCGATTGAGGGATCCGCTGAACGGCGACGAGATTGCCGTGGTTGTGCCCGGAGGTGGTATGCCGGATAAGGGCAGTGCGATTTTGGTGTCGGGAAAATTCAGGCAGGCATTTGCGATCGGCAAGGTATCGGGAGCAATGATCATTCGCGACCGGTGAATCTGAAGCGGTTTAGGCTGAAATCTCGCATGGCATTGGTTCGGCGCGCACCTGAGATATTGGAAGTTCGCCAGCCAGCACAGCATTCCGCGCACAACCATCATGATTTCGGCTGCCGCCAAGCCGATCAGCCGTCTTGCGGTAGCGTCGGGAGCAACAGTGTAGAAGGGCGCAGCCGCGTGGAACCTTCGCGCTATTGCAGGACAGCTACGATGCGGCGGCGGCCGCGGCCGCGCATAGGACTGGCGCAAAACCACCCCATGACGCTGCGCCAACCGCACCAGCTTCTCGTGCGCCCGATTCGGAGCTTGGGGGCGTCGAATTGAATGCCCGTTGAGCACTGGAGCAGAAGCTCCATCGTGACCGTATGAACCGCCGCCGTCATTTGGACGCGACTTCCTATTCCCGGCGGTGGGTTGGCAGGGTGATCGGCCTACTGCGGAGCACGGTGCGGTTCGCGATAGCTATTGTGAAACGAATCAAACCTGAGACAGCACGAGGCAACATATCGCGTCAGCGCCGCTGTGATCGCCATGTCGGCTGCAAAATGCAGTCGACTTCGGGACACAGGACTGGTACACACGGCTTCCTCGGGCGCACAAGAAATGCCTGATTTTATTGGGTTTCTGTGGCTAGCGCGGCAATCCCTCCCTCTCCGCCACTACACTGTTCTCCTCTGTATCCGATTGTTCGAATCGACAGCAAAAACAACGAGTAGCGTGACGAACGCTGTTGCGGCCAGTACCGCGATGGTACCCCTAGTCACCGCGCAAGCCGTAGTTTTTGACCGTGGGTTCGGAGGATGGATTTCGCGAGGGGGAACACATGGCCGGCAAGCTCAAGCCGCTCGACGTTGAACGCGAAACTCGACCCGGCAAATACCCTGACGGGGACGGCCTCTATCTCATCGTGAAGGGCGCGACGTCGAAGAACTGGATCTATCGATACTGCAAAGGCGGCAAGGAGCGCTGGCTCGGCCTGGGCTCGCTCAAGGATGTGTCGCTAAAGGATGCGCGGCTAGCTCGCGACGCAGCGCGTCTCCGCGTCAAAGGCGATCGCAGCACACCAGGCATCGATATCGTGCAGGAGAAGCGCGCGGCGCGCGAGGAAGCGAAAGCCGTAGAGATTAAGACCTCTCTGCCGACCTTCGAGGAATGTGCCGAAACCTACATCCGCGAACACTGGGCTATCTGGAGCAAGAAGCACCGCAATCAATGGCCATCGTCGCTAAAGCGATACGCTTATCCGACAATCGGAAAACTAACGATCCCAGAAATCAAGCCAAGCCACTTGTATGAATTGCTCAGGCCGATCTGGGTCGAAAAACGCGAGAATGTTTGAAGCCTTTGGGGACGCAACATGGCGCGTACGGTTGTTCAGGATCATCACATTATTCCATTGGATTTCAGTAACAACAGAGTAGTCATCCTGTTAGGTGGACTCTTCGACATTAATGCGCCGACCAACGGGATTTATTTGCCAGCCGATACCGAATTGGCAAGGACGATGGGGCTTTCGCCCCACAATGGCGGTCCATTGGATTCGTACACCAACGGTATCCGGGACTTCCTCAACGAGCTTGGCGAATCTGCCGACTTCACCGCCGCGCCCGCACCGAGGCGACCATGATGGCGCAGGCCGAGCAGCAGATCGCCAAGATCGCCGCGCTCGATCAGCAGATCGCCCAGAAGGACGCCGAGGCGGATAGCATCAAAGCCTCGATCGAGAAGCTGGAGGCCGGACTGCCGTATCTCGCTGACACGGCCGATATTCGCAGGAAGGCGATGCAGATCGAGTTCGGCAATCGGATCGCGCATCTCGATGCCCAGTACAGGCTGAGCGACCAGCGCCACGAACTCGTCACCCAGCGCCGCCGCGCCGTCGAGGTGGAAGCCGCACGGAAAGCGTTGGAGGCGAGCCGCGAGCAGACCCGCGCTGAATATGCGCGCGGCATCGTCACCGATCTTGCCGAGGCTGAGCAGAAGGCAGCACAGACGGCGCAGGAGCTGATCAAGGCTGAGAAGAAAATGCAGGACCAGGTTCTGCCGCGCCCCGATGGACGGCACTATCCAGCAGCGCGCGATTCACACCATCGGCGGGGTGGCGACACCGGCCCAGGCGCTGATGGTCGTGGTTCCGGCCGACGCGAAGATCGAAGTCGAGGCGATGGTGCTCAACAGCGACATCGGCTTCGTCCATGAGGGCGATCCAGTCGAGATCAAAGTCGATACCTTCAACTTCACGAAGTACGGCCTGCTACACGGCAAGGTCGTCATTGTCTCCCGCGATGCCATCGTGCGCGACAAGGTCACCGCGCAGGCAGACGCGCAGCGTCAATCGGGCCAGACCGCGCGCTCCAGCGAGCCGCCCGGGCAAGAGCTGCTCTATTCCGCGCGCGTTGCGCTGGGTGAGACAAGAATGCAGGTCGAGGACCGGATCGTCGATCTTGCGTCGGGCATGGCGGTCACGGCCGAGATCAAGACCGGCCAGCACCGCATCATCGAATACCTGCTGTCGCCGCTCTTGCGGTACAGGCAGGAGAGTTTGAGGGAGAGATGAGCCTCCTGAAAGTTCTGCAAGTTGTATTTCTTTCGTGTTCGCGTCATGTTCGAAACGCATGATCTTCCTCAGGCAGGGATAAGATTTTTCTCTCTCCATTGTTGCAACGAAAATCTGCGTCGGCGCGACATTTGAAGTCGCCTGCGCGGAAAACGATTGTGTGCGGCTTCCAGACGTTTGAATGGGTGCGTTTCGTCATCATCGAATTTGACCGCGCGACAGCGCAAGCTAGCTGACGGCAACGAAGTCCGTTGTTTCAGTGAGCAAAAGGGGACAAAGCCATGTCAATGTCATATTCTTCTTCATCGCCGAAAAGCATGGTCGGCATGGAGAGGCTGATGAAGAAGACAAAAGGTGATTTGAAGACTGCGGCTGTGAGCCCAGCAGGCGAGCGCAAATATTTTCAGCTTGACGTGGATTTCGGGTTTCCGAGCGCGCCGCAACGTATTTGGGTCAACGAAAAAAAGATACGAGAGAATTTTCGGTCGGACCCGCATAAACCTTTTAGAGGACTCACTCTTTCCGAGCCGCCCAAGATCGCGTTCGATCGGAAGAAGCGGCGCGGTGCGCTTCGCGACGCCGATACGATCATGCTTGGCATCTGGCTGGTGTCTGACCGGCTAAAAAATCTGCTTGAGCGCATCGACCCGGAGGCGTTTGCCTTCGAGCGCGCCGAGGTTGATTACAGCAATTTCGACGAGCCGGGGCCCGCCTTCTGGTTCTGCGACATCGTCCGGATGCTGGATTGCGTCGACGAAGAAAATTCCGTCATTCGATACCAAGAAGATATTTCTTGGACAAATTATCTCGCATTGATCGACGTGAGAATGAAGCCCGAGATCGTGGGTGCGGCCCACGCGTTTCGCCTCACGAAGTCGACACTCATCCAAATCGTTGATGACGTCATCGTCAAAGCTGCCAAAGCCGAGAAGATCAGAGGCTTTCGTTTCACGAATATCCAACAAGACTAGCTGAGCCGACAGGGGCGGGATTATGGCAAATGCGGTAATGCAGGCTCACCACGGGCTGCTACAGGACGTTGGAATTCGCAGCGACGTACTTGCAGCGCTCATTGCAGATGGCCGCTTCTCCATCGACGCGCCTGACAATCTTCTGTTCTTGCCCAATGACACCACGCTTGCGCAGGCGAGCGGGACCGTTCGACATGCCGGAAATCACGCGCCTGTCGGAGACGCGCAAAAGGCAATATTTGATGAATTTGGTCGGAGAGACGCAGGGGGCGGTAAGACCTATGCCGATCTGATGGGCGAAAATCCCGCAACCCTAACCGAAGCAGAAAGGACGTTGCGGAGCCAAATCTTCGACCAAGCCGAGGCGCTTGCGGCTGATCTGCGCGACTACACCAACAAGGCGATCATCGATGGTCGTCTCACGCTCACCAAGACCGATCCGAAGTATGCCGGTATGACCGATGCCGCAGCCGACGCCGCGTGGCACGCCGACATCGAGCGGGTGTATGGGTCGGCCGCTGACGGATTTTCAGAATTCCAGACCGAGCGTCAGGCGCTCTCGGCGTTTCGCGCCGAAGACGACGCAATCGAGGCTGCTTGACCTATCTTCGTGACCGCATCGCGAACACGACAACGCTGAAATTTGGAAGGCGCACGTGCATCGCGCAAAACTTAGAGTTGTCATGGAACGTTATGTTGCCTGTCACATCGCTAAATCATAATTTATTTGAGATCGTGTATGTGATGTGACGCAATTTAAGAATGAGTACCGGAGCACCTTCCGACGCGGAGCAAACGGCAGATACCGGACTTGCCTCGCTCACCCTGCTGGTCCGGTTTTTAGGCGTTCCTGCGGCACCGGTTTGGCGCCATTCGATTTGGCGCCGACGAAATCCTGCGCAGCGCCAGGGACCTCGGCCTCAAGGCGCGCAGGGTCGAGAAGAATTGGCAGCGGCTCCCACAAGTCCCGCTTCCGGCGATCGCGGAGCAGCGCGACGGAAGCTTCGTCATCATCGCAAAGATCGCCGACGACAAGGCGCTGGTGCACAACCCGACCACCGGCCGGCCGGAATTGCTGACACGCGAGGCCTTTGAGGCGGTCTGGAGCGGCGCGCTCATCGTGATGACGCGGCGCGCATCGCTCGGCGAACTTGTCAGGCGCTTCGACATCACCTGGTTCCTGCAGGCGATGCACAAGTACCGTGGCCTGCTCAGCGAGGTGCTGATCGTCTCTTTCTTCCTGCAGGTGTTCGCACTGATCTCGCCGCTGTTCTTCCAGGTGGTGATCGACAAGGTGCTGGTGCACCGCGGGCTGACCACGCTCGATGTGCTGGTGGCCGGCCTCATCATCGTCTCCATCTTCGAGAGCGTGCTTGCGGGCTTGCGCACTTACGTGTTTGCCCACACGACGAACCGCATCGACGTCGAGCTCGGGGCGCGGCTGTTTCGTCACCTGATCGCGCTGCCGATCGCCTATTTTGGCGCACGCCGGACCGGCGATTCCGTGGCGCGGGTCCGGGAGCTGGAGAACATCCGCAATTTCCTCACCGGCTCGGCGCTGACGCTCGTCATCGATCTCTTCTTCACGTTCGTTTTTCTCGGCGTGATGTACTACTACTCGCCGCAACTGACCTTGGTCGTGCTCGCGTCATTCCCGTTCTACATCGCGATCTCGGCCGGCGTTACGCCGCTGTTCAAGCGGCGGCTCGACGAGAAATTCGACCGTGGCGCGGAAAACCAGGCCTTCCTGGTCGAGAGCGTCAACGGCGTCGAGACGCTCAAGGCGATGGCGGTCGAGCCGCAGATGCAGCGGCGCTGGGAGGAGCAGCTCGCCGGCTATGTCGCCGCGAGCTTTCGCGTGCTGTCGCTCGGCAACTGGGCGAGCCAAGGCGTGCAGCTCGTCAACAAGCTCGTCACCGCGCTGACGCTTTACCTCGGCGCCTATCTGGTGATCGACGGCAAGCTGACGGTCGGAGAACTCGTCGCCTTCAACATGCTGGCGGGCCGGGTGGCCCAGCCCGTGCTGCGGCTCGCGCAGCTCTGGCAGGACTTTCACCAGGCGCGGCTGTCGATCGCGCGGCTCGGCGACATTCTCAACGCCGTGCCTGAGTCAGCCTACGCGCCGGGGCGCGCCGCACTGCCGCCGATCAAGGGCGCTATCACCATCGAGCACGTTACGTTTCGCTACCGGCTCGATGGACCTGAAGTGCTGCACGACGTCAGCCTTCAGGTGCCGCCCGGACAGGTGGTCGGCATTGTCGGCGCGTCCGGGTCCGGCAAGTCCACGCTGACAAAGTTGGTCCAGCGGCTCTACGTGCCGGAAAGCGGGCGCGTCCTGGTTGACGGCGTCGATCTCGCGCTGGTCGATGTCGCCTGGCTGCGCCGTCAGGTCGGCGTCGTGTTGCAGGAAAACATGCTGTTCAATCGCAGCATTCGCGACAATATCGCGCTGGCCGACCCCGCCATGACGATGGAGCGCGTCGTTACGGCCGCAACGCTCGCCGGTGCCCACGAATTCATCCTGGAGCTGCCGCAGGGCTACGACACCATGGTGGGCGAGCGCGGCATGAGCCTGTCCGGCGGCCAGCGCCAGCGCATCGCGATCGCCCGCGCCCTGGTCGGCGATCCCCGCATTCTCATCTTCGACGAGGCAACCAGCGCGCTCGATTACGAGAGCGAGCGGATCGTTCAGAACAATATGCGCGGCATCGCGCACGGCCGCACCGTGCTGATCATCGCCCATCGCCTCTCCACCGTGCGCTCCGCCCACCGCATTATCACGGTCGATCGCGGTCGGGTGGTGGAGGACGGCAGCCACGACGATTTGATCCGCACAGGCGGCCGCTACGCCAATCTCTACCGGCTGCAGGCAGGCTTGCATGAAGCGGTGTGAACCATCGGAAAAAGAGCGCGCCATGACGGCTGAAGCGGCCTCCGCACCCTCGTCTGCAAAGGTCGTGCCGCTTCGCGTCAAGTGGCGGCGCGACGAATTGGAATTCCTGCCCGCGGCCCTCGAAATCACCGAGACCCCGGCTTCGCCCGTAGGCCGCGCCGCGGCGTTCGCCATCATCGGCTTTTTCGTCATCGCGCTGGTCTGGGCCTGCGTTGGCAAGATCGACATCATCGCGACCGCGCAAGGCAAGGTGGTGCCGACCGGACGCACCAAGACCATCCAGCCGCTGGAAGCCGGCACGATCACGGCGATCCGCGTCGGCGACGGCGACGAGGTGCGCAAAGGCGACGTGCTGGTGGAGATCGACCGCACGGTCTCGACTGCCGAGCGAGCCCGCATTGGGCACGAGTGGCTGCGCGCCCGTCTCGACGTTGCGCGGCTGACGGCGCTGCGCGCCGGATTTGCGGATGCGACCGCCGTCGATTTCGTGCCGCCGCCGGAGGCGCCGCCATACGAGGTGAATCGGACCCGCGCCACCATGCTGGCGCAGGCCGAGCAGCAGGCGGCGAAGATGGCCTCGCTCGAGCAGCAGATTGCACAGAAGGTCGCGGAAGCTGAGGAGATCGCGGCGATGATCGACAAGCTCCAGGCCGGGCTGCCGTTCATCGAGGAGATTGCCGACGTCCGCCAGAAGCTGATGAAGATCGAGTTTGGCAATCGGCTCGCCCATCTGGATGCGCAGCTCAAGCTCAGCGACCAGCGCCGCGATCTCGTCGTCCAGCAGCGCCGCGCGGTCGAGACCGCTGCGGCCAAGGCGGCGCTGGAGGCAAGCCGCGAGCAGACCCGGGCGGAATACCTCCGCGGCGTCATGACCGACCTCGCGGAAGCCGAGCAGAAGGCGGCGCAGCTCGCGGAAGATATCGTCAAAGCCGAGCGCAAGCTGCACGAGCAGGTGTTACGGGCCCCGGTCCGCGGCACGGTACAGCAACTGGCAATCCACACCATCGGGGGCGTCGTGACGCCGGCGCAGCAGCTGATGGTGATCGTGCCGGCCGACAGTCATCTCGAGGCCGAGGCGATGATCGCCAACCGTGACATCGGTTTCGTGAACGCGGGTCAATCCGCCGAGATCAAGATCGATACTTTCAATTTCACCAAGTACGGATTGCTGCACGGCGAAGTGATCACCGTGTCGCAGGATTCCATCATGCGGGAAAAGCCGGCCGATCGCGCCGCCGATCCCTCGCGATCCCGCGCCGCGCTGGCGGAGACCAGCGAGCCGCAAGGCCAGGAACTGGTCTATGCCGCCCGCGTCTCGCTCGACCGCACCGAAATGCAGGTTGAGGACAAGGTGGTGAGGCTCGCGCCCGGCATGGCGGTGACGGTCGAGATCAAGACCGGCCGGCGCCGCATCATCGAATATCTGCTGTCGCCGCTGTTGCGCTACCAGCAGGAGAGTCTGAGGGAGAGGTGAGCGGAAGAGCGTCGTGTGCGTGCGTATCGAGCCCGCAAGGTCCGGGGTATCTGCGGGCCGGGCGGCCAGTGTTTTTCCGTGCCTTTGCAGTGCCTATCGACGACAGAGAATTGCATGAATACGCCTTCGCACCGGACGGTTTACCGCCTCAGCAAGCAGCAACTGGAGCGCATCGACGAATTCGTCGAAAGCCGGATAGCGCGCAACATCCGCATCGCGGAATTGTCGTCCGCCATCAAGATGAGTCCGTCGCATTTCAGTCACCGTTTCAAGAGGACTACGGGAATTTCCCCGCATGCCTTTGTGACGAAACGCAAGATATTGAAGGCGGAGCAGCTGCTGCGGCAGACGAGTTGCACGCTGGAAGAGATTGCGGGGAAGGTAGGGTATTCCAATCTGGGACACTTCAGGCGGCAGTTTCGCAAGTCGCTGGGATATGCCCCGGGTAATTTGCGTGAAGTTGGGGCCGGCAACGTGCTTCGCGGCTCTGCCCCGAAGGCTGTTGTGAAAGTGAACACGTACAGACCGGCCGTGAAGGATTGAGACAGGTCTGTAATCGGCGTTGTCGCCGATTTTTCTTATTCACCGATTTCTGCGTCTGTCCATGAAGCTGCCGCCGGTTGCATTTGTAATTGGTCAGCCGAGGCGAAACGAATCGCAAGAATCGACCTGTTCAACGGAAAGTAGCTAAGACAGGGTGGATTTGTTGTGGGGGAGAGGGACGGCGTGGTCGGACGGGTGCACTGTATGACGCAGCTACCGGACCGATCACCCAGGCCGCCGGGGCGCTGTCGGAACAGGGGTTGCTCTATTCGGGGTGCATTGCGCTCGATGGCACAAAGAAGCAGCGACCACCGTAGTTCATGGATCTGTTATGCGGCGTTCGTGGCGTTTGTTTTTGTCGCGATTGCAGTTCCGTCTACCCGCGCGAATTCGTCCGATACTGTGGCGCAAGAATTACCTGAACTGCGCCATGTCCGAATGTTACCGGCCCCGAATTTGGTCGACGCCTCTGGCATGTTTCGATCCGGAATCTCAAACCTGACTTGGAGCCCGGACGGAAAATACCAGTTCGAATTCCTTCGTTATTCGTGCTCTGGACCTTGCGACAGACCGACATCCAGGAAGTTCGAATGATCTATCCGACGTTATTCTTCAAGCATCTCAGGGTCGGCCGCGCGATACGCGATTACCCGCTTTACGACGTCCCAAACAAGCAAGAAGAGAGGACGCTCGATGAGGCTCGCGTGCAAGAAAACTTCGATTACTTCATGCAGGTACGGTTCGATCGGCTGGCGTTCTTGCAGGGCTGGTTGCGAGAAAACTTTGGCGTGCGGTTGCCGCTCAACGGTGATGGCCTACTTGCACTGACCGCCTGGATCAACGCTTATGGTGGTGGTCTCATCGGAGACTTTCCCCGCATCGCCATTATCTTTGCGAGCTATCAGCCGATCTGGGTGGGCGAATATATCGGCTGCAACGTGATGGTCGACATCGGAATTTTCCTCGGCGAATACCTGATCGCTAAGCGTCCTCAACTCCACTGGGAAATCTACCGCGGGTATTTGGACGAAGATCGAGAGCTGACTGGACCGAATTTGAAGCGTCCGCAACTCGGGGGGTTTCCGCGCGGTTGGGGAGTCGATGTCTTTGGCTTGGGTTACGGCGCGGTTGTGGAAGCGCGCCAGATGGCTCATGTCGGACATGATCCGCTCGTCGGCGATCGAGACGGATTGATCAAGCACTGCAAAGCGAAACTTCACCTGGCCAATGTGCCGGATGACGGCACGCCATTTGTTGTTGGGGACTATAGCAATGAGCCAATCTGATGTTCTTGGAAAGGCCGCAGTAGGCGGAGGTTTCGCTTTCTATTCCTACGGAACAAGGATCATCATCAATAATCCTTGGACCGATATTCGTTGGGCGTTTTACGAAGGGCCGATTGCTCGAGCAGGCGGTGCTAGCCCGGCTTTATCGACCTTTCTCACGGAAGGTGGCGTCAGTTTTAATTCAAAAATGTACCCCATGGCCCCTGGCTCCACCCCGGGAGTTAAGGGGACGGCCTCGGTCAATATAGCCAACCACGCTGCTGCCATTCGGCAGGAGGTCAACAATATTAGGGCCTCGCGGTCCGTTTTTGGAGACATCGTCACCAAGAAGGTTTCGCCCGGTATGACGAACGCTGCGGGCAAGCCAAGAAATCTGGATATCGGATATCAGACGCGAAGCTTTCTGTACGGAGCGACGAACAACTACGTCGAAGTCAAGACCGGATATGTCGACTTTAAGGGCAACAAGGGTGGAACGGCCGCGGTCCAGGCCAAAGCCGACGTAGCGAATTTGGCTAAACTGAATTCGCAGGTCTCCGGTATCCGGAAGTTTGGCCAGGGCTTGCGAATAGGTGGTGTTGGCCTCGGCGTCGCCGGATTTGGTTACGACGCCTACCAAACATATGGCGACATCAACCGGAAGTTGTCGGCGGGCAACATGAACGGCGCCGGACTTTCCGCCGCGCAGTTCGTAGGCCGCCAAGGCGGCGGTCTAGCTTTTGGCGCCGCCGGAACCTTGGGCGGAGTCGCAGTCGGCGCGGCGTTGTTCGGAGGTGCGGGAGCGGTGAGCGGATCGATTGTCCCGGGCATCGGCACGCTCGCGCTCGGCGTGGCTGGCGGCATTATGGGCGGAATCGCTGGCGCGATCTTTGGCGAAGCTGCGATGCAGCGCTTGTACAAGGAATTGGTAGGATCTCAAATGGGCCCGCGGATTACGGCTCCAGGGAAAGGGGCCGAAAGCGGCGGCATCAATCCGGCCTCAGGGCCAACACCACATCCCGATGACTTTGAACGTTCGTCCGGAGCGGGAGGTTTCGACGACCGAAGCTGGGCCTACGAACCCGCTCTGTTTTATGGCACGGATGGTTATAGCCCACTGAATGGCCCATTCGGCGGCATGCATATTGGCAGTTGGTGGAGCATGGCGCGCGATTACGGCGCTCGGGGCACGCCATTCGGAGATACCTTGACCGACCCGTCAAGGCTTCCGGATGTCAACGTAGACGCTCCCGACAAACTTGGCTCCAATACCTCCCATGATATCGACACGGCGTCGGCCAAGCCACGAGTTCTCGATCTGGGCGCACCGCTCCTTGCAGCGTATGGTCCTGGGTATTGGAAGCTAGTGCTCATCGGGGCAGCCGGGAACGCCGCTCTGCGCAACATTGCAAGCGGGCTGATAAATTCCAGTTTGGGCTCCATAGGGCAACCTCCTTCCAGTTTCCTTGTCGAGGTGCTTGGATACGGCGCAGCATCTGCTGCTTCGTCTCCAGTACTGCTCGACCTGTCCGGCCAAGGCATCAACATCACCCAGCTGTTGTCGTCGAACACCTGGTTCGACACGGCAGGAGACGGCTATCAGCACCGCACCGCCTGGGCGGGCGCGGGCAGCGGCGTGCTCGTTTACGACACCAACGGGGACGGCAAGATCACCCAGGCGAACCAGATCAACTTCACATTGTGGGATCCGACAGCAACGTCGGACATGCAGGCGCTGCTCGACGTGTTCGACACCAATCACAACGGGAAGCTCGATGCTGGCGATGTGAATTTCCTGAAGTTCAAGGTGCTCGTCACCAATGCCGACGGCACGCAGACGCTGAGTTCGCTGAGCGAACTCGGCATTGTCTCAATCAATTTGATTGAGAATGCCGCGTCCATCACGTTCCCCGATGGATCCTCCATCGATGGGAAGGCCACCTTTACCCGTACAGACAACACGACGGGCGAGGCGGCGACCGTGACGCTTGCAAGCGACGCGCAGGGCTACAAGATCAATCGATCCGTCATCCACAACATCGACGGCTCGACCACGATCGATGTTAAGGCAGTAAATCCCGACGGAAGCCTGGCCAGCGAAACGGTCACGACGACGAGCGCTGACGGAAAGTCACGGACCTTGATGTTCGACGATAATGCCGACGGCGTGGTTGACCGAATTCAAACGGTTGACGCCTCGACCGCCGCCAATGGCGCGGTCAAGGAGACCGTGTCGAATTATCGGGGCGCAAGTCTTCCCACAGCCTACCTTATCGACAGGACGGTGACGACGACAACGTCGGGCGTGTCGGTAGCGCGTGATCTGTCGCCTGTTTGTAGCTCGTGAAGTGTCGTGTTTTTGGTGCCCCAGAACAAAGGGGGCACGATGGGCACGGCATCCATTCACGAGGGTGTACGACGGATGCGATTTT
>NZ_JBQTHN010000063.1:0-4298 GCF_052389815.1 Bradyrhizobium sp. | reverse complement strand
GCGCCGCCAGAAACGCCTTCCAGTGCGCCGGGTCGAGCCCAAAATGCTGACGATCGGGTAACGCCTCCTGGGCGCGGTCGAGCGCGCTCTCCAGCACGAATTCGCTGACCGAGCGCCGCGACGCTTGCGCTGCGGCATTCAGCACCCGCTTCGCCTCCGGCGTCAGGCGCAAATCGAGTTTCTCGGATCTGGTCGCGTTGGCCATTATGACATCTCCTGATGCCCTATCTAGCATGTCCGGCCTCCTTTGTCATGACATTGTCTGGCGGGTTTCCCGGTCAAAGCCCCAGCCCCAATTTGCGCCCGAATTGCCAGGACACCGATCCACCTTGGACTGTGCCCACCACCTCGCGGCCGAGCCGGCTCTCGATCACCGGTCGCCAGGGCACCAGCGTAAATTCTCGGGCGTTCTCGACCAGCGCGAACTTGCCACTCGAGAGCTGGACGGTCTGCTTGAAGACGCCCTGCACCGTCTCGCCATCGCTGCAGGGGCGAAACGGCAGCGAACGCGAGGCTGCGAGCGCAGCACCTGCGCGCGCGACATCGTGTTGTTCGAGCGTGGCGAGCAGATTGCGGCGGTAGAAAATCCGGCCGTCGGCATGGCGGATCGCGTCGCCCTGCTCGATCAGATGCTCGCGGCGGCGATCCATGGCCTTAAGTACCTCCTGCCCGAAGCCGGCCGCAACCAGATCAGCGGCACCTCGCCCGACCAGGCGGCGATCGAGCCAGGTCGCGCCGTCAGCTTCGATCTGCCTTTCCAGGTCGAAGGTCGAAAGCATGCGAATGTTGAGCTGGCGATTTCGCGTGGCATCATAGGCCGCGGCCCGGCTCTCGAAATCTTGCGGGAGACGCCAATGGTCGGCATCGATCCGCTCGACGATCCCAGCCCGGCGCAGCGCCTCGAGCCGGCGAACATGGGCGTCGATGAAGCCGTCATGGTCGCCCCCGGGAACGCGGCCGTCGAACCGCGCCCGCTCCAGATGGCGGCTCGGCCGATAGACGCCCTCCTCCGCCATGGCGGCAATGGCGCGATCGGCCGGACGGTGGCCTGCCTCAGTCGATCCGATCTCGACGATGCTGCCGATACCGATGTCCTCGACCCCAGCCGGATCGACGCCGGGAACGTGGTGGGTGCGGCCGTCGACGCCATCGATGATGAGGGTCAGGTTTTCGCCGAGCTCGTCGGAGAGATGCTTGTCGATGACGCGGCCGACGATCGGCGTCGAGGGCGAGCCGTCGTGAATCCGAAAACTCGCCCGGTCGCGCTGAAGGCCTTCCGCCTCCAATGCCCTATGCATGCTCTTGATGATATCGCCGCGCTCGCCCAGTTCGCGCAAGGTCGGCTCCAGCTTTGCGCTCAACTGCCAGCGGCCCGGCGCCTCTTCGGTCGCGAGTCCCATTGCCTCCAACTTGCCAAGCCGCGCCAGCCGCAACGCGCGGTCGGAGATACCGCGCGGATCGGCCGGCGCGTGCCGCAGGTCAAGGCCAACGTCACTGGCCTCCGCGATCAACGCCCGATCGATGCGGGTGAAGCAGTCCTGATCGATCTCGGCCGTGAGCTTTCGCCGTTGCTCGATCTCGGTGACAGGACCGAGTTCGAGCGTCACCAGCTCGCTTGCCCGCTCGCGAATGCCATGGGCGATGTAATCGCCGTTGATGACCAGATCCTCGCCTAGCTCATCCCGGCCGTTGACGATGACGTGAACATGGGGATGGCCGGTGTTGAAATGGTTCACCGCCACCCAGTCGAGCTTCGTTCCCAGGTCACCTTCGAGTTTGCTCATGAGATCGCGGGTGAAGCCCGTCAGGTCTCCGAGTTCTGCGCTCTCCTCGGGCGACACGATAAATCGAAACTGATGGCGATCATCCTTGCCCCGATCGAGGAAGGCATCGCCGTCGGCCCGATCCCGTGTCGCCGAATAAAGCCGCCCGCGCTCGCCATCGCGCGAGGTGCCGTCACGCTGAATATAACGCAGATGCGCGGCGGCGCGGCCGCATCTGCCGGCGGCGCGTACCGAGCGTGACTTGACCATGACGCGCCGGGCGCCCGGTTGACGGTGGCTCCACCCGCGTTCACCCAAGGTGCGGCCGCGAACGAAGGCGGCGCCGCGCCCGCGCCGTACGCCCCGGCCGGCGCCGGCCTTGACCCGCGCCCGTCCCATCCCGCTGCTCTTGACATAGGCGGATGCTCCAGGCGGCCCGGCGCCATGCTGGCGGGCAATTTTGCGAACCCTGCTGAAGAAACTCCTGGTGACCGCGCCGCCACGGCCATCCGAGCGGATGCGGCCGGGCCGCGGCCGGAAGCGATCTTCGTCATCCCTGTTCATCGGCATCGATGTAGGCGATCAATGCAAAAACACAACAAAACGACCCATGGTGCCGCGAAAAGCTGCGCGGGCATTGAGGTTTTGCAAGAGAGCGGCACTGCGCTGCGTTCTGGACGGTGCCGCGCGCCGTCTCTCAACCAGTGTGCAGACCACGAACTTTTTGCGCGATGGCCAAAGATGGTGCCATCCGCTTTAATCTTGCCCTCGCCCTCGCCCTCGACCCTTCCCACTGTCGTGGTCTCCCGGTCGCTGGTTCCCAGGGCCCAACTTCCAAGCCAACAGACTCTCGGTACTCGCGGCGATTTGCGACAAAATGCAGTTCGGGTCGTTGCGGTAGATCCTTCAATAGCGCCTGCCCGAACACGTCGGCTGGTAGCCGATTCATTGCGAAAGAGCCGCTGCGACTTGGCAGTTGACTTGCGAAGCCCCCACTGTTTGCGAGCGTTTGCGATAGCGATCGTTACCCGAAGGGCCGAGACACCCGTAGGGTGGCTCGGTGAGGAGCGAAGCGACGAGTAGAGCGCGGGCCGAAGGCATCGCCCGTATGCCATCAGCACGTTATTGTCGCACTCCTCCGCGAACTCTTGCCCGCGTGAGCGAGGGTCCTTTAGTAGCAAACCCGAAAGTCTTAGCGTCATGATCGTGTTGCAGCGTTTCGAATGCAAACCGAATGTCCGTCACGGGGCGCCAGCGAACCTGGAAACTGACGGCTGATATCACGAGCTGCCCGATGTGCAGCCGCCGGACGCTTACTCCCGCTGCCTTTGCCTCCCACCTGTCGCTGTTCTCGAAAATCACGCTCCAAAATCCGCACAACGGATCGGTCCCGGCGCTCAGCGTGGAGGACCGCTGGAAGTCCGCCTGACGAATAACGATGCGCTTTCGTGCTTGCGGTTAGATCGCCGTCCGACCGATGGTTCGAACCCGCTGAAATCGGTCACCGGACGTGCGCGCAATCGACCGTCGGATTGCGGCCGACCTGCGGACGGAGTACTGCCGGCAACTGCAGCGAAGAGTGGCGCACGTGTCCATGCGGCGGGACCGGCCGCGATGACGACGCCGCGGTTGAGCAGACCGCTGCCAATCAGCGGCGCAAGCGCTGCCACATAGGCGCGCGTTTCCGCGGGCAACGGGCGACCCGTTGCAAGATACTCCGCATATCGGCCGGGGCCGGCGTTGTAGGCGGCGAGAAAGCCCGCCGCGCCGTAGCGATCGTACAACTCGCGCAGGAAAGCTGTACCCGCCAAAATGTTGTCGCGGGGATCGCGGGGATTGCGCCCGAGCCGGTAACGCAGCCGCATTCCAGCCCAGGTATCGGGCATGATCTGCATCAGCCCGATGGCGCCCTTTGGCGACACGGCTTGCGCATGGCCGCTGCTTTCGACGCGCATCACCGCCCGTATCCAGCGTTCCGGGATGCCAAACCGCCGCGACGCCTCGGCGACTTCTGCGGCATAGCCATCGACGGGATTGACCTCCGTCGTCGATCCGGGTTGCGGCTTTAACGATGCTGCAGGAACTATGCTGATGGTGCCGCCCATCATCGCCAGCACGATCGCTGTTATGATCAAGCCTCGGGCGCACCCGCCGCCCCCCACCGGACGAGAACGTGCCACCGTGCTCGCCTCCGTCAAGGGCAAGGCACGCGCGCCGGCCTGCGGCCGCCCCCGGATCAAGTCCGGGGCAGGCTCTTGACCGACGCTGCGCGCGACGGCCGCCGAAATGCCGATCGGGGCGAAGGGATTGACCGGCTTTCGATCGAACAAAGGGATTGGACTTGCAGGCCGGACACTCATGGCATCACGCCGTCTCATTGCGACGTGGCGGGCGATTCCACAGCAGATTGAATGCCGTTCCCTGATCGTCGGCCTGGAACAGATTGGCGCGGATCGGTTGTCTTAAGGTCGGACCGTCAAGGTGCAGCGAAACGTAGTCACCGGCCTTCTCGCCGTTGCGTTTCCAGCCCGCGCC
>NZ_JBQTHN010000062.1:0-40935 GCF_052389815.1 Bradyrhizobium sp. | reverse complement strand
TCAGCTCACGATGCTTCGATGGGTTACGATCCAACGGTCAGCGGCCCGGTCCGGGTGGCCACCCAGGCCGGGCCATTCCTTGCGGAACCCTCACACCTTAGCAGGTCGTGCTGATACAAGGATGGGTGGAGCGAAAGCGATACCCATCATGCCCTGCGCAACAAGCGTGATGGGTTTCGCAAAGGGCTCAACCCATCCTGTACCTACGCAGTCGATCAAGCTGCAATCTGCGTCAGGAGATCGCGCATCAGGCCGCGCAACAGGTCGAGCTTGTAGCCCGTCATCGGCAGCGGATTGGCGCCGTCGGTGGCGAGCCTGGCCGCGTTGGCGATGGTCGCCTCCGTCGGTGGCCGGCCTTCGAGCGCGGCTTCCGCTGCGGTGAGGCGCAGCGGCCTCGGCGCGATGCCGCCGGCGGCGATGCGCACGGATTTGAGCGCGCCGTCCGCGATCACCGCACGCGCGCAGACTTCCACCAGCGGCCACTCGGCATAGCTGCGGCTGATCGCGCGCTTGTAGCGGGCGCGCTCGCCCGCGAGCGGAGGGGGCAGCGCGATGCTGCGGATCGTCTCGCCCGCTTGCAGCGCGTGATCGGCGCGGCCGTCGGAGCCATCGCCGAGCAATTCTGCGACGGAGATTCCCTTGCGGCGGTCGGTCGTCACCGTCGCCTCGTAGGCGAGCAGCGCGCAGGCCATCGAGGACGGATGCGGCGCGACGCAGGGGCCGCGATCGAAGGCGACGTGGTAGAGATGATTGCCGGGCCGCGCCGGGCAGTCGCTGCCGCCCTTCTTCAGACAGGCGATGTGCGGATTGCGGAAATACCAGCAGCGCGAACGCTGCGCGAGATTGCCGCCGAGCGTGGCGAGATGCCGGATCTGCGGCGTGGCCAGCCCGAGCGCGGTGGCGGCGACGCCGGGATAGCCGTCCTCGATGCGCTTGTCAGCGGCGATGGTTGCGATGGTGGCGAACGCGCCGATGGTGGCGGCGCCGTCGCCGCCCCAGACGATGCCGTCATCGCCGGGCAGGACGAGATCGATCACGGGACCTTTCGACACGCCGGTGCGGCGGCGCTCGGAGAGGTCGGTGCCGGCGGCGCGGAATTCGCCCGCGATCCCCATGGTGGCTGTCTCGCTCATGCTGCGCTCCTTGCGTTGAGGGCGGCGATAATGCGCGCCGGCGTGATCGGCATTTCCGTCGGCCGGATGCCGATGGCATCACGAATCGCGTTCGCAATCGCCGGCGAAGTCGGCACGGTCGCGACCTCGCCGATTCCGGCGCTGCCGCCCATCACATGCTCGAATCCGGCTTCGTCGAAATGCACGTCGATCTCGGGCGTGTCGGCGATCCCCGGTATGCGGTAGTCCTCCAGGTTCGACGTCAGCACATGGCCGCTTCGCGCATCGGTCTCGCGCGCCTCGTAGAGCGCATATCCGATGCCCTGGATGACCGAGCCGGTCGCCTGGCTGCGCGCCAGCGCCGGCGCTGCGATCTTGCCGACCGCAATTCCGGTGTGAACGTTGAGCACCCGGACATGGCCGAGCCAGGTGTCGACCTCGACCTCCACCACCTGCACCGAGCTCGGCACGCCGGCGCCGATCGCAAGGTTGGAGAAGCGACGCATCATCCAGCCGAAGATGATACCGATGAAGCCGGCCTCCCGCAGCGGCGAGCGCACGTCGGGCGAGGATGGCCTGGCGTCTTCGGGGCGCACGCCGGAGGCGGCAAGATCGGGCGAGGCCGCGAGCAGCTCGCGCCACGGCGCGTTCGAGCCGGGCGCCGGCTTCTGCTTCGCGTTGCGCTCGATCGCAGCCTTCAGCTTCTGCACGGCGATCAGCGTCGGTGGAATCACCGAGGCCGTGACGCGGCTGCCGCCGGCGCCGGGACCTTCCGGCAGACGGGAATCGCCGATCCGCACCTCCACCTCATGCGGCTCTATTCCGAACTCGCGTGCGACGGTGTTGGCGATCACGGTACGGCTGCCCTGGCCGATGTCCTGGGTCGAGCTGCTGGCGATGAGGCGGCCGCCCTTGACGGCGACTTCGACGGAAGACCCGGGTTGCCAGATATAGAGCCAGAAGCCGCTGGCGACACCGACGCCGCGGCGATAGCGGCCGGTCTGCGCCGCCGCGCTCTTGCGGCTCTTCCAGACCTCGAGATTCGACGCCCAGTCGTAGAGCCTGCGGCGGTTGGGATTGGTGTCCCACCGTTTGCGCAAGGCGATCGGGTCGACCTTCATCTTGAGCGCGGCTTCGTCGACGGCCTGCTCCAGCGCGAATGCCATCGGCGGTCCGCCGGGCCCGCGGAACGGCGCGCCGGGCGGCAGGTTGCTGACGACGTCGAAATCGGCGAGCTCCTTCGCTTCGGCCGGATAGATCAGGCGCGCCAGCCCGGCGAGCGTGGAGTTGGTGGCGGCGCCGGTGTCGGCATACGCGTTGAACGTCAACGCCTTCAGCGCGCCTTCCGGCGATGGCAGCAGCGCGATCTTCATCTCGGCCGCCGGCCGGTAGCCGGTGACGGAAAGCTCCTCATGCCGGTCGAACACGACCCGCACCGGCGCCTTTGCGGCGCGCGCGAGCTCAATCGCCGCAATGGTCTCGGTGCCGAAGCTCGCCTTCGAGCCGAAGCCGCCGCCGACGTGGTCGGCGATGACGCGCACCTTGTCGTGCGCGATGCCGAAGCGTTTGGCGATCAGCTCGGCCAGGTGAAACACGGCTTGGGTCGAGACGTGCACGGTGAGGCGGTCGCCGTCGAAGCGGGCAACCGCGGCATGCGGCTCGAGGCAGGTGTGCTGCTGCGTGGGGGTGCGGAACGTCGCCTCGACCAGCAGCGGGTCGCGCGCCTCGCGCGCCCCGCCGATCCAGTTGCGCGCCTTTTTCGCCTTCAGCGAGAACGCGTTGGAAGGCCCGCGCAGATTTCCCTTCCATGGCGCGGGGCCGCCGGCGCCTTCCGAGACGTTGCCGGCCTTTTTGCGGCTCGACCTGTCGAACACGACGGGCGCATCGGAGCCGCGCGCGTCGTCGAGGCCGACCACGGCCGGCAGGGGCTGGCTCGACAGGCGGATGGCGTCGATGGCGGCAAGCGCGGCCTTGCGGTCCGTGGCTGCGACCGCCGCGATCGGCGCGCCGACGAAACGCACGACGCCGTCGTCGGCGAGCAGCGAGACCGCCGCCGCGACGCCCGGCATGGCGAGCGCCGGCGCCAGGTCGACATTGCCGATCTTCGCATGCGCCGCGTTGGAGCGCAGGATGACGCCTTCGAGCTGCCCATCATGCCTGATGTCGACGGTGTATTTGGCCGCGCCCGTTACCTTGGCGCCGGCCTCGACGCGCGGCGGCTGCACGTCCTTGCCGTCGAACTGGCCGGCGCAGGCGGCGGCAACCGCGCTGAAGATGCCGTCATAGGCGCCGCAGCGGCACAGGTGTCCCGACAGCGCCGCGCCGATCTCCTCGCGCGACGGCGCAGCCGTGCCGTTGGCCGCGCGCCAGCGATCGTGGAAGGCCGCCGCCTCGACGATGAAGCCGGGCGTGCAGAAGCCGCATTGCAGCGCGTCGTGCGCCATGAAGGCTTTCTGGATCGGATGCATGCCTTTCGCGGCGATGCCCTCGACCGTGGTGACGGATTTTCCGGCAGCGGCCTGCGCGGGCATCAGGCAGCTTGCCACCGGCGCGCCGTCGAGCAGCACCGTGCAGGCGCCGCAGACGCCCGAGCCGCAGACCAGCTTGGTGCCGGTGAGGTCGAGATTGTCTCTGATGACATCGACCAGCATCGCATCGCGATCGTCGGGAAGCGCGGCGGATTTGCCGTTGATCGTCATGGTGCTCATTTCCGGGCTCCTGCTTTGCGGCGGACGGGACGGGCGGATGCTGGCTTGTTCGGCTTCGATGGCGCGATGGCGCCGGCGATCAGCGTGCGCAGCATCGCCTCCGCATCGCGCAGGAAGGCGTCGGCGGGCCGCATCGACGGATAGGCGGACTTCGTGCCGGTGACCGCAAGCTCGACATAGCGGGCCAGCTTCGCCGCGGTCATGCCGGGGACCAGCGTCAGCTTCTGGCGCCTGACCGTGCGTGCGATGGTGGCGGCCACCTGCGCGTCATGCAAGGCGGAATAATGCTGATAGAGATCGCGCGCGTGGATCAGGTGTTCGGAGAACAGCTCCTCGACGTGCGGCGAGCCGTCAAAGGAGGCGACGAACGCCCGCAGCCGCGCGGCGACCTGCGCCACGACGATGGCGGCGAGCGGCTTGCCCGCGGCCTCTGCGCGCTCGGCGGCATCAGCGCCATCGGCGAGCGCGCCGTCATGCACGCGCTCGATCACCGCGCGGAACAGCGCTTCCTTCGACTTGAAATGATGATAGAGCGCCTGCCGCGTCAGGCCTGCGGCCTCCGCCGTCTCCTCGATCGAGGAACGGCGGAACCCATGCCGGCGGAACACCGTCATCGCGGCGTCGAGAATGCGGTCGCGCGGGCTCATTTGACGAATTTGACACTTACGGTCAAAACGTCAAATCACGGTTTTGGGATTGTTGGATATGCGCCGGCTCCGCCGTCATTGCGAGGAGCGAAGCGACGAAACAATCCAGCTTCCTTTGTTGCGGCAAAGCTGGATTGCTTCGCTGAGCCTGTCATCGGGCCGCGCTTTGCGCGGACCCGTTGGCTCGCAATGACGGTCGTGGTTACTTCACTCGACGGTTGCTCACTTCGCCCGATACGCCGCCAGAAACATCCGCACGGCGCTGTCGGCCACTTCGCCGATGCGCGCAGGCGAAGGCGCGGGTGCGGCCTGGAAGACGAAGGGCAGGAACAGGCCGGCCTGGCACGTCAGCATGAACTGCGAGGCGGCGAGGCGGCAGTCGGGAATGTCGAGGTCGCCTGATTTCACATGCGCCTCGAGATAGGTGGCGAGGCGCGTGATGCTCAAGTCCAATACGTTTTCATAATAGCGGCGGCCGACCTCGGGCATGCGCTCGGCGATCGCCATCACCGTGCGGATCGCGGACCCCCCGCCGGGACGGCACAGCACGCCGATATAGGCGCGGCCGAATTCGCGTAGCGTGGTCTCGACGTCGCGTGCGGGATCGAAATTGAAGGCGGTCCGGCTCTGTTCGATCTGTTCTTCTTCCACGATCGCCTCGAACAGGCGGTACTTGTCGGCGAAGTAGACATAAAGGGTGCCCTTGGAAACGCCGCAGGCGCGGGCGATCTCGCCCATGCTGGCGCCGTCAAAGCCGAGATCCATGAACACCTTGCGCGCGCCCTGGAGAATCTGGCGGCGCTTGGCGCTTTCCTCCTCGCCGGAAATCGGATGCAAATTTGGAGCGCTTGCAACCATTGGTTCAGCTTCCGGGGAAAGATTCCGCGACTGCGAAGGGGGTGGAAGGAATTCGACCGTATGGTCCGTTTGGCGATAATACTAGATTGACCGAACCGTTCGGTCAATGATAATTTGAGCGCCGACAAAGTGGCGAGGGTCCGTCCGGGCTTTGGTCAGTGTCGCGACACCGTTTGTGAGGAGGCCGGAATGGCCGCGACCAGAGACCAGGCCGCCCGCGCGATCCGGCCCGATGCCGAAACCGCGGAGGGCAACGCGTCCGGCCATGCTTCGCCCGGACTCGAGCAGCTCCGCCACGTTGCGGAAGAGGCCAAACGTCACGCGCCTGAATCGCCGAACGCAACGCCAGCAGAGAAGCCCGCCGGCGCGCCGGCGGCAGCGCCCGCGGCCGCCGCGCCGAAATCGGGCAAGCGCAAATTCGTCGCGATCGGCATCATCGGCCTGCTCGCGCTCGCCGCTGCCAGCTACGCCGTTCACTACGTCCTCGTCGGCCGCTTCTACGTCTCGACCGACGATGCCTATGTGCGCGCCAACAACACCATGCTGGGCGCGCGCGTCGCCGGCCACATCACGGCGATCATGCCCGGCGACAACAGCCTCGTGAAGAAGGGCGACGTCATCTTCCGCATCGACGACGGCGACTATCGCATTGCGGTCGAGTCCGCACGCAGCAAGATCGCGACCCAGCAGGCGACCATCGAACGCATCGGCCGCCAGGTCACCGCGCTGGAAAGCGCGGTCGAGCAATCGAAGGCGCAACTCGTCTCCGCGGAAGCCGTGCTGAAGCGCGCCGGGCTCGACTTCGAGCGCCAGCAGCAGCTGTCAACCAAGGGCTTTGCCTCGCGCGCCGCGTTCGAGGTCTCGGAAGCTAGCCGCGACCAGGGCGCCGCCGCCGTGCGGTCCGCGCAGGCTGCCTTCGACGCCGCGCGCGACAATGTCGAGGTGACCAAGGCACAGCAGAACGAGGCGCGCGCGCAACTGAAGGAATTGCAGGCCGCGCTCGCCAAGGCCGAGCGCGATCTCGACTTCACCCATGTGCGTGCGCCGGTCGACGGCACCTTCTCCAATCGCCTCGTCAATGTCGGCGACATGATCCAGGCCGGCCAGCGGCTCGGCAACGTGGTGCCGCTCGACGAGGTCTTCATCGATGCCAACTACAAGGAGACGCAGCTCAAGCGAATCCGTCCCGGCCAGCCGGTCATGATCAAGGTCGACGCCTACGGCTTCCGCAAGTTCAGGGGCGTGGTCGACAGCATTTCGGCGGGCGCAGGCTCGGTGTTCACGCTGCTGCCGCCGGACAACGCCACCGGCAATTTCACCAAGATCGTGCAGCGCGTGCCGGTGCGCATCCGCGTGCCCAAGAGCGTGGCGAGGCAGCATTTGCTGCGCGCCGGCATGTCGGTCTACACCACCGTCGACACGCGCGAAGGCGCACATGACGCCGACGACGAGGCCGATCTCGATTCACCCGGGATGACGCAGCCGAAGTAAGCGCATGATCCCGAAAAGTGGAGGCCGGTTTTCGGACAAGATCATGCGCAAGAAAATGATTCCGAAGGGTGTCGCAGAACATGGCTGACGCCACCACTGCAACGCCTGCCATGATGAACCCGGCCGAGATGTCCGAACGGATTCCGCCAAAGCGGCTGTTCGCCTTCCTCATCATGGTGTTCGGGATGTTCATGTCCATCCTGGACATCCAGATCGTCTCCGCTTCGCTCAACGAAATCCAGGCAGGGCTCTCGGCGAGCCAGAGCGAAGTGTCGTGGGTGCAGACATCGTACCTGATCGCCGAGGTGATCGCGATCCCGCTGTCCGGCTTCATGTCGCGCGCGCTCGGCACGCGGCTGTTGTTTGCGATTTCCGCCTTCGGCTTCACCGTCGCGAGCTTCTTCTGCGGCTTCGCCTCGACGCTGGAGCAGATGATCTTCTGGCGCGCGATCCAGGGATTCCTCGGCGCCGGCATGATCCCGACGGTGTTTGCCTCGGCCTACACGGTGTTCCCGCGCAGCAAGTTCTACATCGTCGGCCCGATCATCGGGCTTGTTGCGACACTCGCGCCAACCATCGGCCCGACGGTCGGCGGCCTGATCACCGACTGGATGTCGTGGCACTGGCTGTTCTTCATCAACATCGTGCCCGGCATCGGCATCACCATCGGCGTGCTGGTGCTGTGCGATTTCGACCGACCCGACTTCAAGCTGCTCGATCATTTCGACTGGTGGGGCCTCGCGTTCATGGCGAGCTTCCTCGGTACGCTGGAATACGTGCTGGAAGAGGGGCCGCGCCATCAATGGCTGCAGGACACCTCGATCGCGGTGAGCACCGCGATCTGCGCGATCTCGGCGATCGCCTTCTTCTGGCGCGTGTTCACGGCGAGGGAGCCGATCGTCGACCTGACGACGTTTGCCGACCGCAATTTCGGCATCGGCTGCCTGATCGCGCTGTTCATCGGCGTCGGCCTTTACGGCCTGACCTACATGTATCCGCGCTATCTCGCCGAGGTGCGCGGCTACAGCGCGCTGATGATCGGCGAGACCATGTTCGTCTCCGGGATCACCATGTTCCTGGTGGCGCCGATCATCGGCCGGCTGATGACGATCATCGACATGCGCCTGATCATCGCTTTCGGTCTGATCGTCTTCGCGCTCGGCTCCTGGCAGATGACGTGGATTACCAAGGACTACGACTTCTGGGAGCTGTTCGTGCCGCAGGTGCTGCGCGGCATCGGCATGATGTGCGCGATGGTGCCGACCAACACCATCGCGCTCGGCACGCTGCCGCCGGAGCGGGTGAAGAACGCCTCCGGCCTGTTCAACCTGATGCGCAATCTCGGCGGTGCGCTCGGGCTTGCCGTCATCAACCAGGTGCTGAACGAACGCACCGATCTGCACATCGCGCGACTGCACGAGCGAGTGAACTGGGGCAACGCCACCGCGGTCGAGACGCTCAACATGTTCACCCAGCGCATGCAGGGCATGGGCGATGCGACGCTGATGGCGCTGAAGCAGCTGTCGCAGATCGTGCACCGCCAGGCCGCCGTCATGGGCTATGGCGATGCCTTCTACCTGCTGACGGTCTTCTATCTGGCCTTGAGCCTGCTGGTGCTGCTCTTGAACAAGCCGTCAGCGGCGCTGCTCGGCGGCGGCGATGGCGGGCATTAAAGCGCGATGAGATAAGGTTGAACTGGCACCCACGGTTCACCTCTCCCGAAGGGGCCCGAAGGGAGAGGTGAAGCGAGTCTGCCGGACGTGCGATTCAACCAAACACCATCCCGCTTTAGCGCGCAAAAACCCGGGCCGGTATCGGCCGATCAGCGCGGAATGCCGCCGGAGAATTTCGAGCGCGCTCGCGGCCAGTACGGGTTTTCCACGCACATCGCCGCAAGTCCTACCGCCGCCGCCCGGCACTGATCCCATGACGAATAATAGCAGTCGTAGTAGTAGCTGCCGCCCCACTGCCATTTCTGCAGACAGACCGGGCCTTTGGAATTGTAGGTTTGGGCCGTGGCAGGGGCAGCCGCCAGGATCATCGCGCTGCCCAGGATCATCCAACGAAGTATGCGCATCGCCATCTCCTTCAAGCTGTTTGGCGGCCGTAGCGCGTTCTTACAGCCGACATATGTCGTCCACCGCGATTGCGCCAGATCGGCCGCCGCCGGAAGCGGACGCCCGGGTCTGCGGGCTTGCTCCTCCTCGACAATCCCGATTTGAGCCTTAAGATGTTGCGCCCTGAACCGGATTTGTTGCCGGCCATCGATTTTCACAGGCCCTGGGTAGCGCGGCATTACCGCCGCATTCTTGCAGGACGGCATCATGCTATCGGCCGTTGTTTCGGCAATTCGCCCGATCTTGCCGGTTTTCGCACTTGCTGCGGCGTTGTTGCCGGGCCCTGCCAGCGCGGAGAAGCGCATCGCCCTTGTAGTGGGCAACAATGCCTATGAGAGCGTGTCGAGGCTGGAACGGGCCGTCAACGATGCCCGTGCCGTCTCTGCCACGCTGGAGGCGCTCGGCTTTCAGGTCCAGCTCGCGACCGACGTCGGCCGCCGCGATTTCGTTCGGCAGCTCTCTATTTTCATGGACCGGGTCGCGCCGGGGGATCTTGCGGTCCTCTACTATGCCGGGCACGGCATCGAGATCCGCGGCATCAACTACATCCTTCCGACCGATGTGCCGCCGGCAAGGCAGGGGCAGGAAAGCCTTCTCACCGGCGAGGCCATTGCAACCGACAAAGTCATCTCGGATCTGCAGGACCGCGGCGCCCGCGCCACGGTCTTCGTCCTGGACGCATGCCGCGACAATCCGTTCCAGGCGAGCGGCACCAGAAGCCTTGGAGGCGCGCGCGGGCTTGCGCAGGGCGCTCCGCCCGAAGGCGTGTTCGTGCTCTACTCCGCGGGCGTCGGGCAGTCCGCGCTCGACCGCATGTCCAGCACCGATCTCGATCCGAATTCGGTGTTTACGCGCATTTTCCTCAAGGAGATCGGAAAGAGGAATTACCCGCTCACGGCCGTTGCAAAGTCCGTTCAGGTGGCGGTGCGCGACCTTTCGCTGACCATAGGCCACACCCAGGTGCCGGCCTATTACGACCAGATCATCGGCCAGCTGTATCTTGCCGCCGATGGCGGCGCGCCAGCGAAGGGCGACCCGAATTTGCCGCCTGCAGCAGCTCAGCCGTCCAGGCCGCCGCAAGTCGCCGCCGCCACTCCCTCATCGGGCGCGGCCCGTCCGGTGTTCAACAACCGCGCCTTCAGCGAATACCTCGGCAAGCGAACGCCGCTGGCAAGCGCCGCCGCCAATTGGGCGAACCCGAATGCGGTGGCGAACTGCGACCGTCTCGCCAGCTATGGGGCGGACATTCCCGACTCGCGTGCCCCGCGGGTCGCGCTGAAAAACATCAACGTCAAGGAAGCTGTGCCGGCCTGCATCGCCGCCATCCTGCAGGATCCCTCGACGCCGCGCCTGCGGGCCCAGATGGCGCGTGCCTTGCTGCAATCGCCGACCAAGATCGACAAAGTGTACGGCGTCGACATCCTGCTCGACCTGGCCAAGGACGGTTACCCCGCGGCGATGTGGCGGATCGGCGTGTCGTATTACTCGGGCGCCGTCATCAAGCAAGACATGCGCACGGCAGCGTTCTGGTTCCGCCAGGCCGCCGACAAGGGGCTTGGCGTTGCCATGTCGGACCTCGCTTATCTCTACGAGAGTGGAGAGGGCGTAGCGAAGGATAGTAGAGAAGCGGCCCGCTGGTTCGAAAGCGCGGCAGCCGCCGGCCACCCGAGCGGCATGCGCAACTACGCGCTGGTCCTGGATCGGGGCGAGACTGTGGACCGCAATGCGAAGCAGGCGGCAGAGTATCTCCTGAACGCTTATCGAATGGGCTCCGATGACGCGCGAAAGAGCCTCTTCGAGCTGCACGGCTCCTGGCACGCCGACACCAAGGGAAAGGTGCAGGAGTTGCTGAGGGATTTTGGATTCTACAGGGGGCGCACCGACGGCGAATTCGACGCCGACACGTTCGCAGCGCTCAGGGCGCTGCAATCGTCGAACCCGATCGCGGCCAATCGCGCGCAATAGTATTGCCGATACCGGCGGGCGGACGTTCGGCGCCCCTGCCGGCGCGGCGCCGTCACATCAATCCATCGTGCGAGGCCGCATCGAGGCTTCAGCCTGCGCTGCCTGCGGCGCGGGAGACCGGTCTGATGTGGGCGAACATGCTGCGGGCGTTCCAGGTTGGGAAGGCTCTTATAAGCGACAGGTCGCCGTCGAGCTGGATGCGGTCCTCGCGTGTGGCCTGGGCCCATGTCAGCTGGCCAGCGTGCCATTTGACGAATGCTTCGGCCTCCGCGGTAATGTAGAGGTCCTCGTCAAGGCCGGGGTTCGTCTTGCAGATCTCGGTGTCCCCGAGTTCGATGAGCAGCCAGTAGCGTTCCCGGCGCGGGCGGCCGGTGAAGTCGAAACGGATGACGACGCGTCGATCCGGGAGGCGGTCCCGGCGGAGCGCGTTGCACATCGACCAGAGGGCAACAAAGGGGTCGAGGTGCTGGGGGGCGATCTCGAGCCAATGCGCACCCCACTCGCCGAGCGACTGGCAGACGGCGAAGAGGTCGTGGCCCGCGGAGGTGAGTTCGTAGTGGTGTCCGCGCCCGTCGGGCTTGGGTAAGGACTCGACGACACCGACCCGTTCGAGCTGCTTGAGCCGCTGCGAGAGCATGGTACGGGAGAGCCCGGGCGCGCCTTCCAGGATTTCACCGAAGCTTCCGCAGCCGACGTACAGATTGCGGATGATCAGCGGAGTCCAGCGCTCGGCGAAGATCTCGGCGCCACGGGCGATGGGACAATATTGGCCATACGTCCTCATGCGGCCATTGTCCCACACCCGTCGTCGGCTTTGAAGTCCAGTTTCTTGACTATACGGCGGTAGTTCGTCGTGGTCCGATCCGGTCCTCTCGAAGAGAGGAGGACACCATGACCACACCAATGCCCGCGGAGATCGGCCACCGCAGCAAGCAGCCAACCGTCGTGGAGCTCGACGGGTTCCGAGGCCGGCTAATCAGTGCCGACCACGCCGACTACGACATCGCCCGTGCAGTCTGGAACGGTGCCATTGACCGGCGTCCGCACCTGATCGCCCGATGCATCGGGACCGCCGACGTGGTCGCGGCCGTGCGTTTCGCCCGCGATCACAATCTGGAGATCGCCATACGGGGTGGAGGCCACAATGTAGCGGGTGCCGCCGTGTGCGACGACGGGATCGTCATCGACCTGTCGGCGATGCGCGGGGTGCGAGTCGATCCCGCCGGCCGCAGAGCCTGGGTGCAGGGCGGCGCGCTGTGGGGCGACGTCGACCACGAGACGCAGGCGCACGGCCTGGCCACCACGGGCGGAATCGTGAGCCACACCGGAGTCGCCGGACTCACCCTCGGCGGCGGCGTCGGCTGGCTGATGCGCAAGCATGGCCTTACCATCGACAATCTGCTCGCCGCCGACGTCGTAACGGCCGACGGCCGGTTGCTGCGGGCGTCCGAGGACGAGCATCCCGACCTGTTCTGGGCGCTACGAGGCGGCGGCGGCAACTTCGGCGTGGTCACCTCGTTCGAGTTCCGCCTTCACTCCGTCGGGCCCACCGTCCTGGCCGGGCCAATCCTCTGGGACGCAACCGACGCCGGGGAGGTTCTCCGCTTCTACCGCGACTTCGTCCGCGATGCTCCCGACGAACTCGGCACGGTCGTAAAATTCTGCACCGCGCCGCCTCTACCGGTCATCCCCGAGAGTCTGCACTGGCGCCCGGTGGTGATGGTCGGCGCGTGCTACGCCGGGCCGATCGAGGATGGTGAGAAGGCGCTCCGCCCGCTCCGCGCATTTCGGACTCCTCTCCTCGATCTGGCCGCGCCCAAGCCGTACGTGGCCTTCCAGAGCGCGCTCGACTCGACCGTCCTCCACGGTTGGAACTACTACTGGAAGGCAACCCACCTCCCTGCGCTCCGCGACGACCTCATCGACGTGATTGCCGGGCACGCGTTCTCGTGCTCGTCGCCGCGGTCGTACGTGGCAATGTTCCATCTGAAGGGGGCGGTGAGCCGGGTTGCCGAGGGCGCGACCGCGTTCGGGAACCGGCAAGCGTCGCACGCGATCATCGTCCACGCTGCGTGGCGGCCCGGCGAGAACTTCGGCGACAGGGAGACGGCCTGGACGAGGGGGTTCCTCGCCGCCCTCGGCCGCTTCCGCGAAGGCGTCTACGTCAACTTCCTCGGCGGCGACGAAGACCCCGACCGGGTCCGCGAGGCGTACGGCGACTCCGTCTACGACCGGCTGGTGGGCGTGAAGACCACGTACGACCCCGAGAACGTCTTCCACCACAATCAGAACATCCGTCCCAGCGCCGGCACGCACGGGGGCTCTAGGGCGCGTCCTCATTGACGCACGGATGTCGGGAGGGCGCCGCAGAATCCGTTACGAGCGCTCGGATTTCGGCGGAGGCTCGCCGCGAACGCGTACACAGCGTGGGGACGCTCAGTAAAAGAGCGTCCTCACGCGATCCGTGCATAGTTGGATTGCCACGAGTGGCCGACGCCGCCACATCAATCAAGCTCGAACGCCTCGCTGTAGTCCAGCTTCAGCGCCGGGTCCTGCTCGCTCTTCTGCAGCACGCAGTTGCCGACCACCAGCACGTCGAGCTCGTTGCCCATGAAGCAGCGGAAAGCGTCCTCCGGTGTGCAGACGATCGGCTCGCCGCGGACGTTGAAGCTGGTGTTGACCAGCACGGGACAGCCGGTGAGCTGCTTGAAGCGGGTCAGGAGGCCGTGGAACAGCGGATTGGTGTCGCGGTGCACGGTCTGGATGCGGGCCGAGTAGTCGACATGCGTCACCGCCGGGATTTCCGAGCGCGACACGTTCAGCTTGTCGATGCCGAACAGCGCCTGCTCCTCCGCGCTCATCTGGCGGCGGCGATCTTCGCGCACGTCGGCGACAACAAGCATGTAGGGGCTGTCGGACTTGAGGTCGAACCAGTCGGCGACGTCCTCGCGCAGCACGGCGGGCGCGAAGGGGCGGAAACTCTCGCGGTACTTGACCTTGAGATTGAGGTTCTTCTGCATGGCGGGCGAGCGGGCATCGCCGAGGATCGAGCGCGCGCCGAGCGAGCGCGGGCCGAACTCCATGCGGCCCTGGAACCAGCCGACGGCCTTCTGGTCGGCGAGCGCCTGTGCGGTCGCGTCGATCATCGCGGCTTCGTCGAGCACGGCGAATTTTGCGCGCGCCGTGGTCAGCCGCCGCTCGATGTCGGCTTGCGAATATTGCGGGCCGAGATAGGCGCCGGCCATGCCGTCGGCGCCGTTCGGCTTTCGCGGCCGTCCGGCAAAGCCGTGATAGGCGGACAGCGCAGCGCCCACCGCGCCGCCGGCATCGCCCGCGGCCGGCTGGATCCAGATATTGTCGAAATGGCCGTCGCGCAGCACCTTGCCGTTGGCGACGCAGTTCAGCGCCACGCCGCCGGCAAGGCAGAGATTGCGCGATCCGGACTGTTTCGCGAGGCTGCGCGTCATCCGCAGCACCGCTTCTTCCAGCACCGCCTGGATCGAGGCCGCGACATCCATGTGGAACGGCGTCAGCAATTGGTCGGGCGTGCGCACCGGCTGACCGAACAGCTTGGCAAAGCGCTCGTTGGTCATTGTGAAGCCGGTGCAGTAGTCGAAATAGGAGAGGTCGAGGCGGAACGAGCCGTCCGGCTTCAGGTCGACCAGGTGATCGAGAATGAGCTTTGCGTATTTCGGCTCGCCATAGGGCGCGAGTCCCATCACCTTGTATTCGCCTGAGTTGACCTTGAAGCCGGTGTAATAGGTCGCGGCGGAATACAGGAGGCCCAGCGAATGCGGGAAATGGATCTCCTGGAAGATCTCCAGCTTGCCGCCGCTGCCGATCGCTGCCGACGTGGTCGCCCATTCGCCGACGCCGTCCATGGTGAGCACCGCGGCATTCTCGTACGGCGAGGGATAGAAGGCGGATGCCGCGTGGCTCAGATGGTGCTCGCAGAACAGAAGCTTGGTGCGGTCGAACTCGGGCGCGAATTTCTTCAGTTCGTCGGTGAGCAGGCTCTTCTGGAACAGCTTTTCCTTCAGCCAGAGCGGGATCGACATCTTGAAGGAGGCAAAGCCGCGCGGCGCCAGCGCGACATAGGTCTCGAGCAAGCGCTCGAACTTCAGGAACGGCTTGTCGTAGAACACGACATGGTCGAGCGCTTCTGCGGCGACGCCGGCTTCAGTGAGACACCAGGCGATGGCGTTGTGCGGGAAGGAGGGATCGTGCTTCTTCCGCGTGAAGCGTTCCTCCTGCGCGGCGGCGACGATGCGGCCGTCCTCGATCAGCGCCACGGCGCTGTCGTGATAGAAGGCGGAGATACCGAGGATTCGCATCGTCAACGAAATCGCGTCGCTCAGAACAGGGTGTAGATGAACGGTGCGATCGCCGAGCCCTTGGTCAGCACGACGAGGCCGCCGAACACCACCATCATGATCAGAATCGGCAGCAGCCAGAATTTCTTGCGCACGCGCATGAAACGCCAAAGTTCTTTCAGGAAATCCATTCCGCGGTCTCTCTAGAATTGGTCTTTCATCGTTTCGGGCGACGGCCCCGGCGGCGTGCGCACGATCCAGTAGCTGTCGGCGCCGGGCTCGCGCTTCAGCCGCAGCAGGTCGCGGCCCATGGCGCGCATCACGAGGCCTGTCGGCAGCACCGTGCCGTAGAACAGGAGCGCCATGATGACGGGGTTGACGATCCGGTGCAGCAGCAGGCCGAATTTGAGCCAGAGGCGGTTGAGCGGATTGAGCACCGCCGGCTTCAGCAGCGCTGCGATCAGGAAGGCGGCGGCGAGGCCCGCCGTCCACGGCCAGATCCGCCCCGCATGCCAGGCGTTCAGGGCGGTCACCACCGCGAATGCGCCGGCCATGACAAGCCCGAACGAGCGGTCGGAGCCGGCGACGACCTGCTCGTCGCGCTCGAAGGCCTCATGGCTGGACTGGGCGCGCTTGTTCATCTCGGAAGGTTCGGGGAGGGGGCCGCCGGAGGTTTCATTCGCCGCCCTTTTATGCTTTGCAGGCTGCCCGGGAAAGCCGAAAAAGCACCCGTTTCGAGACAGGTTCCCTGAATGTCCGACGATGTTGCGATCCGGTCGCGTAGTGGCAGGCTGCCGCGGGCCCTGGTTTGGACCGCCATTGGCGCCTATTGCCTCGCTTTGTTCCTGCTGTTCGATTTCGCCTGGTCCAGTCTCACGCGGGGAGAGGAAACCCAGCGCGCGGCGCGCATCGCCAATCCCGTCTACGACCACGGCTTCGCCGCGAAATTCGAAGGGCACGACGTCTGGGGCGAGGTGCGCTATCCCCTGATCACCAACAGCCTCGGCTTCAAGGATGCATCGGCGCGGGACGTGCCGTTGAAATCCGCCTCGCGCCGCATCCTCCTGATCGGCGATTCCTTTGCCGAAGGAATCGGCATGCGCTTCGAGGATTCCTTCGCCGGCCGGCTGCAGCGCGCGGGCGAAGCGCGCGGCGACAAGGTCGAGTTCCTCGACGCCGGCGTCGCCTCCTACTCGCCGAGCATCTATTACCGGAAGGTCAAGCATCTGCTCGAGAGCGGGCTGGAGTTCGACGAGGTGATGGTGTTTTCCGATACGTCTGATGTCACGGACGAGGCGGCCTCTTATTTCTGCATCGACGAGGATCCCAAATATCGCGCCTACTGCACGGCATCGGAGGGGTCGATGCAGCCGGATGCGCGCCCGAAGAAATCCGAGTTCTTCATCGACCGCTTCGTCATCACCAACCGCCTGCGCATTTCGCTCAAGCGCTGGATCCAGTCGCTGCTCGGCAACCGCAAACAGGCGCTCTCGACCGATCGTGGCCGCATCGGCTGGAGCATTCAAGGATTCGACGTCAGCGGAGAGACCCGGCCGCTCGGCGCTGAGGGCGGCATCGCCCGATCGCTGCAGAACATGGGCAAGCTCGCCGACCTTCTTGCCGCGCGCAACATCCCGCTCAGCATCGTCGTCTATCCCTGGGCGCAGCAGATCGCGCAGGGCGATCGCGACAGCCGCCAGGTCGCGCTGTGGCGCGGGTTCTGCGAAAAGCGCTGCAAGACGTTCATCAATCTGTTCCCGGTGCTGTTCGCGGAAGCCGAGGCCGACAGGAACTGGTACGAGCGCCTCTACATCGTCGGCGACGATCACTTCTCCGCTGAAGGCAACGCTCTGGTGGCGCGTGAGGTCGAGAAACGGCTGCGCTGACTTCTCATGGGCGCTTCTGCAACACTGCTCGCCGAATCGCCCTGCCGGGCTCGCTTCGCGCGTTGAAATTTTGCCATGATGTATCTATAAGCAGCGCTTCGTTGCACTCGAACCGGGGAGGGATTTGCATGATTTTGCTGATTTCGCAGATCGACCGCCCGCGTTCGCTCATGTCGGGCACCCACGCCTAGCAGGCGTCATTTCTGCCGACATTGGTCGGGCCTGAAGTCCCGATCTTCCCGACTTCCCAACGAGTTATCGATTTCAACGACGCGCGCGTCCGGCCTGTTGCCGCCCCGCGTCAAGCATTTGGAGCCGGCTTGCGCGCCAAGCGCAGCCGGATGATGCCATGACCGCCAAGAGAAAAGACCGCCCCACGGCTATACGCGTGGTGCTGCCCTTCGTGTTCCGCCACTGGCTGGAGCAGCCGTATCGCGCGGCCACTGTTGCCGGCGGCCTGCTGGGCGCGACCGTCGCCGACCTCTTCATGCCCGTGTTCTCCGGCCATCTCGTCGACGCGCTGACCCGCGGCGCGGCGGATGCCGAGGCGCGGCACGCAGCCTTCGTCGCGTTCGGCGCCATCGTGGCGCTGGGCCTGGCCTCGATGGTCCTGCGGCTGATCGGCCTGCAGGCGATCGTGCCGTTCACGCTGCAGATCATGTCGGACGTGGCGCGTGACGCCTTCATGCGCGTGCAGCGGTTCTCCACCGACTGGCACGCCAATTCCTTTGCCGGCTCGACCGTGCGCAAGATCACGCGCGGCATGTGGGCCCTCGACCTGCTCAACGACACCATTTTGATGGCGCTGGCGCCGTCGCTGACGGTGCTGGTGGGCTCGATGATCCTGCTCGGCCTGCACTGGCCGCAGCTCGGCCTCGTGATCCTGGTCGGCACCATCGTCTACGTCGCGATGACGCTGGCCTTCTCGGTCCGCTACATCGCGCCGGCCGCACGCCTCTCCAATGCGTGGGACACCAAAGTGGGCGGCACGCTGGCCGACGCCATGACCTGCAACGCGGTGGTGAAGTCGTTCGGCGCCGAAGCACGCGAGGATGCACGGCTCGACGGCGTCATCGCACGCTGGCGCGCGCGGGTCCGGCGGACCTGGCTGCGCTACAACTACACCTCGACGGCGCAGCTCACCGTGTTGCTGTGCTTCCGCGCGTCCGTGATCGGCGGCGCGGTGCTGCTGTGGATGGCGGGGCGCGCCTCGCCGGGCGACGTCACCTATGTCCTGACCAGCTACTACATCATCCATGCGTATCTGCGCGATGTCGGCATGCACATCAACAATCTGCAGCGCTCGGTAAACGACATGGAGGAGCTGGTGGCGATCCATGACGAGCCGATCGGTATTGCCGACGCTGATGATGCGCGACCGATCGACATCCAGGGCGGACGCATCGTGTTCGACGACGTCACGTTCCTTTACGGCGGTCATCGCGCGCCGCTGTATGACGGTCTGTCGGTCGACATCCGCGCCGGCGAGCGCGTTGGCCTGGTCGGGCGCTCCGGCTCCGGCAAGACGACTTTCGTCAAGCTGGTGCAGCGGCTCTACGACGTCACCGGCGGCCGCATTCTGATCGACGGGCAGGACATCGCGCTGGCGACGCAGCAATCGCTGCGCAGCCAGATCGCGATCGTGCAGCAGGACCCGATCCTGTTTCACCGCTCGCTGGCCGAGAACATCGCCTATGGAAGGCCGGGCGCCAGCATGGCGGCGATCGAGCAGGCGGCGCGGCTAGCGAACGCGCACGATTTCATCCTGCGGCTGCCGAAGGGTTACGGCACACTGGTGGGCGAGCGCGGCGTCAAGCTGTCCGGCGGTGAGCGGCAGCGCGTGGCGCTGGCGCGCGCTTTTCTCGCGGACGCGCCGGTGCTGATCCTGGACGAGGCGACCTCCAGCCTCGATTCGGAATCGGAAGCGCTGATCCAGCAGGCGATGGAGCGGCTGATGAAGGGACGCACCTCGATCGTGATCGCGCACCGGCTGTCGACGGTGCGCAGCCTCGACCGCATCCTGGTGTTCGATCGCGGCGAGATCGTCGAGCAGGGCACGCACGCTTCGCTGACCGCGCGGGTTGGCGGCATCTATCGCGGCCTGTTCGAGCGGCAGGCCACGGAGTTCATCTCGGCTGCGGAGTGAATTGTGGCGCGTGGTTGTCCGGACAGCCACGCGCCGAAAATGGATTTTGACAATGAAAGACCTGACGCGCGGCTCTATTGTGAGCCACATCCTGAGCATGGCGCCACCGATCGTCGCCGGCATGATCACCATCATGATCTGCCAGCTGGTCGACCTGTACTTCGTCGCGGGGCTCGGCGAGGCCGCCGTCGCGGGCGTGGCTGCGGCGGGCAATGCCGGATTCCTGATCAACGGACTGATGCAGGTGCTGGGCGTCGGCACGGTCGCGCTGATGGCGCATGCCGTCGGGCGTAGGGACCGCGCCGACGCCAACCTGGTCTTCAACCAGTCGGTCGTGCTGTCGGTGCTGTGCGGGCTGTTGACCCTGGTCGTGGGAGCCGCGCTGGCCCGGCTTTACATGCGTTCGGTCGCCGCTGACGAAGCCACCGTCGAAGCGGGCACCACATATCTATTGTGGTTCATGCCGGCGCTGGCGCTGCAATTCGTGATGCAGGTGATGGGGGCCGCGCTGCGGGCCACTGGCATCGTGCGGCCGAGCATGCTGGTGCAGGTGCTCGCCGTGATCCTCAACATCGCGCTGGCGCCTGTCCTGATCGCGGGCTGGGGCACGGGCCATGCGCTCGGCGTTGCCGGTGCGGGCCTGGCCAGCTCGATCGCCGTCCTGATCGGCGTGCTGATGCTGTTTGGGTATTTCCACAGGTTCGAGCGCTATGTCCGCCTCACACCCGCGCAGTGGCGTCCACAGCTGCGGCAATGGAAGCGCATCCTCAATGTCGGCCTGCCGGCAGGCGGGGAGTTTGCGATCATCTTCGCGTGGATGGGCGTGATCTATTATGTGCTGCGCGATTTCGGCGCAGCGGCCCAGGCCGGGTTCGGCATCGGCACGCGTGTGCTGGGCCTGATCCAGATGCCGGCGCTGGCGGTTGCGCTGGCAGCTGGACCGATCGCTGGCCAGAATTTCGGCGCCGGCAATGCCCGACGCGTACGAGATACCTTCGTCAAGGCGGTGTTGATCGCCACCGCTGTCATGATCGGCTTCATGATCCTGGCGCAGTGCTGGCCCGGCCTGTTGCTCGCTGGCTTCTCGAAAGATCGGGAAACGATGGCGGTCGCCATGCAGTTCCTGCAGTTCGTGTCGCTGAACCTCGTGGCACAAGGGGTGATCTTCACCTGCCACAGCATGTTCCAGGGCCTTGGCAACACCAAGCCGGTGCTGCTGAGTTCGGGCACCCGCCTGCTCACCTATGCGGTGCCGGTGATCTGGCTATCGACACGGCCCGGCTTTGCGATCGAGCATGTCTGGTATCTGTCGATCGTGACCACCACGCTGCAGGCTGCACTTGCCTTGTGGCTGTTGCGTCGCGAGTTCAGGAAACGGCTGGCGCCGCCGGAGCGGAAGGTCAGTCCGGAGCCGATGGCGGCTGAGTAGCGAGCGCCTTCTGCCCCGGCGCTCGCGTCGATACCGTACCGCACGCAAGTGTGATCCTGCCGGACGGGCAATTTCGAACGGTCCGCCTACATGGCTCTTGCAAGCAAGACTCTTCGGGGCGAATTGCTGCGGACGCAGTGCTGGATTGCGCGGACCGGTGACCCGCCACGTTGACCCGCGACGTTGACGATGGAGAACGATATGACTCGCATGAATCTTGTCATCGCGACCGCGATGATGGCGGCCGCCGGCCTGACATCGACCCTGGCCCAGGCGCAATGGTCAGAGCCGAGTGCGTTTGCGGCACAGAACCCGGATCGCGACGTGCTCAATGGCGGGCAGCTCACGCCATATGGCCGTGCGATCCGTGGGCAGCAATACGAGGGCACGAACGCCGCCTTTGCCTCGCAGGCCCGTCCGTCATCCGGCGCACCGGTGACCCATTCGCGTCGCCGCCATCAATAACAGTCGCGCTTGACCTTCAACTCTCCACCACCGGCGTCACGCGCCCGCGGGTCCGCGTCGAGATCGCGACCGTCGCCACCACGGCGGCGGCGAACGCCACGATCTGCCATGTGATGCTCTCGTCGTTGAAGTAGGCCGCGAGCGCGAAGGTGACGAAGGGCTGCAGCAGCTGCACCTGCGATACCCGCGCGATGCCGCCCATCGCCATGCCGGCATTCCAGGCAAAGAAGCCGATCCATTGCGAGAACAGCGCGACATAGAGCAGGCCTAGCAGGGGCCCGGTCGGCAGCCGCATGATGTCGGCCGGCATGGTGAGCCATGCCGCCGGAATCGAGAGCGGCAGCGCGATGACAAGGACCCAGCTGATTACTTCCCAGCCCGGCATGCCGGATGTGAGCCGTCCCGAGAAGGCGTAGCCGATGGCGGATACCGCGACCGCCGCGAACAGCAGGAGATCGCCCGATGACATCGCGCCGCCGCCCTGGCGCAGCGCAAAAGCAATGACGAGCGCTGCGCCCGCGAGCGAGGCGATCCAGAACAACGGCCGCGGCCGCTCATGGGTGATCGCAACCGCCACCAGCGCGGTGGCGATCGGCAGCACGCCGAGCACTACGCCGCCATGCGAGGCGTCGACCGTCTGCATGCCCCACGCCATGAACAGCGGAAACAGGACGACGACGCAGATCATGGCAATGACGAGCTGCGGCCACAGCGCGCGCGGCGGCAGCGGCCGGCGCAGCGCGATCAGCAGCGCCAGCGAACAGATGCCGGCGATGGCCGCACGCAGCGCGGTGAGTGCAAGGGGATCGATCGCGGACACCGCCAGCCGCGTCGCCGGCAGCGTGCCGCCGAAGATCGCCATGCCGACGAAGCCGAGCAGGAGGCCGAGCTGCTCGCGCCGGTCGTGCGAAGCCATGACATGCGTGGTGGATGACATGGATGTCTGGTTATCGGCTTCGTCCGCATTCGCATAGCCGGCCCATTCGGTGCACATGGCCGCCATGCGCGCGTCATCTCGGTGCAATGCTGCTCCACAGCAAGCCGAGGCCGGAGAGAAACAACAGCCCGAGCACGATGTCGTAGAAATTCCGGTCGTTCAAAGTGCGATAGGTCCACATGCCGAGCCGTGCGCCGAACAGCGTGCCGGGCAGCGCCAGCAAGGCGAGCCAGAACACCTCGCGCGCGACGAAGCCGCTGGCGATCTGAAGGGCGAGGGCGGCGCCGAGCACCGTGCCGTTGAAGATCTGGAACACGCCGCGGCGCTGGTCTTTGGTCCAGCCGCGGATGCTCGCCCACAGCGTCGGCAGCGGGCCCGACAGCCCGGCGAGCCCGCCGAGAATACCGCCGGCAAAGCCGACCGCGGCATCCGCCGCCCGTCCGCCGAAGCGAAACGCCAGCGGCGTGCGGACAAAATAGAGCGCGGTCGGAAACACCACCAGCATCGTGCCCACGCTCAGCTTGAACACGGCCGGATCGGCGCGCGCCACCAGCAGCGCGCCGATCGGCATGCCGGCGAGGCCGCCGAGCACGAAAGGCAAGGCGAGCCTGAAGTCCATCAGGCGCCACATCGACGGCAACGTGGAGAGCTGCGAAGAGACCGAGCAGATCAGCACCAGCGGCACGGCGACGGCCGGCGACAGCACATAGAGCCAGATCCCGAGCGCCATCAGCGCGGTGCCGAACCCGGCCAGCCCCGACACGAAGCCGCCGGCCAGCGCGCCGAACAGCAGGACGGCATAGGTGGCGAGGTCCACTCTTCTTCTTTCCTTTTGTCATTCCGGGGCGCGCGAAGCGCGAACGCGGAATCTCGAGAGTCCAGGTCTGGTGCTGCGCACCATCCCGGAATGACGGTGTGTGTGGTGAGGCATCGTTTACACGACGCGGGCGGCAGGTACTATCGCGGGCGCCAAACGAAATAACATGGAAACGCGCCCGATGAGTTCATCCCCAAAAACATTCCTCGTCTGCCACGGCGCCTGGTCGGCTGGATGGGCCTGGAGGAAGATGCATCCGCTGATGAACGAGGCGGGCCACCGCCTGCTGACGCCGACCTATACCGGGCTCGGCGAGCGCGCGCATCTGGCGCACCCGGCGATCGATCTCGACACCCACATCACCGACATGCTGCAGGTCATCAAGTATGAGGACCTCCGCGATTTCGTGCTGGTCGGCCACTCCTATGGCGGCATGGTCGCCACCGGCGTCGCCGACCGTGCGCGCGACAACGTGAAACAGCTGATCTACATCGACGCCTTCGTGCCCGCGGACGGTCAATCGCTGCTCGACTTCCTGCCCGAGTCCGAGCAGAACCGCATGCGCGATCTTGCACGATCCGGCGACGGCTGGCGCGTGCCGCCGAACCCGACGCCACCCGACACCTCGCCCGAGGACGTCGCATGGCTGAACGAGCGCCGCGTTCACACGCCGCTCAAATGTTTCGAGACGAAGCTCAAGCTCGAAAGAGGACCGCTGACGCTGCCGCGCAGCTATATCTATGCGACGCGGACTCCGCCGCTGAACGTCTTCGGCCAATTCTCGAAGATGACGAAGAGCGATCCCGCCTGGCGCCATTTCGAGGTCGACGCAAGCCATTCGCCGAACGTCACGGCGCCGGAAGCGCTGATGGCGCTGCTGGAGAAGATATCGGCCTGACGGGCGGGGCAGGCGGGATTGACAGGCCCCCCGTCTCCCCAACAAGCTGATGCGGCTGTGATCGCGAGGGCTTGGGGGCATGGCGGCCAGGACGACGGCAGGCATCGAGACATGGTCGACCGGCCTGGTCGAACCGGAGCGGCGCCTCGATTACTGGATCGGCGCCGTCTGCGAATGCTTTCTCGAAATGGATATCACGACACCGGTCCGGTCCGGATTCGACTGCTCCATCGAGCGCGGTCAACTCGACGCGATCGGCATCAACCGCGTGCAAGGCTCGGCCCAGCATGTCTACCGCCGGCAAGCCAGCCTCAAACGCAGCGCCACCGACTACTACTATCTTCTCTGCAAGACCGACAATGAATGGACCGCTATGCAAAGCGGCCGTTCGGCACGCCTGCAGCCGTTCGACCTCATGCTGCTGGACTCGCGGCGCTGCTATGAGTTCAACTTTCCGCTGACGTCCAACACGCTGTCGCTGGAGGTGCCGATCTCCTGGGTGGAGTCGTGGATATCCGATCCCGATGCCCATATCGGGCGGCGGATCGATGGCCGTGCAGGCTGGGGCGCGGCGCTCAGCACGTTCGCCTGCCAGCTGACGCCGCAACTCGCGGTCGACCGGCCGCTGCCGGCGCAGATCCTCACCGACCAGCTCGGCGCGCTGCTGGCGCTCGCCTATGGCAGTGAGATCCCGGCTTCGCCCTCGGAGCGGCGCGATGCCGAAAAGCTGCTCGACCGGATCGCCGGCGCCATCCGATTGCGCTACGCCGAACCGGGCCTGACGGCCGCCGATGTCGCGCAGCAGCTCCGCGTTTCGGAGCGGACGCTGCACCGCTCGCTCAATAATGCGGGCCTGACGTTCAGCGGCATCCTCAACGAGTACCGCATGGCCGTCGCGCGCAGGATGCTGAGCGAGCCCCGCTTCGACCACGTCGGCGTCGGCGGCATCGGGCTGCGCGTGGGCCTCTCCGATCCGTCTCATTTCATCCGCCAATGCCGAAAGCATCTCGGCATGACGCCGGCCGCCTTCAGGCGGCAGCGCTGAACAACAATCCCCTGGCGCAATTCGGCGACGACGGTGGCCTAATCCGGCCATCCGGCGCGACGGCCGCCCCTATCAATGTCCGAAACGAATGGGGGGAGAAATGTCAGATCTTTATGTGCTCGTACACGGCGCATGGCACACCGGCGCCGAGATGGAAGGGGTTGCCGGGCACCTGCGCAAGAAGGGGCACGTCGTGCATTGCCCGACGGTTGCCGGCAACAGCAAGGACGACGATCGGAGCAGCAGCGGGCTCGAGCAGGCGATCGCATCGATCGTCCATTACATCGAGCAGAACGATCTGCACGACATCCGGCTGGTCGGCCACAGCTACGGCGGCATGGTGATCTCCGGTGTCGCCGACCGCCTGACCGGCCGCATCCGGCGGCTCGTCTACGTCAATGCCTTCGTCCCGCTCGACGGGCAGTGCCTCAACGACATGGTCCCGCCGCACTATGTCGGCCTGTTCGATGCGGTCGCCGCCGCCAACAACAATGCCGTGATGCTGCCGTTCGAAATCTGGCGCGATGCCTTCATCAACGATGCCGACCTCGATCTCGCCAAGGCCGCCTACGCCAGGCTCAACCTGCATCCCTACAAGACGTTCACCGACAAGGTCGCGCTGAAGCAGGCCCTGGCCGAGCTGCCGGTTGGAAAATCCTACGTCAATTGCCGGCAGGACATCGCGCTGCCGCACGGCCTGCCGTGGCATCCGCGCCTGTCCGAGCGCCTCGGGCTGTTTCGCCTGGTCGAATGCGACGGCAGCCACGAGATGTTCTTCAGTAACCCGGCGCGGCTCGCGCAGGCGATCGAAGAGGCGGGACGGGACTGAGCCGGCATGCAGATGGCGAGGGGCCCGGCGTGTTGCGCCGAGCCCCTCATTGAACATATCAGCCAGCCTGTAAGCCGGGTTCTGTAGGGCATCGCCCGCTTGCGCAGACGATACGCGACGGCCATTCCTCTGGGACCATGTTTGCACATGGCCTCGAGCAACCTACCCGGACGGCGGGCCTGACATAGCCCTGCGGCGTTATCGCTTTCGCGAACGGCCCGCGCTGCCGTCCCTATTCGGTTTTGCTCCCGGTGGGGTTTGCCCTGCCGCTTCCGTTGCCGGAAGCGCGGTGCGCTCTTACCGCACCTTTTCACCCTTGCTCGCCCCCTCCCTTTATCCCTCCCCCGCAAGCGGGGGAGGGCAGGGTGGGGGAAGCGGTTCGTTCTCTGTGGCACTTTCCCTGGGGTTGCCCCCGCCGGACGTTATCCGGCACCGCATGTCGATGGAGCCCGGACTTTCCTCTCCGGCAGCCTTTCGACCGTAGCCGGAGCGGCCGTCCGGCCGACTGACACCCCTGTGATGGGGGTTCAAAAGCCTGCCGTCAAGCCGCCGGGCGGGGCTGGAACCGGCTAAAATAAACTATCCTGAAGATGTCGTTTTGGCCGCCGACCGTTCGACTGGATGTCGGCGATCCAGCCGATCCAGAGGAGTACGACACATGCAGTATCTGCTGCTTATCTATCGAAGCGAAGCCGATCTGGCCAAGATGGACCCTGCCGCGCGCCAGAAGATGTCGGCGGAGTACGGCGAATTTACCCAGTCGATCATCCAAAGCGGCCATTTCAAGGCTGGCGATGCCCTGCAGCCGTCGACGACTGCGACCACGGTGCGTGTCCGCGACGGCAAGATGCTCACGACGGATGGTCCGTTCGCGGAAACGCGCGAACAACTGGGCGGCTATTATCTGGTCGAGGCCAAGGACCTCGACATGGCGCTCGGCCTTGCCGCGCGCATTCCGGGCGCCAGAGAGGGTTCGATCGAAGTCAGACCAATCATGATCTATAAGTGACGATCATTTCGGGCCTGCGTTCGGTGCCCGGAGTATGACGTCACGCACGTGCCTATGACCCCCACCGAAATCGAAAAAATCTTTCGCGACGAGGCGGGCCGGGCGATGGCCACGCTGATCCGCCTCGTCGGCGATTTCGATCTGGCGGAAGACGTGCTGCAGGAGGCGTTTGCGGTGGCGCTGGAGCGCTGGCCGAATGTCGGGGTGCCGTCCAACGCGCGCGCGTGGCTGGTCAATGTCGGCCGCAACAAGGCGATTGACCGCATCCGCCGCAACGTCGCGTTTCGCGGAAAGCAGCAGCAATTGATGCATGAACTCGAGCTCAATGCGTCGGCGCCCTGCGAGGCCGCGAACGCCGCGCTCGACGACGACATGCTGCGGCTGATCTTCACCTGCTGCCATCCGTCCTTTGCGCCGGAGGTGCAGGTGGCATTGACCTTGCGCACGGTATGCGGATTGAGCACGGCGCAGGTGGCGCGCGCGTTCCTGACAAGCGAAGATGCCATGGCGCAGCGGCTGTTGCGCGCCAAGCAAAAGATCCGCCTCGCCGGCATCCCCTATGAAGTGCCGGAGCGCGATGCGCTTGGCCCGCGGCTGCACGGCGTTCTCGCGGTGATCTATCTCGTCTTCACCGAAGGCTACGTCGCGACCGCAGGCGAAGATCTGATGCGCCCGGACCTCGCACGCGAGGCCATCAGGCTGGCGCGGCTGCTGGACGGGTTGATGCCCGGCCGCGGCGAGATCAAGGGCCTGCTCGCACTTATGCTGCTGCACGATGCCCGCCGCGCGGGACGCGAAACCGCGGGTGGCGACATCGTGCTGCTGGAGGAGCAGGACCGCGCGCTGTGGGACAAGGCGCAGATCGCCGAAGGCCTGTCGCTGGTCGAAGCAGCCCTGCGCATGCCGGGTCGGCCCGACTCCTATGCGGTGCAGGCGGCGATCGCCGCGCTGCATGCCCGCGCGCCGAGTTACCAGGCCACCGACTGGCCGCAGATCGCCGGTCTCTACGAGGTGCTGCTGCGCATCAGCCCGTCGCCGGTGATCGAGCTCAACCATGCCGCCGCGGTGTCGTTGGTGGACGGCCCGGGCCGCGCGCTCGACCTGATCGATGCACTGGAGGCGCGCGGCACCTTGAAGGGCTACGAGCTCTTGCCCGCGGTGCGCGCCGATCTCTTGCGCCGGCTTGGCCGCCATGATGCGGCGCGCGAGGCGTATCTCGCGGCATCGGCCGCGACGCAACTTGAACCGCTGCGCCGGCTCTATGAACGCCGTCTGGTTGAACTTGCGCAGTCGGCCGCGACGAAAGGCTGATTGTCCCTCGCTTGCCAGCCGTATCCGGAGGTTTAGGCTCCTCATTTTATTGAGGGGGTATTGCCATGGCTGACGAAAAGGATTTGGCTTCGCCGAACTATTACTCGACCGTATCGGGTGCCGCCGGCACCACCATGATGGTGCAGGCCGCGCGCAAGAGTCCGCCCTGGCTGCGCTACCTGCTCTATGCCTTCGCCGCCATCACCGCGCTCGTGACCGTGGCGGGGCTGATCGACAGGGTGACGAGCGTCGGCAGCCTGCCGGCCTGCGATGCAAAGACCACGCGGGACACGCTCTCCGATTTGAACAAGCAGAACAAGTTCAACGCGTCGAAGTACAATTTCATCAAGAACGTCGGCAAGACCGACACCGAAGTCACCTGCACCGCGAGTCTCGCGCTGAAGGCCGGCGGCAATGTCGAATACGACTTTCGCATCTTCAAGGATGGCGGCGCGGTAAAGGTGAAGATCACCGAGATCAGAAGATAGCACAACTCCCGCTCGATCCCGCGTTGACCGTTCAACCCATCCTGCACACTGAACCGGTGAATGCGCGTCGGCGCATTTGGCCGCAGGCGTGCGAACCCGTTCACATTCCAGGGTGCGTTTCCCATGCTATACTTGGGCATATGGACGAGCCTTGCTTCGCTGCATTATTGCTGGAGGTCGACCATGCATGCGGTCTCAGCCGAATGGCATCCCGCTTCGACAGCGCCGTCTGACCGGGATCTGGAAATCTGCGCATTGGACTTCGATGGCATCGTCCGTGCGGTCCCTTTTCCTTGTCACAAGGACGGATCCAATTGGGTCGACCAGCGAGGCAACGCGCTCTCCGACATTCAGCCCACCCATTGGCGCCAGTGGGCGTAGCCACGCCGGTGTTTCGGTCCGCTAAGATCTCGTAGGGCGGGCAAAGGCGCATTTGCGCCGTGCCCACCTTACGGACCTACGGCGCAGATCGCAGTGCCCGCTCGATCTCGCGTGAGGCGTTCAGCAGGATTTCCGCAACCTCCTGCTCGCGGCGCGGCCCCAGCCGGGCGCGCACGGCCGACACCGTCATCGCGGCCGCGGGGCGGCCGTCGATGGTCTTGATCCAGGTGGAGATCGACTTAGTTCCCTGCACCAGGCCAACCTCGCGCAGATTGTAGCCGCGCCGCCTTGCGGCGGCGATCTGGGCAAGAACGGCGACGGAATCGGTGCGATAGGCGACGAATCTCGCTTCATTGGCGGTCACGATCTTCCTTGCTTCCGGCGCCGGCAGCGCCGCGAGGATGGCAACGCCCGCGCTGGAGACGCCGAGCGGGCGCCGCGCGCCGACCTCGATCGACAGCACCTTGATCGGGTAGGCGCCGATCCGGCGGTCGACGCACAGCGTGTCGTTGCCGGTGCGCACCGTCAGGAACAGGGTGTCGCCAACCTGTTGCGACGTTCGCCGCAGCACCGCGTCCGCCGCGGCGAGCAGCGGCGAGCGCGACGGCCGCGCCAGTGCCAGTTCCGGCACCTGGTTGCCGATCGCATAGCGGCCTGTCCTCTCGCTGCGCTCGACGATGCCCTCCTCGATCAGCGCATGAACGATGCGGTGCACCGTCGGGCGGGTTAGGCCGGTGGCCTGGACCACGTCGGCGAGCGGCAGGCCGGTCTCGCGCCCGGCGGCGAGAATGCGCAGCACCGCGAGCGCCCGCCGGATCGCCTGCGCGCCCTGCCTCGGTTCTTGCCTCCGTTCCGTTCGCCGGTCGGCCCGCATGCCGCACCTCCTGTCCACAATGTGGACAAAAACCGCACAATTTCGTCGACAGGTAAAGCCCGTAAATCCGATGATCGCGCCTGAATGAGAATTGGCGGATTTGATCCGCCGCCGGCTTCGGGAGGATGCAATGAGGTTTCCAACGCTGATGGTGGCTGCGTTTGCGGCAATGCTGGCCGGCCCGGCCGCAGCCCAGGAATGGCCTTCGCGAAACGTCAAGCTGATGGTGCCCTATCCGGCCGGCGGCAATGTCGATACCGCCGCCCGCATCGTCGCCGACAAGCTGCAGGAGAAGCTCGGCCAGCCCTTCATCATCGAGAACAAGGCCGGCGCCGGCGGTCTCATCGCGGGCGAAGCCTTCGCGAAATCCCCCAATGACGGCTATACGCTGTTCGTCGGTGCCAACGGGCCGGTGCTGTTCGCGCCCGAGATCGCCAGGCGAGACGCCTATCGATGGAAGCGCGACTTCGTTCCGATCACGACGATCTCGATGACGCCGCTGGTGCTGGAGGTGCATCCCTCCGTCAAGGCGCAGAATTTGAAGGAATTCTTCGACCTCGTGAAGCGCGAGCCCGGCAAGATGACGATGGCCTCTCCCGGCGCCGGCACCACCAATCACCTCCTGAGCGAGCTCGCGCAATCCTCGCTTGGGCTACAATGGGTCACCGTGCATTACCGCGGCAACGCGCCGGCCACCAACGACTTGATCGGCGGCCAGGTGCATTTCGCCTTCGACCAGATTTCGGTGGCGTTGCAATATTTCAAGAACGGCATGTTGCGGCCGCTCGCCGTGACCAGTACGAAACGCACGTCGTGGCTGCCTGACGTGCCGACGTTCAAGGAGCTCGGCTTTGCCGACTTCGATGCCCAGACCTTCACCGGCCTGTTCGCGCCGGCCGGCACGCCCGCGCCGATCGTTGCGAAGCTGCAGGAGGCGATGATGGCGATCCTGAAGGATCCGGCGGTGGTGGAGAAATTCGACAAGATCGGCGCCGAGGCGGTGGCGATGACGCCGGCCGACTTCACCGCATACCTTTCGCGCGAGGACGCCAAGTGGATTCCCATCGTGCGCAAGGCGGACATCAAGGCCAACTGATCGCGCTCGGGCCCTGCGAGACGGACATGCGGATCGATCCTGCGGAGCTCGGTGCGGAACGCATCTACCGGCTGATGACCGGCATCGTGGTGCCGCGTCCGATCGCCTGGGTGACGAGCCTGTCGGCCAGGGGCGTGCTCAACCTCGCGCCGTTCAGCGCGTTCACTTTCGTATCGCAGAAGCCGCCGATGCTCGCCATCAGCATCGGCCGCAAGGCCGGCGTCTGGAAGGACACGGCGCACAACATCCTCGACACTGAAGAATACGTCATCCACATCGCCGACACGCCGCTGATGCAGGCGCTGCACGACAGCTCGGTCGAGCATCCCCCCGAGGTCAGCGAGGTCGAGCATCTGAAGCTCGCGACCGTGCCGAGCGAGCTGATCAAGGTGCCGCGCCTCGAGGCGCCGCCGGTCGCGATGGAGTGCCGGTTACGGCAATGCCTCGAATTCGGCGAGGCCAGGAGCCGCCTCATCGTCGGCGAAGTCGTGCTGTTCCACATCCGCGATGGTCTCGTGAACAACGGCAAGGTCGAGACCGGAGCGCTCGACCCGATCGCCCGCATCGGAGGCCCCCGCTACGCGCGCCTCGGCGAGATCGTGACGCTGAACACCGTCTTCCAAACGCCGAAATCACAGGACTGAGCGTGCCGCGCCCGGCGCGAACAACGAGGAATCCTGCAAATGCGATTGCTGAGCTACGAGGTGCAGGGCGAGCCGCGCTACGGCGTGCTGGTCGGCGAAGGCGTCGTCGACCTCTCCAGCCGGATCGGACGCGACTTCCCTGATATGAAGGCGCTGATCGCGGGCGACGGGATTTCGGCCGCCCGGCAGGCCGTGGCCGGAGCCATGCCCGACTACGCGCTCGGGCAACTGGCGCTGCTGCCGCCGGTTCCCGCACCGGAAAAGCTCTGGTGCATCGGCGTCAATTATCGCGACCGCAACGAGGAGTACAGGGACAACTCGGACCTGCCGAAATATCCGAGCCTGTTCGTGCGCAGCCCGTCTTCGGTCACGGGCGCGGGCCGGCCGATCGAGAAGCCGAAAGTGTCGGAGCAACTCGATTACGAGGGCGAACTCGCCATCGTGATCGGCAAGGGGGGCCGCCACATCCCGCGCGAGGCGGCATGGTCGCACATTTTCGGCATGACGCTGGCCAACGAGGGCACCATCCGCGACTGGCTACGCCACGGCAAGTTCAACGTCACCCAGGGCAAGAACTTCGACCGTTCCGGCAGCATCGGCCCATGGATCGTCACCTCCGATGAATGCGACCCGCGCGGGCCGCACGACATCGTCACCCGCGTCAACGGCGAGGTGAGGCAACAGGATTCGACCGAGCGGTTGATGTTCCCGTTCGATTTCCTCATTCACTATCTCTCCACCTTTGCGACGCTGAAGCCCGGCGACGTGATCCTGACGGGAACGCCGACCGGCGCCGGCGCGCGCTTCGATCCGCCGCGCTGGCTCAAGGTAGGCGACGTGGTCGAGGTGGAATCCTCAGCGATCGGCGTGCTGCGCAATACCGTGGCGGCGGAGCAATAGCCATGCTCGACACCGCCACGATCGATCGCCTCGCGGCGCGGCTCGACGAGGCCGAGCGCACCAAGTCGCTAGTTCCGATGTTCACGCGGGAGCATCCTGACCTCTCCATCGAGGACGCCTACGCCATCCAGCGCGCCTGGACCAGGTTGCAGCTGGCGCGCGGCCGCATAGTCAAGGGCCACAAGATCGGCCTGACCTCGAAAGCGATGCAGAACGCGGTCGGCATCGCCGAGCCCGATTACGGCGTGTTGTTTGCCGACATGTTCTATCCCGACGCTGGCCCGATCCCGTTCGACCGCTTCACCGCGCCGCGCATCGAGGTCGAGCTCGCCTTCGTGCTGAAGGCGCCGCTGCGCGGACCGGACTGCACGATCTTCGACGTGCTCAACGCGACCGACTACGTGACGCCCGCGCTGGAAATTCTCGAGACGCGCATGCATCGCGTCGATCCCGAGACCGGCAAGGCGCGCAAGGTCATGGACACGATTTCGGACAACGCCGCCAATGCCGCGCTGGTGCTGGGCGGCCGGCCGTTCCGCCCCTCGGACGCGGACCTGCGCTGGATCGGTGCGCTGTTGTTCCGCAATGGCGAGGTGGAGGAAACCGGTCTTGCCGCCGGCGTGCTCAATCACCCGGCCAACGGCATCGCCTGGCTCGCCAATCGACTCGCACCGCATGGCGAGCATCTCGCGGCCGGCGAGGTCGTGCTCGCGGGATCGTTCACCCGTCCGGTCGAGATCCGCCGCGGCGACACGTTCCATGCGGATTACGGGCCGTTCGGCTCGGTGTCCTGCCAGTTCGTTTGAGGGAGGGATCGTCATGACCGGGCCATCGCGCCGCAAGAGCATCCATATCGGCGGCTTCAAGCACGCCAATCCAATCCCGAACGCCAGCCGGATCGGCAATCTCGTGATGTCCGGCGTCATCCTCGGCCGCGATGCCGACGGAAAGATGCCTGAGAGCCTGGAAGCGCAATGCGCCAACATGTTCGCGCATATGAAGGCGACGGTGGAGGCCGCCGGTGGCTCTACCGACGACATCATCAAGATGACGGTGTGGCTGAAGGACCGCTCGCAGCGCGCGCCTGTGAATGCCGAGTGGCTGAAGATGTTTCCCGACGAGCATTCGCGGCCGGCGCGCCACGCGCTGCCGATGGACAGCATGGAAGGCGGCGCGCTGGTGCAGTGCGATTTCACCGCCGTGATCGACTGACAGGAGTTTTCGGTGCCGCCCTATCTTCCGTTCGATCCGAACCCGCGCCGGCCAATGAGGCTGCCGCCGATGGGAACCATCGACAGCCAGTTCCACGTGCTTGGGCCGATCGAAAAATATCCGGAGCGGCCGGGCGCGGCCTACCGCATGCCGACCGCAACTTGGGAAGCGGCGCTGCGCATGCACAAGGCGCTCGGCATCGAGCGCGGCATCATCGTGCAGACCACGACCTATGGCGCCGACCACGCCGTGGTGCTCGACGGTCTTGCCGCCATGGGTCCGAATTACCGCGGCTGCGCCAACGCGCTGGTGTTTGCCGAGAAGGACGACGCGTATCTGGCGAAGCTGCACGACGCCGGCGTGCGCGGCGCCCGCTTCAGCTTCCGCCAGGAGCTCGGCGCGGTCCTGTCCGACAAGGATTTCGCACGCGCGATTGCGCGGATCCGGGAGCTTGGCTGGTACGCAAAAATCCAACCGGAGAAGGACGGAATCGTCTCGAGCGTGGAGAAATACGCCTCGCTCGACGTGCCCGTGCTGATCGATCATATGGCGCGCCCCGATCCCCTGCGCGGCAAGGACGATCCGAACCTCGTCAAGATGCTGGAGCTGCTGTCGAAGGGAAATTTCTGGGTGATGCTGTCGCTCGGCGAGAAGACCTCGAAGAAGGGCCCGCCCTGGGACGACGTCATCCCGATCGCGCGCGCCTACATCGAGGCAGCCCCCGACCGCTGCGTCTGGGCCAGCGACTGGCCGCATCCGGTCTCGGTGGTGCAGCCGCCGAACGACGCCGACCTGCTGGAGCTGATGTACAGTTACGCGCCGGATGAAGCGGCGCTGGAGAAAATTTTGGTTCGCAATCCGGCGAAGCTGTTCGGGTTTGCGGGGTAGCTGTAGGATGGGTTGAGCTCTTGCGAAACCCATCATGATCTCCGCGGGCGGCGGTGCTGATGGGTTTCGCGAAGAGCTCAACCCATCCTACTTGCTGTTCGGGTTTTCCTGACCGGTTTGTCCGGGCTCCGGCTCGCTGGACTACAAAGCTATGACCAGCAAGATTGTCATCGTAGTCAAGGTGCGATATCGATTGTAGATCGGCGTCACCGCGTTCGACATTCAAATTGCAGCGGATTATAAAATCCCTCGGAGGAGCATTTGCCACAGGATCTAGGCAAACGCGTCGTGTTCTATCTGATATTGTCTTTGGGGCCGGTAATATTGGGAGCTATCGCGTTTCGAGCAAATTTCTGGGGAGACGTGAATTGTAACGACGGGCAGGTTTTTACGACAATCTACAATAACAGCAGAATATCGGACATAAGAAATGCCCGAGAGGTTGCGTATTCAAGCGCCGATGGAAAGCGCACTTGCGTCGCTGACGCTACGATTGGCAATCTCAGCAAGAAGCTGACCTTTGTCATTGACACCTCGAACCGTGGAGAGGCTGTCAATGTGTCGCCGTTCGATGCCCGTGCTCATTACAATAAATTTTCGGTTTCGTATCGGGTACACGATTAGAAAGCTGTAGGATGGGTTGAGCTCTTGCGAAACCCATCATGATCTCCGCGGCGGCGGTGCTGATGGGTTTCGCGAAGAGCTCGACCCATCCTACTTGCGATCCGCCGCGACTGCCCCTCACCCCGACCCTCCAAGAGCTGAGCTTTCGCTCGGCTCTTCCCCCAGGAAGAAGGGGTGAGGGGGCTCGCCGCCGCTGCGGAACTACTTCGTCGCCATGTTCACCGCCTCGGCCGGCAGGCTGGCCAGCAGGGCATGCAGCGTCTCCATGGTCGAGCGGTCGCAAACGCCATCGATCTTGGCGGGACGGAAATGGCGCTGGAATGCTGAAACCACCTCCATGGTCGCGCCGTCATACTTGCCGGTGACGGGAATGCCGTAGCCGTACTTGGCGAACGCGGTCTGCATGTTCATGACGTCGTCGCTGATCGACCCGAGCTGCATCAACTCGCCGCGCACGATCGGCGCCGGCTGCACCCAGTGCCCGACGCCGGAATTGGCCAGCGAATGCCACGGGAATTTCTCGCCGGGGTCCTTCTTGCGCGAGGGCGCGACGTCGGAATGCCCGAGCACGCGATGGCCGGCAATGTTGCGGCGGAGCATGATGCCGCGGCACAACGCGATCACGGCCGCGATCTGGCGCAACGGATAGTCCGGATAGCCCCAGTCGTGGCCGCGGTTGACGATCTCGATGCCGATCGAGCAGGAGTTGATGTCGTCCTCGCCGGCCCAGCTCGACACGCCGGCGTGCCAGGCGCGCTTCGCCTCCGGCACGCATTGCACGATGCGGCCGTCCTCCAGCACGATATAATGCGCCGAGACGTCGGTACCGGGCGTGCAGAGCTGCGCGATCGCGCCCTCGACGTCCGGCATGCCCGTGTAATGCAGGAGGATCATGTCCGGCGCGCGGCCGTTGTTGCGCTCGCCATAGTTCGGCGATGGAATGACGTCGGAAGCGATCGAGGAATCCGGGGTAAAGGCCTTCATGTCCGCGGTGCCCTTCGGGATCGGGAGGGCGCGTTGACGCTTCGAATCGATAGCAGCAGACGCGAACGAAACAGAAGGCATGACAGAACCAAAACCGGGCGACACGACGGCAGACAAGAGTGGATGTTTACTATTCCTTTACGCTTTGCTCGTGGCAATCGGGAAGTCGCTCGCCCGGCCGCAATTTGGCGGAGTGTGTGCGGGGTGCATCAGTACGGTGCGCGACCGATACGACGCGCCTAAAAGCCGCCGCATACCGTCAACGCTTTCTTAAGGCTAAGTGCCGTTACTAAGTGGTGAAGAGCCGCGACCTCTGTGGGGCGCGGCCAAGGCCATTTTCGCGTTCGAAATCCCATGGCAGCCCGGCAAATTCCGTCTCCAGAACAGGGTTTGCGGCCCGCCGGGACCGGTGATCGCGGCGCGCGGAGGTATTTCGACCGGAGCAGCCCGGCGAAGAGCAGGGGTTTGAGGCGCAGGGGTTTTGAGCGTGATGGGCCTGTCAGCGTCAGGGTTCCCCTATTCCGTCCGGCGCTTGGCCGGAGCCTCCGCATGACGTCGGCCGAACGCCATATCTCCGTGCTCGGCCGCGAGGCGGTCGAATGGCTCGCCCCGCGCGCTGATGGCATCTATGTCGACGCCACTTTCGGGGCCGGCGGCTACAGTCGGGCGATCCTTGGTGTCGCCGGCACGAGGGTGATCGGCATCGATCGCGACCGCACCGCCATCGCCGGCGGGTTCGACCTGGTCGACAGTTCCGAAGGCCGGCTGGTTCTGGTGCAGGACCGCTTCTCGAACCTTGCGGAGATCTGCGCGGCGCAGGGCGTCGATGCGGTCGACGGCGTCGTGATGGATGTCGGCGTCTCCTCGATGCAGCTCGACCAGGCGGAGCGCGGCTTTTCGTTCCGCTTCGACGGCCCGCTCGACATGCGCATGGGGCAGCAGGGGCCGACCGCGGCGGATGTGGTCGCCGGGGCGTCCGAGACCGACCTTGCCAACATCATCTACATCTATGGCGAGGAGCGGAATTCGCGACGTATCGCCCGCGCCATCGCCGCCGCCCGCAAGGAGGCGCCGATCGCGACCACGCGCGCGCTCGCCGACCTCGTCGCCAGGGTAGTGCGCGCCAAGCCGAACGAGATTCACCCCGCCACGCGCACCTTCCAGGCGCTGCGGATTTTCGTCAACGAAGAGCTCGACGAGCTGCACGCGGCGCTTTGCGCCGCCGAGCGCGTGCTGAAGCCGGGCGGGCGGCTCGTCGTCGTGTCCTTCCACTCGCTGGAAGACCGCATCGTCAAGAATTTCCTCGCCGAGCGCGGCAAGGTTTCCGCGGGCTCGCGGCACATGCCTGAAGTCGCGCAGGCCGCGACCAGCTTCGAAATCCTGACCAAGCGTCCGGTCACGCCTGATGAGGCCGAGATATCGGCCAATCCGCGCGCGCGCTCGGCCAAGCTGCGTGCCGCCGCGCGCACGGCGGCGCCGGCGCATGCCGAAGACGCATTGCCGGACTGGCCGCGGCTCGCCGATGTCCTGAGGGGAGGCTGATCGTGCGGATCATCCACCTGCTCGTCGTCGGCATGCTGATCTTCGCGGCGGCCTATGTCTACCACATCAAGATGGAATCGACCTCGCGGGTCGAGCGCGTGCAGCGGCTCAATGCCGAAATCCGCGAGCAGCGCGACGCCATCGCGGTGCTGCGCGCCGAATGGGCCAGGCTCGATGCGCCGCTCAGGCTGCAGGGCCTGACCGAGCGCCATCTGGCGCTGAAGCCGATCACCGCCCAGCAATACGACCAGCTCAGGAACCTGCCGGAACGGCCGTCGAACTTCACCAGGGATCCCGACCCGATCGGCTCGATGCTCGACACCATCGAGGCGGCAGGCACCCCCAATGAAATCACCGGCTCGGTGCCGCCGCGGGGAGCGCGGCGATGAGCGAGCACGTAAAACCCATCGAACCCTGGCGGCAGCGGCTGATCCGCAGCCTGCTCTACGGGCGCAATGTCGACCGCAACGTCAAGGCGCGCGCCCGCATCGGCTTTGCCATCCTGGCCTTTGCCGCGGTCTATGCCGTGATCGGCGGACGCCTCGTGATGTTCGCCATCGGCGCCGACAGCCACAGCGCGCGCCGCACCGCCTCGCAGGACGCGATCGCCACCGCGCGGCCCGACATCGTCGACCGCAACGGCGAAATTCTCGCCACCGACATCAAGGCGCCGAGCCTGTTCGCGGAGCCGCGCCGCATCATCGACAAGGACGAGGCGATCGAGCTCCTGACCGGCGTGATGCCCGACCTCGACACGATCGAGGTGCGCGAGCGCCTGTCCTCGCGCAAGGGCTTCGCCTGGCTGAAGCGCGAGATCACGCCCAAGCAGCAGCAGGCCATCCACAAGCTCGGCATCCCCGGCATCGGCTTCCTGCGCGAGAACAAGCGCGTCTATCCGACCGGCGCCGAAGTCGCGCACCTGATCGGCCTCGTCAACACCGACAACCAGGGCATCGCCGGCATGGAGAAATGGCTGGACAATAACGGTCTGGCCGATCTGCATCGCGCGGGCTTTGCCACCGACCGGCTGCAGAAGCCGGTGGAATTGTCGATTGACCTCCGCGTCGAGCACGCGCTGCGCGATGAGCTGTTGAAGGCCAAGGAGAAGTACAAGGCCAAGGCCGCCTCGGGCCTCGTCTCCAACGTCAGGACCGGCGAACTCGTCGCGCTGGTGTCGCTGCCGGATTTCGATCCGAACAACCCGAAGGAGGCGCACGATCCCGAGCGCATCAATCGCCTCACCACGGGCGTGTTCGAGATGGGGTCGACCTTCAAGACGCTGACGCTGGCGATGGCGCTGGATTCCGGCAAGGCCAACCTCAACACGCTCTTCGATGCGCGCGGCGCGCTGCATTACGGCAAGTTCACCATCCACGACACCCATCCGCTCGGCCGCTCCATCACGCTGTCGGAAGTGTTCACCTTCTCCTCGAACGTCGGAGCTGCGCGCGTCGCGCTGAGCCAGGGCGTCGAGGCGCACAAGGCTTTCCTCAAGAAGGTCGGCCAGCTCGACCGGCTGCGCACGGAACTGCCGGAGAGCGCCTCGCCGATCGTGCCGAAGCGCTGGGGCGAGCTCAACACCATCACCATCGCCTTCGGCCACGGCATCGCGGTGGCGCCGCTGCAGGCGGTGATGGGCATCAACGCGATGGTGAACGGCGGCCTGTTGATTCCGCCGACCTTCCTGAAGCGCTCCGAGGAAGACGCCAAAGCCGTGGCCAGGCGGGTCATCAAATCGGACACGTCGGACAAGATCCGCTATCTGATGCGGCTCAATGCCGAGATCGGCACCGCCAAGAAGGCCGACGTCAAGGGCTACTACATCGGCGGCAAGACCGGCACCTCGGAAAAGGTCGTGGGTGGCCGCTATTCCAAGAAGCAGGTGCTCAACTCCTTCACCGCGATCCTCCCCGCAGACAATCCGCAATACCAGCTACTGATCATGCTGGACGAGCCGAAACCGCTGCCGGAAACCCACGGCTTCATCACCTCGGGCTGGAATGCGGTGCCGACCGGCGGCAACGTGATTTCCCGGATTGCGCCGCTGCTGGGGGTCGAACCCCGCTTCGACCTGCCGCCGTCCGACCGCCTCATTCTTGCGACATCGAGGACAAACCAGTAATCCACTGCTATTGCCGGAGTGAGCCCCTGCGAGGCTCCGCGGCGGCGGAACTGGAACAGCATGCGACTAGGCGATCTCTTTGGCTCCGACTCCACGATCGACGCCCCGGGCGAATCGGTCGAGGTGCGGGGACTGGCCGTCGACAGCCGCGTGGTGAATCCGGGGGATCTGTTCTTTGCGCTCGCCGGCAGCAAGACCGACGGCTCGCGCTTCGTCGAGGCGGCCATCGCAGCCGGCGCCGTCGCGGTGGCGGGCGAGCACCGGCCGGAGGGCGGGCGCGTTCCCTTCGTGGCGACGCCGAATCCGCGCCGCGCGCTGGCGCTGGCGGCGGCGAAATTCTTTCCGAGGCAGCCCGAAACCATCGCCGCCGTCACCGGAACCAGCGGCAAGACGTCGGTGGCGGCCTTCGCGCGGCAGATCTGGCAAGGCCTCGGCCACCCGTCGGCGAGCATCGGAACCATCGGTCTGGTTTCGCCGAAGCGCACCGTCTACGGCTCGCTGACCACGCCCGATCCGATCGCGCTGCATCGCCAGCTCGACGAGATCGCGCGCGACGGCGTCACGCACCTGGCCTTCGAGGCGTCCTCGCATGGCCTCGACCAGTGCCGCCTCGACGGCGTGCGCGTCGCCGCAGGCGGCTTCACCAACCTGTCGCGCGACCACATGGATTATCATCCCGATGTCGCGCATTACCTCAACGCCAAGCTGCGGCTGTTCCGCGATCTCGTGATCGACGGCGGCGCAGCGGTGATATCGGCCGATCACGATTGCTCGGGCGAGGTGATCGCCGCGGCGCGTGCGCGAAAGCTTCGCATCGTCGCGATCGGCCGCAGGGCGGATGGCCTGGAAGGCATCCGTCTGCTCGATGCCGCCATCGAGGGCTTTGCGCAGAAGCTCGTCATCGGGCATCGCGGCCGCAAGCACGCGATCAGGCTTCCGCTGGTCGGCGAGTTCCAGATCGAGAACGCGCTGGTCGCCGCGGGCCTTGCCATCGGCACCGGCAGCGAGGCGGAGAGGGTGTTTGCCGGCATCGAGCAGCTCGAAGGCGCCAAGGGCAGGCTCGAGCGCGTCGGCGAGCGCAATGGTGCGCCCGTCTTCGTCGATTACGCACACAAGCCGGATGCGCTGGCCAAGGCGCTGCAGGCGCTGCGGCCTTATGCCAAGCGCAAGCTCGTCGTGGTGTTCGGCGCCGGCGGC
>NZ_JBQTHN010000061.1:0-23188 GCF_052389815.1 Bradyrhizobium sp. | reverse complement strand
TTGACCGACGTCTCTGGGTTCTGCTTCCACCCTTGCACGATCATCTCAACTCACATCCCTCCCGCAATGCCGGGAGAAACTATTCGTCATGTCTGGCCTCTTGACTTGGGACATAAGAGGATGAGGGCGGCGTGCCTGGTCTCCATCGTCATTGCGAGGAGCGTAGCGACGAAGCAATCCATGTCGTCACAAGCGGAGAGATGGATTGCTTCGCTTCGCTCGCAATGACGCGGATGGAGCGCAGCCACTCTTCACCTCGCCGCGATCGCGGCGATGAACAGGGCGAACGCCAGCGTCGAGGCCGCCGTGCGGACGTGATTCCACCACGTCCAGTCGCTGAGATACCGCGCCCACAGGGCGCCGGCTTCGCTGCTCGCCGGCTGCACGGCAGCCAGCGCATTGTTCAGCGGCACGTTGAACAGCATCGTCACCGCGAACATCCCGGCGACATAGAGCACGCCGCCGGCGAGCCACATCGCCGCGCCCGGCTCGCTCCAGCGCAGCGGCGCCATCGCCGCCAGCACGAGGCACGTCAGCGTCGAGCCCATGAAGATGGGCAGGAACAGCGATTGCACGATCACCTTGTTGATGGCGTTCATGGCGGCGATGCCGGCGGCCTGGTCGATGCGGCCGAGCGCGGCCATGATGAAGGCGGAGAACGCGAAATAGAGCCCGGCCATGAGGCCGCAGCCGATCGCCGAGAACCACAACAATCCGGTGACGAGGGTCTGCATGGCACAACTCCTGAATACGAGTAATTATCGCATTTGCCAAAAGCGATAAACTCTCGTATTTGAATCGTCAAGGGCTTTCCGGGGCGGCAGGCATGGCGGGGAAGAAAAAGGCGGAAGGGGGCGCGGCCGGCATTGCGCGGCTCGTCCCCGTGCAGAAGCGCAGCCGCGAGCGCTACGAGCATATCCTCAGGGAAGCCGCGGCGCTGCTGGCCGAGAAAGGCTCCGAAGCCTTCCGCATGAGCGAGTTGGTCGAGCGGACGGGCGTCGCCTTCGGCTCGCTCTACCAGTATTTTCCGGACAAGACCGCGATCATCGGCACGCTGGCCGAGCGCTACAACCAGGCCGGCCGCGATTGCGTGGCGCGGGACCTGTCGGCGGCCAAAACCGTCCGCGACCTCAATCCCGCGCTGTGCCGGATCGTCGACAGCTACCATCGCATGTTCGTCGAGGTGCCCGTGATGCGCGACATCTGGCGGGCGACGCAAGCCGACCGGGCGCTGCAGAAGCTGGATGAAGAGGACGTCGATTTCCTCGCCGGCCTCCTCACCGAGGCCGTCCGCCGCATCGCGCCGGACACGTCGAAACCTGCGCTCAGGGCCTGGGCCCGCCTGGTCATGACCCTGATCGCTGCGGCAGTCCGCCACGCCATCACGCTGCCGCCGAAAGAGGCGCGCCTGCTTCTTGCCACATTCAAGCGAATGCTGCCTGATGACCTCGCGACGTTGCAAGCCAATCGAATTGCCGGTGCCTCATGAACTGGTGGCCGTTCGGGAAGGAAGAGACGGTAACGCTGGACGGCCCTCACGCGCTGCTCGCCGGCATCGAGAAGCGCGGCAAGCAGTATCTCGACGACGTCGACAACGGCAAACTCGTCATGCCCGCCTGCAAGCGCTCCGCGTCGGACGCTGGCTGCGACCAGGCCGCCATTGCCGATCACACCCGTCTCGAAGCGTTCCGCTATCTGATGGCAATCCCGCGCCGCGAATTCACCTTGCTCGCCGAACCCGACTCGCAGGCCGCGATCCTCGACGGCTATCTGCGCCAGCTGCCGCACGAGGACACCGTGATCGAATTCACCGGCGTCACCAATGCCGATCTCGCCATCGCCATCATCGCCGGCTTCAACTGGCTGGTGCATTGCGCGGTGCTCGCCGGTGCCGAGCCGAACCAGTTCTACGGCACCTTGCGCAATTTCCGCCGCATCGCCTCCTCGGCGCAGAAATGGTGGGCCGCCGACGGTGCGAAGGAGCGCTACGCCGAAATGCTGCAAGCAGAGCAGGAGCCGCCGCTGCTGCTCAATCTGGTCTGGGCGGAATACGGCCGCATGGCCGCGGAGATCGCGAGCGCGCACGCCGCGCGGCGGTGAACGGGATGGCCGGTGAATACGATTCCGTCATGGCCGGGACTGTCCCGGCCATCCACGCCTTTCTTGCCGGTAGGGCTAAAGACGTGGATGCCCGGGACAAGCCCGGGCAAGACGAGGACTTTCTAACCCTTCCGCGCGTACAGCAGCGGCACCGCGGAGTCCACCATCACCTCGACCAGGCTGGTGCCGTCGTGCGCTAGCGCGTGTTTCAGCGCATGCGCCAGCTCCGACGATTTCGTCACCCGCACCGCCTCGCAGCCATGGCCCTCCGCCAGCTTGACGAAGTCGAGGCCGCCAATGTCGAGGCCGGGCACGTTGCGAACCTGCATCACCTGGCTGAACGAGCGCATCGCGCCGTAGCCGGAATTGTTGATGACGACGACGGTGAGCGGCAGCTTGCGCTGCGCCGCGGTCCACAGCGCCTGGATCGAATACATTGCCGAGCCGTCGCCGATCAGGCAGACGGTGCGGACATTGCCGCGGCCGAGCGCCATGCCGACGGCGGCGGGCAGTCCGTAGCCGAGGCCGCCGCTCGCCATGGTGAAAAAGCTGTCCTGTCCGCGCATCGGCATGAACTTCTGCATCGCCAGGCGGTGCGACGGCGCTTCCTCCACCAGCACGGCATTGTCGGGCATTGCCTTCGACAGCACGTGCAGGAGGTACTCGACCGGGATCGGATCGGCCGCCTCGGGTGCCGGCGGCAGCACCCGGCCGCCCGGCGTGGCGCGCTTTGCCTCCGGCAACAGGTCGAGCAGCATGGTAAGCGCTGGCTTCATGGTCGCGACGATGCTGGTGCCGCGCGGCGTCACCGCGGCGGCGGTCGGATCGTCGGTGATCTGGAAGATGGTCGTGCCGCCGTCGAAGATCGAGGCGTGGCCCTCGACATGGAAGGTGAACACCGGCGCGCCGATAACCACGACGAGATCATGAAGACCCAACGAGTCGGAGAGTTGCCCCGGCGAGGCGTGCAGAAAACCCGCGAATTGCGGATGCCGCTCCGGAAAGGAGCAGCGCGCCGAGAACGGGCTGACCCAGACCGCGGCCCTTGCTTTCTCGGCGACCTCGACCATGAGATCGACCGCCTGTGCGCGATCGACAACGGGGCCGACGACGAGGGCAGGGCGCCTGGCTTCGGCAATCGCCGCCGCCAGCGCCTTCATCGACGACGGATCGGGCCCGAGCTCGCGAGTGACCTGGCGCGCCTCGACCGGCGAGGCCGCGTGCGTCCAGTCGTCGATCGGCACGGAGACGAAAGTCGGCCCGCAGGGCGGCTGCATCGCCGTGTAATAGGCGCGCGCGATCGCCGCCGGCACGTCTTCCGGCCGCGCCGGCTCGACGCTGAATTTCACGTAGGGCCGCGGGAATTCGGACGCCCGTTCGGCGTAGAGGAAGGCCTGCAACGGCAGGATCGAGCGCGCCTGCTGGCCCGCGGTGATGACCAGCGGCGTCTGGTTGCGATGCGCGGTGTAGATATTGCCGAGCGCGTTGCCGACGCCGGCCGCCGAATGCAAATTGACGAAGCCGGCATTGCGCGTCGCCTGCGCATAGCCGTCGGCCATACCGATGCAGGAGGCTTCCTGCAACCCCAGCACATAGTCGATGTCGTCGGGCCAGTCGGCGAGGAAGGGCAATTCGGTCGAGCCGGGATTGCCGAACACTTTTTTGATGCCGAACGCGCGCAGCAGATCGAAGGTGGCGTCCTTGACGGTGACGGATTTTGTTTTGGCTGGCTTGCGCGATGACATCGGCCTGTCCCTATTCCGTCATTGCGAGGAGCGAAGCGACGAAGCAATCCAGCTTTCTTGTCGCGGCGAAGGAAAGCTGGATTGCTTCGCTTCGCTCGCAATGACGGTTGTTGCTACCACGTCGCCACACCCTTCATCGTCGGCTGTCCCTGCGCATTCGCGGTCCACAACTCCATGCCGCCGGCGCCGTCGTCGTTGGCATTGATCGAAAACTCGCTGCCTTCGAACAGTGGCTGCAGTCCGCGATAGACGAATTTCTTCGGCGGCCTGCCGTCGTGCAGCTTGGCCGCGAACTCGATGATGAACGAGGCCTGCAGCGGGCCGTGGAAGACGAGGCCCGGATAACCCTCCACCTTGGTGACGTAGTCGCGGTCGTAATGGATGCGGTGGCCGTTGAAGGTCAGCGCCGAATAGCGGAACAGCAGCACGGGATCGGAGACGTGGGTCTCGCGATGTTTGGCGGCGGGTGGCGGAGGCAGGGCCTTCGGCGCCACCTGCGGCCCGCTGGTCGCTTCGCGGTAGACGATGTCGTGGCGCTCCTTGATCGCAGTTCCCCGCGGCGTCGTGATCTCATGATCGACCGCGACGAAGCATAGCGTGCCGGTGGAGCCGCTCTTCAGCGTCACGTCCGAGATGCGCGAGGCGCGCTTCACCTCGTCGCCGACGCGTAGCGCCTCGAGGATTTCCAGCTGGCCGCCGGCCCACATCCGGCGCGGCAGCGGCACCGGCGGCAGGAACCCGCCGCGGGTCGGGTGGCCGTCCTGGCTCAGCTGCGACATCGCAAACACCGGCGGCGCCAGGCACCAATGCGTGGTGAAGGGCGCGGCATCGCCCGTCTTCGGCTGGCCGATCTCCTGGAACAGCGTCGCGCGCAGGCCCTTGACGAGCTGCGCGGTGACGATGTCGGTCGCTTCCTCGGTGCGGCCGATCCATTGCCGCAAGTGATCGATGTCGGGCTTCTCGCCCGCGTCGGCCGCTTCACTCATGACGACTTCCTGACGGGTTGGGCCTTTGACAGTCTCTTGGGCAGTTCGTGGTGGTCGCCGATCCCGGGCACCGCGCCGTATGTTCGCTGCTCGCCGACCACAATCGCGGCCGGCGCCGGATAGCTCACCTTGCCGTTCGGCGTGTCGACCTCGATGCGCCGCAGATGCGGATGCCTGGAAAGATCTTCCATCGTGTTCACTTCGGCAAAGGCAATGTCGGCATCCGCCAGCTTGGTCAGGAGCTCATCGCGCGTCAGTCTGGCAAAACTGTCCGCCACCGTCTTGTCTGTGAGTGAACGGTTCTTCACACGCTCGACATTGTTGGCCAGGCGCGGATCGCCGGGCAGGTCGGGCTGGCCCAACACCTTGGCGCAGAGCGTCTTCCACTCGCGCTCGCTCTGGATCGAGATCAGCACGTCCTTGCCGTCTTTCGAGCGGAACACGCCGTAAGGCGCAACCGACGGGTGGGCGAGGCCCATGCGCTGCGGCGGCTTGCCGTCCTCGGCATTGAGCAGCGGCACCGTGCACCAGTCCGCCATGACGTCGAACATGGAGATTCGGATATCGGCGCCCTTGCCGGTGCGGCCGCGTCCGATCAGCGCCTCCAGGATCGCGGCGTGCGCGGTGGCGCCGGTCGCCACATCCACGATCGACATGCCGACGCGCGAGGCGCCTTCCGGGCCGCCGGTGATGGAGCAAAGCCCGCTCTCGGCCTGGATCAGGAGGTCATAGGCCTTGCGGTGCGCGTATGGGCCATCGTCGCCGTAACCGCTGATGGTGCAGGTGACCAGCGAGGGATAATCCTTGCGCAGCCGCTCCAGCGCGAAGCCGAGCTTGTCCATCGATCCCGGCTTGAGGTTCTGCAACAGCACGTCGGCGCTCGCGATCAATTCTTCCAGCGATTGCCGGCCCTCTTTGGTCGCGAGATCGATGACGACCGAATCCTTGCCGCGGTTGAGCCAGACGAAATAGCTGCTCTGGCCCTTGGCGGCGGCGTCATAGCCGCGGGCGAAATCGCCCTCCGGCCGCTCGATCTTGATGACATGCGCGCCGGCGTCCGCAAGGCGCGAGGAGCAGAACGGCGCGGCCACCGCCTGTTCCACCGCAATGACGACGATTCCCTGAAGTGGCAGCATTCTCGCCTCTCAGTAGGAGCGGGGCATGCCGAGCACGTGCTCGGCGATGAAGGACAGCACCAGGTTGGTCGAGATCGGCGCCACCTGGTAGAGCCGCGTCTCGCGGAATTTTCGCTCGACGTCGTATTCCTCGGCGAAGCCGAAGCCGCCATGGGTCTGGATCGCGGCATTGGCCGCTTCCCAGGACGCGTCCGCCGCCAGCATCTTGGCCATGTTGGCCTCGGCGCCGCAATCGAGCCCGGCTTCATATTTGCGTGTGGCTTCCTTCACCATCAATTCCGCCGCGCGCATCGAGGCATAGGCCTTGGCGATCGGGAACTGAATGCCCTGGTTCTGGCCGATCGGCCGGCCGAACACCGCGCGCTCCTTCGCGTAAGTGGAGGCCTTCTCGATGAACCATTTGGCATCGCCGATGCATTCCGACGCGATCAGGATGCGCTCGGCATTCATGCCTGACAGGATGTAGCGGAATCCCTTGCCCTCGTCGCCGATGAGGTTTTCCGCCGGCACCTTCATGTCGGTGAAGAACACTTCCGTGGTGGAATGGTTCATCATGGTGCGGATCGGGCGGATGGTCAGCCCCGCCTTGCGCGCCTCGCGCATGTCGACGAGGAATACCGACAGGCCCTCGGTGCGCTTCTTCGCCTGCTCCTTCGGCGTGGTGCGCGCCAGCAGCACCATCAGGTCGGAATATTCGGCGCGGCTGGTCCATATCTTCTGGCCGTTGACGATGTAGCCGTCATTGCCCTCCTTGCGCGCCACCGTCTTCAGCGACGACGTGTCCGTGCCGCTGGTCGGCTCGGTGACGCCGAACGCCTGCAGGCGCAGCTTGCCGCTCGCGATCTGCGGCAGCCACTTTTCCTTCTGCGCCTTGCTGCCGTGCCGCAGCACCGTGCCCATGGTGTACATCTGGGCGTGGCAGGCCCCTGCATTGCAGCCGCTGCGGTGGATTTCTTCCAGGATCGCAGTCGCCGCCGACAGCTTCAGGCCTGCGCCGCCATACTCTTCCGGGATCAGCACCGAGAGGTAGCCGGCTTCGGTCAGCGCATTGACGAAGTCGGTGGGGTAAGCCATCTCGCGGTCGAGCTTGCGCCAGTATTCGCCGGGAAACTGGGCGCACAGCTTGGCGACGGCGTCGCGGATGTCGGAATAGTCGGCTTCGTGATGTTGTTCGTGATGTTTTTCTTGGCTCATGGTTCGATTTCCGTCGGTGGCATCGGGTTGATGTTGCGTCGTTGTTATTGTGAAACCACCGCGGACTCCCTATGCTCGATTGTTATAGCGTATGGCCCCGCATTCCAAGACCGGCAAGCATGGATTTCCGTCAGCTCAGGACGTTCAGTTGCGTAGCCGAACTCGGCAGCCTGAGCAAAGCCTCCGACAAGCTCAGGATCGCGCAGCCGGCGCTGAGCCGCCAGATCAAGCTGCTGGAGCATGAGCTGCGCGCGGAACTGTTCACCCGCAGCGGCAGGGGAATGGTGTTGACCGAGGCCGGCCGGCTGCTGCTGGCGCGCACGTCGGGCATCGTGCGGCAGATCGACCAGATCCGCGACGACATCCAGTCGGCGGCCGGCGCCCCCTCGGGGCGCGTCGTGCTGGGGCTGGTCCCGACCGTGAGCTGCGTGCTGTCGGCGCGGCTGGCGCGCCGCACGGTCGAGACTTATCCCGGCATTTCGCTCTGCATCGTCGAGAGCTACAGCGGCCATCTGATCGAATGGCTGCATCGCGGCGAGATGGATCTCGCCATCATCTACGGCCCCTCGGCCGATCTGCATCTGGCGATCCAGAGTCTCGGGCGCGACCGCATCGTCGCGGTGGGACCGCGCGGCTCGGGCCTTGCGAAGAAGAAGCAGGTCGGCATGGACTGGCTGCTGCGCCAGAAGCTGGTGCTGCCCAGCCATTCGCACGGCCTGCGCGCGCTGATCGAGCGCGCCGCGGCAAAGCGCAAGCTGAAGCTCGATGTGCAGCTGGAAGCGGATTCCTTCCGCGTGCTGACCAGCCTGGTCGAGGAGGGGCTCGGCTATTCGCTGCTGCCGCCATCCTCGGTGCGCGGCGAGATCGACGCGAAGCGGCTCGAGGCCGCCGCCATCTCCGGCCAGGCGCCGATGCGCGAGCTCGTCATCGCCTCGCCGATCGATCATCCCGATTCGACCGCCACCTCCGTCGTCACCGAGCTGCTGCGCAGCGAAACCGCCGCCTGCCGCAGCGAAGGCCTGTGGGACATCAGGCTCGGGTGACGCCGGGCTCACGTCACCGCAAGTCCAAGATGCTGGCGGAAACGGTTCTTCAGGAACACGCCGTCGCGCGGCGGTAGCGCGCGATCGACATGGTCAGTTGAAATCCGGATCAGCGCCAGCTTCGGGCCATCAGCGAGTCGATGAACCTCGCTGCGAAACGTCGCGATGCCCTCCATGTCCGTGATCTCGACCACCGAGGCAATGCCCGCGCCGCGCGCGATCTCGTCGAGCCGGGCGCCGAGGCCGGAGTGGCTGCGCTGCATGCCGGTCTCGCCAAAATGCCCGTTGTCGAGCACGGCAATCGAAAGGTTCTGCGGCTTGCGCGCGGCAATCGTCAGCAGACCGCCGATGCCCATCAACTGCTCGCCGTCGCCGGTGATGACGAGCACGGGCCGCTTCGGTTGGGCCTGGGCCAGCCCGAGGCCCATCACCGCCGCGCCGCCCATCGCGCCCCAGAGATAGAAATTGCCGGCATGGTCGCCGGCGTCGAACACGTCGTAGGAGGACGAGCCGAGGCCTGTGACGACCAGCAGATCGCCGCGGCCTTGCAGCAGCGCCCTCACCGCCTCGCGGCGATCGAGCAGGGAGTTCTTCATCACTTGGTCTCCGTCCACTTCTTGCGGCCGAGCATGCGCTGCGAGATCAGGATCGCGATTGGCTGGTCGCTTTCGAAGGCGAGCGAGCAGGCGGCAGAAACGACTTCCTCGGCATCTTCCGGCCGTTCCAGGCGGAACACGGTGACGCCCATGATCTCGAAGGCCTGCGCGGTCGCCTTGCCCATCGGGATCTGCCACGGATTGAACTCGGCCCATTCGCCGCGCATGGTCACCAGCGTGAGGAACGGGAAGCGGCAGTTCGCCAGCAGCGACAGCATGTTGATGCAGTTGCCCACCCCGCTGGATTGCATCAGCAGCACCGCGCGGTCGCCGCCGAGCCAGGCGCCGGCGGAAAGCGCCACGCCCTCCTCCTCGGTGGTCAGCACCGTGGTCGCAATCGCGGGATCGGCGTGCGACAGCTCGATCAGCCGGGAATGGCCGGCATCCGGCACGTAGGAGATTTGCGCAACGTGATGCGCCTTCAGCGTGCGGTAGATGGCGTTCGGCCAGTCGGTCTGGACGGCGGCAGCGGGCGCGGCGATGTTCATTTGGGCCTCGGGCATGCGCGCATGGTTGCGCAGCCCAAGGCTTTAGACCGGAAGCTCCCTTGCTTCTCTTCTCATCTCGCTTCAGCCGCTATGCCGGAATTGTATAGGCTGGTACTCAGCGGAAGCCAGCCGGCAGATCCATCGCGCGCATGGTGGCGGTCGCAAAGGCGCAAGTACGCTCGGCGCCCGCTTTCAGCGAGACCACCTCGACCTTGACGACGCCGATGGTGGAGCCGCCCTGGATGGTTTCGGCCCGCGCGATGATTTCCTCGCCGTCCGCGGGCGCGAGAAAGTTGATCTTGATCTCGACCGTCACCGCGATCTTGCCTTCGGGCATCGACGACGTGGCGCAGGCCCCCGCGGCATGGTCGGCAAGCGCAGTGATGACGCCGCCGTGGAAATGACCGAAGAACTGCATCAGGTCCGGCCGCCTGGCGAGCGCCATCGTCACCTTGCCGGGCTCGGCCGATACAACGCGCATGCCCGATGCTTTCGGGAAGCCAGGCAGTTCCATGATGCCGGCGAGTTGCTTGAGGCGCTCCGTCCCGCTCATGCCGATTGCGCCTTAGCCGGGAATGCGCACGGGCAGCGTCTCGTAGCCCTTGATGAAGCTCGAATAGATCCGCTTCGGCTCGCCGACCACCTCGATCCGCTCGAACCGCTGCAAGATCTCCTCCCAGACGATGCGCAGCTGCAATTCGGCGAGGCGCATGCCGACGCAGCGGTGGATGCCGAAGCCGAACGACAGATGCGTGCGCGGGCGGGCCCGGTCGATGATGAACTCGTCCGGCTTCTCGATAACTTCCTCGTCGCGGTTGCCGGAGACGTACCACATCACGACGCGGTCGCCCTTCTTGATCTTCTTGCCGCCGAGCTCGGTATCGACCAGGGCCGTGCGCCGCATATGGGCGAGCGGCGTCTGCCAGCGGATCACCTCCGGCACCATGGACTCGATCAGATCAGGGTTTTCGCGCAGCTTCTTGTATTGATCGGGGTTTTCGTTCAATGCCAGCACCGAGCCGGTCATGGTGTTCCGCGTGGTGTCGTTGCCGCCGACGATGAGCAGGATGAGGTTACCCATCAGATTGTCGGGGTCCATGTGCCGGGTGGCAGGGCTGTGCGCCATCATCGACAAGAGGTCGTTCTTCGGCGGCGCGTTGACCCGCTCGTTCCACAGCTTCGACATGTAGGCGTAGCACTCGTCCATCTCGCGCCGGCGCTCCTCCGGCGAAGAGACGACGCCGCTCTTGGGCAGCGCGGTGGAGACGTCGGACCAGCGCGTCAGCTTGCGCCGTTCCTCGAACGGGAAGTCGAACAGCGTCGCCAGCATTTGCGTGGTCAGCTCGATCGAGACGCGATCGACCCAGTTGAACGTCTCGTTGCGCGGCAGGCCCTCCAGCACCTTGATCGTGCGCTGGCGGATCAATTTGGCGAGCTCATCCAGGTGCGTCGGCGTGAACATCGGCGACACCGTCTTGCGCTGCGACGAGTGCTTCGGCTGGTCCATCGCAATGAAACTCGGCCAGTCATAGCCGACCGGAGCGTCGCGGATGTTGATGCCGCCAAGCGCCGCGTCCGACGAGAACAGATGGTGGCTGGTGTCGACCGTCATGATGTCGTTGTACTTCACGACCGACCAATACGGCTCGATCGGCGCGTTGGTGCAGTAATGCACCGGCTCTTCCTTGCGCAGCCGCTCGAACCACGGCCACAGCGTGTCGTCCTGGAATAGCTTAGGCTTGCCGGGATGGAAATCCTTCAGCGGAGTCGAATAGGCTTCCTCGCGCGCGCGGGCGAGGCGTTCGGCCTTGTCGGGTCGGACGGCGGTGTGGACGTTCATCGTGTTCGTTCCCGAATTCGAGTCTGTTTGGGTCCATGTTACGCGCAATGGCCGCAGCCGTCTTGGCTTTATTGGCTATGCGGCAATGCGTACGGGTAAGGTCTCGTAGCCCTTGATGAAGCTGGAGTTAACCCGCTTCGGCTCGCCAACCACGTCGATCCGGTCGAAGCGCTTGAAGATCTCTTCCCAGATGATCTTCAGCTGCAGCTCGGCGAGGCGCATGCCGATGCAACGGTGGATGCCGAAGCCGAACGAGATATGCGTGCGCGGCCGCGCGCGGTCGATGATGAAGTCATACGGCCTGTCGATCACTTCCTCGTCGCGGTTGCCGGAGACGTACCACATCACCACCTTGTCGCCCTTTTTGATCTGCTTGCCGCCGATCTCGATATCGGCGAGCGCAGTGCGGCGCATATGCGCCAGCGGCGTCTGCCAGCGGATCACCTCGGGCACGAAGGTGTCAAGCAGCGCCGGGTTCTCGCGCAGCTTCCGGTACTGGTCCGGATATTTGTGCAGGGCATAGAGGCTGCCCGACATGGTGTTGCGCGTGGTGTCGTTGCCGCCGACGATCAGCAGGATCAGATTGCCGAGGAAATTCTTCGGGTCCATGTCGCGCGTCGCTTCATTGTGCGCCATCATCGACAACAGGTCGTTGCGCGGCGGCCCGCTCTGGCGCTCCTTCCAGAGTCTTGCGAAATAGGTCGCGCATTCCATCAGCACGGCCTGCCGTTCGTCCTCGGTCTCGACCAGGCCGCCGACGCCGGGCAGGGTGGTTGCGACATCCGACCAACGCGTCAGCTTGCGGCGGTCCTCCCAGGGGAAATCGAACAGCACCGCCAGCATCTGCGTGGTCAATTCGATCGAGACGGTGTCGACGAAATCGAACGCTTCGTTGACCGGAAGATTGTCGAGGCAGCTCGCCGAGCGCTGGCGGATGTTGACGGCGAGTTCGTCGAGATTGGCCGGCGTGAACATCGGCGCCACGGTCTTGCGCTGCGCAGAATGGCGCGGCTGGTCCATGGCGATGAAGCTTTCACGGCGCAGGTCCGGCGGCACGTCTCGGATGGTGATGCCGCCGAGCGCCGCGGCCGACGAGAACGCGCCGTGATTGGTGTCGACCGCCATGATGTCGTTGTACTTCGTTACCGACCAGTACGGGCCGAACATCGAGTCCTTGCAGTAGTGGATCGGCGCTTCCTTGCGCAGCCGGTCGAAATACGGCCAGTGCGTATCCGTGCGGAACAGCTCGGGATCGCCGGGGTCGAAGTCTTCGAGCGGCATCGACCAGGCTTTTTCGTGCGCTTCGCGCAGTTGATCGTCACCCGCGAGTTCGACCGTCCCGTGCATGTTGCTTCTCCCGTGAGCCTCCCTCGCCGGTACATGGCCGGCGGGGCAATGTTTTACCCTATTACACCCCGGGGCGCGGCCGGTCGCAAGGGCGGAGTTTTGCGGGACGCATCGTTAAAAAATGATACGGTGCCGTATCGTTTTCCCGTGACAACGGCGCGGCCAGGGGCTAAATGCTTGGGCAACAAAGCAAGTATTGCCCGGAGGCCCGCCATGATCGCCAACGCGCCCAAAATGTTCAATTTCGATCTCGGCGAGACCGCGGACGCGATCCGCGAGACCGTGCACGATTTTTCCTCCAACGAGATCGCCCCGCGCGCCGCCGAGATCGACCGCACCAACCAGTTCCCGCGCGATCTCTGGCCGAAGATCGGCGCGCTCGGCCTGCACGGCATCACGGTGGAAGAGGAATATGGCGGAGCGGGCCTCGGCTATCTCGAGCATTGCCTCGCCGTTGAAGAGATGTCGCGCGCCTCCGCCGCGGTCGGCCTGTCCTACGGCGCCCATTCCAACCTCTGCGTCAACCAGATCCGCCGCAACGGCAACGAGGCGCAGAAGCGAAAATATCTGCCGAAACTGATCTCCGGCGACCATGTCGGCTCGCTCGCGATGTCCGAGCCCGGCGCCGGAAGCGACGTGGTCTCGATGAAGACCCGCGCCGACAGGAAGGGCGACCGCTTCGTGCTCAACGGCAACAAGATGTGGATCACCAACGGCCCGGTCGCCGACACGCTGGTGGTCTACGCCAAGACCGATGCCAATGCGGGGCCGCGCGGCATCACCGCTTTCATCATCGAAAAGGGCATGAAGGGATTTTCCACCGCGCAGAAGCTCGACAAGCTCGGCATGCGCGGCTCCGACACCTGCGAATTGGTGTTTCAGGATTGCGAGGTGCCCGCGGAAAACGTGCTCGGCGACGTCGGCAAGGGCGTTGGCGTGCTGATGAGCGGCCTCGACTATGAGCGCGCGGTGCTCGCGGCGGGCCCGATCGGCATCATGCAGGCCTGCATGGACGTGGTGCTGCCTTACGTGCACGAGCGCAAGCAGTTCGGCCAGCCGATCGGCGCCTTCCAATTGGTGCAGGGCAAGCTCGCCGACATGTACACCACGATGAACGCCTCGCGCGCCTATGTGTATGCGGTGGCAAAGGCCTGCGACCGCGGCGAGACCACCCGCGAGGACGCCGCCGGCGCCATCCTCTATGCCGCCGAAAAGGCCACGCAATGCGCGCTGGACGCGATCCAGCTGCTCGGCGGCAACGGCTACATCAATGAATATCCCACCGGCCGCCTGCTGCGCGACGCCAAGCTCTACGAGATCGGTGCCGGCACGTCCGAAATCCGCCGCATGCTGATCGGCCGCGAGCTGTTCGACAAGACGGCGTAGCAGCACCACGGCCGTCATTGCGAGCGACTTGTCCGCCGTAGCTCGAAGAGCGAAGGCGGAAGCGAAGCAATCCATTGCGCCGCATCAAGAAAGTTGGATTGCTTCGTCGCTGTCGCTCCTCGCAATGACGCTTGAGCCACATTCACCGCCCTCTGAGGAGCCCGCCGAAGGCGGGTGGGCTCCTCACCATGAGGGTTTGGCGGGTGTCCGAGGGTCGGAGATCTGGCCCCCCCCCCTCTGAAACCTCCATCACACTTCCGGCGACTAATCCGTGCTGTAATCAACCCGTGATTCTGCCTGGAGCCATCCCGTGAACCAGTTCGCCCGGCCCCCGATCGTGCCGCCGCCGGCGGTGCCCGTGCTGCCTGTATCCGCACCGCCGCCATTGCCGGCGAAGCTCGATTTAGTGGGCGATCGCAAGGGGTTCCTCGATCTGGTCGCGCGCGGCGCCGCCCTCGAGCTGGTGACGCTCGGCTTCTACCGGTTCTGGCTGCTCACCGACATCCGCCGCCACCTCTGGTCGAACACGGTGATCGATGGCGATGCCGCCGAATATACCGGCCGCGGCCGCGAGCTTCTGATCGGCTTTCTGATTGCGATGGCGATCCTCCTGCCGCTCAACGTCGCCTTTTTCCTGCTCACCATTGAAGCCGAGCACATGCAGGCGCTGGGCTCCATTCCGCTGATCGCCGCCTTCTATGTCTTCGGCCAGTTCGCGATTTTTCGCGCGCGGCGCTACCGGCTGACCCGCACGGTGTGGCGCGGCGTGCGGTTCTGGATGACCGGCTCGGGCTGGGCCTACGCCTTGCTGGCGTCGCTGTGGGCGCTGCTCGCCGTCGTGACGCTCGGCCTCGCCTGGCCCTGGCGCGCCGCCGAACTCGAACGCTACAAGATGCGGAATTCCTGGTACGGCGATCTACAGGGCGATTTCACCAGCTCCGGCTGGGAATTCTTCAAGCGCATCTGGTGGCTTTGGCTGGTCACCCCGTTCGCCTTCATCCTGTTTCCGGCGCTGCCCTTCCTCTACGCCCACTACAAGGCCGTGGAGTGGCAATGGTGGGTGTCGGGCATTCGCTTCGGCGGCGTCACCCTGCATTCGAAGCTGGAAGCCGCCGCGTTGCAGGGGCTCTATTGGAAGACGATCGGCTGGTACATGCTGCTGGGTACGGTGTTCGGCGCCCTCATCGGCGGCGCCGGTGCGCTGGTCGGCGGCGGCAGCGCGGCTTCCGCCGCCAAGGGGCTTGACGGCGTCGTGCAGAATATCCCGTTCATCGTCGTGACGGTCGTCGGCTACATGGTGCTTGCGCTGGCGCTCAGCGTCGTCTCCCGGCTTTATCTGACGCGCGATCTCTGGGCCAGGGTGCTGGAAACGACCGTCGTCCTCAACATTGCCGCCGCCGCCAATGTCAGCGCCAGGGGCGACCTTGCCACCGCGGTCGGCGAGGGCATCGCCGACGGCCTCGATGTCGGCGGGTTCTGACCCATGGCCGTGACCGACGGCGATGCCGTGATCTATTTCGACGGCACGTCGAGCCGGCGCCACGCCGCCGCGCTCGCCTTCGGCGACGCGCTCGGCATCGCGGTCGACGGCGAGACCAGGGCGACATGGGCCTATGCCGATATCCGCCGCGCCGACTCGGCGCCGGGCACGCTACGCCTGTCCTGCCGGACCGCGCCGCCGCTCGCGCGGCTGGAGATTCGCGATGCCGCACTGGCAGCCGAGCTCGCCTCCCGCGCCACCGATCTCGACGAGCATCATATCGGCCGGCGCGGCGTGGCGAAGATCGTCGGCTGGTCGCTTGCCGCGGTCGCCTCGATCGTGCTGGTCACGTTTTACGGCGTGCCGCTCGCCGCCGACCGTCTCGCGCCGTTGGTGCCGGAATCCTTCGAGCGCCGGTTCGGCGAGGTTGCCGAGAAGCAGGTCAAGCTGGTGTTCGGCGAGAAGGCCTGCAACGCCAGCCCCGCCGGCCAGGCGGCCTTCGACAAGCTCGTCACCAAGCTGCGCAGCGCCGCAGGCATGGACACTTCGGTGCAGTCTTCCGTGATGTCGAGCGATATTCCGAATGCGCTGGCGCTGCCCGGCGGCAAGGTCATCGTGTTCGACAGCCTGATCGCCAAGGCAAACAACCCCGACGAGGTCGCCGGCGTGATCGCGCACGAGCTCGGCCATCTCAGGAATCGCGACAACATGCGCGGCCTGATCCACAACGGCGGCACCTCGTTCCTGATCGGCCTCCTGTTCGGCGACATCACCGGCTCGACCGCGGTGATCTTCGCCGCGCAGACGCTGGTCACCTCGTCCTATTCGCGCGAGGCCGAGACCGCCGCCGACACTTTCTCGATCGAAGTGATGCAGAAGCTCGGCCGCCCGCCGAAGGCGATGGGCGAGCTGATGCTGCGCGTCACCGGCAAGGAGGGCGGCAAGGGCCTCACCATCATCTCGACCCATCCCTTGTCCGAGGACCGGCTCGCAAGGATGAGCAGGGAAGACCAGACCCCGAAGGGACCGCCACTGCTAACCGACGCGGAATGGCAGGCGCTCAAGGACATCTGCGGCAAGGGCAAAGTGTAGGATGGGTAGAGCGAAAGCGAAACCCATCATCTTTGTCGCTGAGGCATGATGGGTTTCGCGAGGGCTCAACCCATCCTACGGCTTCCATCTCATGGAAACATTCGCCACCACACGCCTGATCGGCGAAAGACTCCGCGAAGAACATCTGGCGGATCTCGTGGCCTTGCACCTCGATCCCGGCGTGTCCCGCTACCTCGGCGGCGTGCGCTCGCCGGAGGCGACGGCGGCCTATCTCGCCACTGCCATTGCGCATTGGGATCGGCACGGCTTTGGCTTGTGGGCGCTGCGAACGAGTGCTGGCGAATTCGCCGGCCGGGCGGGAATCCGCCATGCCTTGGTCGACGGTGTGCAGGAGTTCGAGCTGCTCTACACCCTGAAGCGCGAGCTTTGGGGCAGGGGGCTCGCCAGCGAAATCGCCGCCGCGCTGATTGGAATCGCGAAGTCGCCTCTCGCATTGCCGTCGCTCGTTGGTTTGGTGGTCGTCGGCAACGGCGCCTCCTGCCGCGTGCTCGAAAAATGCGGCTTCAGCCGCGAGCGGATCATGCTCTCGCGCGGGGAGGAAGTCGCGGTATATCGCCTGCTGCCACATCCGTGACCGTTCACATATGTGGCGCGGGTTCCAGCAGCGGATATCTGCTGCGCCGCCGGGAACGCATCGCAATGGCGTTCGTTCGACTTGCATGCGGGAAAGTCGCTCCGCCTAAGCTCGCGCAGGCGGCGGCTCACATCCGGAAAGGACCGGCCATGAGATTGAACGAAACGCAGCTCAAGCAAACGCTGGACCAGATGCAGGCGGAGGTTCTCCCCGACAGCCATCCGGTGACGGCCCAACTGACCGACCTGTTCGGCGATCACACCTTCTTCCTGGATCAGAGCGGCCTCAAGGTGCTGGAGCCGGCCGAAACGTCGGCGAGCGACGTCCAGACCAGCCAGGTCATCAGCCTCGCCGACTGGTCGGACGGCACGCTGACCAGCCTGAAGCCGCATGCGCCGGAGCCGACCGGCACGGTGGTGATCTTCGAGCAGATGAAGCACTGAGCGGGTGATCACGCCAAATCGAAGGGCGGATTAGCCGAAGGCGTAATCCGCCATTTGAGCAACGGCGGGTTAGCTTCGCTAACCCGCCCTCCGACCTGTCGTCCCGGCTTTCGCCGGGCGACAGCAGAGTATGCGGCGCGAGCGCCCCGCTCACTCCGCCAGATTATTCACCTGCTTCACCCAGGCCCGCACGTCCGCGAGCACGGCGGGCAGCACCGCCCGCACCTCCTGCACGGTCATGCCGGCCTTGATGCGGGGATCGTAGAGCAGGTTGAGCAGGTACTGGTCGTAGACGTCGAAATAGCCCATGGAGACGTTGTCGTTGAACATGGTCCACGGCACCGACGCGGTGTCGTTGATCGGGCCGAGCGATTGCAGCAGCTCCTCATAGGCGCAGTCGAGGAAGACGAAGTCGCCGTTGTCGACGGTGAGGATCACGTCGGAATGCTCGATCTCGAACTTCTCGTTCTTGCGGAAGCCGGACAGGCATTGCGGGTCGAGCGTGGTCTTGATCTCCTTGGCCCGCGCGCCGCCGTAGAAGGCCGAGATGGTGCGGTAGAGGTCGCGGTCGCGCACCAGCTTGACCAGCACGTTGGCGTCGTCGTTGTCGTCCACCATGGCGATGTCGAGATGCTTCACGCGCGCGGCGATGTCGGCGACGATCCTGCGGATCTGCGCCTTGCGGTCGGCCCGGGCGCCGTCGGCGAACACGCGCACCGGCACCTCGTATTTGCGGATGCGGTCGACGCGGCCGGCGAGATGATATTCGGCGCCGAACGCCGTCTTCATGAAGCCGTCGACGATCTCGCTGTCGGTGAAATTCTTCTTCTCGGCCTTCTGGCGCGCCGCGATCGCCGGCAACTCGGCCGCGGCGGTCGGCGGAACGGCGAGCGAGATCGTCAACGCCGCCAGCGCCGCCGCGATGAAGGCAATATGCCGGCGAGGTCTGTTCATGGTCGCGACGCTGACGCAATCGGAGGACGCGGGCAAGGCCCGCGCGCCGGGACGCCGGACTTCCGCCGTGCTGGCGCTAGTTCTTCACCACCACCGTGGTGCCGACGGGGACGCGGCTGTAGAGATCGACGACGTCTTCGTTGGTCATGCGGAAGCAGCCGGACGACACCGCCTGGCCGATCGTCTCCGGCTCGTTGGAGCCGTGGATGCGGTAGAGCGTCGAGCCGAGATACATCGCGCGCGCACCGAGCGGGTTCTCGACGCCGCCGGGCATGTGGCGCGGCAGGTCGGGGCGGCGGCGCAGCATCTGCGCCGGCGGCGTCCAGGCCGGCCATTCCTTTTTTGCGGTAATGCGGTGGGTTCCGCTCCAGCGAAAGCCGTCGCGGCCGACGCCGATGCCGTAGCTGATCGCCTGGCCGTTCCCCTGCACCAGATAGAGCCGGCGCTCGGCGGTGTGGATGACGATGGTGCCGGGCGCATAACCCGCGAGCATCACCGTGCCGCGCGGGATCGGGCTCGAACGGCTGTAGCTTCCGCCGCGGAAATTCGGCCCGCCGCCCATGACGTCGCCGATGTCGAAGCCAAAACCCTCCGCGTGCGCGTGGCCTGCCGCCAGCATCGCCGCCGCCGCGCACAACCAACCAAGCCCCCTGATCATCTTTAATTCCTCGCAAATCGATTTCGGCCGCTGCCGCGAGACAGGCCATAACGGGAACGCCTGTGCAAGCAACGAGCGCGTGACCAAAGGCATTTTCGTTAGCCCCGGTTAAAAAAGACAACATGCGAGGGGCGATGGCTGCCTTCCCGGCTAAGCCTTTGACGAAACGCGTGAACAATGGTTGATCTGCCAGCCAGCCAAGAGCAACCCGAAAAACCAAAGCGACAAGGGGCGGAGCGATGAACGGTGCGGAAAGTCTGGTGCGGACATTGGTCGCAGGCGGCGTGGACGTCTGCTTCACCAATCCCGGCACCTCGGAGATGCATTTTGTCGCAGCGCTCGATCGCGTCGAGGGCATGCGCTGCGTGCTCGGCCTGTTCGAGGGCGTGGTGACGGGCGCGGCCGACGGCTATTTCCGCATGAAGGGCTCGCCGGCCTCGACGCTGCTGCATCTCGGCCCGGGCCTCGCCAACGGTCTCGCCAATCTGCACAACGCCAAGAAGGCCAATTCCGGCATCGTCAACATCGTCGGCCAGCACGCGACCTATCACATCGGCTACAACGCGCCGCTGACCTCCGACATCGAGGGTCTGGCGCGGCCGATGTCGGCTTGGGTGCGCACCTCGCCCGATGCCAAGTCCGTTGCCGCCGACGGCGCCGCGGCGATTGCGGCTGCCAAAAGCTCGCCGCCGCAGATCGCAACGCTGATCCTGCCCGCCGATACCGCCTGGAACGAGGCCGACGGCATCGCGCTGGCGAACGGCGAGATGCAGCGCGCCAATTATTCCTCGCAGGCCGTCGATCATGCCGCGAAGGTGCTGCGCAGCGGCGGCGCGCAGAATCTCCTGCTGCTCACCGGCAGCGCGCTTACCGAAAAGGGCCTGGCGCTGGCGCAGCAGATCGCGGGCAAGACCGGCTGCAAGGTGATGGGCCAGACCTACAACCCGAAGATGGCGCGCGGCCGCGGACGTTTCGCGATCGACCGCATCCCTTACGTGATCGAGCTGGCGCTGCCGATCCTGAAGGATTTCAAGAACATCGTGCTGGTCGAGGCCAACGATCCCGTCGCCTTCTTCGCCTACCCGAACAAGCCGAGCATGCTGAAGCCCGACGGCTGCGAGGTGCATCGCGTCACCGCTGGCGGCGAAAATTCCGTCGGCGCGCTGGAAGCGCTGGCCCACGCGCTCGGCGCCAAACCCGCCGACGTCGTGCCGCAGAAGCCGATGGACATCGCAAAGCCCACCGGCGCGCTCAACCACGCCAGCATCGCGCAGGCGATCGCGATGGCGATCCCGGAAAACGCCATCGTGGTCGACGAGTCCATCACCACGGGGAGGCAGTTCTTCCCGCCGACCGCGGTAGCGAAACCGCATGACTGGCTGCAGAACATGGGCGGCTCGATCGGCTTCTCGCCGCCGGTGGCGACTGGCGCGGCGGTTGCATGTCCCGACCGCAAGGTGATCTGCATGGTCGGCGACGGTTCCGCGATGTACACCATCCAGGCTTTGTGGACGCAGGCGCGCGAAAGCCTCAACGTCGTCACGATTGTGTTCGCAAATCGCATCTATCAGATTCTGCGCGGCGAGTTCGACGGGGTCGGCGCCGGCGAGCCGGGACAGCGTGCGATGGACATGCTGAAGATCGACCGGCCGGCGATCGACTTCGTGGCGCTCGCCAGGGGCATGGGCGTGCCCGGGCGCGCGGTGACGACGGCGGACGAGTTCAACAAGGCGCTGGAAGAAGCCATGGCCGAGCCGGGCCCGCGGCTGATCGAGGTGCAGATGTAGCGCGGAGGCTTTTCGCCCGCGCGTTTGGGGAAGTGGATGCGCGCGGAGCTGGAAAAGGTCGTCAGGGCGGTTGAGGAGTTTTACGCCCGCGAGGGCCTGCTGTTCGACAAGGATCTCGGCGAGCGCACGCTGACGCACCGCCTCGCGGTGTACCTGGAACGGCAGTTCGACGGCTGGCAGGTCGATTGCGACTACAACCGGCTCGGCGAGCGGCTGTTGAAGCTGCCGCACGGCACCATCGTCTCGACCGACGACGAGCTCGGCAAGTCGATCTTCCCCGACATCGTCGTGCACCGCCGCGCGGTGCCGGAGAACCTCGTGGCGGTCGAGGTGCGCAAGGCAACCAACCACCAGCCGGTCGAGCACGATCACCACAAGCTGCGCGGCCTGACCGACCCGCATCTGTGGTTCGCCTACCGCCTCGGCGTCATGCTGATCCTGGGCAGGAAGCAGGTGAAGTCGTCGGACGTCTATCTCGGCGGCGCGATCGACCGCCAGCTGTCGGACTGGTTTGCCGGAAGGCTGAAGGATACAGGTTTGGCGTAGACCCGTAGGGGCAAACCGACTTGTCCGCCGTAGCTCGAAGAGCGAAGGCGGAAGCGTGCCCACCTTTCTTGCACCGGTGCACGTAAAGGTGGGCACGGCGCAAGCGCGCCTTTGCCCACCCTACGGACGAAGCGTAATCCGCCGTTTCTCGCCGGTGTCGGCGGATTACGCTTCGCTGATCCGCCCTACGGATCGTCAACTACCGCGGCGTCGCGCGCGGCAGGCCGACCAGCGCGATGCCGAGCCGGCGGCCGACCAAAAGGCCGATCACCACCAGCAGGCACCAGGCCGGAACGAAGAAGAACGTCAGGATCCCGGCGTCCTCGGGCTCGCTCTGCAACAGCCATTTGACGATTCCGACCGGCGCGAACAGCCCGACCGCGCCGCCGATCGTGGTCATGACCCAGATCGCGATTTTCTGCGGCAACATCGGCGCGCTCACTTGCGGAACAGCAGGATGGCTTCGCGATAGAGGTTCGCAAAGGAAACCATCAGCGCGCTGCCGAGCACGAACATGACGACGCGGTCGTAGTCGGCAGCGGAGAGCGGCTCGAATGCGAAGGCGGGCGGCATGAACGCCCACCACACGATCGGGATGGTCAGCAGCGTCGCAAAGATGCCCGAAGGCGCGCCGGCCAGCAGGCTGGCGATCAGGATGGCGGGGAAGAAGGAGGCGAAATAAAGCTTGGTGCCGAACACCACGAAAACTTCCTGGACCGATGCGGCCAGCACGATCACGAGCGCCGCCGCAACGAACGCCCACGGCGACCACGGCCTCACTCTCAGGATCACATCGCGCATGAAGCGCCCCCGGCTATCCTCGCCCGGGAACAGGCTATCGGAGTACGGCTGGAAACGGAAGTCCTCGCCGCGCCGGCAGGGTGGCGCCTTGCGCTGCAAAATGGCCCCTGTAATCTATGGAAAACATGGGGAAAAAGATCGATGGGGGGAGTTCTGGCGGGGATGCGCGTGCTCGATTTCGGGCGCTACATCGCGGGCCCCTATTGCGCGACCTTGCTGGCCGAGTTCGGCGCCGAGGTCATCCGCGTGGAGAGGCGCGCCGGCAGCGAGGACCGCTTCGTGGCGCCGGTAGGCAGCGGCGGCGAGGGCGCGCTGTTCCTGCAGGTCAACCGCAACAAGAAGTGCATCACGCTCGATCCGATGAAGCCGCAGGGCCAGGAAGTGATGCGCCGGCTGGTGGCGACCGCCGACGTCGTCGTCGCCAATTTGCCGCCGCAGACCCTGCGCGCGATGAAGCTCGACTACGACTCGTTGAAGGCGATCAAGCCCGACATCATCCTGACCACGGCGACCGCTTTCGGCGGCCCGGGCCCCTGGTCCGACCGCGTCGGCTTCGACGGCGTCGGCCAGGTCATGTCCGGCTCGGTCTACATGACCGGGTCGGGCGATCCGCCGTACCGCGCCGCGGTGAACTGGGTCGATTTCGGCACCGCGCTGCACTGCGCGTTCGGCACGCTCGCAGCCCTGATCGAGCGCGGCAAAAGCGGGCGCGGGCAAATCGTCGAGGGCGCGCTGCTGGCAACCGCCTTGTCCTTCACCAACGCCACCCTGATCGAGCAGGCCGTCATATCGGCCAACCGCGTGCCATCAGGCAATCTCGGCCAGACCGCCGCGCCCGCCGACATCTACCGCACGAGGGACGGCTGGGTGCTGTGCCAGGTGACGGGCCATCCGCTGTTCATCCGCTGGGC
>NZ_JBQTHN010000060.1:0-32152 GCF_052389815.1 Bradyrhizobium sp. | reverse complement strand
CGGGAACTGCCCTAATCTGGCTGCGTTTCTCACTTACCGAATTTTGCACCCTTGACGGGACGGTCGAATGCGGCAGCGGGAATTCATCACCGCGATCGGGCTCATGATGCTGCTGCCACTGGCCGCGTGCTCGCCCGATCCGGCGGCCGATGCGGTTTCCAGATGCCTGGCGAGCAACTTTCCCTCCTACAATCCCAAAGACCGCGAGCAGTGCATCGCCGCCTGCATCAAATGCGAGAACGGCGTGACGACGACGTGCGCGACATCGTGCAGCCTGAAGGGCGCGCGCTAAGCCAGGGGGCGGCGCTGCGCCATTGCGTGGCGCTGGTGCTGACGTATCATTTGAGGAAGGGGAAGTGACAGCACCGGTGAGATAAGCAACCAACGCGATCCCCTGCGTCATAGCCGGGCTTGTCCCGGCCATGACGCATTCAGGTTACCTGCCCTCACGCCGCCCTGCCTTCGCTGCCGGCCGCAATCAGCCCGCGTTGCGCCTGCAATAGCGCGACGATCTCGGCGTGCGGCCTCGCGCGGCTGAACAGGAAGCCCTGGCCTTCGTGGCAGCCTTCGGCGCGCAGGCAGCTCAGCTCGGCTTCGGTCTCGACGCCTTCGGCGGTGATGGTGACGCCGAGCCCCATGCCGAGGCTGACGATGGAGCGGAAGATCGCCTGCGCGTCGCGGTTGGCGTCGACGTCCCGCACGAAGGAGCGGTCGACCTTGATCTTGTCGAACGGGAAGCTGCGCAGATAGCTCAGGCTGGAATAGCCGGTGCCGAAATCGTCCATCGAGATGCGCACGCCGAGCGCCCGCAGCGCATGCAGCGTGGCGAGCACCTGCCCGCTCTTTTCCAACAGCAGCGTTTCGGTGATCTCGAGCTCCAGCCGCCGCGCCGGCAGGCCGGATTGCTTCAGCGCATCCATCACCAGCGCCAGCAGATTGCCGACGCGGAACTGCAGCGGCGACAGGTTGACCGCGACGCGGACGTCGTCGGGCCACTGGGCTGCGTCCGTGCAGGCGCGGCGCAGCATCAGGGCGCCCACCGCGTTGATCAGGCCGGTCTCCTCGGCGACGGGAATGAACTCGGCGGGCGAGATCATGCCGCGCTCCGGATCCGGCCAGCGCACCAACGCCTCGAAGCCGGTGATGCGGCCGGTCGAAAGATCCACCAGCGGCTGGTAATGGGGCTGCAGCAATTCGCTCTGCACCGCGCTCCGCAGGTCGGTCTCGACCTTGCGCCGGCTCTGGGCGCGGGCGTCCATCTCCGCCTCGAAGAAGGAGAAGGTGCCGCGAAAATCCTTCTTGGCGCGCGACAGCGCCAGATCGGCGTTCTTCAGGAGCTTGTCGGAATCGTCGCCGTCGCCGGGCGAGACCGCGATGCCGACGGAAGCGCCGATCACCACCGGATGGTCTTCCAGCAGGAAGGGATCGGCGATGGCTTCGAGCAGGCGGCGCGCCAGCAGCGCGGCATCCTCGGGACGGGCGACCCCGCCCTGCAGGATCGCGAACTCATCGGAGTTGAGGCGGGCAACGGCGTCTTCCTCGCGCAAGGTCGAGCGCAGGCGCTTGGCCACGGCGCGCAGCAGCATGTCGCCGACACCATGGCCGAGCGTGTCGTTGACCGCCTTGAAATTGTCGAGGCCGAGCACCAGCACCGCGAGGTTCTCGGTGCTGCGGCGGGTGTGCAGCAGCATGTCGTCCATCTGCTGGCGCAGCAGCTTGCGGTTCGGCAGACCGGTGAGGCTATCGTGCTGAGCCATGAAGGCGAGGCGCGCGTCGGCGCGCTTGCGCTCGGTGATGTCCATCAGGGCCAGCAGCATGGCCTGCCGGTCCTCATAGACGAGCTGGCGCGAATAGACCGCGAGATCGATCAGGGCCCCGTCGGCGCGGACGTGCTTCCAGGTTTGCGCGGCCTGCTCGCCGCCGGAGGCGCCGGTCCAGGGCAGATCGCTGTCGAAAGCCTGAAGGCAGCGGATGGAAAGCTTCTCGAACTCGGCGCGGCTGTAGCCGTAGTGCTCCACCGCCGCGTCGTTGACCGAGAGGATGCGCTCGCCGTCGAGCGTGCAGACGATCATCGGCACCGGGTTGCTGTCGAACAGGAGGCGGAACGAGGCCTCGCGCTGCTTCAGCTCGGTGATGTCGACGCGCAGGCCGATCACGCCGCCGTCGGCGGTGAGCCGCTCCTCGATCAGGATAACGCGGCCGTCGGCGAGCGTCTGCTCGTGGCGCGCGCCGGGCTGATGCATCCTGGCGAGACGCTCGGCGATCCACTCCTCCTCGCGGCCCCTGGCCTGCGGATAGTCGCCGCGCGCCACGCCGATGCGGATGGTGTCGGCGAGCCTCGCGCCCGGCCTGAACAGGTCGGCGCTGCGGTTGTAGATCTCGGCGTATCGCTTGTTCCAGAGGATGTAGCGGCCTTCGGCGTCGAGGAACACGATGCCCTGCGGCAGGATGTCGATCGCCTCGCGCAGGCGCGCGTGGGATTTGCGCGCCTCCGCAATCGCAGCTTCCGCTTCGGCGCGCTTGCGCGCGAGCTCGCCGGTTTCGCTGCGCAGGCGTCGGCGGATGACCGCGAGCTTCGGTGCGGGCTTCGGCGGCCGGCCCGGCACGCGCACCATCGCTGCACGCCTTGGCTTTCTCTTGATCCGCCGGATCCTCGGCATCGCTACGCCCCACACGCTCGCATTTCTGCGTGAGCCAAGTTCTCCGATAAGTGTCTAAGAAATCGTATCTCTTGCCGGCCGGCGACGCGGTGCGGACGCGCGGGCAATGCCCGTTTGACGCGCACAATCCGCGTGGACTGCGATGAGATTGCAACCGCCGATTGATCGGCGAGCGAATTGAAGGGGTCAAAGCACGCAAGCCGCGCGATGCAACTGCGACGAAGGTCTTATCCTGCACAGGAAGTGCGCGGGGTCGCACGAATTTGCGCCAACGCGCAGGAGGGTTACCGAAGGGTGAAGGCGGCGGCGCGTGCGGCCCTGCTTCAGGCCGCGCGCACCGTGTCGAGGAACCTGCCGACCTCGAGCTTGAGGCGGTTGCTCTCGCCCGACAGCGACTGCGCGGAGGCGAGGACCTGCGCCGACGCCGTGCCGGTGTCGCGGGCGCCGTTGTTGACGTTGAGAATGTTGTCGGCGACCTGCGAGGTGCCGTGCGCCGCCTGGTCGACGTTCCGGGCAATCTCCTGCGTCGCCGCACCCTGCTGCTCCACGGACGCCGCGATCGTGGCGGCGATGTCCGAGATCCGGCCGATGGTGCCGCCGATCTGCTTGATCGCCTGCACCGAATCCTGGGTCGCGACCTGCATGCCGGCGATCTGGCTGCCGATCTCGCTGGTGGCTTTCGCGGTCTGCGCGGCCAGCGCCTTGACCTCCTGTGCCACCACCGCAAAGCCGCGCCCGGCATCGCCAGCGCGCGCCGCCTCGATGGTGGCGTTGAGCGCCAGCAGGTTGGTCTGCTCCGCGATCGTGGTGATCAGGTCGACCACGTCGCCAATCCTAAGCGCCGCCTTCGACAGCTCGTTGATGCGGGCATCGGTGGCGCCGGCCTGCTCCACCGCCTCGCGGGCGATCCGGTTCGACTCCTGCACCTGGCGGCTGATTTCGTCGATCGAGGCCGTCATCTCGTCGGTCGCCGCGGCAACGGAGCGAACGTTGTTGGAAGCTTCGCCCGACGCAGCCTTGACCGTTTCGGACAGCTGTTGGGTTTCCTCGGCGGTCCTGCTCAGCATCGTTGCCGACGTTTCCAGCTCGGTCGAGGCGGAAGACACGGTTTGCACGATCTCGCCGACGGCGGCCTCGAACCGGTCGGCGAGCTTGCGCATTTCGGCCCGCCGCTCGGCGTGGGCCTGCTTCTCCGCGTCGGCGCGTTCGGCGCGCATGCGGTTGGCTTCCACCATGTTGTCCTTGAAGACCTGCAGCGCGGCGGCCATCTCGGCGATCTCGTCGGAGCCTGCGGTCGCGATCTCCGCCCCGAGGTCGCCCGAAGCAATCGCCTTCATGCTGACCTGCAAGCGCACCAGGCGGCGCACCACGCCGCGGCCGACATAGAGCCAGCCGATCGCCAGCGCAGTGGCGAGGCTCGCCAGCGCCAGTGCGATCAGGACGATGCGGCCCTTGCGGATCTCGGCTTCCGAGGCGTGAACCGCGGCGGCGGCCGCCGTCTCGCTGCGCGCCTCGAGCGCGGCGACCTCGCCCTCGAACTCCCGCGCCAGGTCGCGGTTCTCGGTCACCACGAGGGCGCCGGTCTTCGCCGCGATCAGCTCCTTCTGCTTGAGCTCGAAGACGTTGCCGGAATCCTTGCCGGTCTTGACGAGCTCGGCGATCAGCTTCGAGGTTTCGGCGTCCTTGAAGGCCGCGGCGGCCTTGGCGAGCCGGCCCGCGGTGGCCGTGAAGCGGTCCTTGACCGGCGGCAGCAGGTCCGCCGAAGCAAGATCCGCCGCCTCGACCACGATGCCCAAGAGCATGTTCGACTCGGCACGCAGATCCATGATGGCCTGCAGCGACACCAGCTCGTTGTCGGCGAGCGCGGCGAGCGCCTTCTGCACGACCTCAAGGTCATCCTTCTTGTCGGTGGCGCCCTGCAGCCCGAGGGTCAAAGTGAAGCCGGCATCGTCGGCCATCGGCGAGAGCTTCTCGGCGAGCTTCTGATGCGTTTTGCGCAGATTCGCGACAAGGGTCTGCCTGGCGCCGGCGATGGTCTGGCGCTCGGCGACCGACTGCACGAGCCGGTCGAGATTGGCGAGAATGCGGTCACCGGTCTTGTTGAGACGGGCGGCATCGTCGGGCGCCAGCGCGCCGATGGTCTGCGTCAGATCCTGACGCGCCGCCGCGAGGTTCTTCAAGGCCAGCTCGCGCTCGGCGGGATCGGTGGCGGCCAGCAGCCGCGGGGCGGCTGCCGTCACTTCTCCGGCGGCCTTGACGACCTTGGAGGCCCGCGTGATCTCGGGCAGGCTCTTCTCGGCGATGGCGCCGAGCGACTGCCCGAGATTGCCGTAGGAGACGATCGCGCTGCCGCTTGCCAGCACGGTGAGCGCGGCAACGACTCCGAAGGCGGTGAACAATCGACCGCGAAGGCCGAGGCGGCTCCAAGACATCGCGGTCTCCATGATCGTTCTCCCCGTTTGCAGTGGGCCAGGCGCGTCCTTACGACCCCGTCTTTTCGAGGCGGGTGACGGACTTGAAGCTGCCGTCCGGCTGGATGACGGTCAGGAACACCTGATCGGAGCCGCGGTTGGACGTCGGGCTGTAGCCGAGCTTGACGCCGCCGAGGTCGAAAGTGCCGGACTTCTGCACGGTCTCCATCAGCGCAGCGCGGGTGAGGTCGCCGTTGACCTTCTCCAGCGCCGAGGCGATGGCGCGGCCGACAAGGTAGCCTTCGAGCGAGATGAAGCCGGGCTGGGCGTCGGGCGAGTTGGCCTTGAGCGCCGCCTGGTAGCGCGCGACCACCGGGATGGACGTGTCCTTCGGGAACGGCACGACCTGCGTGACGACCACGCCGGCGCCTGCCGGACCGAGCTCCTTGGCCAGCGCATCGGAGCCGACGAAGGAGATGTTGACGAAGGTGGTGTCGAACTTGATCTGGCGGGCGAGCTTGATGAACTCGGCCGCGGGCTTGTACGGGCTGATCATGATGACGGCTTGCGGATCGGCCTTCTTGATGGAGAGCAGCGCCGACTTCACCGCCACCGTGTTGCGCTCGAAGGTGCCTTCGCCCGCGAGCTGCATCTTCCGCTTGTCGAGCGCCCGCTTGACGCCGGCGAGGCCGGCCTGGCCGAAGGCGTCGTCCTGGTACATGATCGCGATCTTGCTGGCGCCGAGATCCTTGGTCAGGTGCTCGACCATCGCCTCGGTTTCCTGGAAGTAGCTGGCGCGGATGTTCATCACCAGCGGCTTGTGCGGCTCGCGCAGGAACTCCGCACCGGTGAAGGCGCCGATGAAGGGCGCGCCGGCCGCGGTTGCGATCGGCTGGGTGGCGGCCGCAGTCGGCGTGCCGACGGCGCCGGCGATGGCGAACACCTTGTCTTCGTCGAGCAGCTTCTTCACCGCCTCGATCGACTTGGTCGGCTCGTAGCCGTCGTCGACGCTCTTGAGCTCGAGCTTGCGTCCCTTGATGCCGCCCGCCTTGTTGATCTCGGCGAAGGCCGCATCGAGGCCGGCTTTCATGCCCTGGCCCAGTGCGGAGGCCGGACCCTCGAGGGCGGTGGCCTGGCCGAACACGACCTTGTCGGCGGTGACGCCGTTCTCGGCGGATGCGGATACGCCGGTCGCAGCGAGGACTGCAAACACGACGGGAAGCGCTTTGAAAGAAGAAGCTCGCATGTCAATAAATCCCTTGCGCGGTGTGGCGGGTGGCCGGACCTCTCTGTCCGGAGAGCAGCAGCGGTCGTCTGCCGGGTAGGCTCCCGGCACAAACTTGCGACTACTGTGATGCAGACAGCTTCAGTTTTCGTTAAACGGCCACCGCCTGCCGTCCTGCGGGATATCCGTAGTTCAACGGACCGCGGAAACCCGGGACTGTCGGGCCCGGGCGGGTACGCGGGGTCAGTAGATCTCGATGCGCGTGTTGCCGCGGCCGTTGCGCTCGACCAGCGCGTAAAGCGTCGCCGCGTTGGAAGGATGCAGCCGCACGCAGCCATGCGAGGCCGGGCCGCCGAGGCGGCGCAGCTCGGTCGTGCCGTGGATGGCGAAGCCGTGATAGAAGAAGATCGAGTGCGGCATCGGCGAGTTGTAATACTTCTTCGAGAACCAGCGCCGCGCCATCATCTGCGGATGGAAGACGCCGCTCGGCGTGCCATAGCCGCTGCGGCCGGTGGACACCGGCCAGGTATAGCGCGGCTGCCCGTTGACGCTGACCGACATGCGCTGCGAGGACTTGCTGATCTGCACCACGACGTCGGCCGATGCCGGCGCGACGGAAAGACACGACAACGCGAACGCAGCCGCAACGGCCGGCCGCCAGCCCGACGACAAACTCATGAAACGCCCCTGCCCGTTACGCCTTTTGGGCGCGATCTCTCCGCAAACCGGCGACCGGGCCCTTACTATTTTCCCGCTATTTGCGGGTTCCCGAAGCCGCTTGTAAAGGGCGCAGGCCGTCGCGGCCTGACGTTAAGCTTAACCCCGCCGCCGTCGCGTCAAATTGAGCGGGGATGATGATGCAGCGCACTGGCCAGGACCGGCCAATTCCGTGCTAATTTCGCCCGGCATGCAGCCCCGCCGATTCCTGATCCCCCTCATGATCGCCATCCTCGTCAGCGCCTCGCCAGCGCCGGCGCAGGACAGGGGCACGGTCAATCCAAAACCGCTGCCGCCGCTGGCCAACCCCAACGACCCCCGGCTCGGCGCCAAGGAATTGTTCGCCCGCAAATATCTGCCGGCGGCCGCGGAGAAGCCGCGCGTGTTCGGCTTCTATGCCCATGGCTGCATCGCCGGCGCCGAAGGGCTGCCGATCAACGGCGAGGCCTGGCAGGTGATGCGGCTGTCGCGCAACCGCTATTGGGCGCATCCCGACATGGTCGCGCTGGTGAAGCGCCTTGCGATGAAGGCGAAGAAGGAGGCCGGCTGGCACGGCATCCTCGTCGGCGACATGTCGCAGCCGCGCGGCGGGCCGATGCTGACGGGCCACGCCAGCCACCAGGTGGGGCTCGACGCCGACATCTGGCTGACGCCGGCGCCGGAGCGGCAGCTGTCGCGGGGCGAGCGCGAGGAAATGTCGGCGACCATGATGGTGCACGCGGACCGCCTCGACATCGATCCGCGCGTGTTCACCCCTAGCCATCTCGTCGTGCTCCGCGCGGCGGCGCAGGAGCCTGCCGTGCAGCGCATCTTCGTCAACGCCGCGATCAAGAAGGCGCTGTGCCGCGAGGCCAAGGGCGATCGCGGCTGGCTGCACAAGGTGCGGCCGATGTGGGGCCACGACTATCACTTCCACATCCGCATCAAGTGCCCGCCGGGCTCGGGCGAATGCGAGAGCCAGCCCGATCCGGGCGACGGCGAAGGTTGCAGCAAGGGCGACCTCGCCTTCTGGTTCAAGGATTCGGTGCTGCATCCGAAGCCGCCGAAAGTGCCGCCCAAGCCGAAGCCGCCGATGACCATGGCGCAATTGCCGCCGGCCTGCCGGGGCGTGCTGAACCTGCCGGACGCAAAGCAGTAGTCTGCATCGCAACGGGACTTTTCACCGCGCGCCTGGATGAGCTATAGTCGGCGCGTATCGCGACATCCCGGCCGACTGCCCGTCGACCAGGGATTGCCGGAACGGCGCTTCCGCCCGTCGCAAGCCTGACATCACCAAAGCCTGATTTGCGTGTGCGACCGTGCATGCAAGGCGGCGTGGAGCGCCACCAATGAAACGATTTGCCGGAATTCTCCTCACCGGCCTCGCTCTTGCCGGCGCGGCCATGCCGGCCAGCGCGCAGGACAAGACCATCACCGTGTTCGCCGCAGCTTCCATGAAGAACGCGCTCGACGAGATCGGTGCGGCCTATGGCGCGAAGACCGGGGTCAAGGTCACCGTCAGCTATGGCCCGAGCTCGGGCCTCGCCCGGCAGATCGAACAAGGCGCGCCGGCGGATGTGTTCATCTCGGCCGACACCGACTGGATGGACTATGCGGCTTCGAGGAAGACCATCGATGAAGCGAGCCGCATCAACCTGCTCGGCAATTCCATCGTGCTGATCGCGCCGAAGGACTCGAAGATCGGCGACGTCAGCATCGCAGCGGGCTTCGACCTGGCAAGGCTCGCCGGCGACGGCAGGATAGCAACCGGCGACGTGAAATCCGTACCATCAGGCAAATACGCCAAGGCGGCGCTGAAGAAGCTCGGATCGTGGCGGGCCGCCGAGCCGAAATTCGCGATGGCGGACAATGTGCGCGCGGCACTCTTGCTGGTCGCACGCAGCGAAGCCGTGCTCGGCATCGTCTATGCGACCGACGCCAGGGTCGAGCCGGGCGTCAGGATCGTCGGCACCTTCCCGGCGGACTCGCACCCCGCCATCGTCTATCCCGTCGCCGCGACGGCGACGGCGAAGCCGCAAGCCGCCAACTATCTCGCCTTCCTGCGTTCCACCGCGGCGAGGAACATCTTCGAGAAGTACGGCTTCAAGTACCTCGCAACCCCGACCACCTGATGAGCGAGATCACGCCAGCCGAATGGACGGCGATCCTGCTGTCGCTCAGGGTCGCCGTGATCGCGACGCTGGTGGCGACGCCGTTCGGCATCGCACTGGCGTGGCTCTTGGCGCGCAACAATTTCTGGGGCAAGTCGGTGCTGGACGCGCTGGTGCACCTGCCGCTGGTGCTGCCGCCGGTCGTTACCGGTTACCTGCTGCTGCTCAGCTTCGGCAAGCGCGGGCCGATCGGCGGCTGGCTCGCCGACAATCTCGGCATCGTGTTCGCCTTCCGCTGGACCGGTGCGGCGCTGGCCTGCGGCGTGATGGCGTTTCCGCTGCTGGTGCGGCCGATCCGGCTGTCGATCGAGGCGGTCGACCGCCGGCTGGAGCAGGCCGCGAGCACGCTGGGCGCACCGCCCTGGAAGGTGTTCGCGACGGTGACGCTGCCGCTGGCGCTGCCCGGCATCCTCGCCGGCATGGTGCTCGGCTTTGCGAAAGCGATCGGCGAGTTCGGCGCCACCATCACCTTCGTCTCCAACATCCCCGGCGAGACGCAGACGATCTCCTCGGCGATCTACTCGCTGATCCAGACGCCGGACGGCGATGCCGCGGCGGTGCGGCTGGTGCTGGTCTCCATTGCGATTGCCATGGCCGCATTGATCGGATCGGAATGGTTCGCGCGGCGCGCGACCCGGCGCCTGCACGGAAACTGAACATGCTGCGCATCGACATATCGAAGAAGCTCGGCGAATTCACGCTGGAGGCCGCCTTCGCCAGCGAGGGCCGCGTCACCGGCCTGTTCGGCGCCTCCGGCGCCGGCAAGACCTCGCTGGTCAACATCATCGCAGGGCTCTTGCGGCCCGACCGCGGTGTCATCGCACTCGATGGAGAGATTCTCGACGACACTGCAATGGGCGTGCATGTGCCGCCGCACCGCCGCCGCATCGGCTACGTCTTCCAGGATGCGCGGCTGTTTCCGCACATGAACGTGGCGCAAAATCTCGACTATGGGCGGCGGATGAATCGGCTGCCCGACGATCCCGCGCAGCACCGGCGTGTCACCGAGCTGCTCGACATCGGCCATCTGCTCGACCGCCGCCCCGGAAAGCTTTCCGGCGGCGAGCGCCAGCGCGTCGCGCTCGGCCGCGCGCTGCTGTCGAAGCCGCGCCTGTTGCTGCTCGACGAGCCGCTCGGCTCGCTCGACGAGGGCCGCAAGGTGGAGATATTGCCGTACCTGGTGCGGCTGCGCGACGAGGCCAACGTGCCGATGGTCTATGTCAGCCACGACGCCGCCGAGATGCGCCAGCTGGCAACGCAAATCGTGACCTTGCGCGATGGCAAGGTGACGGCGCTCGGCGGGGTGAAGGTGGTGTCGGGAACAACGGCGTAGCGCAGCCCGTTCTCTTCCCATACGATCGGATCGTAGGGCGCATTAGCGAAAGCGTAATGCGCCGCTAGAGCGCGGCGGATTATGCCTTGCGGCTAATCCGCCCTACGGATCCGAGTCATCCAAATGGAGGTCTGTCATGTCGCCTGTGACCGGAGCAAAGGACCACATCTACAAGATCCTCGAACTCGTCGGCTCTTCGGATAAAAGCATCGAGGACGCCGTCCAGAACGCGATCACGCGCGCGTCGAAGACGATCCGCGAGATGAAATGGTTCGAGGTGGTGCAGACCCGCGGCCATATCGAGGGCGGCAAGGTGGCGCATTACCAGGTGACGCTGCGGGTCGGCTTCACGCTGGAGGAGTGATTTTCGGCATTAGGTTGAACTGAAGCCGGCACCGGGATTCACCTCTCCCTAAGGAGAGGTGAACCGAGCCCGCCGGACGGTCGATTCAACCAATCACCATCGCGCTCACATCTAGCGGGCGACCTGGGCGGCCGCCGACATCAGTTCCCGGGCGTCAGGCATCCCGAACATGCGTTGGCCGCCTTCGGGGACTTCGGTGAAGCTCCAGCGCACGATGCCTTCGCGGTCGAGCAGGAACTGGCCGAACAGCTGGCCATTGCCGGCCGCCATCATCCTCTCGTCGGCTTCCGTCATCTCGTAGCCGTCCTTCTTGTTGAGCAGATCGGCCGCCGCCATGCGGTTCATCGACCCGGGCAGTTCGCCGGGTACTTCGACCTGCATGGACGTCACCACGTCCATACCGACCTTGCGGGGCCATTCGGTGTCGCCCTCGGTGAACTCGAGATTGGGCAAGCCGAACGCGCGATGCGAGAGGCGTTCGGGGTCCGAGGCGGCAAGCAGATTGGGCATCGGATGGTAACGGAAATACAGCCGCGCCCGCTCGATCGGCGTATTGACCACCGCGAGACTCTCGACGCCCTGCTCGCGCAGCGCGGCGTCGATTTGCGCCTGTGCCGCCAGATGGCGCCGGCAGAACGGACAATGCAAACCGCGAAACAGGCCGACCAATATCGGGCTCTGGCCGCGGAAGTCCTCCAGCGCGATCTTGCCATCGCGCGTGATGGCATCCAGCACGATGTTCGGTGCGCGGTCACCCGGCTGAAGTAGTCTATCGACAAGTGGCTTATCGACATAAGACATGTTGACCTCCGCTCTAATCGAGAAATGGCAACACGATCAGCCCTTGCGGATCGAGCCCGTGGCGGGCGCAGACCTCGTGCGCCAGGGCAAAATGCCGCTCGGCCTCCGGCATGTCGCCGCGGTCGAGGCTCAACGTCGCAAGGCCATCATAGCATGGAAACAGCTGCTGGGGCTCGCCGGTTTCGCCCGCCACCGCGATGGCCTCGTGGTAGCAGCGGGCGGCGAGTTCCGGCCGGCCATGGCATTGATGAATTTGTCCGAGCACGATCAGCGGCACGGGAAGATGCTCGCGCTGGTCGAGCGCACGGTCGAGCTCAATCGCCTTTTCGGCGGCCGGCACGCCCTCATTGCTGCACCTGTCGGTGAAGGTGCAGCAGGCAACGGCAAAGTTGGCGAGCAGGCGGGCCTGAAAGCCGAGGTCGCCGATGCGGCGCGCAACGTCGAGCCCGCGCCGGCATACCTCGATGGCTTTCGCGGGATCGACGATCGTGTAGAGCACGCCGAGATTGGTGTAGCCCCGGCAGGCCGCGCTGAGGAGGCCGGCGGCTTCCGCGGCGGCGACGCTTCGTTCCACCTCGCTGACCGCCTCCCGGCTTCGCCCGAGCCGCGCCAGCGCAACGCCCTTGGTGTTGAGCGCCTCCGCAACCGCGCGTGACGCTTCGAGTGCGACGTGCCGATCCGCATCCGGCGGCACCGATCTGGCGTAACCAAGCGCCTCGTCCGCCCATTTCGCCGCCGCCGCATGATCGCCGGTGCGAAAGGCGAGGTGGCCACGCTCCTGCAGCAGGTGAGCCCACTCGATCGGCGCGTCGGCGCCCTCGAGCAGTTGCGCCGCCTGCGCGTAGTGCGCCTCCGCCTGGCTGCGTTTGCCGGCTTCCCACAGCAGCCGGCCCAGCTTGCGCGTGATTCGCGCCTCGGCAACGCGATCCCCAGCGACACGATGAGCCTCCAGCGCGGTCTGGTAGTGCTCCTCGGCCGTGTTGCGGCGGCCGGCTGCGCCGCACAGGTCGGCGATCCGCTCACACAGCATCAGCCGTTCCGGCCCCGGCTCGCCCGCCGTGAGCAGCACGGCGAGCGCCTGCTGATAGAGCCGGATGGCGTCCTCATTGGCGTACATCGCGCGCGCCCGATCGCCGGCCGCGCTCAGGTAGTGCGATCCCTTCGACTTGCTCGCGCTGAGGCTGAAATGATGACCGAGCAGGATGAGGTCCGCGAGCCGCTCGGGCTCCTTGCCGTGCAACCGCTCGAGCGTGGAAGCGATGCGTCCGTGCATCTCGATGCGCCGCTGCAGGAGGAGATTCTGGTAGATCACGTCCTGGAGCATGGTTTGCGTGAAGCGATAGGATTGCAGCGAGATCGCGTTCGCACCCGCGACCTCCTCGACGATCTCGGCGTCGCACAGAAGCTCGAGCCCGGCTTCCACTTTCGCAGGCTCCGTTGCGGTGGCGCCCAGCACGGCGGCATCGAAGCGCGAGCCGATGACCGCGGCCTCCTGGGCGAGGCGGCGCACCGCGTGCGGCAGGCGGTCGAGCCGCGCCAGCAGCAAGGCCTGAATGCTGGCCGGGATGTCGGCCGCAGCTTCATCGGACCCGAGCCGCCACTGCGAGCCGTCGCGCTGCAGGGCGCCGGCTTCGATGAGCCCCCGTATGATTTCCTCGATGAAGAGCGGATTGCCGCCGGCGCGTTGCAGAATTCGGCTGAACAGGTTACCGGGCGGTTCGCTCCAGCCCTGGCTGAAGTAGGCGGCGAGCAGCTTTTGTCCGTCGGCAACGCCGAGAGGGCCCAGCCGCAGCGTCGTGTGGCTGATCCGGCCCGAGCCGAACTGGTCCATCTCGAGCACCGGCCGGTGCGTGAACAGCAGCATCAGCCGCGTACGCTCCAGCCGATCCATCAGGAACCGCAGCGCCTCGAGCGACCCGGCATCGGCCCAATGCAGATCCTCGACAATGATGAGCAGCGGAGACAGCGCCAGACGGCGTTCGAAGACGGTGCGAATGGCAAACAGGATCTGGCGCCGCAGCTGTTCGGGCTCGATATGCTGCAGGGCGGCGTCGGGATCGCCGAGGCCGAGAACATAGAAGAACAGCGGCATCAGGCGCTGCGCCTCTTCGGCCGCCAGCCCAAGCTCCGACAGCGCCTCGGCCAGCTTGGCCTGCGCCTCCGCCATGGTGGCTTTCTGCGCTATGCCGTAGGCGCTGCGCAGCACCGCCGCAAGCGTGCCATAGGTCTGCTCGCCGAGCGGCGAGCAGACCGCACGCCGGATCGCCACGTCAGCGAAACGGTCCTCGTCGCGGGCGCGGGCGACGAATTCATTCACCAGGCGGGTTTTTCCGATGCCGGCTTCGCCGACCAGCCGCACCAGCTGCGCGGCCCCGCCACATGCCAGATCGAGGCTGCCGATCATGCGGGCAAGCTCGGCGTCGCGCCCGATCAGCGGCGCGCTGAGGCCCAGCATGTCGAGACCCCGCGCCTCGCGCGCCACCTCGAGCGGGCCCTTCAGGCGGTGCACCAGGACGCTGCCCAGCTTGCCCTTGAGCGCGACGTCGCCGAGCGATTCATAGGCGAAAGCGTGCCGGGTCAGCCGGTAGGTCAACGGTCCCACCAGCACCTCGCCCGACGGCGCCATCGACTGCAATCGCTGCGCGGTATTCACGGTATCGCCGGTCACCGAATAGGACTTGGCGACGCCCGCCCCCAGCTCACCGGCGACCACCTGCCCGGTGTTGATGCCGACATGCAGCATGAGCGGCGAGCCGGCATGTATCTTCGAACGCTCTCCGAGGGCCGCCGTCCGCCTGATCATGTCGATGGCGGCGCGGACCGCCCGCTCGGGATCGTCCTCATGCGCGGCCGGCGCGCCAAACAGCGCGAGCAGGGCATCGCCGATGAACTTGTCGACGAAGCCGCCGAAGCGCTGCACCGCTGCCGTCAACTCCTCGAACAATTCGTTCTGGAAAGCCTGCATGACTTCCGGATCGAGCCGCTCGCTCATCGTGGTGAAGCCGGAGAGGTCGGCAAACAGCACCGTGATGGTGCGGCGGTTGGCGCTGCTGTCGGCCTTGTGATGCTCTGGCTGGACGGGCCGACCGGGCTCTGCCGCGAGCGTTGGCGTCAGCGCCGGTGCATCGACCCGCTTTGGAGCTGTCGGTGAGGTCGATGGTGACGCGACGCCGGCTTTGGCCGCGGCATCGACCTCTGCGCCGCATTTCGGGCAATAGGCGAAATCCGGCTCGCACGGATAGCCGCAGCCAGGGCAAGCGCGCGGCTGCTTCGTGCCGCAGCTCGGGCAGAAGGCAAAGCCGGTCTGAACCTCGTAACCGCAGCCAGAGCAGTTCATGGATCAAACCTCGCGGAAGGTCGCGACGGCACGATCTGGCGCCGGGGTCCGTGAAACATGGCCCCGGCTCCCGCCAAAATGCGCCCCTGCCGCAGAAACGGCAAGTGGTGGCGCCGGCGCTGAGCTTGGTTAACGGCGGCGCTCCGGCTGGCGCCGTCCCCGGCGGAGCCACCACCGGTGGCCCTGCGCGCCGGGTTCACGCTGGAGGAATGAGTTTCTCCGTCATTGCGAGGAGCGAAGCGACGAAGCAATCCATCTCGCCGCAAGCGGATAGATGGATTGCTTCCGCCTTCGCGCACAAACGCTTCGGCGGACTTGAGCCCTGCGAAGCTTGCAGAGCAAGCGTAGAAGGGTCGCTGCGCTCGCAATGACGACTGGGAGAGTCACACCCCCGCCACCTGCGTCCAGATGTCGGCAAGCTTTTGCCTGAACTTCTGCCGCCGCGTCGGGGGCGGCGCCTCGTCCTCCTCCTCGGGCAGGCGGAGGCCGATGACGTTGACGCGGCCGCCGCCGAGGCTGCGGGCGACGAGAACGATGGAATCGAGCGCGAGCTCGGCGCCGACCCTGGGAGCATGGTCGAGATGGATATCGAAATAATCCGCCAGCGTCAGCCTGCTCTGATCCTCCTCGACCTTCACGCCGTAGACTTCCGCGAGCTCGCCGAGCGTGTGCTCGCCCAACACCACGAAGTCGCCGAGCAGATGCGGATCGGGGGCGCTCGATGGCGGCATGTCGACGAAGAAGCGGTCGAGCGCCTCGGCCTTTTCCGGCGGCGCCAGCAGATAGAGGTAGTCGCCGGGCGCGACCGGATCGGCCTCCGATGGCGTGAGGATGCGCTCGTCGCGGATGACGAGCGTAGGCTTCGACCAGGACGGTACCAGCCCGCGACGGAAGTACAGGCTTTTCGATCGCACGGGATAGCCGACCAGCTGCTGCTCGAGCTGGCCGGGCAGGTCCAATTCGACGCGCCGCGGGCCGCGGTCGGCGCGCGGCAAGGCTACATGCAGCCGGCGCGCGGCCGGCGCCAGGGTCCAGCCCTGCAGCAGCAGCGAAATGATGACGACGACGAAGGCGACGTCGAAATAGAGATAGGCCTTGTTGAGACCGACCAGCATCGGGATCGAGGCGAGGAAGATCGCAACCGCGCCGCGCAGGCCGGTCCAGGCGATGAAGATCTTCTCGCGCCAGTTGAAGCGGAACGGTGCCAGGCACAGGAACACGGCGACCGGCCGCGCCAGGATCATCAGCGCCAGCGCCACTATCACCGCCGGACCGATGCTGTCGAACAGCCGCCTCGGCGACACCAGCAGGCCAAGCAGCACGAACATCACGATCTGCGCCAGCCAGGTGGCGGCATCGAGGAAGGTGACGACGGAATTATGCGCCCGGGTCGGCCGGTTGCCGATGATGATGCCGGCGAGATAAACCGCGAGGAAGCCGGAGGCATGGGCGATCTGCGCCGCGCCGAAGATCACAAGCGCCGCCGTGGCGACGAACGGCGCGTGCAGGCCCTGCGGCAGCGCCACCTTGTTCAGCGCAATCACCACGAGGCGCCCGCCGACCACGCCCATGGCGGTGCCGAGCACGGCTTCCTGGGCGAATTCCATCGCGACATGCGCGGCCGAGCTGTGGCCGATCGAGATGAACTCGACCAGCATCAAGGTGAGGAAGATCGCGAAGGGATCGTTGGTGCCGGATTCCGCCTCCAGCGTGGCGCCGACGCGCGGGCGCAGGCGCAGGCCCTGGGTGTGCACCAGCAGGAACACCGCCGCCGCATCGGTCGAGGCCACCACCGCGCCGATCAAAAGCGCCTCGCTCCAGTAGATGTCCAACGCATATTTGGCGACCGGCGCGGTGACGAGCGCGGTGAGCAGCACGCCGGCGGTGGCGAGCATCATGGAGGGAGCGAGCACCGTGCGGATGCTCTGGAAGCGGGTGCGCAGGCCGCCGTCGAACAGGATCAGCGCCAGCGCCACCGAGCCGACCAGGTAGGTGCTGCGCACGTCGTCGAATTGCAGCTGGCCGGGACCGGAATCGCCTGCCAGCATGCCGATCACGAGGAAGACCAGCAGCAGGGGGGCGCCGAAGCGCAGCGCGAGCAGGCTCGACAGGATGCCGGCCATCACGAGCACGGCGCCCAGGAGGATTGCGATACTGACCGAGTCGAGGGAAGCCATCAGTCCTGTCAAATCATTGCAAATACTTGCAATTGCATCCTTATCGTCGCCACACTTCCGCGCCAACCCCCTTGTGCCCGCAAGCAGCCACGCGCCCGGTTTTTCAAGGTCAAATCGACATCTTCATTGTGGAGTATCGATGGTCCGCGCACCCTGCTTGTGAGAATCTGCCGGATAAACCGAATCAGGCCCCGCGAGCCCGCCCTGAACAGCCCGAGACCCTGCCGATGGATGTGAACGAGATCGTGGAATCCGCGCTGACCGCCCTGCGCTCCGTGGGCGCGGAAGTCGCCTCGCCCTGGTTCTACCTGCAGTTCGGCCTGATCCTGGCGGCCGCCGGGATCGCCTGGGCTGCGGACGCCGCGATCCGCACGCGCGTCGACTTGTCCTCGCTGGCGATGCGCTGGCCGTTGCCGTTGCGGCACTTCGTCCGCGTGATGGTGCGCAGCGCCTCCACCGCGATCTTCGCCATCCTGATGATCGCCTCGCGCGTGGCGATGTACCAGATGACCTGGCCGAGCCGGAGCTACCTGATCGCGGTCGCGGCCAAGCTGGCGCTGGCCTGGCTGGCGGTCCAGCTCATCACCTCGGTCATCCGCAACGCCTTCATCGTCAAGGTGGTGTCGCTGTCGGCATGGACGGTGGCCGCGCTTTCCATCGTCGGCCAGCTGGGACCTGCGATCGACGCGCTGGACGGGATTGCCATCGAGATCGGCGGCCTGCGGCTGACGCCGCTATTGCTGCTCAAGCTCGGCGCGCTCCTGATCGTTGCGGTGTGGCTCACCAACATCGCCAGCAATTTCGCCGAGAGCCGCATCAACCGCTCGAGCGACCTGACGCCGTCGATCCAGGTGCTGCTGGTCAAGATGATCCGCATGGGCCTCCTGGTGCTCGCGGTCGCCATCGCGCTCGGCGCGGTCGGCATCAACCTCTCGGCGCTCGCGGTCTTCACGGGTGCTGCGGGCGTCGGCATCGGCCTCGGCCTGCAGAAGATCGTCGCCAATTTCATCTCCGGCCTCATCCTCCTGGTCGACAAGTCGGTGAAGCCCGGCGACCTCGTCACCATCGGCGACAACACCGGCCGCATCAGCACGATGAAGACGCGCTACATCTCGGTCGCCGCCGGCGACGGCCGCGAATTCCTGATCCCGAACGAGGATCTGGTGACGCAAAAGGTCGTCAACTGGACCTATACCGACAAGAACACGCTGGTGAAGATCGCCTTCGGCGCCAATTACGACGCCGATCCGCGCCTCGTATGCAAGCTCGCGTCCGAGATCGCCGGCGCCCATCCGCGCGCGACCAAGGGCAAGCCGCCGAACTGCATCCTCACCGAATTCGCCGAAGCCGGCATGAAATTCTCTCTCACCTTCTGGATCGCCGATCCCGACGGCATGGATGGCGTCAAGAGCGACGTGATGCTGGCGCTGTGGGACGCCTTCAAGCGCGAGGGCATCCGCGTGCCTTATCCGGTGCGGGAAATCCGCGTCCGCGGCGGGGCGCTGCCGGTGGAGACCGTGGTGGAGGTTCCGAGCTGAATTCGGGGCGTTTCCCCGCGATTGCCCCGGCTTGCGCTGAGCCCGCCGATCATTAAATTAGGCGATTGACCCGAAACTTCCTGCGAAAAAGCCATCCCGCCCATGAATTACGTCGACGCCACCGATACCTCGCTGCGCAAGACCGGCCAGATCAAGCTGCATGGGCCCCAGGCGTTCGCCGGGATGCGCAAGGCCGGCGCCCTGGTCTCGAAATGCCTGGATGAGCTGACCGACATCGTGAAGGCGGGGCTGCCGACCTCGGCCATCGACGACTTCGTGCGTGAGTTCGCCTTCAGCCATGGCGCTTATCCCGCGACACTGATGTATCGCGGCTACCGCTACTCGACCTGCACCTCGATCAACCACGTGGTCTGCCACGGCATGCCCGGCGACCGCGCTTTGAAGGAGGGCGACGTCGTCAATGTCGACGTCACTTTCATCGTCGACGGCTGGTATGGCGATTCCAGCCGCATGTATGCGATCGCCCCGATCGCGCGCAAGGCCGAGCGGCTGATCGAGGTGACCTATGAGGCGATGATGCGCGGCATCGCCGCGGTGAAGCCGGGCGCCACCACCGGCGACATCGGCCACGCCATCCAGAGCTTCGTCGAGCCGCAGGGCATGAGCGTGGTGCGCGACTTCTGCGGCCACGGCCTCGGCCGCCTGTTCCACGACGAGCCGAACATCATCCATATCGGCCGCCCCGGCGAGGGCGTGCCGCTGAAGCCCGGCATGTTCTTCACCATCGAGCCGATGATCAATCTCGGCAAGCCGCATGTGAAGATCCTGTCCGACGGCTGGACCGCGGTGACCCGCGACCGCTCGCTGTCGGCGCAGTTCGAGCACTCGGTCGGCGTCACCAGCGACGGCGTCGAGATCTTCACGCTGTCGGAGCGGGCCGGCGAGAAGCCGTGGGTGAAGGTGTAGGGGCGCGGCGGCTGAAGGCCAACAATCTGGCTTCTATTCTCAATGCAGGACGCAGATGCACGCCGCCCGTTGCCGGCGACAAAATCTGCCGTCGACAACGCGGAACGCCTGTTGTCCTTGGCCGCTACTTTTCTGCGAAGCAGTAAAAGAGACCCGCGCCGCCGGTCTTCGTCAGACTTGCCTGATCGCAACCAACCGTCGGGTGAGATGAATTCCAAGATGTGGCCCACGAACTCCGGATAGGGCCCGCGCGGTCGTGATGGCCGAGCATCGCCGAGCCGCCAGTTCCGCCCTTAGTCCAGTTTCCGCACGTCATGTCCGGGAAAAAAGCACCCGCAAAAGCGGTGCCATCGGGCCGCGAACCGGTAAGCATGTCGTGTGTGTTGGGCGTCTCCGTGCGGCCATTCACGATTTGCCCCTTTTCGTCCAGCGCTGTTTCCTTAGTTATGTTGTTGGCTGAGTGGAGTTCTTCAATACTCTTGGCAATCACAACGCCTTTGGCGTTTTGCCAAGGTCCGGGACCGATTCGATCACGTGCGTTGACAAAGTTTGGGTCGTTCAATGCGCTCCCTTGGGTGCTGAGGTAAGCGCGCCAGGTTTTGTTCCCGGCCCCGACCGCGCTGGCGAGCCGCTGACAATGCGCATCGGCGCCATCAAGGCCGCCAAGGTCGCCGCCCTTGCCGGACCCCACGCTGGTTATGAAGAAGGTCATGTTGGCGGATTGCGCCACAGCTGGGAGAGCGCCCAGCGCCAGAACTAGGCATGCGACCACCGGAACACTCCATCTAATAGTCTGCATTGCTGAGCACCTCCCAATTTCACCGCAAATACCGTCTGAAAACCCCAATGTCTCGCGAATATTTCCCAATCTCTCGCGAATATTTGTAGCGTGCAAAGCCCAACGGCATCCCTCACTGCCACGGCGATCAGGACCGGCAGCAAGATCATCCTGTTCGACACCGGGTTTGGCGGAAACGGCCCGGCGACCGTCGGCAGCGCGGCGCCCGTTTTCCTTCGCCGATTTGCGTGGCCCGCCGGGCAATTCAGAGTTGAAAAAGCCGCCGGGCACGGCATGCTCGGTAGGCCCATGCCCCGCAAGCCTGCCCCGTCCGACGACGCGCCCGCCGACGAGCCGCATTATCACGGCCACCGCGAGCGGCTGCGCGACCGCTTCTTCACCGCCGGCGCCGACGCGCTGAGCGATTACGAGCTGCTGGAGCTGGCGCTGTTCGCCGCCATCCCGCGCCGCGACACCAAGCCGCTGGCCAAGGAGCTTTTGAAAAAGTTCGGCTCGTTCACCGAGGTGATCCACGCCCCCGTCGCGCGGCTGCGCGAGGTCAAGGGCATCAAGAATGCCTCGATCAACCAGCTAAAACTGCTCGCCGCAGCCTCCACCCGCGCCGCCAAGCGCGAGGTCGAGCGCAAGCTCGCGCTGTCGTCCTGGAACGACGTGATCGACTATTGCCGCAGCGGCATGGCCTTCGCCGAAAAGGAGCAATTCCGCCTGCTCTTCCTCGACAAGAAGAACCAGTTGATCTCCGACGAGATCCAGCAGACCGGCACCGTCGACCACACCCCGGTCTATCCGCGCGAGGTAATCAAGCGCGCGCTGGAGTTATCCGCCACCGCGCTGATCCTGGTGCACAACCACCCCTCCGGCGATCCGACGCCCTCGCAGGCCGACATCCAGATGACGAAAGCGATCATCGACATCGCAGCCCCGCTCGGCATCTCCGTGCACGACCACATCATCGTCGGCAAGAACGGCCATGCGAGCTTGAAGGGAATGCGGTTGATCTGACGACAACCGCATTGTCCGGCACACACCCGAAAGAATGTGCTGCTCAGGCCTGGCGCCTTCGACTTTCGGCTCATGGCCCATCGCGGAGGCGACAAATGGCCGCGTTAACCGCCATCCGGCACGGCCGCGGTGCAACAATACGGACACCGCCATCGCGTGCCGGCAGCGGCGAAATCGCTTGCCCCATGCCGAGCTGACCGTCATTCTCGCCGCGGGGCAGCAGACGTCGGGCGACGGCTGCAGAAATCCGAGGCCTTTGATTTGAGTATCGTCGAGGTTGGCGAGGGTCTGCACGAACGGCGCGGCACGCGGCCGGAGAACGCGGCGCCGTTGCTCCAGGTCGAGGACCTGCACACCCAGTTCTCCACCTCGCGCGGCATCGTGCGCGCGGTCGAGGGCGTGAGCTTCACCGTCGACCGCGGCGAAGTGGTCGCCATCGTCGGCGAGTCGGGGTCCGGAAAATCGGTGACCGCGCTCTCGATCATGCGGCTGCTGCCGCGCCTGACCGGAAAAATCCCGAAGGGCAAGATCGTGTTCGACGGCCGCTCCCTGCTCGACCTCGACGACGAACAGATGCGCGAGTTGCGCGGCCGCGACATCTCGATGATCTTTCAGGAACCGATGACCTCGCTGAACCCGATCCTCACGATCGGCCTGCAGATCAAGGAACCGTTGCAGATCCATCTCGGCATGACCGACGAGCAGGCGACGGCGCGCGCCGTCGAGCTGATGCAGCTGGTCGGCATTCCGGACCCGGAACGCCGCCTCGACCAGTATCCGCATCAGTTTTCCGGCGGCATGCGCCAACGCGTGATGATTGCGATCGGGCTCGCCTGCAATCCGAAGCTGATCATCGCGGACGAGCCCACCACGGCGCTCGACGTCACCATCCAGGCGCAGATTCTCGAGCTGATGAAGAATCTGTCGCGCAAGCTCAACATCGCGCTGATCATCATCACTCACAACCTCGGCGTGGTCGCCCGTTATGCCGACCGCGTCATCGTCATGTATGCCGCCCGCGTCGCCGAGCAGGGGCCCGCCGAAGCCGTGTTCCACCGCCCGCGTCATCCCTACTCGCTGGGCCTCTTGCGATCGGTGCCGCGGCTCGATCGCCCGCGCGGCAGCAAGCTGGAAACCATCGAAGGGCTGCCGCCCAACCTTGCCAACGTCACGACCGCCTGCCGGTTCGCGCCGCGCTGTCCGTTCCGCATCGCGGTGTGCGACCGGGAGCCGCCGCTGTTCGATACCGACACCGGCGGAGTTTCGCGCTGTCACCGGCATGAGGAGATCGCCGCCGGCAAGATTACCTGGGCGGCCGCCGGCGGGGCCGGACTGGACTTTGCCGCCAACACCGAGGCGCCGGTGTTGTCGGTGCGCAACCTGACCAAGAACTTCTCGGTCTCCGGCGGTCTGCGCAAGGCCGGCGGCACGGTGCGCGCCGTGCAGGACGTCTCGTTCGACATCTTTCCCGGCGAGACGCTTGGGCTGGTTGGAGAGTCCGGCTGCGGCAAGACCACCGTCGGCCGGCTGATCCTGCGGCTGGAAGAGCCGACCGCGGGCGAAATCCACTTCGAGGGCGTCAACCTGTCGACCGCCTCCCCCGCGGAGCTGAAGGCGATGCGGCGCAAGGTCCAGGTGATCTTTCAGGACCCCTACTCGTCGCTCAACCCGCGCATGACGGTCGGGCAGATCATCGGCGAGCCGCTGCACGTCTACAAGATCGTCGACGGCCGCAAGCAGACCGAAGAGCGCGTCGCATCGCTGCTGGGAAATGTCGGGCTGCGCTCGGAAATGGCCGAGCGATATCCGCATCAATTGTCCGGCGGCCAGCGCCAGCGTGTCGGCATCGCGCGCGCACTGGCGATGGAACCTTCGTTCATCGTGTGCGACGAGGCGGTTTCGGCGCTCGATGTCTCGATCCAGGGCCAGATCATCAATCTGCTGGAGGAGCTGCAACGCAAGTTCAGGCTGGCGTTCCTGTTCATCGCCCACGATCTTGCGGTCGTGCGCCACATCTCCGCCCGCGTGGTGGTGATGTATTTCGGCCGGGTGATGGAGGTCGCGGACCGGGACGCGATCTACAGCGAATCCCTGCATCCCTATACCAAGGTCCTGCTGGACGCAGCGCCCGTCCCCGATCCTACGATCGAGAAGCAGCGGGAGCCGCGGCTGATCAAGGGAGAATTGCCGAGCCATCTGGCGCCGCCGAGCGGATGCGTCTTCAACACGCGCTGCCCGCTGGCCAGCCAGGAATGCCGGGAAACCGTGCCGGCGCTCGAGGAGAAGCGGCCGGGACACTTCGCAGCCTGCATCAAGGTCTGAAGCCCAAACCAATAGGGCACAACAGGGAGGATGGACGATGGAAACGAGACGCACGGCACTCAAGAAGATGGCGGGCGCCTTGGCCCTCGGCGCGGGCGGCTTCAGCCTGGAAACCACGCGGGCCAACGCCCAGTCTCCCAAGAAGGGCGGCACGCTGAATTTCGCCATGAACGCCGAGACCCCGCACTACGACGCCCATGGCAGCGACACTTTCGCGACGTTGCATTTCGCGGCACCGTTCTACTCGACACTGCTCAAGTTCGATCTCGCCAAATATCCGAACGTGGCGCCGGACCTGGCCGAATCCTATACGATCTCGCCGGACAAGCTGACCTACACGTTCAAGCTCCATTCCGGCGTGAAATTCCACGACGGCACGCCCTGCACGTCGGCGGACGTGAAGGCGACCTACGACCGGATGCGCAACCCGCCGGAAGGCGTCGTCTCCTCGCGCAAGGCGACATTCTCGGACATCGCGTCGATCGAGACCCCCGATCCGCTGACCGTCGTATTCAAGTTGAAGGGCGTGAACGCCGCGATGCTGCAGCATTTCGGCTCGCCGTGGAATTTCATCTACTCGGCAAAGGACCTGGCGAAGGATCCGAACTGGCCGAAGACCAACATCAACGGCACCGGTGCTTTCGTGTTCGTCGAGCACGTCAAGGGCAGCCACGTCGCCGGCAAGCGCAACGAGAACTACCACAAGAAGGGCCTGCCCTATCTCGACGGCTTCAAGGGCGTGTTCTTCCTGCAGGCTGCGACCATGCTCAACGCCTTGCAGGGCGGGCAGGTGCAGGCCGAGTTCCGCAGCGTCTCCGAACCCGAGAAGGCGCGCCTCATCCAGACCATGGGCGACAAGATCCGCATCGAGGAATCGAGCTGGACGCTCAACCTGCTGGTCTGCTTCAACGTCGAAAAGAAGCCGTTCGACGACGTGCGGGTCCGCCGCGCGCTGGTGATGGCGATCGACCGCTGGGGCGGCAGCCAGGGCCTCGGCAAGATCTCCACGCTGCGTTCGGTCGGCGGCGTGATGCGTCCCGGCTACGAGATGGCGACGCCGGAGGCGGAGCTCGTCAAGCTGCCTGGCTTCTCCAAGGACATCAAGAAGTCCCGCGAGGAGGCCAAAAAGCTGCTCAAGGAAGCTGGGCATGAAAACCTGACGTTCACGCTGCACAACCGCACGATCGCGCAGCCCTATACGCCGGCCGGGGTGTTCCTGGTCGATCAATGGCGGCAGATCGGCGTAACGGTCGAGAACAAGCAGGTCGAGACGGCGCCATACCTCGCCGGCCTGAACAGCGGCAACTACGACGTCGCCATCGACTTCTCGAATTTGTTCATGGACGATTCGAGCCTGGCGCTGGCCAAATATCTCTCGATCGACCGCTCGCCGGCCAACCGGTCGCGCTCGAAGGATCCCGAGCTCGACAGGATCTACGACGCCCACATGCGCGAGACCGACCCGAAGAAGCGCCAGGCGATGATCCAGGCCTTCGAGAAGCGCCTGTTCGAGCAGGCCTATCAGCAACCGCTGCTGTGGTGGTACCGCATGGTGGCCACGCACAAGACCGTGATGGGATGGCACATGTCGCCGAGCCACAATCTCGGCCAGGATCTGGTCGGGGTCTGGCTCAACGCCTGAGTTCGAACACGTAACGGGAGCCCGCGGCCGGGCCGCGGGCGAGGCATCCGATGCTGCGCTATACCATCAATCGCGTCCTGCTCACGATCCCCACGCTGCTGGGGGTCGCGGTGCTCGTCTTCTTCATGCTGCGTATCATCCCGGGCGACATCGTCGAGGTGAAGCTGCGAGGAGACGGCGGCGCCATCACGCAGGAGACCATCGAGATGGAACGCCACAGGCTCGGCCTCGACAAGCCGCTGGCGGTCCAGTTCAAGGACTGGATGATCGGCGTCGTCACTTTCGACTACGGCAAATCGATGTGGACCGAGCGGCCGGTGATGGAGGAAATCGGGGTCCGGCTCGAACTGTCGCTGGAGGTCGCCATTCTGGCGACCATCATCGCGCTGCTGTTCGCCATTCCGCTCGGCACGATGGCCGCGCTCTATCGCGACACCTGGATCGACTATCTGATGCGGGTCATGACGATCGGGGGCATATCCATTCCGGCGTTCTGGTTCGGCATGCTGATCATGCTGGCCCTGCTCGCCGCCTTCAACTGGCTGCCGCCGATAACGTTCACGCCGATCTACGTCGATCCGATCGCCAATCTGACCCAGTTGATCTGGCCCGCCGCCGCGGTCGGCTACCGCTATTGCGCGGTGACCGCGCGCATGATCCGCTCGTCGCTGCTGGAGGTGATGAGCGAAGACTATATCCGCACCGCGCGAGCCAAGGGCGTATTCGAGAACCTCGTGGTTTCGCGCCACGCCCTGCGCAACGCGCTGTTGCCGGCCATTACCGTCATCGGCCTCGAATTCACCTTCCTGATCGGCGGCCTGGTCGTGACCGAACAGGTCTTCAATCTCAACGGCATCGGCCAGCTGTTCGTGCAAAGCGTCGCCCGCAACGACTTCACCCTGATCCAGGGCATGGTGATGCTGATCGCCGCGTTCTACGTCTTCGTCAATCTCGCGATCGACCTGCTCTACGCCGTGTTCGATCCGCGCATCAGGTACGCGTGACGCCATGACCATTGCCGCCCCCGATGCCGTCGTCCTGGAAACGCCGTCCCGCCCGCGCGGCGCGATCATGGAGTTCGTTCGCCAGCAGCCGCTCGGCACGGTCAGCTTCATCATCATCGTCGCGATGATGTTCGCCGGAATATTCTCCGAACTCGTCGCCCCCTACGATCCGCTGGCGATCGACTTCGCCAGCATCCTCAGCGCGCCGTCGCTCGATCACTGGTGCGGAACCGACGCCTATGGCCGCGACATCTGCTCGCGCCTCATCTATGGCTCGCGCACGGCGCTGGTCATCGGCTTCACCTCGTCCTTCATCGGCTCGTCGATCGGCGCCATTCTCGGCATTGCGTCCGCCTATTTCGGCGGCAAGATCGACGACTGGATCCAGCGCGTCATGGACGTGCTGCTGGCGTTCCCGATCATCGTGCTGGCGCTGGTCGTGGTGGCGGCCTTCGGCAGGCTCCTGGTCGCCGGGCTGGACCTCAATCTGATCATCGCCATTGCCATTCCGATCCTGCCGCGCGTGGAGCGTATCGTGCGGGCTGCGGCCCTCTCGGTCCGCGTCATGCCTTATGTCGATGCCGCACGCGCCGCCGGATATTCCCACACCCGCATCATCTTCCGCCACATGGCGCCCAACGTCGTCGCGCCCTATCTCATCATGCTGACGGCCTTCATCGCCCAGGCGATCCTGGCCGAGGCGTCGCTGTCGTTCCTCGGCCTCGGCGTGCAGGAGCCGAGCGCCGCGTGGGGCCTGATGCTGTCGGGCAACGCGGCCGATTTCTACCGCCAGGCGCCCTGGCTGATCCTGTTCCCGGGTGCCGCGATCAGCCTGGCGGTGTTCGCCTTCAACCTGTTCGGCGACAGCTTGCGGGATTTCCTCGACCCGCGCTTCAAGGTCTAGGTGAAGGCGGCCGCAATCTCCGACGCCGCAATGTCAAACCATGGAGCGATCCGGACCGGCATCGCCGCTCCATGCGTTCAGGAGCAGATGACGCATGAACTCTTCAGATACCAGGTACACGCCCATTCCCTTGCCCGACTATGTCGAGCGACCGCAGGCGGAAATGCTGGCGCGCGCCAACGCCTTCCATGAATCGATCCGGCAGCGCCATACGGTGCGGGACTTTTCGACGCGGCCGGTACCGCGCGAGATCATCGCGCAATGCCTGCGAGCCGCGGGTACGGCGCCGAGCGGCGCCAATCACCAGCCCTGGCATTTCTCCGTCATCGCGGATGCGACGCGAAAGCGCCGGATCAGGCAGGCTGCGGAAGAAGAGGAACGCGCCTTCTATTCGGGTCGTGCCGGCAAGGAGTGGCTTGAAGCGCTGGCGCCTCTCGGCACCGACGCCGACAAGTCCTTCCTGGAGGCCGCGCCATGGCTGATCTGCATCTTCGGTTCGCGGCGAAGCGTCGGCGCCGGCGGCAAACTGCGCAAGAACTACTACGTTGCCGAATCCGTCGGGATTGCCACCGGTTTCCTGATTGCCGCGCTGCACGAGGCTGGCCTCGCCACGCTAACTCACACGCCGAACCCGATGGGTTTTCTCAATGAAATCTGCGGCCGGCCGGAGAGCGACAAGCCCTACATTCTTCTGGTGACCGGCTATCCGGCCGACGGCGCGACCATTCCCCTGCATGCCACCTACAAGAAGCCTCTGGAGGAGATTGCTTCGTTTCTCTGACGAACGACCAACCGTCCTGCGCCGGCATTTACCATCTGTTAACTCTGCGCTTCGCGTTTTCGAGAACCTGTGAGAGAGTAATTCATCATCGAAATCGAGGGGATCGATCGTGAATCACACGATGGCGCGCCTGTGGGACGCGGGTTCATTGCTGTTGAATGCGGGACGCCTGGTCGACTTGCTGCTGGACCGGCTCGAAGGGCTGAGCGCCGCGATGCTGCCGCCGCAGCCCGAAATGATTGCCTTGCGGGAGATCCACCGCGAGGCCCGCTTCGACTAGCTGAGCGCGAGGCGGTAGCTGGCGCTGACGCCGAACTCTTGCTCCAGCGGCTTCATCAGGACGGACACGATTCCGCCGGCAGCGAAGCCGGGCGCGAGGCTGACGGTCGCCACCGTAACGATGACCCAGCCGTAGGGATGTTCGCTCGTGCGGTCGGTTGCGGCGCCCATGGCAGCCTCTTGCTCCTGGCGAAGGGGAGCGCGGCGGATGACCCGCCGCGCCCTCGCATTTTCAGGCGGCGTCGATCAGGCTCGCCTGGTGATGACGATCTCGAGATATTCGCTCGGGATCACCAGCGTGCCGTCCTTGGCGACATTGAACTGGGCGATCAGCGCCAGCAGGTCGTCCTGCAGCTTCTGCTGCGCGGCCGCGTCGATCGCTGCGAATGCCTTGTGCGTCGGCCCGTAAGAGGTGCGGAAGAGGTCGAGGAAATGCGCCGGCGACTTGTAGCGGAAGGCGAATTGCCGGCTTTCCGCCGCGATGGAGACGCCGCGGCCGAAGATCTCCTCGAGATACTCCCTCTTGCCCCACATGATGGGCGACTTCACGCCGGGCGGCGGCGGAACGAACTTGACGACGGTCTTCAAGAGATTGCCGATGAAGCCTTCGGGCGTCCAGTTGGCGAGGCCGATCTTGCCGCCCGGGCGGCAGACGCGGACGAGCTCGCTCGCCGCGCGCGGATGATTGGCCGTGAACATCACCCCGAAGGTCGACAGCACGACGTCGAAGCTGGCGTCCGCGAACGGCAGGTTCTCGGCGTCGGCCTCGCGGAACTCGACCGGCAGACGATCGGCCCTGGCGCGCTCGCGGCCGCGCTCCAGCAGCGCGCCGACATAGTCGGTCGACACCACGTCGGCGAAGCGGCGGGCTGCGGCCAGCGTCGCATTGCCGTTGCCGGCGGCGACGTCGAGGACGCGCTGGTTGCTCCTGAGATCGACGGCCTCGCACAGGCTCTCGCCGACGATCTGCAGGGTGGTGCCGACGACGGCATAGTCGCCGGAGGCCCAGGTGGACTGCTGTTTGGCCTTGACGGCGGCGAGGTCGGGCGTCGGAACGGCGGTCTGGATATTCATGCTTTCTCTCCTGTTGGATGGGACGTTGCGGGTTGGAGCTCAGTGCTGGTTGTCGTAACCGTGCGGCTGCGGCCCGCAGTGGCGGCCGGTGCACATCTCGTCGACCTTGTTGCCGAGCGGCGCGCTCTGGTCGGCGGCCTTCCTGGCGGTCGGCGAATCGTCCACCTTCGTCGTCGCCTGCCGCGGCGCCGGCGCACGATTGCCGGCCGCGCTGCTGCCCGCGGCGGCGAGGCGCAGGTCGCCCGCGACGCCGCTGGCCCGGGCCTTGCGGTAGAAGGCGTAGTCCGCTGCATATGGCACGCTCACCATCGAGCCCGTGCTCTCGCACGGCCCTTCGGCCGCGCCGCCCCTGGTGTTGAGCCGCTGGATAGTGGTGGTGCCGGCAAGCATGCCGCGGTCGCGCTGCGGCAACGCCGCGAGCTTCAGGAGCGGAATATCCGCCTTGCTTGCACCGGCCGCACGGGCAACGACCTTGCCCGCCACCGCACTGCCATCGTCGAGCTCCCAGCTCGGGCCGGCAAAATGCCGCCCGACGGTCTTGCCGTCGATGAGCAGGGTCGCGCTCGGCTCGCGGAACTGCCACGCGAGCTTGCCGGCGGCGTCCGCCTTGCATTCGTAGACCTGCGCGCCCTCGGCGTGGACCGTGACGATCAGTGTTTCGCCTGGAGCCGAAATGGACTCCGGCAGCTCGGCTGCGGCGAGCGCCGCCGCCGCGAACGTCGCGCAGGCAGCTATCACCGGAATGGCCGTGCGCGGCCGTCGCGCCGCCCCGAATGGCCTGCGGCGGGACGCCGCAGGAGTGGTATGGTTACTGAACATTTGGCTTTTCCCTCGATTTGCGTCTCAGAAGCGCCCTCAGGGCGCGTTGCCGTGATGGTAGGTATGGGGGAAGTCCGTTTCGGCCTGTCCAATTCGCGACATCGCTATCCGCGGGACGAAACCTTTGGCGGGCCGGGAAAGACAAACGAGGTTATGAGGTATCGATCAGCGAACCCTTTTTCAGCGAACCCTTTGTCAGCGAATCCTTGGGGATGACGCGGTGACCGGTCACGTCGAAATTTCGTCAACCTCCACGCCGGCTGCAGCCGTGCTGCCGCGTGCGGTACGCCGTGCGCTCGATGTCATGCACGCCGGCCTCGATCGCGACATCGGCGTTGCCGAGCTTGCGGAAGCAGCCGGCCTGTCCGCCCGCGCGCTGCAGCGCCAGTTCAAGACGTTCCTCGGCAAGAGCCCGCATGAAGCGCTGCGCGACATCAGGTTCGAAAGCGCGCGACGCCAGCTGCTGCTCGGCAAGCCCGGCACGCGTGTGATGGAGGTCGCATCACGCTACGGCTTTACACATTTCGGGCGGTTCTCGATCGAGTACCGCCGCCGCTATGACGAGACGCCGACGCAGACGTTGCGGCGGCAGGCGACCTTCCACGATACGGTCTGTGCGCAGCTGCAGTCGTGTTCGGCCGGCGCCGAGCGGCCGACGCTGAGCGTTGGACCGATCGACACGGTGCCCGGCCATGACGAAGCCGCGCGCGGCATAGCGGACGAGGTCGCGACCGCGCTGGCGCGCGCGGGCATCGCCGCCACCTTGCAGACAGGATCGGCGCGCTATCATCTCGCCGGCACCATCAAGGGCGACGGTCCGCAGGCGCGGCTGATCTTCCGTCTGATCGACCGCGAGAGCGGCCGCCATTTGTGGGCACACCGGATCGAGGGCGACTGGGATCGCGCGACGGCCTTCGACGAACAACTGGCTGCGCGGCTGGCCGCGGCGCTGCATCCGAGCCTGCGCGCGGCCGAGATCGACCGCGCGTTGCAGAAGCAGGACCGCGACCTCACCGCGCAGGACCTGGCGCTGCGGGCGATGCCGGGCGTGCTGTCGCTGGACGAGCATGGCAACGCGCGCGCCATCGAGCTTTTGAACGAGGCGATGACGCGCGATCCGGACTATCCGCTGCCTTTTGCCCTCGCCGCCTGGGCCCATGCCCAGCGCGTCGTGTATTATTTCGGCGCCGACCCGGTGCGTGACCGCGCACAGAGCGCCGAATGCGCGCGGAAGGCACTGTCCTTGCGCGCCGACCCGACTGCACTGGCGATCGTTGGCAATGCGCTGTCGTTGCTCAACGATGATAGCGCCGAGCAGGTCATTGCCAGGGCGCTGGCGATCGACGGCGGCTCGGCCTGGGCCTGGGGCCGCAGCGGCTGGATCGACACCTACAAGGGCAATGACGATACCGCGATCGAGCGCTTCATGATTGCGCTGGAGCTGGCGCCGACCGACGCGCTCGCCTTCAACAATCTGTACGGCATCGGGGTGGCGCATTTCAACGCGGGCCGCTTCCGCGACGCCGCGGTGTGGCAGGAGCGCGCGCTGGCCGAACATCCACAACTGGCCTGGATGCACAGGACGCTGTGTCCCGCTTACATGTTTGCCGGCGGCAGGGATGAAGCCTCCGACAGCGCCCGCCGCCTGCAGGAAGGCTATCCGGAGTTGACGCTCGCGAAAGTGACCGCCGGCTTGCCGCCGCTGCCGCAGGCAACGCTCGATCGACTGGTCGGTGCGCTGCACGATGTGGGGTTGCCGGCGTAGGGCGGATTAGTACTACTGAGTCAAGCGGTCGCAGTCTTTGGGGCTGAGAATCAAGTAATTGAGGAGATTCACTATTTGGCACGTGGAGGGCCAGATGAATCTCGATCAGAGCGAAGCACGG
>NZ_JBQTHN010000059.1:0-43500 GCF_052389815.1 Bradyrhizobium sp. | reverse complement strand
CGGCAACGATTGTGTCGCCGGGGCAACAGATGGCTAACATTTGAGTGGAAAGGCGGATGGTGGAACCGAACGCCGCTTTTTAGCCACACCCCTCCATGAAATCATTTCCCCAGAAATCCACAGGGCTGGCAGAGGCGAAGGGAGGGACCTCCCGGGACCGCAAGCGAGTTGTCCGGTGGAACGGACCCGCGCGATGGACGCCAGGACGAACATCAAGGCAAGGCTCCCCAGCCGTCACGTGACGGAAGGGCCCGAGCGCGCGCCGCACCGGTCCTACCTCTACGCCATGGGCCTGACGACCCAGCAGATTCACCAGCCCTTCGTGGGCGTGGCGTCCTGCTGGAACGAGGCCGCCCCCTGCAACATCGCGCTGATGCGCCAGGCCCAGGCGGTGAAAAAGGGCGTGGCGGCCGGCGGCGGCACGCCGCGGGAATTCTGCACCATCACCGTCACCGACGGCATCGCCATGGGCCATGACGGCATGCGCTCCTCGCTGCCGTCGCGCGAATGCATCGCCGACTCGGTCGAGCTGACCGTCCGCGGCCACGCCTACGACGCCCTGGTGGGCCTTGCCGGCTGCGACAAGTCCTTGCCCGGCATGATGATGGCGATGGTCCGCCTCAACGTGCCCTCGATCTTCATCTACGGCGGGTCGATCCTGCCCGGCAGCTTCCGCGGCCAGCCTGTGACCGTGCAGGACATGTTCGAGGCCGTCGGCAAGCACTCGGTCGGCGAGATGTCCGACGATGATCTGGACGAAATCGAGCGCGTGGCCTGTCCTTCGGCAGGGGCCTGCGGCGCCCAGTTCACCGCCAACACCATGGCGACCGTCTCCGAGGCGATTGGCCTCGCGCTGCCGTATTCGGCCGGCGCGCCGGCGCCCTACGAGATCCGCGATGCCTTCTGCTCCGCCGCCGGCGAGAAAGTGGTTGAGCTGATCGCGCTAAACCTGCGTCCGCGCGACATTGTCACCCGCAAGGCGCTGGAAAACGCCGCCGCCGTGGTCGCCGCTTCCGGCGGCTCGACCAACGCCGCGCTGCATTTGCCGGCGATCGCCAACGAGTGCGGCATTAAATTCAATTTGTTCGACGTCGCCGAAATCTTCAAAAAAACACCCTATGTCGCCGATTTGAAGCCGGGCGGCCGTTATGTTGCCAAAGACATGTTTGAGGTTGGCGGCATTCCGCTTCTGATGAAGACGTTGCTCGATAATGGCTTTCTGCACGGCGATTGCCTGACCGTGACGGGCCGAACGATCGCCGAGAACCTCAAAAGCGTGAAATGGAATGCGCACCAGGATGTCGTGCGCCCAGCCGACAAGCCGATCACCGTCACTGGCGGTGTCGTCGGCCTGAAGGGAAATCTCGCCCCAGAAGGTGCGATCGTGAAAGTCGCGGGCATGTCGAAGTTGAAATTCACCGGGCCGGCCCGCTGCTTCGACCGCGAAGAAGACGCCTTCGAATCCGTCCAGAAGCGCACCTACAAAGAGGGCGAGGTCCTCGTCATCCGCTACGAGGGGCCGCGCGGCGGTCCGGGCATGCGGGAGATGCTGTCGACCACGGCGGCCCTGACCGGGCAGGGCATGGGCGGCAAGGTCGCCCTGATCACAGACGGCCGGTTCTCCGGCGCCACCCGCGGCTTCTGCATCGGCCATGTCGGCCCCGAGGCGGCCGTTGGCGGCCCGATCGGCCTGTTGCAGGACGGCGACATCATCGAGATCGACGCCGAGGCCGGTACCCTTAACGTAAAATTGACCGACGCCGAACTCGCTCAACGCAAGACCAAATGGGCCCCTCGCGCGACTAATCATACGTCGGGTGCGCTGTGGAAGTATGCCCAGCAGGTTGGGCCGGCGGTGGATGGGGCGGTTACCCACCCAGGTGGCGCACACGAGAAACAGTGTTATGCGGACATCTAGGCGTACCATAATTGCGTTCGTTCTGGGGGCCATCCCGCTGGCTCCCGCGCTCGGATTCGATGGCACGCCGGTCAACTCGCGCGTCAAGTCGGCGGCGCCGCTGGGGGTCGTAGCGACCCCGCCCGCGGCGGCCGCGCAGCTCAACAACAAGCCGGTTCCGCCGGCAGCCGTGCCGGCATCCGCGGTTCCCGGGCCTGCGAACGCGACGTCCTCCTCGATGATGGCCCTGGAATATGCCGCCGAGGGCGGCCATCCCGTGGCGCAGTGGAAGCTCGGGCGGATGTATGCCGACGGCGACGGCGTGGCGCAGAACGACCTGCGCGCCTTCGAATATTTCAGCCGGATCGCCAACCAGCACGCCGAGGACAATCCGTCGGCGCCGCAGGCCGGCATCGTCGCCAACGCCTTCGTCGCGCTCGGCCGCTATTACCTCAGCGGCATTCCGAATTCGAAGGTGAAGTCCGATCCGGAGCGGGCGCGGGAGATGTTCTCCTATGCGGCGTCCTATTTCGGCAATGCGGACGCGCAGTACGACCTAGCCCGGCTTTACTTCAAGAGCACCGGCAATTCGCCCGAGAGCTTCCGCCAGGGCATCCGCTGGCTGGGTCTGGCCGCGCAGAAGGGCCAGTACCAAGCCCAGGCGCTGCTCGGACAGATGCTGTTCAACGGCGAGCAGATGCCGCCGCAGCGCGCCCGCGGCCTGATGTGGCTGATCCTGGCGCGCGAGAACGCCGGTGCCGACGAGGCTTGGATCAAGGAAAGCTACAACCGGGCGATCGCGAAGGCCTCCGAGAGCGACCGCGCCATGGCGCTGCAGATGATCGAGCACTGGGTCAAGGGCCGCCGCGACTGAGGCTGCGGCGGGTCGCTTCAGGCCGTCTCGAGATCGAAATCCGCCCAGACCGGCACATGGTCCGACGGCTTCTCCCAGGCCCGCACAGAGCTATCGATGCCGACATCGACCAGCCGGTCGCTGGCCTGCGGGGACAGCAGCAGATGATCGATCCGCAGGCCCCAGTTCTTCTGCCAGGCGCCGGCCTGGTAGTCCCAGAACGTATATTGCCCCGGCGCATCGCTGACGGCGCGCAGCGCGTCCGTCAGGCCGAGGCCGAGCAGGGCCTGGAAGGCCTCGCGGGTGTCGGGGCGGAACAGGGCGTCGTCAGTCCAGGCCGCGGGGTTGTAGACGTCGCTGGCCGCCGGGATGACATTGAAATCGCCGGCCAGCACTAGCGGCTCCTCGGCCTTTAGCCGCTCCTTCGAATATTCAAGAAGGCGGTACATCCACTTGAGCTTGTAAGCATATTTGTCGCCGGGGGCGGGATTGCCGTTAGGCAGATAGAGGCACGCCACCCGCATCACGCCGCGCTTCAGCGTGACCACGCCCTCGATGAAGCGGGCATGGGCGTCCTCGTCGTCGCCGGCCAAGCCCGACTTGGTCTCGTCGAAGGGCAGCTTGGAGAGAAGCGCGACGCCGTTGAAGGTCTTCTGCCCGTGGCAGACGACGTTGTAGCCGAGCGACTCGATCTCGAGCCGCGGAAAGGCCTCGTCAGTGCATTTGGTCTCCTGCAGGCAGACGATTTCCGGCGAGCATTCCTTCAGCCATGTGAGGAGGTTTTCGAGCCGCTGACGTATCGAATTAACGTTCCAGGTAGCAATGCGCATGGAGAAGGCCGACCATTACCGACAATTTAGCTTAGTGGCATACCATGTGCCGCCCGGCTGTGATAACCATTTACAAACAAGGCACAAAATTCGCCGTCAAGAGGCCGGAACAGGCGGCGCCGGTGTTATTGACCGGCGGACGTGACAACGATGAACAAACGAACCTGGATATTCCTGGCAGGCGCGCTTGGCATTGCAGCGGCGGGTGCCTTTGTGACCCGGACTTCCTGGATGGGCGGCAATACAAGCACCCAGGGTCCGCAGCGTCCGCGCGCGGTCTCGGTCGAGCTTGCCAAGGCGGAGCGCCAACCGGTTCCCATCGATGTCGATGCCAACGGCATTGTCACCCCGATCTCCAGCGTGGCGCTGAAATCGCGGCTGGAGACGACCATCGTGGCCGTGCATTTCCAGGACGGCGCCAGGGTCAACGAAGGCGATCTGCTGTTCACCCTCGATTCCCGCCAGATCGATGCCCAGATCGAGCAGGCCGAGGGCACGCTGGCCAGGGACCAGGCGCAGCTCGAAGGTGCGTTGCGCGACCTGCGTCGCTACACCGACCTCGTCGCCAAGGGTGCGACCACCCAGGTCAATCTCGACAATGCCAGGACGCAGTCCGACACGCTGACCGCCACCATCAAGGCCGATCAGGCCGTGCTCGACAATTACAAGGTCCAGAAGAGCTACACTCAGATCCGCGCGCCGTTCGCCGGGCGCATCAGCACGGCCAACGTGAAGGTCGGCAATTTCGTGCGCCCGGCCGACGCCCAGCCGCTTGCCGTCATCAACCAGATGGCGCCGGTCTACGTCACCTTCGCGGTCCCGCAGCGCGTGCTGGTCGATCTGCGTGAGGCGATGGCGAAGGACGGCTCGCGGGTGATTGCGACCGTTCCCGGCCGGCATAGTTCGGAAGAGGGCAAGGTCGCGATGGTCGAGAATGCCGTCGATGCCGCCACCGGCATGATCACCGTCCGCGGCATCATGGACAACGGCAACGAGACGCTGTGGCCGGGGACGCTGGTCTCGACCAAGCTGATCATCCGCACCGAGGAGTCCGTCGTGGTGCCGACCATCGCCGTGCAGCGCAGCCAGAGCGGCAACTTCGTCTTCGTCGTGAAGGATGGCGCCGCCAGGGTGCAGCCGGTGAAGGTCGATCGCACTTTCCAGGGTTATTCGGTGATCGCCGAAGGCCTGTCAGGCGACGAAAGCGTCGTCACCGACGGTCAGTTGTTGCTGTCGGAAGGAACGCGGGTCGAGCCGCGCGCCAGGAAGGCCGGGGCGTAGCCCATGACGCTCTCCGAACTCTGCATCCGCCGCCCGGTGATGACGACGCTGATCACGGCGACGATCATCGCGTTCGGCGTGTTCGGATTTCGCCTGCTGCCGGTATCGGCGTTGCCGAGGGTCGATTTCCCGACCATCGCGGTGACCGCGACGTTGCCCGGAGCCAGCGCCGATACGATGGCGGCCTCGGTCGCCGGCGTCATCGAACGTCAGCTTTCGACCATCGCCGGCATCTCCTCGATGACGTCGAATTCCTCGCAAGGCACCAGCGTCATCACCGTCCAGTTCGACCTCAACCGGAATATCGATGCTGCCGCGCTCGACGTGCAGACCGCGCTCACGATCGCGCAGCGCAGGCTGCCGATCGAGATGCGGATCCCGCCGAGCTTCCGCAAGGTGAACCCGGCCGACTTCCCCGTGCTGTTCGTCGTGCTCGGATCGCCGACGCTGCCGTTGTCCACGGTCAACGAATATGCCGACATCACCATCGGCCAGGCACTCTCGCAATTGCCGGGCGTCGCCCAGGTTTCGGTGTATGGTGCGCAGAAATTCGCGATCCGCGTCCAGGCCGATCCGGCGGCGGCGGCCGCGCGCGGGCTGTCGATGGAAGACATCCGCAGCGCAGTCGCCAGCGCCAACTCGTCGACGCCGGTCGGCACGCTGAACGGGCCGAAGCAGGACGTGGCGCTGCAGGCCTCCGGCCAGATGGACAAGGCGGCCGACTACAGCAAGATCGTCGTCAAGTGGGTCAACGGCTCGCCGGTCAAGCTCGACGAGGTCGCGCGCATCTACGACAGCGTCGAGAACGACAAGATCGCGAGCTGGCTCAACGGCAACCGCTCGATCGTGCTGGGCATCCAGAAGCAGCCGGACGCCAACACGGTGGCGGTGGTCGACGCCATCCTTGCCAAACTGCCCGCACTGCGCGCTGCGATCCCGCCATCGGTCTCGATCAACGTGCTGATGGACCGTTCGATCTCGATCCGCCAGGCGGTCGCCGACGTCGAGGCGACGCTGTTGATCGCCGTCGGGCTCGTCATCCTCGTGATCTTCATGTTCCTGCGCTCGGCCTCCGCCACCTTCATTCCGGCGCTGGCAGTACCGATCTCGCTGATCGGTACCTGTGCGGCGATGTACGCGCTCGACTACTCCATCAACAACATGACGCTGCTGGCGCTGACGCTGTCCGTCGGGTTCGTGGTCGACGACGCCATCGTCATGCTGGAGAACATCGTCCGCCACATCGAGCGCGGCATGCGGCCGTTCGAGGCGGCGCTCAAGGGCGCGCGCGAGATCGGCTTCACCATCATCTCCATCACCTTCTCGTTGATTGCGGTGTTCATTCCGGTGCTGCTGATGGGCGGCATCGTCGGCCGCGTGTTCCGCGAGTTCGCCGTCACCATCTCGGTCGCGATCCTGGTGTCGGGCTTCGTATCGCTGACGCTGACGCCGATGCTGTGCGCGCGCGTGCTGAAGGCGCATGACGCGACCAGGAGGCCCAACGTCGTGCTGCGGGCGTTCGAGCGCATGTTCGATGCCTGGCTCCGCGCCTATGAGTGGACGCTCGACCGGGTGCTGGCCCGCAAGTTCCTGATGCTGATGGTGACGTTCGCAACGCTGGGCGGCACCGTCTACCTCTACATGATCGTGCCGAAGGGATTCTTCCCGCAGGAGGACACCGGCTTCCTGATCGGCGTGACCGAAGCCGCTACCGATACTTCCTTCGAGGCGATGAAGGAGCGTCAGCTGGCGCTGGTCGATCTGCTGAAGGCCGATCCGGCGATCGACTACATCAATTCCACCGTCGGAGCCGGCGGGCCGAACACGACGGCGAACTACGGACGCCTGTTCGTAGCGCTGAAGCCGAAGAAGCAACGCGAGAATCTCAACGCGATCATTGGACGGCTTCGGGCCAAGGCGCGCGAGGTGCCGGGCATGCAGGTGTTCTTCCAGCCGATCCAGAACCTCAATATCGGCGGGCGGATTTCGAAGAGCCAGTATCAATATGTGATGCAGAGCGGCGACACGGAGGCGCTCTATCGCACCGCGCCGGAGATGCGTGACAAGATTGAGAAGCTCCCGGGTCTGCTCGACGTCACCACCGATCTCTACATCAAGAACCCGCAAATGACGGTCGACATCGACCGCGAGAAGGCGGCGATCTACGGCGTCACCGTCGATCAGGTGCGCAACCAGCTCTACAACGCCTTCGGCACGCGCCAGGTCGGCACCATCTACATGCCGTCGAACGACTACCAGATCATCCTGGAGGCGGACCCGCGCTTCAAGGTCGATCCGTCCGACCTGTCGAAGCTCTACATGAAGACGGCGAACGGCCAGACCATCCCGCTCGATGCCGTTGCAAAGCTGATGCCGAGCGTCGGCCCGCTGCAGATCAACCACCAGGGCCAGCAGCCGGCGGTGACGATCTCGTTCAACCTCGCGCCGGGCGTTTCGCTGGGGTATGCGACGGATCGCATCAAGGATCTCGAACGCGCCGCAAATCTTCCGCCCACGATCGTTACGAATTTTTCGGGCATCGCGCAGGTCTTCGAAGATTCGAAAAGCGGGCAGGGCGTCCTGATCCTCGCCGCCGTGTTCGCCGCCTTCGTCATCCTCGGCATCCTCTACGAGAGCTTCATCCATCCGATCACCATCATCTCGGGCCTGCCGTCGGCCGGCATCGGCGCGATCCTGACCCTGATGCTGTTCAAGATGGAGATGTCCGTCATCGCCATGATCGGCATCGTCATGCTGGTCGGCATCGTCAAGAAGAACGCGATCATGATGGTGGACTTCGCGCTGGAGCGCCGCCGCGTCGGCCTGTCGGCCGAGCACGCCATCCGCGAGGCGGCGCTGCTGCGTTTCCGCCCGATCATGATGACGACCTTCGCCGCGATCTTCGGCACGCTGCCGATCGCGCTCGGCGCCGGCGCGGGCGCGGAGTTGCGCCAGCCGCTGGGCGTTGCCGTGGTCGGCGGTCTCTGCCTTTCGCAACTGCTGACGCTCTACATCACCCCCGTGGTCTACATCTATCTCGACCGCATCGACCGCCGCCTCAAGCGCCGTCTCGAGCCGCAGGCCGAGGATGCCGGCGATGGAGAGCCGCCGCGCGCGGTGGCGGCCGAATGACCGGAGCGGGCAGGGCAATGCGGGCCGCCGCGGCGCTCGCCGCCCTTGTGCTGTTCGCGGGATTTTCCCGCGATGCCCGCGCCGCCGAGCCGATCGAAATCTTCGACGCCCATCTGCACTACAATTGGGAGCCGAAGCCCCACTATCAGGTCGAGGAAGTCCTGGCGCTGTTCCGCAAGAACCGCGTCACCGGCATCCTCGCCACCAGCCGTCCCAACACCGGCACCCATGCGCTTGTTGACGCCAGGCCCGAAGGGCTATGGGTGGTGCCCTTCATCCGCCCCTACCGCGTTCGCGCGGATATCCAGACCTGGTTCGGCGATCCGCTGACGCTGGAGCTCGTGCAGGAAGAGTTCAAGCGCGGCTATTATCGCGGCATCGGCGAATTCCACATCTCGGGACGCGCGGCCGATACCGAGGTGGTGAAAAAGGTCGTCGATTTCGCCGTCGCCAACAACCTCTACCTCCACGCCCATGCCGACGAGGAAGCGGTCGAAATCCTGATGCGGCACAATCCGCGGGCGCAGATCGTCTGGGCGCATACCGGCTTCGGTCTGTCGACCGATCGCGTCGCGGCGCTGCTGACGAAGTATCCGAAGCTGTGGGGCGAACTGTCTTATCGCAGCGGCATCGTCGATGGCGGCGGCAAGCTGACGGCGGAGTGGCGCGGCCTGTTCGAGAAATTCCCCGACCGCTTCCTGATCGGCTCGGACACCTGGATATCCGAGCGCTGGGCCAGCTACGGCGACATCATCGCCGGCTATCGGGCATGGCTCGACCAGCTGCCGCCGAATGTCGCGGCGCAGATCGCCAATGGCAACGCGAAAGCGCTGTTCGCGGCGAATTAGGAAATCAGATCGAGAAGCTGGTGCCGCAGCCGCAGGAGGCGGTGGCGTTCGGGTTGACTACGCGGAACGAGGCGCCGATCAGGTCGTCGACGAAATCGACCTCCGACCCGGCGAGGAACGGCGCCGAGGCGGAATCGACCAGCACCACCGCGCCCTCGCGGGCGATCACGAGGTCGTCCTCGGCCTTGGCGTGGTCGACGTCGAACTTGTACTGGAAGCCGGAGCAGCCGCCGCCTTCGACGCTGATGCGCAGCATGGCGCCGTCGCCTTCGCCCTTGAGGATCTCGCCGATCCGGCGGGCAGCCCGCTCGCTGACGGTGATGGCAGCAGTCATATTCGTCTCTCTCTATTTTGAGCATGATCTTTCGGAAAACCGGGGCCCACTTTTCCGGATCATGCTCGGGCGTCATAGCCAATTCATTTGGTATCCCGCGTTCTCCATAGTTAAGTGCGCGGACAAGCGGAATCAAATGCATAAGGATTAAATTGCCGTGACGGTCGGAATGGCAGCCCCGCGCGCGCCCTTTGCCTGCGACCCCGACGCAAGCCGCGGGCGGCTGTTTGCGGAGCCGCCGAGCCGGACCCGCAGCCCGTTCCGGCGGGATTGCGACCGGGTGATCCATTCCACCGCCTTCCGCCGGCTGAAGCACAAGACGCAGGTTTTCGTGTTCCACGAGGGCGACCATTACCGCACCCGCCTGACCCACTCGCTGGAAGTCGCCCAGATCGCCCGCGCGATGGCGCGGCAGCTCGGACTCGACGAAGACCTCACCGAGACGCTGGCGCTCGCCCACGACCTCGGCCATCCCCCGTTCGGCCATGCCGGGGAGCGGGCGCTGGATGCCTGCCTGAACGGCCATGGCGGCTTCGACCACAACGCGCAGGCGCTGCGTGTCGTCACCGCGCTGGAGCACCGCTACCCCGAATTCGACGGACTGAACCTGACCTGGGAATCGCTGGAAGGCATCGTCAAGCACAACGGCCCGCTCACCGAGCGGGGCGGCACGCCAATCGGGCCATATCGCGCGCACGGCGTTCCCGTCGGCATCTCCGACTACGTCAGGGACTTCGACCTCGAGCTCTGGAGCTTCGCCTCGATGGAGGCGCAGGTCGCGGCGATCGCCGACGACATCGCCTACGACGCGCACGACATCGACGACGGCCTGCGCGCGGGCCTGTTCCGCGTCGACGACCTCAAAGTGATGCCGCTGATCGCAGACGTCATTGCCGCCATCGCGCAGCACTATCCCGCCCTCGACGAGGTCCGGCGCGGGGCGGAGCTGGTGCGCGAGCTGATCTCCTATCTGATCACCGCCGTCATGACGGAGGCGGGGAAGCGGATTGCCGCGGCGCAGCCGCAATCGGCGCAGGACGTGCGCAACCAGAAGCAGGCGATGATCGCCTTCCCGGCCGGCGTGGCGGAAGCGGAAGCGGGGATCAAGGCGTTTCTCTATCAGCACATGTACCGCCACGCGCGGGTGATGCGGGTGATGGGGGAGGCCGAGCGGATCGTGGCCGACCTGTTCGAACGCTATCGCAAATCGCCCGGCGACCTGCCGGCGGAATGGCTGGAGGGCACGGGCCAGGAAACCGAGACGGAACGCATACGCCGGATCGGCAATTTCATCGCCGGGATGACCGACCGCTACGCGCTGATCGAGCATCAAAGGCTTTTTGACTCGACCCCGGATTTACGTTAGGCGGCGGCTTATGGCCGAAAAATCCCCGTCCCAGCACCTGTTTGCCGCCGTTTTGGCCCGTGTTCACGCGGTTTGCCGCGCGTTGGCCGCCGAGGGCGGTTGGCCCCCGAATGTCGATTTCTCGCGCATTGTGGTCGAGCCGCCACGCGATGCCAGCCACGGCGACATGGCGACCAATGCCGCCATGGTGCTCGCCAAAGACGCCAAATCAAAGCCGCGCGAGCTCGCCGACAGGATCGCGGAGAAGCTGCGCGCCGACGATCTGATCTCGGCGGTCGATGTCGCCGGACCCGGCTTCATCAATCTCACCCTGAAGCCGTCGGCGTGGATTTCCGAACTGCGTACGGTGCTGGGCGAGGGTGCCGCCTACGGCCAGAGCGCAATCGGTGCAGCGCAGAAGGTCAACGTCGAATACGTTTCCGCCAATCCCACGGGGCCGATGCATGTCGGCCATTGCCGCGGCGCGGTGTTCGGCGATGCGCTGGCAAGCCTGCTGCAGTTCGCCGGCTTCGATGTTGTCAGAGAATATTACATCAACGATGCCGGCGCCCAGGTCGACGTGCTCGCGCGCTCGGCCTTCCTGCGCTACCGCGAGGCGCTCGGCGAGGACATCGGCGCAATCCCCGAAGGACTCTATCCCGGCGACTACCTGAAGCCGGTAGGCGAGGCGCTCGCGCAGGAGCATGGCGACAAGTTCAAGGCGATGAGCGAAGCCGCGTGGCTGCCGGTCGTGCGCGCCAGGGCGATCGCGATGATGATGGACGCGATAAAGGGCGACCTTGCCGCGCTCAACATCAAGCATGAGGTGTTCTTCTCCGAGCGTTCGCTGATCGAGGCCGGCAACAATAAGGTCGCCGAGACCATCGATTTCCTGCGCGCCAAGGGCGACATCTACGAAGGCAGCCTGCCGCCGCCCAAGGGCAAGCCGGTCGAGGACTACGAGGACCGCGTCCAGACGCTGTTCCGCGCTACCGCCTATGGCGACGACGTCGACCGTCCGCTGATCAAGTCGGACGGCTCCTACACCTATTTCGCCTCCGACATCGCCTATCACAAGAACAAGTACGATCGCGGCTTCCGCGACCTGATCGACGTGTGGGGCGCCGACCACGGCGGCTACATCAAGCGCGTGCAGGCCGCGATCAAGGCTGTGACCGATGACAAGGCCACGCTCGACGTCAAGATCGTTCAGCTCGTGCGCCTGCTGCGGGCCGGCGAGCAGGTGAGGATGTCGAAGCGGTCGGGCGATTTCGTCACCCTGCGCGAGGTCGTCGACGAGGTCGGCTCGGACGCCGTGCGCTTCATGATGCTGTTCCGCAAGAACGATGCGGTGCTGGATTTCGACCTTGCCAAGGTGATCGAGCAGTCCAAGGACAACGCCGTCTTCTACGTCCAGTACGGCCATGCCCGCGGGCACTCCGTCTTCCGCAACGCGCGGGAGGAGGTGGTTCCCGACCTGCCGGAGGAGGCCGGGGCCCGTTTGGCGTATCTGGCGGGCTCTGCGGTCGAGCGGCTGACCGAGCCCTCGGAACTCGAAATATTGAGGCGCTTGGCGGTCTACCCCCGGACGGTGGAGGCGGCCGCCACCGCACATGAACCACACCGAATCGCCTTTTACCTGTATGATTTAGCCAGCGAATTTCATGCGCTTTGGACCAAGGGCCGCGATTTGCCCCATTTACGCTTCATTATCAATCATGATGCAGAGCTTACAAAAGCGCGCCTGGCCATGGTCCAGGGCGTCGTTTCGGTTCTGGCGTCTGGACTGGCCGTACTTGGCGTCCACGCTCCGACCGAAATGAGGTAGCTTTGAGTAGCTAGGGGTAGCAGGCCGCGCACATGGGGATGTCCGCGGCATCTGGCAGGTGACAATTCGTTGCTCGTACGACTTGGCTCCTTCCTGAAGGGGATGCATCGATAGCGATGGCTGATCGATATCAGGACCGACCGTTTCCCGCCCATGACGACTATGGTCGCGGCACGGATCAGCATGGCCACAAGGCCGAGAGCGATCCGCTCGCCGAGCTCGCCCGCCTGATCGGCCAGACCGATCCGTTTGCGATGGGTCGCGCCAATGCGAAGCCGCAGTCGCAGGCCGCGCCGCGTTACGAAGCTCCGCAATACCAGCCGCAACAGCAGTATCAGCCCGAGCAGTACGAGCCGGAGCAGTACGAGCCGGAATCCGAGCCGCCGGCAGGCCCGCCGCCGTGGATGCAACGCGCCAATGCGAGAGCGCAGCAGGGAGCGCCGCAGCAGCCGCAATATGACGACGAAGCGGACTGTCAGCCGGCCCCGGTGCATCCGCTGCACCGCCATGGGGCGCAGCAGGCCGCGCAGCCGCAGCAGCATGCGCAGTATCAATACCGGGAAGAGCCGCAATACGCCGAGGAGCCGCAGCAGACCGATCCGTCGCGCTACGACGATGCGCTGTACGGCCAGATCGAGTCCGCGCAGGACTATCAGCGCGAGCCCGCCTATCCCGACGATCCCTATGCCTATCAGGGCGCCTATGACGAGGAGCCGGAGGAGCAGCCGCGCAAGCGCGGCGGCATCATCACGGTTGCAGCGGTGCTGGTGCTCGCCGTGGTCGGCACCGGCGCGGCCTTTGCCTACCGCACCTTCGTCGGCTCCCCGCGCAGCGGCGAGCCGCCGATCATCAAGGCCGACCACAGCCCGACCAAGATCGTGCCGGCGCAATCCGAGGCCGCGCCGAAGGCGCCGGATCGCATGACCTTCGGCGACGGCAACGAGAAGATCGTCCCGCGCGAAGAGACGCCTGTCGACGTCAACGCCCGCAGCGGTCCGCGCGTCGTGTTCCCGCCGCTGAACCAGAACGCCAATCCGCCTTCGCCCGCGAGCGTCGTTCCGAACCCGCCGCCGGCGAACACCGCCGCCAATGGCACCTTGCCGAACAACGAGCCGCGGCGGGTCAAGACGCTGTCGGTGAAGGGTGACGCTGCGGATGCTGGCATGCCCGGCGGTGCGCCGAAGCCAGGCGCGGCTCCGGCACAGGTTGCTGCCCCCCGGACCCAGCCCGCCGCTCCGCCGCCGGCCACTGCGCCGCGCAATCCGCCGACCTCGGCCAACGCCAGCGCCAACGCGCCGCTCTCGCTTACCCCGGGCGCGCCTGCAGCCAACGAACCGCCTCAAAGGGTCGCTGCGGTCAATCCCGCGCCGGCCCCGACCAGCGGCGGCTACGTCGTACAGGTCTCCTCGCAAAAGACCGAGGCTGACGCGCAGGCGTCCTACAAATCGCTGCAAGGCAAGTTCCCGAACGTGCTCGGATCCCGCTCGCCCCTGATCAAGCGGGCCGATCTCGGCGAAAAAGGCGTGTTCTACCGCGCCATGGTCGGACCGTTCGGCAGCCGGGACGAGGCCGTCCAGTTCTGCGGCAGCCTGAAGACCGCCGGCGGGCAGTGCGTCGTCCAAAGCAATTAATCGCGGTTTCCTTGACCCCCGGGCGGGCTGAGGGCAAACCCGCCCGATGCCATCTAGCGCATTCATTACGGGCGTATCCGCCACCGAGCTGACCGCCGCCGAACGCGATTTTCTTCGCGCCGAGCGGCCGTGGGGCTTCATCCTGTTCAAGCGCAACGTCGATAGCCCGGCCCAAGTGGCTCGGCTGGTTGGCGAATTGCGGCAGGCCGTTGGCGAAGCGGATGCGCCGGTGCTGATCGACCAGGAGGGCGGCCGGGTGCAGCGGCTTGGGCCGCCGCATTGGCCGGTCTACCCGCCGGGAGCGGTATTCAGTTCCCTCTATGACCGCGAGCCGGCGCTGGGCCTGAAGGCGGCGCGGCTGAGCAACCGGCTGATTGCCGCCGATCTCGCCGAGCTCGGCATTACCGTCGATTGCCTGCCGCTGGCGGACGTTCCCGTGGCCGGGGCCGACGCCGTGATCGGCAACCGTGCCTATGGAACCGAGCCCGCCAAGGTCGCGGCAATCGCGCGGGCCGTTACCGACGGGCTGGAGCAGGGCGGCGTCCTGCCGGTCTTGAAGCATATCCCCGGCCATGGGCGGGCGACGGCCGACAGCCATTTCCGCCTGCCGACGGTCGATACTTCGCGCCAGGAGCTGGAACGGACCGATTTCGCGGCGTTTATCCCATTGGCGGACCTGCCGATGGCGATGACTGCACATGTTGTGTTTAGCGCGCTGGACCCCGCCCAACCGGCGACGACTTCTGCGACAATCGTCGAACAGGTGATTCGCGGCAGTATCGGGTTCCAGGGCTTGTTGATGAGTGACGATGTTTCCATGAACGCACTGGCGGGATCGATCGCCGAGCGGACGCGGGCCATCGTCGCGGCCGGCTGCGACATGGTCCTGCATTGCAACGGCAAGCTCGACGAGATGCGCGAGGTCGCCGGCCAAACGCCGGAATTGTCCGGCAAGGCGCTGGAGCGCGCGAACAAAGCATTGGCGTCGCGCAAGCCGCCAGTGCCGTTCGACCGCGAGGCGGCGCGGGCTGAGCTCGACGCGTTGGTGCAACAAACGGGAATCGCATGACCGCGGAAATTCTGTCCTTCGAGACCGGGCGGCCGGCCGAGATCGCCGAGGGCGAACCGGCATTGGTGGTCGACGTCGGCGGCTATGAAGGGCCGCTCGACCTGCTGCTGACGCTGGCGCGGCAGCAGAAGGTCGACCTCTCCAAGATTTCGATCCTGGCGCTGGCCGACCAGTATCTCGCCTTCATCGAGGCGGCTCGAAAGATCCGCCTGGAGCTTGCCGGCGACTATCTCGTGATGGCGGCGTGGCTCGCTTATCTGAAGTCGCGCCTGCTGCTGCCGGAGCCGCCGACGCCGGACGGGCCGAGCGCCGAAGAGATGGCGACGGCGCTCGCCAACCGTCTGCGCCGGCTGGAAGCCATCCGGGAAGCTGCGAACCGGCTGATGAACCGGCCGCAGTTCCAGCGCGATATCTTTCCGCGCGGCGCTCCGGAAAACATCGCGGAGATCCGCCATCCCCGGTATACCGCCACGCTCTACGACCTGCTGACGGCCTACGCCTCGCAGCGCCAGCAGCGCGTGCTGGCGAGCGTGCATCTGGCCAAGCGCACGGTGTGGTCGCTGTCGGAAGCGCGCGCCTCGCTGGAGCGGCTGGTCGGCATGGCCGAGGACTGGAGCTGCCTCGACGAGCTGCTGATGCAATACGTCGTCGATCCCTCGCAGCGGGCCACGGTGTTTGCCTCGAGCTTTGCCTCGGCGCTGGAGCTCGTGCGCGAAGGCGAGATGGAGCTGAACCAGAAGTCGGCGTTCGCGCCGTTGTACTTCCGGAAACGTCCGGCGCAGGCAGCCGCTGCCGCGCCGGAAGCTCCGGTCGAGTAAGTGAAGAAGGAGACTTTGCCCATGGCAAGCCTGGCGGAGAAACGCGTGGCGGACGACGAGGCACCCCCCGCCGATCTGCAAGCACGCCCCGAGGAGCTTCGTCTGCTGGAGGCGCTGCTGTTCGCGTCCGCCGAGCCGATCGATCAGGCGACGCTCGCCAAGCGCTTGCCCGATGGCGTCGACATCAAGGCGGCGCTGGCGCAGCTGCAGGCCGAGTATGCGCCGCGCGGCGTCAATCTCGTGCGCGTCGCCAACAAGTGGGGCTTCCGCACCGCCGGCGATCTATCCTGGCTGATGACCCGCGAAAGCACGGAGACGCGGCGCCTGTCGCGCGCGGCCATCGAGGTGCTCGCCATCATCGCCTATCACCAGCCGGTGACGCGCGCCGAGATCGAGGAAATCCGCGGCGTGGTCACTTCCAAGGGCACGCTGGACGTGCTGCTGGAAACCGGGTGGATCCGCCCGCGCGGCCGCCGCAAGACGCCCGGCCGTCCGCTGACCTTCGGCACCACCGAGGCCTTCCTGACCCAGTTCAGCCTGGAGCAGCTGTCCGACCTGCCGGGTCTCGACGAGCTGAAGGGCACGGGCCTCCTGGATTCCCGCCTGCCGACCGGCTTCAACGTGCCGAACCCGTCGGACGATCCGGCGCTGCGCGAGGACGAGGACGCGCTGGAGCCGGGCGATACGCTGGAGCTATTGCTGGCGCCCGCCGCAGAACCGGAAAAAGACCCTGAGAAAGGCGAGGGCAACTAGTTCCCTCAACTGAACTTTCCGGGGTTAACGGTAGCAAAAATACGTAAGGCCCACAGCGATTTGCCGCGGCCCAAGTCCTTGTTTTTGGACCCTTGCGGGCCTACCTTCCGCTCAAAGCCAGGGCCGGCGCGGGCCCAGTATCTTTGGAGGGTTGCAGGATGGGTTCGCTTAGCATTTGGCACTGGATCGTCGTGATCGCAGTGGTCCTGCTGCTGTTCGGCCGCGGCAAGATTTCCGACCTGATGGGCGACGTCGCCAACGGCATCAAGGCCTTCAAGAAGGGCATGAAGGAAGACGAGGCCGAAAAGCCTGCCGAGCCGGTGAAGACCATCGACCACAATTCCACGCCGGCGCCTACGGCGAGCCGGTCGGACGTCGGCAGCAAGGCCGTCTAAAGTCCGGGCGAGGCCGGTCGAGAAGAGCCGCGGGCACCCTCAAATCCTGCTAAGGAACGGGGGTTTTGACTGGCTTCGCGCGTGAGCGGATTTTTTCATGTTCGATATCGGGTGGACTGAACTGGTCGTCATCGCGGTCGTCGCGCTGATTGCCATCGGCCCGAAGGAGCTGCCCGGCGTGCTGCGCATGGTCGGCCAGTGGATCGGCAAGGCCCGCCGGATGGCCACCGAATTCCAGGGCCAGTTCCAGGAGGCCATGCGCGAGGCCGAGATGGCCGACCTCAAGAAGAGTTTTGACGAGGTCAAGGATGTCGCCACCGGCTTCAGCGGCGCCAATGTGATGACCGAGTTGCAGAAGGACGTCAGCGACGCGCTCGCCATCGACAAGCCCGCCGACGCGCAGGCCGCCTCCACCGCCAGCGAGCCGGTGATGCCGACCGAGCCCACGGCTCCGACGCCGCAGACCTTCGTCGAGGCCGAGACCCATGCGGCGGCAAGCGAGCCGCTTGCGATCGTCCGCGAAACTGAAGTCCCGCCGCAGGAAGCAACGCCGGCAATCGACGCGCCGAAGGAAGCCAAAGCGTCATGAGCGCCGAAGACATCGAGGCCAGCAAGGCGCCGTTGATGGATCACCTGATCGAGCTGCGCTCGCGGCTGATCAAGGCGCTGCTCGGCTTTGGCGTGGCCTTCATCGCCTGTTTCTTCTTCGCCAAGCCGATCTACAACGTGCTGGTCTGGCCGTATGTCTGGGTGGCCGGGGCGGAGAACTCGACGTTCATCTACACGGCATTGCTGGAATATTTCATCACCCAGCTGAAGCTCGCTTTGTTCGGCGCCGCCTTCATCTCGTTCCCGATCGTGGCGACCCAAATCTACAAGTTCGTCGCGCCCGGCCTCTACAAGCACGAGCGCAACGCCTTCCTGCCGTATCTGGTCGCCACCCCCGTGTTCTTCGTGCTCGGCGCGATGCTGGTCTACTTCGTCGTGATGCCGATGTTGACCCGCTTCTCGCTCGGCATGCAGCAGATGGGCGGCGACGACACCGCCAAGATCCAGCTGTTGCCCAAGGTCGGCGAATATCTGTCGCTGATGATGTCGCTGGTCTTCGCCTTCGGCATCGCCTTCCAGCTGCCCGTGATCCTGACGCTGCTGGGGCGGATCGGCGTCGTCAATTCGAAAATGCTGCGCGAGAAGCGGCGCTATTTCATCGTCGGCGCCTTCATCATCGCGGCCGTGCTGACCCCGCCGGACGTGCTGAGCCAGGCCTCGCTGGCGATCCCGCTGCTCGTGCTCTACGAGGGCGCCATCTTCGCCGTGCAGATCGTGGAAAAGAAGGCGACCGCGAGCAGTACGGCCTCCGCCGGCGCGCCGTCCGCCACCAATCCCGCGGAATAGGGGTTATCTACCGCAAGATCGCTGAGGGGGCAGATCAGGGAGCGGCGGCGCTTTTCGCAGTGCCTGCCGGATGCTAGTCTGCCACAGCTGAATTGTGGGATGCGTTAGGGATGCGGGGGGCACTATCGATCCATTCAGGAAATCGCCACGCGGTGGCAGCCGCGGTTGTCGTGCTGTCGTTTCTGTCGACCGGTCCCGCCGCTGCGGCGAAGCGCATTGCCCTGGTGGTGGGCAACTCAGCCTATCAAAACATTGCTCGGCTCGATAATCCCCGCAACGACGCGACGCTGATGGCAGATACCCTGTCGAGCCTCGGCTTCACCCTTGTCGGCGGACGCGCCCAGCTCGACCTCGACAAGATGGCGCTCGACAACGCCGTGCAAAACTTCGGGCGGCAGATCCAGGGCGCCGACGTCGCGCTGTTCTACTATGCCGGCCACGGCGTTCAAGTGACAGGCTCGAACTATCTGGTGCCGGTCAGCGCCAATCCGACGCGCGAGGCCGACGTCGATTTCCAGATGGTGGACGTCAATCTCGTGCTGCGCCAGATGCAGGGGTCCGGTACGCGGCTGAACATGGTAATCCTCGACGCCTGCCGCAACAATCCCTTCGGCGCCCGCGGATTGCGCTCGTCCGAGGGTGGCCTTGCCCAGATGCGGGCTCCGGAGGGCACGCTGATCTCCTATGCGACACAGCCCGGCAGCGTCGCCCTGGACGGCCGCGATGGCCACAGCCCCTATACCAGGGCGCTGGCCACGACAGTCAAACAGCCGGGGCTGGACATCTTCCAGACCTTCAATCAGGTCGGCCTCACCGTAAAGCGGGAGACCGGCGGGGCGCAGCAACCGTGGGTGTCCTCCTCGCCGATCGACGGCACTTTCTATTTTGTCGCGCCTGCGGCGGCGGCTTCGTTGCCCAAGGTAGCCATTGCACCTCCGCCGGAGGCGCGGGTCGCCGATACGCTGCGCCCGGATCCCGACTACGTGCCGATCAAGGATGCAGCGCTACTGCGGGAATTGAGCGAACGTCTGTACGAGCACAATTTTGATCCGGAGCTGCCCGACGGCAAGACCGGCATGAAGCTGGCGATCGCCAAGTTTCAGGAAAAGAGCAATTTGAAGCCGTCAGGCGAAGCCACCCAAGGGGTGCTGATGCGCTTGCGGAAAATGAACGATCTGAAACCGTGGGGATCGATTGTCTACGGCCCCGACAACGACAAATGGGGAATTTCCTGGAACCACACGTCGCGCCGGGCCGCGGTTGACGATGCGCGCAAGAATTGCGGGGCGAGCAAATGCGCGATGGAGCTGAGCTTCTTTGGCGACCGATGCGGCGCCTTCGCGATCTCGGCCGAATCCTGGTCGCTGGTTGAGCGCGAAACCATTCAGCGCGCCAAACAAGCCGCGCTTGACGAGTGCGGCAAGACTGGCAAGTCTTGCCGGGTGATTGGCGCGGTCTGTGCCGACGGCTCGGGCCGCTAGGGTTTTTTCCTTGAGGAATTTGAAGGCAATGCCTGTCCAAAATGTCATTCGCCGTTCGACCAGGACTGGTCTGGTGTTGCTGCTGCTGTCGGTCGGGTCTGGAGCGGGCCTTGCGCTCGCGCAGTCCGGCAGCGCCGGCGGCAGCATTGGCAATGACGAAAAGTCGCTGTCCGGGTCGCGCCAGACTCCGCGTGCGGTCGAGAGCGAAAAGCCCGCGCGAAAAAGCAAGCCCGAGGCCGAGACGCCCCGTCGCGCGTCGCGGAAAAGCGAAGGTGGGAGCGGCGGCGGTGGCGGAAATTTCGACGGCGCTTGGGTTGCCGTTGCCGTGGGTACACCCTGCGGCAGAAGCACCGAGCGATTTGTCGTCTCCGGCGGCCGTATTTCGGGCGAATTGAGTTCGGGTCAGGTCAGCCCCAATGGCTCCACGCGGTCCGGCGGATCCGCCTCGGGTTTGAGCTGGACCAGCACTGGCCGCTTCTCAGGGACAACCGGCTCCGGTTCCTTTGTGCGATCCGATGGATGTAGCGGACGCTGGACCGCGTCAAAACAATAGTTGCGAATACTGGCTCGTACCGCCTGATGACCGGGTATGCCAGACCCTGCATCGCCGACAACAATCATCAAGATATGGGTCGCTCACGGGCTTGTCCCGGGCATCCGCGTCTTTTACAGACCTTGCACGGAAGAGGGGGGCCGCGACCCGGCTCCGCCAAGGCAACGAGCTCACCCGGCTCGCCGGAGCTTGAGCGGAGTAGCCCGGCCATGACGCAGGAATGACTGGCCATGCACGACATCAAAGCGATCCGCGATAACCCGCAAGCCTTCGACGCCGGCCTCAAGCGGCGCGGGCTCGCGCCATCGTCGCCGTCGCTGCTGGCGATCGACGAGCGGCGCCGTGCCGCGATCCTGGCCTCCGAGCAGGCGCAGGCGCGGCGCAACGCGGCCTCCAGGGAAATCGGCGACGCCAAGAAGGCAAAGGACGAGGCGCGTGCCAACAAACTGATGGCGGAGGTCGCAGAGCTCAAGACCAAGATGCCGGAGCTCGAGGCCGCCGCAAAGACAGCCGACGAGGAACTGGCGCGTGAGCTCTCGGCGATCCCGAACCTGCCGCTCGACGAAGTGCCCGATGGTACCGACGAGCACGGCAATGTTCGGCATCACGTATTTGGCAAGGTGCGCGAATACGGTTTTGCGCCGAAGCCGCATGACGATCTCGGTAGCGCGCTCGGCTACATGGACTTCGAGGCGGCCGCCAAACTTTCCGGCGCGCGCTTTGTCGTGCTGAAGAAGGGGCTGGCGCGGCTGGAGCGCGCGATCGGGCAGTTCATGCTCGATCTTCACACCGGCGAGCATGGCTACACCGAAATCAATCCGCCGCTGCTGGTGCGCAACGACGTGATGTTCGGCACCGGGCAACTGCCGAAATTCGAGGACGACCAGTTCTGGGCAATCAAGGGCGAGTTGCTCGCCGCGCCGGCCGAAGAGTTGCGCAGCCAGCGCCTTGGGCTCATCCCCACCGCCGAAGTCTCGCTCACCAATCTCGTTCGTGAATCCATTCTCGACGAGAAGGAGCTGCCGATGCGGCTGACGGCGCTGACGCCGTGCTTCCGCGCCGAAGCGGGCGCGGCGGGTCGCGACACCCGCGGCATGATCCGCCAGCATCAGTTCAGCAAGGTCGAATTGGTGTCGATCGCAACGCCCGACAACAGCAAGGACGAGCTGGAGCGCATGCTGGCCTGCGCCGAGGAAGTGCTGCGCCGGCTCGACCTGCATTACCGCGTGATGACGCTGTGCGCCGGCGACATGGGCTTCTCCGCACAGAAGACCTACGACATCGAGGTCTGGATGCCCGGGCAGGGCGACGGCGGAGCTTACAGGGAAATTTCCTCCTGCTCGTTGTGCGGCGATTTCCAGGCACGGCGCATGGATGCGCGCTCGCGCGGTCCCGACGGCAAGCCGCGTTTCGTGCACACGCTGAACGGCTCCGGCACCGCGGTCGGCCGCGCGCTGATTGCGGTCATGGAGACCTACCAGCAGCAGGGCGGTGCGATCGCCGTGCCCGACGTGCTGCAACCCTATATGGGCGGGCTCAAGACGATCGAATAGGCTGGTTATCTTGATTGGAGCATGATCTTGTCCGAAAACCGGCTCCCACTTTTCGGGATCATGCTCTGAAATGCCTCTGCATCGCGATATCTTCTGGATCGGCCGGCAATGGGCGGTCACCGGATTCGGGATGCAGGCGATCAACCAGAAGCACGGCGGCGAGTTCGACATCCCGATCGAACGGCTGTGGGATGACGATCTGATCGACATCCTGCGCGGGCAGAAGTGGTTCAATCCCGACGATTTCGACAAGGGGCTTGCGGTGGCGCGGGCGCGTCATCCGCAGCCGCAAAGGCCGGCGGCACCGCTGCCGGTAGAGCGGCTGCTGCAGGCGAGCGCGCCGCGCGCAGTGCCGCAGCCATCCGCATCGCCCGTCATCCCTGCCGTCGAAGCCCCGCCGATCGCCGCCATGGAAGCAGCGCCGGAACCGGTGGATTCGCCGAAGCCGGCGCCGTCCTTCCCCGAGATGCGCATCCTTTCGCATTCTGCAAAATTGCTGCGGGTTTGGCGCGCGCTGCGGCGCCGGTAGATGGCGGGAGGCCTGAGGATTGGCGCCCCTCATTGCTGCCAGAACGGGACAGCAGCCAACGGTCCGTAGCGCATCAGCGGGCGGCAACATTGAACGAGGCAAGCACCGGCATCCATCCGATTCCGCACGTCGCCGCGACAATGAATCCCTCCAACCGCGACAACGGGCATGAGGGAGTGAAGGTCCGCGATGAGCGCGGCGTCGGCTCCCTCGACGACGATCCCGTCGAAACATGCTGCGCCGGCAGCTTCGGCAAGATCGCCGAGATGCGGCCCCGCCGGGATCTTCAGCAGCAACGGTCCTGCGCGGACGACCCGGGCGCCCCGCCGCAGGAGGGCAAGGCTTTGGGGCAGTGGCCAGCGCAATGAACCGCCCTTGCCACACAAGCTGAGGCTGACGTAGTCGGCCGACGAAGCCAGGACCTCAAGGCATTGCGCCACGCCGTCCATTGCCTGGGTCAAGGTGCCTCCGTCGTCGGGGCCGACCACAATGCCGAGCCTGGCCGGACCGGGACGGCGGGCCGCGAGCACGGCTTGCGCAAGTGACGGGCGGTCGGGGCCGCCGTTCAGGCTGACGGTTCCGAGTTCCGCAAAGCCGAATCCAAGATGACCGAACCGGCGGCCGACGCGGCCAAAACGATCGAATCCTGCGGCAACGCCGACGGGTGAGGTGAAGCTGATGCCGAAGGCATCGGCCTTCGAGGAGCTTCGCGGTGCGACCGGCACCGTGCAAGCGAGTTCGCAAGCAGTCAGCGCAAGGCGATGGACGCCGGTCTTCAGCCCAGCAGCAAACCGTGCCCGCCTGCCATCATCAAGAACAGCAGCGGAATGGACAGCATGGTGTTGACCCTCGCCGACAGGAACGTCACGCGTGAGCATTGCACCCTCTCTTCATGTGACGCCGGAACAAATCCCAGGACTTTCTTCTGATGTGGCCAAAGCACGAGCCAGAGGTTCATAACCATCATGGTCCCGATCCAGAATCCAACCCCGATAGGAGCCGCAGCTCCCGACAAGGTCACGGCATCCACCAGCATCCCGTTGCGCGACAGCATTGCCAAGCCTGTCAACCAGACCACCACCGAAGCCCAGCGGAAGGTCCCGTGTTCGCGCTGAAGTCGGGATTGAAAGTCGTTCCCGGCAGCATCGGCAGGCCGGGCCTCGCCGGCAAACGGGATAAAGTCGGGACGAGAAATGAAATTGGCGTAGTTGTGGCCGATCCAGATCAGGGCTCCGCCGACGTGCAGCCAGCGCAAGGCGAGATCGATCAGCCGGAATGCATCAAAAGTGTCCAAGGACGAGAACGCGAATTGCGAGTGCGATAACGACCGTCAACGCCACGCCGCAAGCGATCGTGCCCCAGACGGAATCCAAGACGGTCGCGCGGAACGGGGGCGGCGGGGCCATGAGGAGCTCGATCGGGGTTGTGCAGGCGGGCGGAGAGGGACCCGAAGGTCCCTCTCCCTTCTCGAATTAGCGGACAAAGACGTAGGCTGTGACTTCAAAACCCATTCGCAAGTCGCAATAGGCAGGCTTTTCCCACTTCATAGCACACCTTTCCATGGTCTAACGTGCACACTCGAAGCTAGGCGCGACCTACCGCTGCGAATATCGGCAATAGGTAGTAGGCCTATGTCGAGGGAGCCGCGCCGGCCTCGCGCATCACCAGCGGGCGTGAATTGCGCTGCGGCCGATGGGCTTCGACGATGGCCTCCTCGACCAGGTGGTGGAACGGCGACTTCGCGCAAGCCGGATCGGAGTTGGCGCCATCGCCGGTCAGCAGATAGGCCTGGCAGCGACAGCCACCGAAGTCCTTCTCCCTTTCGTCGCAGCTCCGACACGGCTCCTTCATCCATTCGTCGCCGCGATAGCGGCGGAATGCAGGAGATTCATTCCATATCCATTGCATGGAATGCTCACGCGCCGAGGGGAAGTCGAGCCCCTTGAGCACGCGCGCTTCCTGGCAGGGCAGAGCGAGGCCGTCGGGCGCGATCGTCATGATGATGCTTCCCCAGCCGTTCATGCACGCCTTGGGACGTCCGTTGAAGTAATCCGGGATGACGAAGAAGATGATCATCTTCCTGCCGATCCGCTGGCGGAACGAATTGATTGCCGCTTCCGATGCCTTCAGCTCCTCGAGAGTCGGCATCAGTTCGTCTCGATTGACGAGTGCCCAGTTGTAGTACTGAACGTTGGCAAATTCCACGTAGTCGACACCCAGATCCAGCGCCATCTCCAGATAGGCGCTGGTGTGGGCGATGTTCTGCCGCACGACCGGAATGTTCAACACGACCGGAAATCCCTGCGCCTTGATTTCCCGGATCATGGCGATCTTGTGATCGTGGACCGGCGCTCCCACCAGGGCATTGGTGGTCGCAGCGTCGTGGGACTGAAGGCTGACCTGAATTTGCTTCAGGCCCGCGTCCTTGAGCCGCGCCAATCGCTTGGCGCTCAGGCCGACGGTGGAGGTGATCAGGTTGGTGTAGTAGCCGAGGCGATCGGCCTCACTGACCAGCTCCTCGAGGTCTCGGCGCATCAACGGCTCGCCGCCGGTGAAGCCGAGTTGCAGGCTGCCGAGCGCGCGGCTCTCGCGCATGATCCGCATCCACTCTTCGGTGGAGAGCTCATTCTTTGCGGAGCCGAGGTCGAGCGGGTTGCTGCACCACGGGCATTTCAGCGGACAGCCGTAGGTCAGTTCGCAGACGAGCCAAAGCGGCTTGCCCTGACCGTCAAGCCTTAACGCGGGTCCAGCCTTTGTCATTGGCAATCTCCAGAAATTCCAGAATATCGGCGGAAACGTCCTGGCCGTCGCAGAGCGCGGTCAATTCCGCCACCACCTCGTCGATCCGGCGGCCGCCGACTACTCGCTTGAGAATCTCGGCGGCGGAGGAGTTGAGCTTCACAATTCCTTCGGGATAGAGAAGAACGTGCGCCTGCTCGGAATCTTCCCACCGCAAGAAATACATTGGATGGAGTTCGACAATGTCGGTTAGGCTTGGTCGAGTGACCTCGGACATGCATCCTCCCGATGGGCGTTTTCCGTTTCCGCGTCGTTCGCCGGCACTGCCTGCGGCAGTCATCCTTGTCGACTGCGCCGTCATTGTGTTTGGCGAACTCTTGCAGCAGCAATAGGCCTAAGGTCGTAGGTTCATTGAAAGTCGCATCATGATCGACTTGCTTCCAGCGACGATCGCAGGACTGGCGGTGAGTGCGGTGGCGATCGAATTTTGGATCGCCCGCCGTGCCGTGGCATGGCTCGGGCGACGAACAACGGGAGCCGTGCTGGCGCGGGAGACCGGGCGGGTCAGGCAGTTCGCCTGGCGAGGAGCCGCCAGCTCGCTCCTTGCCTTGGCTGCTGCGCTGGGAGGAGCGGCGGCGCTCGCCCGGCTCAGCGGACCGCTGCTGTTGCCGATCGCAGCGGTGCTGCCTGCCTTGCTCGACATTCCAGTGGCCGCCAGGGCTCGAGGCCGTGAACCGGATTGGCGCAGCTTTTTTCAGGAGCGGTGGCGACTACTGTATTCGGAAGCTCGACTAAGCGTTCCCATTGCTGCGCTCGCAGGGTTGGCCATGCCGGAAGCCGGGTGGTGGCTGGTGGCCTGGGCCGGTTTCGCGAGCGCGCTCATCCTGCGGGAGCTTGTGCCGCCATCCGGGCGCACGCTGTCCGCAATTGCGCCGGGACCACTGGCGACCGAGATCGCAGCGATGCTGCGGAAGTCGCGGTTGGAGGGAACCGAGGTGCGAGTTGCGAACGAGTCGCGACGGTCGAACCAGATGAATGCGCGCGCGCAGGGCATCGTGGCGGGGCGCTGTATCGTTCTCGACGATACGCTTGTTGCCGGATTGACGACCGGACAGGCTCTCGCCGTGGCTGCCCACGAAGCGGGTCACCTCGCGGGGCGCCACCGGGAGTGGTTCATCGCCTGGCGCCTGATTGCTGCGTTGGGCGCGGCGTTCGCCGCAGCGCTGCTTGGCGGTGGAGATGCGCCGCAGGAGAGCGCGGCGATGCTGCTGCTGGCCTTGCCCGCGCTGGGATTGTTCGTGCGGCCGCTAGAGACTCGTTTGATCCGCCGATGGGAGAGTGCCGCAGACCGCCACGCGGCCAGTCTCGCCGGCACGAAGATCTATGCATCGGCGCTGACGCGATTGTTCGGCGCCAATCTGGCAGCGCCTGAGCCGGAGCCGGTCTGGGCAAGCTTTCACCATCCCCATCCGCCTCCTGCGCTGCGCCTCGCCCGCCTCACAGCTGCCGCGCCGTGACGCATGCGGAAGTGCCGGTTCTGTCGACCTGGACGATCTTGTGCAGGTGGTAGCGCTGTGAGAGCGCGATGGTGATTGGTTGAATCGATCGTCCGGCGGGCTCGGTTCACCTCTCCCAAGGGAGAGGTGAATCCCGATGCCGCTTCAGTTCAACCTGATCTCATCACGCTTTAACGCAAATTGTACGGTTGCCCGGGCGAATATTCGCAATAGCGATAGGCACGTTCGTAGTAGGTACCGAGTTCGCCCGCGCTCGGCAGCCTCGTTAAAGCCTCGCCGATCGCCGCCATGGAGGCAGCGCCAGAACCGGTCAATCCGCCAACGCCTGCGCCTTCATTCCCGGAAATGCGCATTCTTTCCCATCCTGCGAAATTGCTGCGGGTATGGCGCGCGCTGCGGCGACGGTAAGCTAATTTAGATCGAACGCCTATTAATTCGCACCGATGCTGGCCGATTCGACAACTCGTTTCCATTTCGAGGTCTCTGCGGTCAGATGCGCTGCCAGATCGTCGGCGCTGGACGCGATAATGCGCCCGGAAACTTGCGCCATCTTTCGTTGAACGTCGGGGTCGATGAGGATCTTGCGCAAGTCGGCGGAAAGGCGGGCGGTAATGGGGGACGGCACTTTGGCCGAAGTGAAGAATGCCCACCAATTGCCCATCTCGTAGCCCGACACGCCGGCTTCGGCGACGGTTGGTACGTCAGGCAAAGTTGCGAGGCGCGCTTTGGTAGTAACCGCAATGGCTCTGACGGTGCGGGCCTCGATCTGCGGCAGCGCTGTCGATGCGTTGTCGAACATAACGTCCATGCGGCCAGCGATGAGGTCGGTGAGCGCGGGGTTGCTGCCACGATAGGCGACGTGCGCAAGGTCAACTTTGGCCTGCTGCTTGAAGAGTTCGGCCGCCAGGTGCAGGGACGAGCCGATGCCCGCCGACGCGTAGTTCAGGGGAGCCGCCTTCGCTTTGGCGATGAGGTCAGCCAGAGTCTGCACGTTCGAGGTGGCAGGCACGATGACGATGTTGGGCGTCTCGAGGGCCAGCGTGAGTGGAGCCAAATCCTTAGCCGGGTCGAACGGCATCTGCTTGTAAAGGAAGGGGTTGACGGCAACGGCGATCGAACCCAGCACCAGCGTGTGGCCGTCTGGCTCCGCCTTTACTGTGGCATTGATTCCGATATTGGAGCCGGCACCCGCCATGTTCTCGACGATGACCGTCTTGCCATAGAGCGCTCCGAGCTTGTCGGCGATGGTGCGTCCGATTATGTCGGCAGCGCCGCCGGCAGCGAATGGAACGATCAGCCGCATCTGCTTGCTCGGAAACTCCTGCGCGCCAGCCGGCGGACAAGCGAGCACGGACAGGACGATTGTGGTAACGGCAAGAATGCTCCGGCGGGAGATGGTTGGCATGACGAGAAGCTCGCTGGTTGTCAATCGATCGAGGATGGATGCTTGGAGAGAGGCGTGACGCTAATTTTCAGATACGGCCACAGCGGAAGCCGGGTCAGCGTGTCGTGGAGGGCATCATGGTTTTCAACGTCGAAGATCGAGACGTTGGCGTAGCGGCCGGTCACGCGCCAAAGGTGCCGCCACGTCCCTTGTCGCTGCAACTCCTGCGCATATCCACGTTCTGCCGCAATCAGTTCCTTCGACCTTTCCGGTGCAAGGTCCGAGGGTAACTCCACCGTCATCTCGACCATGTACAGCATGCCTTTCACCCGGCCTTTCTGGATTGGCGGTTACCGTCGCGACGATAGAAGTTGAGCTTGTCCGGATCGATTGCGACGCCTATGCCGGGGCCGTCGGGCAGGTGGATGGCGAAGTCCCGCATCGCCAAGGGGGTTGCGACTATGTCATGCTGAAGCAGACGTGGTCCAAATAGCTCGCACGCCCAGGCGAGATGGCTGAACGTTGCGAACAGCTGCAGGTAACCCGCCGTGCCGATACCTGTTTCCAGCATGCATCCGCCGTAAAGACCAATGCCGGCTGCTTCCGCGATCGCCGCGACGCGCCGCGTTTCGGCATAGCCGCCGGATTTCGTCACCTTGAGCGCGAATGCATCAGCGGCGCGCAGGCGGGCGTGGGCGAGGGCGTCATGGGATGAAGCGACGCCCTCATCCGCCATGATGGCGATGCCGGGGTTGGTTGCCGACAACCGGGCCATACCTTCCACATTCCAGCGCGGCAAAGGCTGCTCGACGAGGGCCACGCCGGCGCCGGCCAGTTTCGGCAGCAGCCGGCGCGCGGTGGGTTCGTCCCATGCCTGATTGAGATCGACGCGGATCGAGGCGCGGCCGGCAAACACCTGCGCCAACTTCACAGCGTGGGCGGCGTCGCGCTCGGGATCGCCAAAGCCAATCTTGATCTTGAAGTGCCGGTGTCGGCGGCTTTCCAACATCTCCTCGCCTTCAGCGATGTCGCGGTCGGTGTCTCCGGACGCAAGCGTCCAGATCAGTTCAAGCGACGGGGTCTGCGCCCCGCCCAACAGGCCCGCGACGCTGACGCCGTCGGCGCGGGCGACCATGTCGTACACGGCCATTACCACAGCGGCGCGGGCGAACGCGTTGCCGTGCACCGCCCGTGCAACTCGCGTCTCGACGGCGTTGAGATTGCGGGCATCCTGGCCGACGAGCACGGGTGCGATGTAGCCGTCAATCACCGCTTTGATACCTTCCGTCGACTCCTCGCCCCATCGCGGCCCGCCGATGGTAGCGGCCTCGCCAACTCCCACGGCACCGTCCGCGAAGACGCGGACGATGACATAGTTTTGCTCGGCAACCGTGGCAAACGCCAACTTGTGGGGACGTTTCGTCGGGACGTCGACCAGTATCGCCTCGATCCGATCGATAATCATCCGTGCTTGTCTCTTGCCGTCATTTCACGATTAACCCATCCGCAGCAGAACGATGTCGAACCGTGCCGCAAGCGCATCGCCTGCCTTGTCCAGGTTGACGATGCTTTTCGACCTCGATGCCCAGGGGTCCTTGGCGATCTCGGGATCTCCGGTGAAATAGATCTGCGTGATCAGCGGCACGGTACCGCTGTGGCTTGTCATCAGGTGGACGTGCGAGGGACGCAGCAAACCGTCAAACGACTCGAAGCCCGGCAATCGCGGCGGTATGCGGTACTTGCCTGGGACGATTGTCTCGATCGTGTACTTGCCGTTGCCGTCGGACTTGACGAGGCCGCGATACCTGTACTCGTTCGGCATTAATGCCTGGAACGGGTTCTCCAGATCGTATTTGCCGGCGTCGTCCGCGTTCCAGAAGTCGAGGACGACGCCCTCCACGGGTTTGCCGTCGGTATCGCGAACCGTTCCGGAAAGCGCGACTTTGCGCCCATTTGCTCCCTTCGGAACGATGCTCGTGCTGAAAGGCGCGCCGGCGCGCCAGAATGGGCCCAGAATGTCATTGGCGGTCGCGACGAGCGGCTTCGGCAACGCGTGTGCCGACTTGTCGTTGATGAGGTCGATGCTTGGAGTGGGCGCCAGCCTCATACCGGGAAGCAGGTGCGGAGCCGCGGCGGCCGAGGTTGCAACCGAGCCGACGCTGGCGATGCCGAGCAGGATCGAGCGCCGCGTGGCGCGGTCGAATTTGGCTGCGTCATGATGATGGCGTTGATCGTCTCGCATGGCGGTGCCTCCCAAGTGCTTCGTCCCAGACCGCGAGGCTTTCTCGCCTGCGTTCGGTCTCCGATACCTTGCCGGTCGTCCAGCTATTGGACAATCCGTTATGGACTATCGCATCGATAGGAATTTATAATTGACTATGGATTTGCGGCGCTTGACATATTTTCTGGCGGTCGCCGAACACGGCAGCATGGCCAAGGCGGCCGGTGCGCTCGATGTTTCGCAGCCAACACTATCGCAACAGATCGGCGCGCTTGAGCGCGATCTGGCAAGCGTGCTGTTCGACCGTACCGGGCGCGGCATGCAGTTGACCGAACCAGGGCGCTTGCTGTGCGACCATGCCCGCCGGTTGTTGGCAAACGCCGAAGCGGCCCGCATCGCGATTGCCGAACTCGAGAGCGGCACGAGCGGCATGCTGTCCATCGGCATAATCCATACCTACAGCACTGCCTTTCTTCCAAAGGTTATCGCGGCGTTCAGCAAGCGTCATCCAGGTGTCAGCCTCAAGGTCGAGGAAGCCACTGCCCTTGGTGTCGAGCATGCAATCCTTTCCGGCAAGCTAGACGTTGGCATCGCATTCGCTCCACCGGAGCATCCGGCATTGGGTGTCGATGTGCTGTTCGAGGAGCGTCTCGCGCTGGTGGTTGCCAAGGGCCACGCATGGTCATCGCGCCGCTCGATACCAATCAGCTCTCTCAGGCACCTTCCTCTCGCCCTGCTGACGAGCGCTTTCGCGACTCGACGGATTCTAGATGCTGCGCTCGGCCCTGGGAGCAAGCTCGACATCAAGGTAGAGATGAACTCGGTCGAGGCTCTGATCGAACTCGCAAAGGACGGTGGGTTCCCAACCGTCCTTGCGGATCGCAGTCTCGGAGGTCGCAAGGATCTCGCGGTCGTCCCGATCGGACCGCCGTGGATCAAGCGCTCGGGCGCTCTGCTTTGGGACACGCATCGCTATCAGACCGCCGCAGCGCGCGCTTTCATGGCGGTAGCTCGCCGGCAGATTCGTCATGCATAGGTTCTGATGAGCTTTTTGTTGGCAGGTTAAACGAGTTTCCTCCAGCCTTTGGGAATCCCAAATCGATTCAACCCAATTCCATCCAGGATTAGCGCAAATTATACGGCTGCCCCTGCGGATATTCGCGATAGCGATAGGCGCGCTCGTAGTAGGTACCGAGTTCGCCCGCGCTCGGCAGTCTCGGCCGCGCGGCAACGCAATTGCCGGATTGCGTGCGCACGGTGCCGCGCGGGCACGCCTTGCGCCTGGGCGACGGATCGGCCGATTGCAGCTCCGGCTTTTTCTTCTCCGAGTCCGCCGCTGCCGTCACGCACGTTCCGTTCACGTTGCGATAGGGCGCGGTGCACTGGCAGAGATAGTTCACCCAGTCCGCATTGGGACCGCAGGTGCAGCGGCCCTCGAAACAATCGATGGCGATCGCGGACGTCTTGCACGTGCCGTCCTTCCGCCTCGACCCGGGCGGACAGAAGGTCGGATCCGGCACGCAGCGCAGGCCGGTTGCGGCCGTGCCCGAAATTGAATCGTCGGGGAGGTAGCCGGTGCGGCAGGTGAAGGAGAAGCGGGTGTCGTTGCTGGCAACGCATTTGCCTTCCTTCAGGAAGGACTTGTCCGGACACCGCTTGGGAACGCATTTGCCGCCGAGGAATTCGAGCGCATAGACTTCGCTGGACATCGTCACGCGGCCGTCGCAGAGGCAGATGCCTGCCACCGTCAGAACGCCGCCGCGGCAATTCTCGGCATTGCTGCGAACGCAGGTGCCGCCGCCGCCCGTCGTCGCCGGCAGCAGGGTGTACCCGACCGGGCAGGTGCAGGCGCCACCGGCGGCAGTCCCGCCGTCGCAAAGAATGGCGACGGATGGGGCCGCGGCTGGCGGTACTGCGACCGGCGGAGGAGCAACCGGTGCAGCGGCGGCGCCAAGCGGCGGCGCGACAGGCGCGGTCGGCACGGCGACGGCAGGCGGAACGGTGACCGGCGCCGCCGCCGGCGGATCGTCGCGCGGCGTCTTCGTGAGCTGGCGCGATTGGCCGGAAGGCGCTGCCTCCGCGGGCTTGGTCACGCAGGCGCCGTCGCGAAGCTCCTGCCAGGGAAAGCATCGGCTCCCTTGGTCCGATTGCGCAAATCCGCCGGCCGGCGCCAGCAGCGCGCCGCAAACTGAAATGGCCATCAAGGTCAAAAGGCGGGCCACGATGAAATCCCGAAGCCGAGCGGAAATTCAATGCCGAGCATGCAGGCGGAATGACCATCGATAGCACGGGCAAGACCCCGGCGGATATCGCCGATATGGCCAGATCGCCCGGTTTTGATGGGTTTGCGTTGCCGGCTATAGGCGGATAAACCGGCCCCGCGTACCGAGCAATCGACCCGAAAAGGCCTTGAAGAAGCATGCGAATTCTCTGCACCAATGACGATGGCATCCATGCGCCCGGCCTGAAGGCGGTCGAGGAGATCGCGCGTGCGCTGTCCGATGACGTCTGGGTCGTGGCGCCCGAGCTCGACCAGTCCGGCGTGTCGCATTCGCTGTCGCTGAACGATCCCTTGCGGCTGCGCGAGGTGGGGCCGCGCCATTTCGCGGTGCGGGGCACGCCGACCGATTGCGTCATCATGGGGGCGCGCCACATCCTCTCCGACCGGATGCCCGACGTCGTGCTGTCCGGCGTCAACCGCGGCCGCAACGTTGCCGAGGACGTCGTTTATTCCGGCACCATCGCCGGCGCGCTGGAAGGCACGATCCTGGGACTGCCCTCGTTTGCGCTGTCGCAGGAATTCTCGATGGAGACGCGCGAGATGCCGTTGTGGGAGACCGCGTTGACGTTCGCGCCCGACGTCCTTCGCAAGGTGATGAAGGCGGGCGTGCCGAAGAACACCGTCATCAACGTCAATTTTCCCGCCTGCACGCCGGAGGAGGTGCGCGGCGTCGTCGTGACGCGGCAGGGCAAGCGCAACCTCGGTTTCCTCAAGGTCGACGAGCGCCGCGACGGCCGCGGCAATCCTTACTTCTGGATCGGTTTCGAGCGCGCCGCGATGATGGATGTGCCGGCCGAGGGCACCGATCTGGCGGCGCTGGCGGCGAACTACGTCTCGGTGACGCCGCTGCGGCTCGACCGCACCGACGAGGCGTTTTCGGAAGCGCTGACGAAGACGCTGAAATAGCTCCCGTGTCCGGGGCGCAGCGCAGCAACCGAGCGTTGCGAACCGGGCGCCATCCTGCTGTAGCGATAGTTTGCAGGTCATTACCGGTCGCAGTTGAAGTTCGCCGGTGCGGATGACGGCCACGGTGCCGGGATATTTCGCCTGCAGACAAGGCGTTCTATTCAGCTCGGAGCTTGGAGATTAGCTGCCGGACGCAGCGCGGCCTACAAACAGGCTGCCGTTGGTGACGATCTGCTCGCCGGGCTTCAAATTGCCACGAACCTCGACGAGGTCGCCATTGGTGAGACCGGTCTTGATCTGGCGGAGTTCGATCGATTTGTCCTCGTGTGCGACCCATACCCGGACCTGGTCGCCTTCGTAGATCAGCGCCACCCTGGGCACGCCGACCGAGGGCTGTTCGCCGGGCGCGTGGATTGTCACGGTTGCGAACATTCCAGGCTTCAACAGGCCATTTTCATTGTCGACCGTGGCACGGACCGGCAGCCGGCGGGTGGCGGGATCGATCGCCGCCGCGATGTAATCGATGCGGCCGGTCAGGACGCGGCCGGGCAAGGCCGTCAGACCAAAGGTCAGTTCCTGGCCAACCACGACGGAAGCGGCCTCGGTCTCACGCACAAAGGCGGCCAGCCAGATCCTCGAGAGATCGCCGATTGCGAACACTGGATCGGTGGCGCCGGCATTGACGTATTGACCGGGGCCGACCTTGCGCTGGACCACCGTGCCCGCGATCGGCGCATATATCGTCGTCTCCGGATTGATGCTGCCTTTTTCCTGAAAAGTCGCGATCGCTTCGTCCGTGAATCCGAGGAGACGCAGCTTGTTATGCGCCGCCTCCAGTGCCGCCTGCGACGAGCGCAAATCGTTCTGCGCCTGGACCAGGGCCGCCTGGCTCTGCTGATAATCCTTCAACGGAACGGCCCTACCGTCGAACAGGTCTTTGGCGCGCTTGTCCTGTTGCTGCGCGAGCTCGAGGGCCGATCTGGCCTTGTTGAGGCCTGTCATTGCCGCAATGCATTCGTTCTGTACCTGCACGTTGTCGGCGGCCTCGATCACGAACAGCGGTTGCCCCTGCACGACGCTGTCGCCCGGCTGCGCCAGCAATTTGGTGACCCGGCCGGAATAAGGCGAGAACACCGGCGTTGAGCGGTTCTCGTCGACTGCGATCACGCCTTCCGTCACATGTTCTTCGCGGAAGGATCGCACCGTCACCGGCCGGATGGTCAGGCCGGCCCATTCGGCCGGCGTCAGGGCGTAGCGCTGCATGCCCTTGCGGGATTGGCTCGACACGTCCGAATGGCCGACTTGCCCGCTCCTTGAATAGAGCAGCCCGGCAACGGCAACCGCGCCAAGCGCGATCAGGCCCACACCTGCGGCCAGCCGGGAACGGCCAAGATTTCCAAATCTGTTAAGCATTAGCCCTTCGGTGCAGACGCCGCGGCGTCGCCATCTACTAACCTTCGCCGCGCTCGCCCGCAAACGGGGTTTTTACGGACGTCCGTTTTCTGCTGGTGAATTGCTGCTACGTCCGCTATGCCGCGTCGAATCTGAAGGAAGTACGGCAACTTCGTGCTGCAGTGCAAAAGAGGAAGCTTTGGGAGGACGCTCGTTCATGACCTCGGCGACGGCAGCCACAACGTATCGGCTGCTCGCAATGATGTTTGGCATGGCGCTGGCGACATCGTTTGCGGCTGAAGGCACCAAGAAGGGTAGCGATCATGTGCGTGTCGTCGCCGATCAGATGCACCAGCTTGAAGTCGTAAAAGTCGAGCCCTACGCCTTCCGCGTTCAGAGATCGGCCATCGGTCATATCGTGTTCAATGAAGACGCCACCACCAACGTTCTGACGCCGTTCTCCGGCCGGGTTATCCGCCTGATCGCCAACGTCGGCAGCCAGGTCAAGCGAGGCGATCCGCTGCTCGAAATCGACAGCCTCGAACAGGTCGCGCCGCAGAACGAATTCATCGCCGCCCAGACCGCCAGGAACAAGGCGCGCTCCCAGCTCAACCTGGCGCAGATCGTCGAGAAGCGCGTGCGCGATCTCCACGAGGGTAAGGCCGCTCCGTCCAAGGACCTGCAGCAGGCCGAGGCGCAACTCGCCGCCGCCGAGAGCGACATGCGATCGACCGACACGGCGTTCGAGGCCGCTCGCATCCGCCTGCGCATCCTCGGCCGCACCGATGCCGAAGTTGCGGCGCTCGAGCAGACTGGTGCTCTCACCCGCGTCACCCGGATCGTCGCGCCGATCGACGGCACCGTGATCGCGCGCAAGATTGGGCCGGGTCAGTATGTCAAGGCCGATTCGGGCGAGGCGTTGTTTGTTGTCGCCGACCTTTCGACGATGTGGCTCAAGGCCCAGATCTTCGAGCAGGATATCGCATTCGTACGTGTCGGCCAGCAGGTCGAAGCCAGGGTTTCGGCTGCGCCGAACCGGGTATTCAGGGGTCGCATCAACATGATCGGCTCGGCATCCGACCTGACGACGCGCCGTGTCATGGTCCGCTCGGAGATCGACAATTCAGACCGCGCGCTCAAGTCCGACATGTTCGCGAGTTTCAAGATCGAGACTGAAGCGGCCGCGGAAGCCCCGGCGGTGCCGACCGTCGCGGTCATTCGCGAAGCTGACGTTGCGACGGTGTGGGTCGAGACCGAGCCGATGCTGTTCAAGCGCCGTTTGGTCGAAATTGGAATTGAGCAGAACGGCTTGACGCAGATTCGCGCGGGCCTCGCCATCGGCGAATTGGTGGTCGCCCGCGGTGCGATTTTTGTCGATAACGAGTGGCGTCAATGATTCGGGTTCCCGGAACATTTTATGCTGCGTAATCTCATTGGATTTTGTCTGTCCCGGCGGCTGCTGGTGATGGTCGCATTCGCGGCCTTTGTCGGCCTTGGATACGTTACCTTCCTGACGCTGAACATCGAGGCCTATCCCGACCCGGCGCCACCCATCATCGAGATCATCGCCCAGCAGCAGGGCCAGTCCCCCGAGGAAGTCGAGCGCTACATCACGATCCCGATCGAGATCGGGGTCGCCAGCACGCCGGGCCTGAAGTTCATTCGCTCCAACACCGTCTACGGGCTGGGTTTCATCCGGCTGCAGTTCGAGTACGGCCGCGACTATCATTTTGTGCGTCAGCAGACCATCAACCGGCTGAAGGACGTCGTGTTGCCGGCCGGCGTGATGCCGGTGATCTCGCCCGCCGGCGGCATCAGCGAGATCTTCCGCTACGAGCTGGTGGGACCGCCGGGCATGGACGTCATGCAGCTCAAGTCGCTGCAGGACTGGGTGGTCGAGCGCAAGCTGCGCATCGTGCCCGGTGTCGCCGACATCGCCGCGCTCGGCGGCAAGACCAAGCAGTTCCAGGCCGAGATCGATCTCGACCGCATGATGGCCTATGGGCTGACGCTGCCGCAGATCATGACCGCGATTTCGGCGAGCAACTCCAATGTCGGCGGCCGCACGATCGCGATCGGCGAACAATCGGTCAATGTCCGCAGCATCGGCGTCATCACGTCGATGGCCGATATCGGCAATATCGTCCTGACCCAGCAGGGCGGCGTGCCGGTGCTGGTATCCGACGTCGCCAAGGTCCAGATCGGCTTCGAACCTCGACTCGGTATCGCCAGCCGTGACGACAAGACCGACGTCGTTACTGGTATCGTTCTGATGCAGAAGTTCGAACGCACGATGGACGTGGTCAAGCGGGTACGGACGGCGGTCGAACGGATCAACACCGACGGGTCGCTGCCGCCCGGGGTCAAGATCGTGCCGTTCTACGATCGCGGCGACCTCGTTGCGATCACCGTTCAGACGGTGCTGCACAATCTCCTGTTCGGCGTCGCCCTGATCTTCCTGATCCAGTGGGTGTTTCTCGGCGACCTGCGTTGCGCGATAATCGTCGCGGCAACCATTCCGGTGGCGCTGTTTCTGGCTGTCATGATCACTGTGATGCGGGGCGAGTCCGCCAACCTGCTGTCAGTCGGCGCCATCGATCTCGGCATTATCGTCGACGGCACCGTGATCATGGTGGAAAACATCTTCCGCCAGATCGCGCACCATTCGGCGCGGACGTCGCCGGATCGCCCTGCAACGCAGAGCGACAAGTTGAGCTGGATCCTGACGGGCGCCGTCGAGGTCGACAAGGCGATCTTCTTTTCGGTGATCATCACCATCGCGGCCTTCCTGCCGCTGTTCACGATGCAGGGCGTGGAAGGCCAGATCTTCGGGCCGATGGCGCGGACCTATGCATATGCGCTGATCGGCGCCGTCATCGCAACCTTTACCGTGACGCCGGTGCTCGCGTCGATCCTGCTGCCGGCGCATGTGAAGGAAGTCGAAACCTTCGTGGTCCGCCATGTCCGTACGCTCTACCAGGCCGTTCTGGCGCGTGCCGTCCGAAACTATCGCCGCGCGGCGGTCATCGCCGCGGTGTTTCTGGCGTTGTGTCTCAGTCTGAGCTTGCGGCTCGGCACCGAATTCCTGCCCAAGCTGGAAGAGGGCAATCTGTGGATCCGGGCCGTGATGCCGCCGACCATCACGCTGGAGGCGGGGATGGAAACAGTGGCCAGGATACGAGCCGTGATCTCGAGCTATCCGCCGGTGCAGACCGTGTTTTCCGAGCAGGGGCGCGGCGAGGAAGGCACCGATCCCGACGGTTCGTTCCTCGCCGAGTTCTTTGTCCCGCTCAAGCCGGCCGACAGTTGGCCTGCTGGATTGACCAAGGAGCGGATGGTCAAGCAGATGAGCGAGCGGCTCAACCGCGAATTCGTCGGCGTCGACTTCAATTTCTCGCAATACATCCAGGACAATATCGAGGAAGCCGTCTCCGGCGTGAAAGGCGAGAACTCGATCAAAATCTTCGGCAAGGACCTCGTCGAGCTGGAACGGCTGTCCAAATCGGTGAAGACCGAACTTGGCGGCGTCCGTGGGGTCGCCGACCCCGCCAGTTTCAATCTGCTCGGTCAGCCCAACCTGATCGTCCGGATCGATCGCGCCAAGGCCGCGCGCTACGGCTTCTCCGTCGCCGATATCAATTCCGTCGTCCAGGCCGCGATCGGCGGCCAGGAAGTTTCCAAGGTCTATGAAGGCGAGATGATCTTCGCCCTGACGGTGCGTCTGGCGCCGGAGTTCCGCCGGGATGTAGATGCCATCCGCGCGATCCCGGTAGCGCTGCCGAATTCGGATTCGAAGACGCCGACCGCCTATATCCGGCTTGGCGATCTCGGTGAGGTCAAGCTCGTCAGCGGCGCGGCCTATATCTACCGCGAGAACAGCCAGCGCTTCATTCCGCTGAAATACAGCGTCCGCGACCGCGATCTCGGTTCGACCGTGACCGAGGCGCAGGACCGGATTCAGAAGAACGTCCCGCTACCCCAGGGCTACTCCATGGATTGGTCGGGCGAATACGGCGCGCTGGTGGAGGCCAAGAAGCGGCTCGCGCTCATTGTGCCGTTAAGCCTGCTTCTGATCCTGATGCTGCTGTACAGCCTGTTCAACTCGATACGGGACAGCCTGCTGGCGCTGTCGGGCATCCCGTTCGCGGTGGCCGGCGGGATTCTCGGGCTCTATATCGGCGGCCTGAATTTCAGCGTATCGGCTGCGGTCGGATTTATCTCGCTGTTCGGCGTCTCCGCCATGGATGGCATCCTGCTGATGTCCTACATCCGCCGCGACATCGAGGAAGGCATGGGGACGGAGGACGCGATCATCCGCGCCGCCGAAACCCGGATGCGGCAAATCTTCATGACCGGTCTGTCGGCGTGCATCGGCCTCGTCCCGGCGGCGATCTCGACCGGCATCGGCTCGCAGGTGCAGCAGCCGCTGGCCTGCGTCATTGTCGGCGGCATGTTGCTGTCGCCGATCTGCAGTCTGCTGGTGATCCCGGTGCTGGCAAGACTGTGGATGCCGACGATCAAGGAAACCGGCATGGTTCGTGTGGCGGAACGCTGATCCCCTTAACTGGTCTCCGGCGGACCTGAACTTGGGCCGCAGCTACTTTGCATGGGGTTGTTTTCGCGATTTTGTGTCCAGCACCCTGCGGGGCGTCGCGCCGGACGATGTTTCGCATCGCCGGGGGACACGCGAGCTACGCCGCGGCGTCCTTCAGCGTGGCGTCGATCATTCGCGCCAGCGTTTCCAGCTGGAACGGCTTCTGCAACGCGGGACGGTCGCGATATTCCTCGGGCAGGCCGGAGGAGCCGTAGCCGGTGGCGAAAATGAAAGGGCGGCCTCGCGCCTTGATCAGGTCGGCGACGGGCGAGATCACCTTGCCGTTGACGTTGACGTCGAGAATGGCGAAATCGAAATCGGTGGTCTGGGCAAGCTTGACCGCCTCGCCGATCTCGCCGGCTTCGGCCGCGACGCGGTAGCCGAGTTCCTCCAGCATGTCGGCGACCATCATCCGGATCATCACCTCGTCTTCGACGAGGAATACAGAACCGCCCACCGGGCGTGTCGCTGTCATCGCTGGAATCCCTGACCACTTCCCGTCGAGGTTGGCAAATAAAGCACGGACGCGCAATGTCGATTGGCGCTGGCACGGCATTGTGCCCGTAGGCTGCCCCGGCCGGATCGCTATATGTAGATGTAGCCGGAGCCAGTAACGTCAAAGCCCCGGGATTGTTCCTCGCCGGGAACAGGCCCTACAGTATGGAATCCATCGAGACCTGCAATGGCCGCCCAGCAACCCCCGCCGGAAAAGATGATGTTCCAGCTGACGCTGCGCAGCCGCGGCATCAGCGACCAGGCGGTGCTGCGCACCATGGAGGAGGTGCCGCGCGAAGCGTTCGTCGAGAAGGGTGACCTCGCCTACGCCTATCGCGACAGCGCGCTTGGCATCGAGTGCGGGCAGACGATCAGCCAGCCTTTCGTCGTCGCCTACATGACCGAGCAGCTCGGCTTGCAGAAGCAGCATCGGGTGCTCGAGATCGGCACCGGCTCCGGCTATCAGGCCGCCGTGCTGTCGAAGCTGTGCCGGGAGGTGGTGAGCATCGAGCGCTACCGGACGCTCGCCGACGGTGCCCGCAAGCGGCTGAAGAAGCTCGGCTACGACAACGTCGAGGTGATCCTCGGCGACGGCTACGCCATCCCGGAAGATCTCGGCACGTTCGACCGCATCATCGTCACCGCAGCGATGGAGAACATCCCGGACAGGCTGCTCGATCGGCTGGAGCCCGGCGGCATCCTGATCGCCCCGGTCGGACCGCACCACGGCATTCAGACCCTGGTCCGCATGCGCAGGACGGAGACGGGGTTCGAACGCAAGGAGCTGGTCGACGTGCGTTTTGTGCCGGCGCTGCCGGGGGTTGCCCGCGAACTCTAACAGGCGGCATCAGCGATTTCGAAATGCAAGAGCGTTTCAGGAAACGCCGGATTGGCCGTTGCTTCCAAGGCCTTATCGGGGGGTTAAGCCGTTATTTACTCGGGACGTGTTTACTCAAGACAGTATTTTGTTGCGTACGAGTGAGTAACCATGTCCCGTGTCGCCGAGTTGCTTCGCTCGCGCCGGGTGCCGCAGGCCGCGGCACTGGCGCTTATTTCGGTTGGGTTTGCGGGGTGTAGCGCCGATTCGTCGACCCGCTTCCAGGCAACCAACTTCCCCAATCCCTTTGCCTCCCAGGCCGAAGCCACGGCGTCGGTACCGGCCGCGCCCGTCGAGCGCCGCGAACTGCCGCAATATTCCCGGCCGCATACGCCGCCGCCTTCGGTCGCTGCGCCGCAGTCCTACCCGGCGCCGAGCCATGGCGTGTCCGGAGGCGGGCGGGGGCTTTCTTCCTACACGCCGCCGGCCCAGCCGAAGCTCGAGACAACCGGCGCCGTCGCGCCGAAATCGGTCGCAGCGACCCGAACGCCGCCGGCCCATGCTGGCGGCACCACCATCATCGTCGGCACCAGCGACACGCTCGAGGTCCTCGCCAAGCGCTACAACGTGTCAACGGCCGATATCCTGCGCGCCAATGGCTACAAGGGACCGCGCGCGCTGTCGCCGGGCCAGCAACTCGTCATTCCGCCACGTCAGGCCGTCGCCGCACCTGCGCCCGCCGTGGCGGCACCGGCGACCAAGCCGGTCGCAACTGCCTCGAGCGTGCACGTCGTCAACCGCGGCGACACGCTGCACAGCATCGCCCGCCGCAACCATGTGCCGGTCGGCGAACTCGCCCGGGCGAACAATCTCGATACGTCCGCCAAGCTCGGAATCGGCATGAAGCTCACCGTGCCCGGCGCGAGGAGCGCGGCTGTCCAGCCGGCGCCTGCGCCCGCGCAGCAGGTCGCGGCCATGTCGCCGCCTGTCACGCGCTCCCTCACGCCGGCCGCGCAGCAGCAGAGCGCGCGCCTGGCCCAGTCCGGCGTTCAGGTGGAAGAGAAGCCGGCTGAACCGGCGGCGGCCGCCAAGCCGGCCGAGACGACCAGCGCGCTGCCGTCGTTCCGCTGGCCGGTGCGCGGCAAGGTCATTACCGGTTATGGCGCCAAGACCAATGGCAAGGCCAATGATGGCATCAATCTCGCGGTGCCCGAGGGTACGCCGGTGAAGGCCGCCGAGGACGGCATCGTCGCGTATTCCGGCAACGAGCTGAAGGGATATGGCAATCTGATCCTGGTGCGGCACTCCAACGGTTACGTCACCGCATATGCCCATGCGAGTGAACTGCTGGTGAAGCGCGGGGACACCATCAAGCGCGGCCAGATCATTGCCAAATCGGGTCAATCGGGAGAGGTGAGCTCGCCGCAGCTGCACTTCGAGATCCGCAAGGGATCTTCACCGGTTGACCCGCTGCAATTCCTCAACGGCGCATAAGGCCGCTTTCGCACTGATCGGGCTGTTGCTGGCGCGCGAGCGCAGTCAAACCCGGTGATGGGATCACCTGCCCGCCAGCCTCACCCCGAGCCGTCCCGCCAGCTCCTGCGTGAACTGCCATGCCACGCGGCCCGAACGCGAGCCGCGGGTAGTGGACCATTCAAGCGCCTCGCGCTCCAGCTCTTCCTCGGCGATCCCGATGCCGAAATGGTCGCAGTAGCCTTTGACCATGGCAAGGTATTCGTCCTGGCTGCAGCGGTGGAAGCCGAGCCAGAGGCCAAAGCGGTCGGACAACGACACCTTCTCCTCGACCGCTTCGCCCGGATTGATCGCGGTGGAGCGCTCGTTCTCGATCATTTCGCGCGAGAGCAGGTGCCGCCGGTTCGAGGTGGCATATAGGATGACGTTCTCCGGCCGTCCCTCAATGCCGCCCTCCAGCACCGCCTTCAGCGACTTGTAGGAGGCGTCGTTGCCGTCGAACGAAAGGTCGTCGCAGAACACGATGAAACGGAAATCCGACTCCCGCAGCAGGTCCATCAGCGCCGGCAGGCTTTCGATGTCCTCACGGTGAATCTCGATCAGCTTGAGGCGGTCGGCCTGCTTGCGGTCGACATTGATGCTGGCGTGCGCCGCCTTGACCAGCGAAGACTTGCCCATGCCGCGCGCGCCCCAGAGCAGCGCGTTGTTGGCCGGCAGGCCGTCGGCGAAGCGCTCGGTGTTCTCGATCAGGATGTCCCGCATGCGGTCGATGCCCTTCAGGAGCCCGATCTCGACCCGGCTGACTCTCGGCACCGGCGACAGCCGCCCGTCCGGATGCCAGACGAAGGCATCCGCGCGCTGCAGAGAATCGGCCGAACTGGCCACTTGGGCATTGGCCGAGAGCCGTGCGGCAATGGCTTCCAGCGCGTCCGCAATGCGCAACGCCTGGCCGTCCGCCGGCACCGCCGGAGGGCGTTTTGTCGCGGCTTTGGCGGGCTTCCTGGAGGCGGCTTTTGCCGCGGTTTTACTGGATTTTTTGGCCATCGCTCAAGTTCCTGATAGCGCAGCCTTATCGGGCCTTGGCGGCTGCCGCAAGCGGCCTAAATGAAAGGGCGTCCCAGCGTTGCAATTGGGACCGCGGCCGCTATAGTCCGCG
>NZ_JBQTHN010000058.1:0-8857 GCF_052389815.1 Bradyrhizobium sp. | reverse complement strand
CACGCCCGCTCTGGGCCGCATTACCGCCTTCATGGGGCGCTTCTCAGCCAAATCAGGGCAAAACTCAGCGATCAACCGCGTCCGATTCAGTACCGCAACTTAGCCGCAGAATACTTGCCCAGTCTCGCAAGCGTGCCCACCTTCGCGCGTGTGCTCTTGAAGGTGGGCACGGCGCTTTCGCGCCTTTGCCCACCCTACAATTTCCTCACGCCATCACCCGCTGCGGCAGCAGCTCCGCGATCTGGATGGCGTTCAACGCGGCTCCCTTCAGGAGCTGATCGGCCGCGACGAACATCGAGATCGAATGACCGGAGGGATCGCTGAGATCCTGCCGGATGCGGCCGACCAGCACGTCGTCCTGGCCGGAAGCGTCGATCGGCATCGGAAAATAGTTCTTCGCGCGATCGTCGACGATCCTCACGCCCGGCGCGCCCGAAAGCATGGCGCGGACGTCATCCTCGCCGATCGGGCGTTCGCACTCGAAGGTGATGGCCTCGCAATGCGCGCGCAGCACCGGCACGCGGACGCAGGTGACGCCGACGGCGATCTTCTCGTCCTCGAAGATCTTGCGGGTTTCCTTGATGACCTTGGTCTCCTCGTCGTTGTAGCCGGTATCGGGATCGATCGCGGTGTTGTGGTTGAAGAGATTGAAGGCGTAGGGGTGCGGCAGCACCTTGGGCTGATAGCTGCGTCCCTCGAGATTGGCGCGGGTGGATTCGACGAGTTCGTCCATCGCGGCGGCGCCGCCGCCGCTCGCGGCCTGGTAGGTCGCGATGATGACGCGCTTGATGCGGTTCTCGCGGTGGATCGGCCACAACGGCACCAGCGCGGTGATGGCAGCGCAGTTCGGGTTGGCGACGATGCCTTTGTGATCCCGGATACGACCGGCGTTGATCTCGGGGATCACCAGCGGCACGTTCGGGTCCATGCGGAAGGCGGAGGAGTTGTCGACCACGACGGCGCCGGCCTTCACGGCGATCGGCGCATACTTGCGGGAAATGCTTCCCCCCGCCGAGAACAGCGCGATATCGACGCCATCGAAGGACCGCTCGGTAAGCTCGTCGATCGCGACCTGCTTGCCGCGGAAGGCGACGGTCTTGCCGGCCGAGCGGGCGCTGGCCAGCGCCTTCAGCTTGCCGACGGGAAAACCGCGGCGGTCCATGGTGGCGATGAACTCGGCGCCGACGGCGCCGGTTACGCCGACAATCGCGACGACGGGATCGTTACTCACGTTCTTTCTCCATGTTCTCTGCAGGCAATAAAAAAGCCCCGGACCTTTTCAGGCGGGGCTTCGGGTGAAGATATGCGGACCTGATCTTACGACGCGCGCACGCCTCCCGAGCCCCGGCAGGGCTTGGTGGTTTTCGTCGTGGTTTTCGCTGATAGCGTCATGGCGCGGACTTATGCGGGAGAGATTTGCCGCCGTCAACGGGGACGGATGGCAAAAAAGCGCCTCAAACCGGTTGAATCCGGCATGGCCGTGACGCAATAAGCCCACCCATGAGCCTTCCCAACCATTTTGAGCTGCTGGCAACCGACGGCAGTGCGCGCACGGGGCGCCTGACCACGCCTCACGGCATGGTCCGAACGCCGGCCTTCATGCCGGTCGGCACGGCCGGCGCCATGAAGGGCCTGCACTGGCGCGAGGTGCGCGAGGCCGGCTCCGACATCGTGCTCGGCAACACCTACCACTTGATGCTGCGGCCGGGAGCCGAGCGCATCGCCGCACTCGGCGGCCTGCAGCGGTTCACCGGCTGGGGCGGACCGATGCTGACGGATTCCGGCGGTTTCCAGGTGATGTCGCTGTCGGACCTGCGCAAGGTGAGCGAGCGGGCGGTGACGTTTCGTTCGCACATCGACGGCGCCAAGGTCGAGCTGTCGCCGGAGCGCTCCATCGAGGTGCAGCTTCTGCTCGGCTCCGACATCGCGATGCAGATGGACGAATGCGTGCGGCTGCCGGCGGAGCGCGCCGATATCGAGCGGGCGATGCAGCTATCGCTGCGCTGGGCCGAGCGCTCCAGGCGGGCATTCGAGAGCGCGCCCGCGGGCTACATGCTGTTCGGCATCGTGCAGGGCGGCGACGTGCCGGAGATGCGCAGGGCCAGCGCGCGCGGGCTGGTCGACGTCGGTTTTCACGGCTATGCCATCGGGGGTCTTGCGGTCGGTGAGCCGCAGGCGGTGATGCTGGCGATGCTGGAGGCAACCGCGCCGGAGCTGCCGGCGGATCGTCCGCGCTACCTGATGGGCGTCGGCACGCCCGAAGACCTGCTCGAAGCGGTAGCGCGCGGTATCGACATGTTCGACTGCGTGCTGCCGACAAGGAATGGCCGCCACGGCATGGCCTTCACGCGTTGGGGCCAGATCAATTTGCGTAACGCGCGGCATGCCGACGATCGCCGTCCGCTGGACGAGGAAAGCGACTGGCCGTCCGCCCGGAACATATCGCGCGCCTATTTGCATCATCTCGTCAGGTCGGGCGAGACGCTGGGTGCGATGCTGCTGTCCGAAATCAACGTTGCCTACTACCAGCGGCTGATGCGTGACATCCGCGCGGCAATCGCAGCCGGCACGTTCGAGGCGTTCAAAGATCAAACGCGCGCCAACTGGGCGCGCGGTGACATTGCTCCACGATGAGCGGAGATCAGTTGCAGGCGAACTTCTTGACCTGATGCCTGGTCACGAACCCATAGCCGCAGGTGTCGCAGGTCCAGAGATAGGAGATCACGTGCTCATTGAGGTAGGCGGAGGCTTCCGCGGCTACCATGGAGTCCGCACACACCGGGCAGGTGGGAAGATCGCACCCGCGCGGATCGGGTTGAGACGCGACGGTCGACAGGACTTCAGCAACAGCTGCCATCGTTGACCTCCTTGCGTTCAGAACCGGGGAACCTTTGCCCGCAACTCACATGATCGCAAATGCCGCACGCCGGACCATGTGCTCACGACCAAAGTATTAAACGACCTCTTTGACGAAGTCGCAACACAAATGCGTTGGTTCCGAGTTATTTCGAATTGCAGGCGTTTTGCATTGCAGCGAACTTCTGCTTCCCACGTTTCTTCCTTGCGCCTTGCCCTGCGCGGCACCTAAGTAGGGAACAGCTGCAATTCCCCGCTCGTCTTAGCCACAGGAGGTCCAGCGATGGATGCGCCGACACCAAACGCTGCACTGCACCGTCCCGGCCGCGGCCGCGTGTTCGACTCCATCGTCGATGCCATCGGCGACACGCCGATTGTCCGCCTGAACAAATTGCCGAAAATGCAGGGCGTCGGTGCCACCATCCTCGCCAAGCTCGAATATTTCAATCCGGCGGCGAGCGTGAAGGACCGCATCGGCGCGGCGATGATAACGGCAATGGAAAAGGCGGGGATCATCAACCCCGACACCGTGCTGATCGAGCCGACCTCGGGCAATACCGGCATTGCGCTGGCGTTCGTTGCGGCCGCGCGCGGCTACCGGCTCAAGCTGGTGATGCCGGAATCGATGTCGATCGAACGGCGCAAGATGCTGGCGTTCCTCGGTGCTGAGATCATCCTGACGCCTGCGGCGCAGGGCATGAAGGGCGCCATCGCCACCGCAGAGGAGCTCAATCGCGCCACGCCGAATTCCGCGATCCCGCAGCAGTTCAAGAACCTCGCCAATCCGGAAGTTCACCGCCGCACCACGGCGGAGGAGATCTGGAACGACACCGGCGGCAACATCGACTACTTCGTCGCCGGCGTCGGCACCGGCGGCACCATCACCGGTGTCGGCCAGGTGCTGAAGCCGCGCAAGCCGGGCTTGCGGATCGTGGCGGTTGAGCCGGAGGAAAGCCCGGTGCTGTCAGGCGGCCAGCACACGCCGCACAAGATCCAGGGCATCGGCGCCGGCTTCGTGCCCGACATTCTCGACCGCTCCGTGATCGACGAGATCGTGAAGGTCAACGGCCCGAGCGCGATTGAAATGTCCCGCTCGCTGGCCCGCAACGAAGGCATCCCCGGCGGCATCTCCGCAGGCGCTGCGATCGCCGCGGCATTGCAGGTTGGAAAGCGTCCTGAGGCGGCCGGCAAGACCGTGCTGGCCATCGTGCCGTCGTTCTCGGAGCGCTATCTCTCCACCGCTTTGTTCGAGGGGATCTGACCATGGCCGACCATCCACGCCGGCCGCGCACCCTCAACGACGCCCGCACCGAGGCGGAAGCCGCCTTCAAGCGCGCCACGGCGAAAGTCGCCGAGGCGCCGCCGAAGAGGAACAACGTTCCCGGCACTAAGGAACAGGTGACGCTGCGTCTCGACCAGGACGTGTTGGAGCATTTTCAGGCGGGCGGGCCCGGCTGGCAGGACCGCATCAACGAGGCGTTGCGCAAGGCGGCGGGGAAGTAGGCGGCTTGCGCCAAGCTCGAAATGAAAAAGCCCGGGCGAAGCCGGGCTTTTTGCTGTTCGTTGCGTGAGCGGATCAGCGGAAGACGCCGCCGACGACGCCGCCCATGAAGCGGCCCATCGCGGCCGGATCGGGACCGCCGCTTTGGCGCGGAGCGGGTGCCGAACCACCGCCGCCACCGCCGCTGCTTTGGGTGCGACGGCGCGGCGCGGGTTTGTCCTCATCGGACGAGGCTGTCGCCGGCTGGGTCGCGATGATCTCCGACAGCAGCGCCTTGTGCTGCAGCCTGTTGAGGTAGCCGCTCCTCGGATAACCGCGGGCAGCCTGCCAGCGCGTGATGACGTTGCGGGTGTCCTGGTTGAATGCGCCGGTCACCTTGGTGTCGAAGCCCAGCCCGTTGAGGCGGCGCTGGACGTCGCGGCGCTGGCCCTTGTCGAGGCCGATCTGGTCCTCGGTAAGCTGGCTCGACTCTTCGGTGAAGACGGCCGGATCGACGCCGGCGGACAGGTTGCGCGTGGCATCGGCCTTGTTGCCACCCTGCTCGAGGGCGGCGACGCGCGACTGGGCGAGCGATCGGAACTGGCCGTTCGGATAGTTGGTCAGGTAGGCCCTGAACTCTTCGGCCTTGTTGGAGTCCTTGATCGAGCGCCAGAATTCGACCTCGACCTCGGCGTTCGGCGCCAGCGCGACCTGCTGCTGGGCCGGCCCCGCGGCCACGCCCGGCGCAGCCGGCGCGGGCGCGCCGTTGAGATAGACCGCACCGATCAGGTTGGTGTGACCCCAGGGCAGCTGGCCCTTGTTGGTCTCTTCGTTCACCTGGGCGCGGACCGAGGTCATCGCCTGCTGGATCTCGATGCCGGGCTTGGTGATGTTGGCGAGCAACGCGCGGGTGAACGGGCTGTTGCCGCCTTCGGTGCCGTCAAGCGCGGTCTGGCCGGGGCCGGTGGCGAACGCGATCAGGGTGCCTTCGCCGGACTTCATCTCGGCAAGACCGGTCTGAACGTTGACGCTGCGCGTCGCCGAGTTCGACTTGATCTTGGCGGCAAACGGATTATCGCGGCAGGCGTCGAGGAACACCAGCTTGACCTTGGCATCGCCCATGGTCTGGTCGAGCGTGAGGTCGATGTTGATGGCCGCCCCGAGCTTGACGTCCATTTCGGATTTGATGTCGGCATCGATCGGCAGCAGGTAGTTGGTGCCTGATATCGCGATGCCGTGGCCGGCATAGAAGAACACGGCAACGTCGGCGCCTTGCGCCTTCTTGCCGAAGTCGAGCAGCCGCTCCGTCATCTTGTCGCGGGTGAGGTTGGTGCCTTCGACGACCTCGAAGCCGACATTGCGCAACGCGGAGGCCATGGCCTTGGCGTCGATCGACGGATTGGGCAGCGGAGCCACGTTCTTGTAAGCGCCGTTGCCGACGACGAAGGCGACGCGACGGTCGGCCTGTGCGGAATTCACGGTCAGCGCCATGCAGATCAGGAAAAGAAGAAGGGTGATGTAGCGCATCTGAAATGCCCCTGCAGAATCGAAACAGTTTCGCGGTAACGCTTGGCATCGAGGATACACGAAAAAGCCACGCTTCGCGCCACAAAAATCGGCGCGAAATACCCCCGATTTCAGCGTCAGCCATCCATCGGTGCCAGGATAGGAATTGCAGCCCGGCGGATACCGTGATTTGGATCACAAAGGGCTGCGAAATTCGTTCAAAATTTAGTGCAGCGGTACCGGCTTGACACCGCCCGCGCTCTCAGGTGGCGGACCGCGCCGGAGCCGGGGTCGATGCCCGCAGATTCACGAGATTGCCCGCGAGGATCAGGGCGGCGCCGAGTACCGTGAAGGCGTCGAGCTGTTCCGAGTAAAGCAGCCAGCCTGCCAACGCGGTAAGAGGAACCCGCAGGAAGTCCATCGGGACCACCACGGTGGCGTCGGCATACAGCAGGGCGCGCGTCATGCAGTAGTGTGAGAAGGTGCCGCAGAAGGCCACCACGATCGCCCAGCCCCATGTTGTCAGCGATGGCCACGTCCAGGCATAGAGGCCGGGCAACAGGCTGCCAACGATCTGCACCGCGGCCATGTAGAAGACGATCGTGACCGTCTGCTCGGTGCGGGTGAGCGACTTCACCATCGCGATGGAAATGCCGAAGCCGCCGGCGGCGGCGAGTGCGATCAGCTGACCCGGGTTGATCTCACCGGTGGCGGGCCGCACGATCATGACGACGCCGACGACGCCGAGCACGATGGCGCAGGCCTTCGAGATCGTCATGCGCTCGCCGAGAAACAATGCGGCGACGATGGCGGTCCAGATCGGCATGGTGAATTCGATCGCCACCACCTGGCCGATCGGGATCAGCGTCAGTGCAAAGAACCAGCCGAGCTGGGCGCCGAAATGGATGGTGTTGCGCGCGATGTGCTGCGGCAGCCGTTGCGTCCTCATGGCGGCAAGGCCGCCGGCGCGATGAATCAGCGGATAGAGCATGAGGAGCCCGACGCTCGAGCGGATCAGGATCAGCTGAAACACGTTGATCTCGTGCAACGCCTCGCGGCCGGCCACCGTGATCATCAGCATCAGGGCGAGCCAGCCGGCCATCCACAGCGCGGCCATCGGTTTGGAGGGAGTGCGTTCCATCGGGGCAAGGAGGTCGTCAGCGGGCAGGCCGGTATGAGAGACCTTGGCTGCCTTGGCAACGGGCAAATCTGCTGACGCAGCCCTGCGCGCGGCTCAATTTCGCAGTGGGATCATGGCCCTGATCGGTGCTAAGGAAGCGCCCTGTTCTCGGGAGGAAACAAGCTGATGCGTGTCCTGCAACCGGCCGAATGGTCGAAACCGCGCGGATTTTCGCACGGAGTCGTGGTGGACGGTCCCGGCAAATGGGTGGTTCTGGCGGGCCAGACCGGCGGCGACGAGAAGGGCGACTATGCCCCCGATCTCGCGACGCAGGTAGGCGTGGCGCTGAAGCGGATCATGAAGCTGCTGGTGGAAGCCGGCGCCGGCCCGGAGCACATCGTGCGGCTGACCTGGTATCTCACCAGCAAGAGCGAGTACCAGGCGGCGGGCGCCGGCATTGGCGCTGCCTGGAAGGAAACGCTGGGCAGGAACTTCCCGCCGTCGACGCTGCTCTATATCGACAGTCTCGTCGACGAGCGCGCCAAGGTTGAAATCGAAGTCACCGCCTTCGTTCCGGCAGCCTGAAGAGAGTTTCGAGACATGAACACCCCGACCAACACCTCGCGCCAGACCGCCGCCGATTTCGTCACGGGCTTTGCCACCGGCTGGCCGGAGCATCAGCCCGACATCATGGTGCTGTCGCTGACCACGCACAAAGGCGTCCAGGATTTCGCCTTCAACAAGGAGCAGGCGCTCCTGATCGCGAAGACAATCAAGGAGACCGCGGGCAGGCTCGTGGCGGCGAAGAAGGCCTGAGCGACATCGGATCGGCTCGCCAAAGCATCGCGCCCCGGCTCGAACGAACCGGGGCGCAATTCACGGCACGCAATGACGGCTATTTCGACAGCGAGATGTCGGCGCCGCGAAACACGCTGTCGGCGCGCATCGTCACCGTCTGCTTGTTGCCGACCGTGCGCAGCGAGATGTTGGCGTTGAAGCCGGCCGTGCTCGCGACGACCTGGAAATTGCCGCCGCCGCCGCGGCCCTGCAGAATGCCGGAAATGTTGCGGCTGGACTCGGTCCACGAGCCGGTGACCTGGCCGCGCTCGTCGATGACGTTCGCCCCAAGAATGAACTTGTAGGCGTCGCTGGCGCAGGTGAGCGCCATCGTCATGTTGATGCCGGCAACCTGATAGGAGGCGCGGCAGCGCAGGCGCTCGCGCGAGCCGTCGTCCAGGGTGACGGTGCCGCCGCCGCGCCAGTTGCCGGCCATGCCGGCGTAGGGTCCTGTCGACTGCGCATGCCCCACCGCGGTCGATGCTGCAAAAAAAGCGGCGGCTGCTAGTGCAAGCCGCCGCCCATATGCGGAGGATTCAGCTGTTCGGCCGGTCTTATTGGCGGGACGCTTCCCATCGACCGCTGCACGGTACGCCTGCTGATGCGCCATTCCACTTTCCCGATCCGGAGTTGCCGTTGAGTTGACCGTTCGCATATGCACCATTGATCGAGACCCGCACAAGTCCCTCGCGACCGATGGTGCCGGAAACGGCAGCGCCCGGTGCAGACACGCGCCCGCCGGAGATCGTCAGCGTCGAGGAAGTCGAGGGCTCGCAACTGCCGTTCTTGGTCACCACCGTGACATTCCACTGGCCGTCATAAGGATGCCCGGCGAAAGCAGGAGCCGCGGCGGCGACGGTGAAAAGGGTGGCGCAAACGAGCGGGCGAATGCGGAAGCGGCGCATGATTCTACGTCCTCAAATACAGGGTTGTGCCGCTTATTGGGGGACAATGTGACGAAAATTTGATGCGTTGCAACAACCAGGATAGTTCCCAACAGAACAAACACTTATCGTTTACTTTGGCTCCGGTCCGGGAACAGGAACAGGAAGCCGGCC
>NZ_JBQTHN010000057.1:0-68243 GCF_052389815.1 Bradyrhizobium sp. | reverse complement strand
CTACACGATACCCGCCGCGACCTGGCCGCGCAGGCGCTCCAGACCATGCAGCGTGCTCGCGCAGGCTTCCGCCACCTCGATGCCCTTGATGGCAAAGTGCTTGCGGAAGAACTCGTAATGCACTGCGCTCTCGTGGAACTGCTGCGGCGTCAGCACCGCCGAGAACACCGGCACTTCCGTGCGCAACTGCACATCCATCAACGCCTTGATCACCGTATCGGCGACGAACTCGTGGCGATAGATGCCGCCGTCGACGACGAGCCCGGCCGCGACGATCGCGGTGTAGCGCCGCGTCTTGGCGAGGAGCTGCGCATGCAGCGGGATCTCGAACGAGCCCGGCACCTCGAACGTATCGACCGCCGAGCGCGGCACATGCCGCGCCTCGATTTCCGCAAGAAACGCGATGCGCGCCTCCTGCACCACCTCGCGATGCCAGCAGGCCTGCACGAAGGCGATGCGCTGCGGTTTCGCAAACCGCGGGTGCACCGGTGCGAGCGGCGGCTCGGGCGTAGCGGGGATGTGGGATTTGGTTTCTGCTTCAAGCAAGGTCTGATTCATGGCTCTCCTCTTTCAGGACCAGAATCAGGGCACACGGAACGTCGGTGCCCACGCGAAGGCCATTCGCGTGAAGCGCCGCAAACCGTTCTCTTCCATCCGGACTTTGACCGTCGGCTTCGGATTCACACCGAATCTGCTGACCCTTTCTCCCTATTCGGAGAGAAAGGCGCTCGCGGGCTTGGGCGTTGCCGCCCTTACCGCCGGTGGGGACTTTCACCCCGCCCTGAGAACATCGGCCGATCCGGGATGGAACGGCCTGACTGGAACTATAAAGCGCACTTTCCGGCGGGCAAGGCCCGTTGCCCCCCGGAACGGAATGTCCCCATGCCCAAAATCGAATCGCCGCCCGGCCCGGAGGGCCTCGAAACCGGCCCGTCCAATTCGTTAACGAATTGCAAATGCAGCGATTCCGATTCCGGTTTGTTCTCAAATTAACGATTGGGACCGCGATGAGCTGTGGATTCCACAGCCCATTCTGTGGACGGACTCCGGCCATGGTTGCGCGGATTCCGCAAATCACATCACTTGATCCGCGCAGACCCCAATGATGCCGCGAGCCGATCGGGGGATTGCAGTCGGCGGCGACGCGGAAAGCGTCGCGCGCAGCCGGTCCCCGCGTGCGTAGCAACCAAACAAGAAACCAAAGGTCGAGACGGAAATGTCCCTCCTCGAAGGCATCGTTGATTCACGGAGCAACCCGCTCGCGGTCGTCGAAGACATCGCGTCGGACAACAACTGGGCTTTCGAGCGCTCCGGCGAGGACGAGGTGACGATTGTCACCAAGGGCCAGTGGACCGACTACCAGCTCTCCTTCACCTGGATGGGCGAGATCGAGGCGCTGCACCTGGCCAGCGCCTTCGACATGAAGATCCCGCAGGCGCGGCTCGCCGAGGTGCAGCGGCTGATCGCCGCGATCAACGAGCAGCTCTGGATCGGCCATTTCGACCTGTGGACCCACACCGGCATGATCATGTACCGCCAGGCGCTGGTGCTGCCGGGTCGCATGACCGCCTCGTCGGCGCAATGCGAGGTCATGGTCGACAGCGCCCTCCATGCCTGCGAGCGCTACTATCCGGCATTCCAGTTCGTGGTCTGGGCCGGCAAGTCGGCGCAGCAAGCCATGGACGCGGCGATGTTCGACACCGCGGGCGAGGCGTAGGGCCGCTTGTTTCCCTCGTCATGCGCGGGCTTGACCCGCGCATCCATCATTAAAAAGTTCTTCTTGGTGATGGATCGCCGGGTCAAGTGTTCAGCCCGGGGACATAGCCGACGCCCGGCAATGACAGTTGTATGCTTGTTGCGGCCTCCTCCATCCACTAGAACCGCCTGTGGTTATGGGTCCCGGCTTCCGCCGGGACGACAGCTGAATTGCGGTGACTGCTGTGAGCAACACTGACACTCTGAAAAACATCGCCGGCACCATCGTGCTGGCCGGCGCGGGCAAGATGGGCGGCGCGATGCTGGCGGGCTGGCTCGCCGGCGGGCTCGATGCGAAGCGCATCGTCGTGGTCGAGCCGCATCCCTCCGACGAGATCAAGGCGCTTGCGGCCAAAGGCGTGCGCCTCAATCCGAAGGACGCAGCCGCCGCCGAGACACTGGTCATGGCGGTGAAGCCGCAGACCTTCCGCGAAGCGGGGCCGGCTGTAAGGCCGTTCGTCGGCGCGTCCACGCTGGTCGTCTCGATCATGGCCGGCACGAAAATCGCCGCACTGGAGGAAGTCTGCGGCGGCATGGTGGTGCGCGCGATGCCGAACACGCCCGCCGCCATCGGCCGCGGCATCACGGTTGCGGTGCCCGCGAAAGGCGTCAGCGCCGCGCAGCGCACCACCGCGGATGCGCTGCTGCGCGCCATCGGCTCGGTGGAATGGGTCGAGGACGAAAGACTGATGGATGCGGTGACCGCGGTCTCCGGCTCGGGTCCCGCTTACGTCTTCCTGCTGGCGGAGGAACTCGCCCGCGCCGGCGTCGAGGCCGGCCTGCCGGCTGAGCTCGCGACCAGGCTCGCGCGCGAGACCGTGGCCGGCTCCGGCGAACTGCTGCACCGCTCCGACCAGCCGGCCGCGACCTTGCGCCAGAACGTCACCTCGCCCGGCGGCACCACGCAGGCCGCCCTGGAAGTGCTGATGGCCGGCGATGGATTGCAACAACTGATGATCCGCGCCATTGCCGCGGCGACGAAGCGCTCGATCGAGCTGGCGAAGTGATGGCAACGCCGTCATTGCCGGGCTTGACCCGGCAATCCATCATTCGTGAGAGAGTCCTTTCATGATGGATGCGCGGGTCGAGCCCGCGCATGACGAGTTTCTTACGCCCCCAGCCGCGCGTTGAACTTCGCGACGTTGATCAGCCCGCGTGCGTGTTCGCCCTCGCCGAGCTTGCGCTCGCCTTCGAAGGCGGCGACCGCGAAGCGGATCACGCGGCGCTCCACCGCGATCACCTTCGCCGTCGTCCGCACGGTGGCACCGACCAGCGCGGCGGCGAGATGGCGGACATTGACCTCGGTGCCGACGGTGACCCAGCCGCCTTGCAGGCGCCCACGGATCGCATCGCCAGAGGCCATCTCCATGTCCAGGATCATCATCGGCGTCGCATAGACCATGGGCATGCCGGGCACGAAGTGCCCGACCGTGCGCTCCGCCGGCACGATCAGCGTGCGCTCGGCGCTCATGCCGACCTTGATGAATTCGCGTGCGTCCATGGAAAACACCGGTGTCGTCCCGGCCAAGCGAAGCGCGAGCCGGGACCCATAACCACAAATGGTCGATTGACGAAGGCTGGAGCCTCAGCGTGACATAACCACAAGCAGCCGTGGTTATGGGTCCCTGCGTTCGCAGGGACGACGGCTTGCTTCGTCGCCGCAGCCTACTTCTTCGCGTTGCGCTCGATGAAGGTCTTGCCGCCCTTCATCTTGTTGTTGTGCGGCGCCTCGTTGATCTGGATCACCACCGCTTCCGGATCGACGTTGGCATGCTTGACGATCGAATTGGTGATGTCGAGCATGATGGCCTTCTTCTGCTCGTCGGTGCGGCCGGCAGCCATGCTGATGGTGACCTCGGGCATGTTGTTTCCTCCCTTTGTTTCTTGTTTACTCGGTCGGACTCCTCCGCCGGACCGTCATTGCCGGGCTCGACCCGGCAATCCATCATTTGAAGAAAGATGGATACGGGTCAAGCCCGCGTATGACGCCTCACGCGAATAGCTAACCCCACTTCACGTCATGGCGCGCCAGCACTTCGCGCACTTTCGCGACGATCTCGTCCTCCCCGCACGAGAACTGCGCCGGCCGCGTCTCCCGCCATTCCTGGTTGGAGGCGATCGCGGCCGCCGCCTTGGCGCCCTCGATCAGGTCCTTGATCTGCACCTCGCCGCGCGCCTTCTCGTCCGAGCCCTGGATGATGACGCAAGGGGAATTGCGGCGGTCGGCATATTTGAACTGGTTGCCCATGTTCTTCGGGTTGCCGAGATAGAGTTCGGCGCGGATGCTGGCGCCCCGCAGCGCGGCGACCATCTTTTGGTAATCGGCGACGCGGTCGCGATCGAACACGGTGACCACCACGGGCCCGAAATCCGCACGCGTGTCGAGCTTGCCGAGCAGCGTCAGCGCCGCCTGCAACCGCGACACGCCGATGGAGAATCCCGTCGCCGGCACCGGCTCGCCGCGGAAGCGCGAGACGAGGCCGTCATAGCGACCGCCGCCGCCGACCGAGCCGAACCGCACCGGCCGGCCCTTCTCGTCCTTGGTGTCGAGGAGGAGTTCAACTTCGTAGACCGGGCCCGTGTAGTACTCGAGGCCGCGCACGACGGAGGGATCAATAACAACACGTCCATCATCGTAACCGCAAGCCGCCACCAAATCCCTTAGTTGGGAAAGCTCAGCAACTCCTTCGAGTCCCAACGCATTGCCTTCGACAACAGTGCCGAAGTTCGCGAGCGTTACGTCGTTCGACGCGATTCTACTTTTTGAGCCGGATCGCACATCTCCCCAACCGGTAAAATTGATGACACGCGATATTCCCTTAGCGTCAAGCTCTGCACCCTTGGTGAAGTCGCCTTTACCCTCTTCACCACCGTCCCAACGTCCTGCGCCCAACAGCTTTTCGACTTCTTGAATCGGAAATTTGTCCAGCTTGTCGATCGCCCGCAGCACGGTCAGCCGCTTGCCGGCATTCGCATCGCCGCCGATGCCGATCGACTCCATCACGCCGTCGAGCACCTTGCGGTTGTTCACCTTCACCACATAGGAGCCGCGCGGAATCCCGAGCGCCTCCATCGTATCCGCCGCCATCATGCACATCTCGGCGTCGGCCGCCGGCGAGCCGCTGCCGACGGTGTCGGCGTCGAACTGCATGAACTGGCGGAAGCGGCCGGGGCCGGGCTTTTCGTTGCGGAACACCCAGCCACAGCGATAGGAGCGATAGGGCTTCGGCAGATGATCGAAATTCTCCGCGACATAGCGCGCCAGCGGCGCGGTCAGGTCGTAGCGCAGCGATATCCACTGCTCGTCGTCGTCCTGGAACGAGAACACGCCCTCGTTGGGCCGGTCCTGGTCGGGCAGGAACTTGCCGAGCGCATCGGTGTATTCCATCGCCGGCGTTTCCACCGGCTCGAAACCGTAGCGCTCATAGACCTCGCGGATTTTCTCGACCATCGCCCGCGTGGCATTGATCGCGGCCGGGCCACGGTCCTCCAGCCCGCGCGGCAGGCGGGCCTTCAATTTCTGCGGTTTCTTGGGTTTGTCGGCCATTTGGTCCACAACGCTAGGGGCGCGTTGGTACCAGCCGAAACCCGCCGCGGCAACCGTTGTGAGACCGGGTGTTGTCACCGCGGGCTGCCGACGGACGGCCCACCTGTAAAGGCACACTTTACAAATGTAAATGCATAGTTTACAGTGCGGAACGGGCTGGAAAACGATGATCGAGGGTTTCAGGCACAAGGGGCTGCGGCAGCTTTTCGAGGACGATAACGCCAGGGGCGTCAACGCCGAGCATGTGCGCAAGCTCAAGCAGATCCTGGCGATGCTACAGGCGGCGGATACAATTGAAGCAATGCGGCTTCCGACGTTCGGCCTCCACCCGCTGAAAGGCGATCTGAAAGGCTTTTGGGCAGTCACCGTTCGCGCGAACTGGCGAGTCATTTTTCGATTCGAAAACGGCAAGGCCTCCGATTTAGACCTTGTGGATTATCATTGAGGAAAAAAGCATGGAGATGAAAAATCCACCCCATCCCGGCGAACTGATCGGCGACACGCTCGACGAGTTGGCGATTTCGGTATCCGAAGCCGCACGGGGTCTCGGGATCACGCGGCAGCAGCTTCATAACCTGATTGCCGGCCGCAGCGGCATCACGCCGGAGATGGCGGTAAAACTCGAAAAGGCGATCGGCAGCACCGCCGACACTTGGCTCAGGATGCAGATGAACTACGATCTGGCGAAAGTTCGCAAGCGCGCGATCAACGTCAAGCGGCTGGTGCCGGCCTGAGGCGCGCGGCGGCAACCGCGCCAGATCGGGTTTTCTACGGCACCTCCAGCTGCGCCCTCAAGGCGTCGGCGTCGGCCCTCGGCATGCGCTTCAGCATCGGGCGGATGGTCTCGCCGCCGACGATCTTGCCGCCGCGCATGAACATCCAGTCCGTGATGTCGGCCTCCGTGAACTGCACGAGGTCGCCGGCCCGCTTGCCCGGCAGATCGCGCGGCTGGTTGGCGAAGCGGCCGGAATAGCGGCCGCCGGTCAGCTTCTTCACCTCCGCCATCCAGATGTGCTCGCCCTTGCTGCCGCCGGTCGGAAAACGCACCTTGAGGGAGTGGCCGGATTCCGATGATTTCGGGCTCTCATATGAAGCCCAGAACGCCGGCAGCGTGGCGCGCGCCTTGCCGATCGCGGTCGCCATTTCCGGATCGCCATTGGCGACATCGATGATCGGCGAGCGGTCCTGGCTCTGCGCACGGTTCTGGGCCGCCGCATCCATCAGGTAAATTGCCGAACCGAGCAACGCGACAAAGGCCGCGACCGCTGCGAGTTTGAGACGCGTTGAGAAATTTGAAGTCATCGTCACCTGCCCGCCAGAGGGTCCAGGCGACTTTGTCGCTTCGAAATGCCAACGCGTTCATGCGCTGTATTAACCTCTCCCCGCTCTTTTGCGGCGAGAGGTCGAAATTCGCGCTAGCGAATTTCGGGTGAGGGGCATGGCACACTGCTTATCGCGAATTCAGAGAATCGGATGGAAAGAGCCCCTCACCCCACCCTCTCCCCGCAAGAGCGGGGCGGGGGAGTGAGAGAGCGTGCTCTCCTTGCACGGTCGCGCCTTCGCCGCGCGATCACAACACCTTGCGGATCCAGCTGTGCGGATCGTTCGTCCGCCCGTACTGGATGTCGACCAGCTGTTTGCGCAGGCCCATGGCGACCGGGCCGGCGGCGCCGCCGTTGATGACGAAATCGCCGCTGGCCGAGCGCACCTTGCCGATCGGCGAGATCACCGCCGCGGTGCCGCAGGCGAACGCCTCCTTCAGCTTGCCGCTGGCGGCGTCCGCGCGCCACTGCTCGATCGTGTAGGGCTCCTCGCGCACCGTCTTGCCGGCGTCCATTGCAAGCTGGATGATCGAGTCGCGGGTAATGCCGGGCAGGATGGTGCCGAGCGGCGGCGTCAAGAGCGAGCCGTCGTCGAACACGAAGAACACGTTCATGCCGCCGAGCTCCTCGATGTATTTGCGCTCGACCGCATCGAGGAACACGACCTGGTCGCAGCCATTCTCGATGGCCTCGGCCTGTGCGCGCAAGCTCGCGGCATAATTGCCGCCGCATTTGACGGCGCCGGTGCCGCCGATCGCCGCGCGCGTGTAATTCTCCGACACCCAGATCGACACCGGCGCGGGCCCGCCCTTGAAATAGGAGCCCACCGACGAAGCGATGACGGCGAAGATGTATTCCGAGGACGGCTTCACGCCGAGGAAAACCTCGCTCGCGATCATGAAGGGCCGCAGGTAGAGCGAGCCCTCGCCGCCGGGGATCCAGGCGCGGTCGATGCGCACGAGCTGCTCGACCGCCTCGATGAAGACGTCTTCGGGCAATTGCGCCATCGCCATGCGGTCGGCGGAATGCCTGAAGCGCCGCGCATTGGCATCGGGACGGAACAGGTTCACCCCGCCATCGTCGCGCTTGTAGGCCTTCAGCCCCTCGAAGATTTCCTGCGCGTAGTGCAGCACGGCCATCGCCGGATCGAGCGGGAAATTGGCGCGGGCCTCGATGCGCGCGTCATGCCAGCCCTTGGCCTGGTCGTAGCGCACGATCGCCATGTGGTCGGTAAACACCCGGCCGAAGCCGGGATCCGCGAGCCTTGCCGCGCGAACCTCGTCGGACGTCGGATGTGCCGTGGGCTGGATGTCGAATTTCAAGCTCATTGCCTCGCTTCCCGGTGTCGGAACGGGCGCCGGCTTGCTGGCCAAGGAAACCGCCATGGGCTCACTCCCGGAATGGCGCTGATGCGCGCCGTTGTTGGTTCGTCGGGCTTCGCCCATCCCCGTCTTGCGGCGGGTTACCACAGCCGCATGCCACGAGGACATGCTTTTGCGGGCTGGCGAAGTCCAGTATGTTTGCCGATATGCCGCTCGACAATCGCACGGTAGACCAATTCGCCGGCCTTAACCGCCATCGCTGGCTTTCACAGGCCGCCTCAAACGCTGTCGCAAGCGAAACGACGTAATGTTTCGTCGCGAACGGCAGTTTTGTAACATTGAACCGAAGATATGTCAATATGGCTGACATAAATGTCCAGAGGCCGGCCGCCCAGCCCGATTCGCGGGGCGCAGACGCCTCCCCCGGCGGCGCCCGCGGGGGCGATTTGCGCTGGGATATCATCGAGCTGCTGTTCTTCGCCTACCGCGACTTCGTGGGCGATGCCGACCATGAGCTGGAGGCGTTCGGCTTCGGCCGGGCGCATCACCGGGTGCTGCATTTCGTCCACCGCTATCCCGGGCTGAAGGTCGCCGACCTCCTCGACGTCCTGCGCATCACCAAGCAGTCGCTCGGGCGCGTGCTCAAGCAGCTGTTGGACGAGGGCTACATCATCCAGAAGACCGGCAACAACGATCGCCGCCAGCGCCTGCTCTACGCGACGCCGAAGGGCGAGGCGCTGGTCGGCAAGCTGGCGGGGCTGCAGACCGACCGCATCAACCGCGCGGTTGCCGACATCGGTCCGGCCGGCACCGAGACCGTCCGCCAGTTCCTGCGCGCCATGATCGACCGCGACGATCCCGACAAGGTGCTGGAGGCGATCTTCGGCAGCGGCAAGCCGGCGGCGAAAGCATGAACCGGATTGCGATGATGGCCGCAGCGCGACCGCCGGCGCAGCCGGCCGACGATGCCCCGCACGTGCTCCTGGTCGACGACGACCGCCGCATCCGCGACCTGCTGTCGCGCTTCCTCGCCGGCGAGGGCTACCGCGTCACCACGGCGGCGAGCGCCAGCGACGCGCGCGCCAAGCTGCTGGGGCTGCATTTCGATCTGCTCATCCTCGACGTCATGATGCCCGGCGAGACCGGCTTCGATCTGGCGCGCTTCATCCGAAAATCCTCCACCGTGCCGATCATCATGCTGACCGCGCGCTCTGAATCGGAAGCGCGCATCGAGGGCCTGCAGATCGGCGCCGACGATTATGTGGCCAAGCCCTTCGAGCCGCGCGAGCTGGTGCTGCGCATGGGCAACATTCTCAAGCGCACCACACCGCCGCAGGTGGCGGCGCTGGAGCAGGTCGCGTTCGGCCCTTACGTGTTCCATCTGGAGCGCGGCGAGCTGCGCCAGGGCGAGGAGATCATCCACCTCACCGACCGCGAGCGCGAGATGCTGCGCATCCTCTCGACGAGCCCCGGCGAGACCGTGCCGCGCGCGGCGCTGACTTCGGGCGGCACGGTAAACGAGCGCGCCGTCGACGTGCAGATCAACCGCCTGCGGCGCAAGATCGAGCGCGATCCGGCCAATCCGCTGTTTTTGCAGGCGGTACGCGGCATCGGCTATCGCCTGGTCGCCTCGCCTTGATAGCAAAACGATGAGCACGCTCGACACCGGCCTCAATTTGATCCGCACCGCCTCGCAGCGGGTGTCGGCGGTCAACGACCGGATGAGCGGCAAGCTCAAGAGCTGGATGCCCACGGGCCTCTACGCGCGCGCGCTTCTGATCATGATCGTGCCGATGGTGGTGCTGCAGTCGGTGGTCGCCTTCGTGTTCATGGAGCGGCACTGGAACACGGTGACGCGGCGCCTGTCCGCCGCGGTGGTGCAGGACATCGCCACGCTGATCGACGTCTATAAGGTCTATCCGCAGGACAAGGACCGCACGCAGCTGCGCCGCATCGCGCAGCAGCGCCTCGGGCTGGTGGTGGATTTCCTGCCCGCCGGCGACATGCCGCCGCCCGGGCCAAAGCCGTTCTTCTCGCTGCTCGACCAGACGCTGTCGGTGCAGCTCAGCCGGCAGCTCGGGCGTCCGTTCTGGATCGACACCGTCGGCAAGTCCAATCTGGTCGAAATCCGCATCGCGCTCGACGACGCCGTGATGCGCGTGTTCGCCCAGCGCAGCGCCGCCTACGCCTCCAACTCGGAAATCTTCCTGTTCTGGATGGTCGGCACCTCCTCGATCCTCCTGATCGTCGCAGTCTTGTTCCTGCGCAACCAGATCCGCCCCATTCTGCGCCTGGCCGACGCCGCCGAGAGTTTCGGCAAGGGCCGCGAGGCTCCGAATTTCCGGCCGCGCGGCGCGCGCGAGGTGCGGCGCGCGGCGCAGGCGTTCCTGGAGATGAAGGCGCGCGTCGAGCGCTCGATCGAGCAGCGCACCGCGATGCTCGCCGGCGTCAGCCACGATCTGCGCACCATCCTCACCCGCTTCAAGCTGGAGCTGGCGCTGATCGGCGACAGTCCGGAAGTGGACGCCATGCGCAAGGACGTCGACGAGATGAGCGCGATGCTGGAGGCGTACCTCGCCTTTGCGCGCGGCGATTCCGGCGAGCACGCGCAGCCGACCGACATGTCGGCGGCGCTGGAGGAACTGCGCAGCGACGCCGAGCGCCACGGCCACAAGGCCACCGTTGCCTTCCGCGGCCTGCCGGTGGTCACGGTGAAGCCGGCCGCGTTCAAGCGCTGCCTCGCCAACCTCGTCACCAACGCCGCGCGCCATGGCGATGCCATCGCCATCACTGGCCACCGCGACCACCGCTATCTCACCGTCACCGTCGACGACGACGGCCCCGGCATTCCCGCAGGCATGCGCGAGGAAGTGTTCAAGCCGTTCCTGCGCCTCGACGACGCCCGCAACCAGGACGAAGGCGGAACAGGGTTGGGCCTTGCCATCGCCCGCGACATCGCCCGCTCCCACGGCGGCGACATCACGCTGGGCGACAGCCCGATGGGCGGATTGCGGGCCACGGTGCGGGTGCCGGTGTAGCAGTTTCCTCTCCCAAGAGCGCGGCGACCTCTCCCCGCAATCGGGGCGAGGTGAATGGAGTTCGCGGCCGCCGTTCGATCTGTCGGTAGCTATCTGCTTGTTCGACCGTCCTCGATAACTCGAACGACAGGCCTTGCGTCTTTCGACAGCAATTTTTCCATCAGTTCAGGCGTATCGTCCCCACTCAACACAAGCAACCGTCCGAGGGGTGACCGCACACGAGCTTTCATGAGCACGATATTGCCCAAACGAACCTCCACCGTTTGTCCGAGCGACGAAGCCGTTAGAACTTCGAGCGCCCGAGCGGACCGCGCGTCCAGTGTCACCAGTATCGCCGTTCGGCCGTCGATGTTCCGCGTCACTTCCACGCCTGCGACCTTGATCTCAATCTGCTGCGAATGAGCCGGGGAAGCAGTGAAAACGAGCAAGAGTGCGGCTATGACTGCACCACGTAGGCCAAGGGCACTACACATACCTGGTCCTGGTTGACCCATCCTTCGCCGATAGCCCGCGACCAAGAAAAGGATGCAAATCACGCTTCGCCAATCCGCCTTGCGAACTGCGGACTTGTGAATCACGAGGTGTTGCTCCTCAAAAGGTCTCGGGCCATCGACGAGCACCGTGGAAGATGCGCAGAATCTGGATGGTGCTGCCGAGCACGCGGTACGGCACGATGAACGGCGTTTTCGGGATCACGAGTTCGCGTGTCCCTGGAACCCGACCGGGCCGCCCCATTTCGGGGCTGTTGGCAAGCAATGCTTCAATGTTGTGAACGATATGGAGCGCGACTCTTTGCGCGGCTGCCGGATTATCCTGTTCGATATAGGCGCGAAGAGCAACCAGATCGTCGATTGCCTCGGGCGACCAGACCGGGGTCATGAGCGCTTGGGAATCGGCCGTTCCTCGCCACTACCCCATGACGCGATCCAATCTTTCACCTGCTGGTGCGGAACCCCCTCGCCGCGATCGAGAGACGCGGTCGCCTGCTTGATGCCGGCGACTTGCCACTCGTTGACGTCGAGGTATTCGTTGATCGCCTCGGCGGCGAGAAAGGAACGGCTGCGGCCCGTGCTCTTGGCCAGCTTCTCCAACCGCTTCTTGGCGGCCGAGCCGACCCTTACCGTGAAGGTGGTTGAACGCATGGCCCCATCCTGTGATAGATTGTGTACAATATAGCGCGATGGCCGGCAGGCGCAATGCCAAACCTTCAATTCGTCTGCACCATGAAGCCGTCGAAATACGCGGCAAGCTCGGCGTAGGCATCGAGCGGCAGCACATGCGCGACATACTGGTCCGGCCGCACCACGACCATGCAGCCCTGCGCCCGGTCGATGCCGCGCTTCGCGAAGATGTCTTGACCATCCTTGAGATCGGGGCAGAACATCTTTTCATAGTCGCACAGCCCGTAGCGGCCCTTGCGCGGCAGCAGCAGCGGCGGCATCGCGCCGATGACGAGATCGCGATGGCTCTGCTGAAACACGGCGCGCACGTCGATCACCGCATCGATATCCGCTGCCTCGGGCGTGTATCGCCGCACCGGAGACGCCGCACCCCGCTCGAGGAAATCGCACAGCGCGCGAATGGCGGAATCGGGCGCTGCCGGATCGCCCCCGCCCGCAAAGGCGAAGATCCGGAAGCGGCCGTCGGCCTTGATGGTGTGGCCGAGGTGAACCGGCATGGCATCGGAAAGACGGATCACCGGCGCGGAATGAAACCGCGTGCCGATCGCAAAGCCCTTCGCGAGATGCTGGTGAGCGGCCTCGCCAGTCAGCACCGACGGCCGATACCGCGTCGCGGTGCCCGCGGTGTAGCGCCCATGCCTAACGAAATAGTCCTGCGTCTTCACGGGGTCCGCGCCCTCCTGCTTGGCCGAGGCGAGGATCGAGGCCCATTCGCGGTCGAAGTCGATCAGCTCCTTCGCAATGGCCTGGCGCTCGGCCGAGTACGTATGCAGCAAGCGCGGCGCGCAGCGCTTGCGCAGCACCGCAGCCAGCTTCCAGCCGAGATTGAAGGTGTCCTGCATGGACACGTTCATGCCCTGCCCCGCCTTCGGGCTGTGGGTGTGGCAGGCATCGCCGGCGATGAACACGCTCGGCAGGCGCGTCGAAACTTCCGCCTCGCCGACGTCGTCGAACTTGTCGCAGAGCCGCTGGCCGATCTCGTAGACCGACCACCAGGCGATCTCCTTCACCTCGAGCGCATGCGGATTGAGGATGCGCCGCGCTTTCGCGATCAGGTCCTCCGGGCCGATCCTGCGCCCCGCCACGCGTTCGCCGACATCGAGCTTGGTCAGCTCGACATAGAGCCGCACCAGGTAGCCGCCCTCGCGCGGGATCACGATGATGCTGCCGTCATGGGCCGACTGGATCAGCGACTTGTAGCGGATGTCGGGGAAATCCGTGACGGCCAGCACGTCCATCACGCCCCAGGCATGGTTGGCGGAATCGCCATGCAGCTCGCGGCCGATCGCCTTGCGCACGACGCTGCGCGCCCCGTCGCAGCCGACGACATAGCGCGCCCGCACGGTCTCGACCTCGCCACGATGCGCATCGTCGATCCGCTCGAGGCGAACCGTCACCGCATGGTCGCCGGGGCCCGCCGCCGGATCGATCCGCAAGTCCTGCAACTGCCGCGAATAGAACGGCTGCATCCTCGCCGCCGAATTCCGCATGACGTCGAGGAAGAAATCGTGCACGCGCGCCTGGTTGATCACGACATGCGGGAACTCGCTGAGGCCGTCCTCGACGTCCTGCACCCGGCCGCTGCGCGCGATGTTGCCGGGCTTGCTCTCGTCCGGCTTCCAGAACGTGGTCTCGTTGATCCAGCAGGCTTCCCTGGCCACGCGCTCGGCAAAACCGTGGGCGTGAAACATCTCCATGGTGCGGCAGGCGATGCCGTCGGCCTGGCCGATCAGCAGCCGGTCCGCCTTCTGCTCGACGATGCAGGTCCTGATGTCGGGAAAGGCCGACAGCTGCGCCGCGAGATTGAGCCCCGCCGGCCCGCAGCCGACGATCAGCACGTCGACTTCGCCGGGAACGGACGCGGAGGCCGGCGGGGCCGGCAGCCGTGCCGCCGGGTCGAGGATTTCGGGATCGCCGGGCGCGAAGCCGCTGAGGTGAAACTGCATGGACCTGATCCTCCCCGTCTTTTTTGTTGCCCGGGCGGCATTTGATATTGATCAGTATGCTGATCGTCAGTATGCTTGTCAAGACTCGGCCCTGGAGGATTCGGTGAAAGACCCTCATGAAATGCCCGGACACCTGGCGCGCCGGTTCCAGCAGATCGCGGTGGCGGTGTTCCTCGCCGAGATGGAGGCGGCCGGCTACGACCTCACCCCCGTGCAATACGCCGCCCTCGCCACCGTCAGGACCAACCCCGGCATCGACCAGATCACCCTGGCCGGCCTGATCGCCTATGACCGCACCACCATCACCGGCGTGGTCGACCGCCTGGTGCAGAAGGGCCTCCTGCTCCGCCGCGCCTCCAGCCGCGACCGCCGCGCCCGCGAATTGCAGCTCACCGAATCCGGCCGCAAGACGCTGCGCGCCATCGCGCCCGCCGTCGAGGCGGCGCAGCGCACCCTGGTGCGCGGCCTCACCGGGAAGGAAGCCGCCGAGCTGATGCGCCTGCTGCGCAAGGCCATCGCTGCCGGCAACGAACTCAGCCGCGCGCCGCTGCGCGATGCCGCGGGCGAGCGAGGCTAGCGACTCGGTTCACCTCTCCCCGCTCTTCCGTGGGGAGAGGCATAGGCCGCCTTCGGCGGCCGTCTCTCAAGAACGCCGAAGCAAAGCTTCGGCTATGTCGCATCACAGATGCGATCCGGGTGAGGGGCCGTGCACGACATCGCCGCGACAACGGTCCTTCCGGCCTCGACTCGTCGGGTTCGGTGAGAGCAGCTATGCGGCAAGCATCGCGGCTTGCCCCTCACCCGCCGCCTTCGCTACGCTTCGGCGTCGACCTCTCCCCGCAAAAGAGCGGGGAGAGGTGAGCACCTGCCGGGAGTTGCCATGCCCCTCGTTCGATACGAAAGCAAAGACCGCGTCGCGACCATCACCATGGACCGCCGCTCGGCGCACAACGCGCTGAACAACGAGCTGTGCAGCGAATTGCGCGAGGCCTGGCAGCGCTTCAAGGACAGCGACGACCGCGTTGCCGTGCTGGCTTCGGCGGAAGACGCCTACTACACAGTCGGCGCCGACGTGAACGGCCTGCCCGACAACATGTGGCACGCCGTGCCGGGCCTCGGCGTCGAGCTCGACAAGCCCGTGATCGCGGCGACCTCGGGCTGGGTGGTCGGCGGCGGCTTCGTGCTGGTGCAGATGGCCGATTTGTGCGTGGCGTCCGAGACCACGCGCTTCATCTATCCCGAGGCGAAGATCGGCATCACCGCCGGCGGCATCTCCTCGGTACTGGCGCGCATGCCGCACAAGGTGGCGATGGAATTCCTGCTGGTCGGCGAGGAGCTGCCGGTGAAGCGCGCGTACCAGATCGGCTTCGTCAACCAGATCGCGCCGAAGGGCAAGCATGTCGAGCTCGCGCAGATCATGGCCGCCAAGATCGCCGCCAACGCCCCGCTGGTGGTGCAGGGCCTGAAAAAGCTCGCCCGCGAGGTCACGCCGAAGGGCCCGCTGGAGACGGTCGCCGAAGTGCGCCGCCTGCTCGATCCGATCCGCGCCAGCGAGGATCTCGAGGAAGGCGTCAAGGCGTTCAAGGAAAAGCGCAAGCCGCAGTTCAAGGGCAAGTGAGGCTCGGCGGCGCGACGATCAGAACGTCTCGGTGATCTTGTTCAGTCGCGGCGGCCGGTCGGGGTCGAACCCGCAGGCGCGCGCGGCCTTTTCGATCATCCGATAGGCCGGAACCAGCATCGTGATCGCGTCGGTTGAGGGATCCTCCTCGGCAAGCCAGGGCAACGAGCCGAGCGGACCGCCGGCGAGATGCAGCGCGATTTTCTCCTCGCGCAGCTCCCTGGCCAGCGCATCCACGGCAGCGGCGGTTTCGTCCCCAACCCGCATCATGATCACGGGCGTGCGCGGCGACAGCGCCGCGCGTGGGCCGTGCTGCAGCTCGGCGGCGGAAACGCCGACCGAAGGCAGGCGCAGGATCTCGGAGAGCTTCAGCGCGATCTCCCGCACCGAGCCAAGCACCAGACCCCGCCCCGCCACGAACACGGCCGATGCGCCGGCGAGATCATCGGCAATCTCGCTCCAGTCGAGCGCCAGCGCGCGGTTCAGGCGCGCGGGTAACCGGTCGAGGGCGCCTCGAAGCGCGCCGTTGTCGGCGAGCTCCGCCACCAGCGCAGCGCCGGCTGCCATCGAGCCGATCACGGTCTTGGTCGCGGCGACGGAGCGCTCGTGCCCTGCCTCGATGGGGATGACGAACTCCGCGCTATCCGCCACCGGCGATGCCGCCGCATTGACGATGGCGACGGTGCGGGCGCCCGCCTCGCGCGCCGACTGCGTTGCCGCGACCAGGTCCGGGCTGCGTCCGGATTGCGAGGTCACGATGAACAGCGCGCCACGCAGCCTGAGCGGCGTGCGAAAGGCCGTGATGACGGAGGGTGCGCTGGCCGAAACGGGCAGCCGCAGCCGCGTTTCGATCAAGTACCGCAGGAATACGCCGGCATGTCCCGAGCTTCCCCGGCCGCAGATGACGCATAGCGGCGCGGAGCCGATCGCGAGCCGTCCGGCGATGTCGCGCATCGCGAGGCGGCTGCGGACGATTCTGTCGACGACATCGGCGCTTTCCGCGATTTCGCATGCCATCGCCGAGGTCGTCACGGCTCGACCGCTCCACCCTGCTTGCGCGCCGCACCCTTGCGAGGCGCATCCTTTGCGAGCTCGGCAAAGACGCGCCGCAGGTTGCCGTCGCATTGTTTCAGAGTAGCCTGCGCCTGCGCCTTGTCGATGCCGAGCGCCAGCAGCACGGCCGTCTTGATCTCGCCCCCCGCCGCGTCGAGCGCGCGTGCCGCCTTCGCGCCATCGCAATGCGCGATCTGCGCCACCATGGCCGCCGCTCGCCGCTTCAGCTTGGCATTGCTCGGCGCCATGTTCACCATCATGCCGCGATAGACCCGCCCGAGCCGCAGCATGATCCCTGTGGAGATCAGGTTGAGCACGACCTTCTGGGCGGTGCCGGCCTTCATCCGGGTCGAGCCCGCGATCAGCTCGCGGCCGGTCTCGAGCAGGATCGGGAATTTGGCCGATTCCAGCAGCGCCGTGCCGGCATTGTTGGCAACCCCGATCGTCACCGCGCCGGCGGAGCCCGCCTGCTGCAGCGCCGCCACGGTGAACGGCGTGGTGCCGCTGGCGGACACCGCGATCACCACGTCGTGCGGCGTCAGCCGCGCCGCCTTGACCTGCCGGACGGCATCCGCGACATCGTCCTCGGCGCCCTCGATGGAGGTGACGAACGCGGTCTCGCCGCCCGCGACGATGAAGCGGACCCGCGCGTTGGGCCAGGCGAATGTCGGCAGCAGCTCGGCGCCGTCCTGCACGGCGACGCGGCCCGACGTGCCGGCGCCGACATAGACGAGGCGTCCGTGATCGCCGAGCGCGCTGCCCAGTGCACTGCTGGCCGCTTCCGTCGCCGCCGTGATTGCCGGCAGCGCACGACCGATCGCGGCAATCGCCGCAAGCTGGCCCTCCCACATGGCTTCCATCGCGGAAGAGAGCTGCCATGCATCGAGATCGGCAAAGCGCGGATCGACTTCCTCGGTAGCCATGTAACTGGTCCATCCCTCCCTAAACGCGGAATTTCGCAGCCTGTTCATGATCGATGTCCTTTGTGGGCAGGGCAAACCGCCCGCGCGCCACCAGCAACGCGCCGGCCGCTGCATCCGCATCGGGGCGTTTCAGGCGATCGCGCAGGTCCGGCGTCAGCCAGGGCGTGATGGCTTCCGCAAGCCCCCCCACCAGCGAGAGCCGCTCGATCCCGCGCGCCAGGAACAGGTCGAGCAGATCGCCGATCGCATCCGCCGCGCGTTCGACGATGCGGCGGCCGACCGGATCGCCGAAATTGGCGTGCCGCAGCACGATCGGCGCGAACGCGGCGTAGTCGGTTGCCCTGGCCTCTTCCGACCAGGCCACCGCCTGATAGGGATCGTGATCGAACGCGGCCAGCACCTCGGCAAGCAATGGCGTAAGCTCGCCGCGCCGATCTGCGGCGCGCAGCGCCAGCCGCACCACCTGCAGGCCGATGTCGGCGCCGCTGCCTTCATCGGAGACCGGAAAGCCGTAGCCGGCGATGCGGATTTCGCAGCCACCCATCAGGCCGACGCCGACCGAGCCGGTGCCGGCCACCACGATGGCGCCGTCTTCGCCGCTGTGGGCGCCGAGACACGCCGCCATGCCGTCGCTGATGAAGACGGTGGACGCAAAGGGATGTGCGATCCGATTGAGCGCGGCTTCCGCGCCGCGGCGGCCGAGACCGGCAAGGCCGATCGCGGCGCGCATCCGCGCAAAATCCTCGTGCGAAAGGCGAGCCTTGGCGGCCGCCGCCTCGGTCGCCTCCATGATGGAACGCCACGCCTTTTCGGTACCAATCCGCGTCGTGGCGGGTCCCGAGCTTGCCTCGCCGAGCAGCCGGCCGCCCTCATCCTCGATGCGGGCACGGCACCGGGTTCCGCCGCCATCGACGCCGAGATACGTGGTACCTTTTGTTCCCATCGGGTGTTAACGCGACGGCTGCGTTCCGGGTCCTCGCAACGCCCCCTGGATACATATGGTCTTGCTGGCGGCTTCGGCCTCAACAGTTCGTGACGCAGCTGCCGGATGAACGCCGATGGGTGACGCTATTTCTTCGACGATTGCCGCCCAGCGCATCTTTGACGGCAATGACATGCGCGGCCCCGGCCTGGTCGGGCTTGCGAATGGCCGGATCGAAGACATCGTCTTCGGCGAGCCGGCGCGCGCCACCATCCGGCTGCCCGACGACGCAATCCTTGCTCCCGGCTTCATCGACGTCCAGGTGAACGGCGGCGGCGGCGTTCTGCTCAACGACCAGCCGACGGAGGAAGGCGTGCGCCGCATCGCCGAGACGCATCGCGGCAGTGGCACCACCGGCTGCCTGCCGACGCTGATCACGGACCGTACCGAGATCATCGAGCAACTGGCTGCGATCGCAGAGGCATGCCTGAACATTCCCGGCGTGCTCGGCTTTCACCTCGAAGGGCCGGCGCTCAACGCCTCGCGCAAGGGCATTCACCCCGCCTCCGAAATCCGCGTGCCCAACGGCCGCGATCTCGCCGCCATCGGGAGTTTCGGCAGCCGCGGCCGCTCGCTCCTGACATTGGCGCCGGAATGCGTGCCATCAGCCATGCTCGACGAATTGATCGGCGCGGGCCTTACCATCGCCGCCGGCCATAGCGAGGCCACCGCAACCGAGGCCGCGCAGGCCGCCGCTCGCGGCGTCTCCGGCGTGACCCATTTGTTCAATGCCATGTCGCAGCTCTCCGCGCGGGAGCCGGGGCTGGTGGGCGCGGCGCTGGCCGACAGCAGGCTGTTTGCCGGCATCATCTGCGACGGCATCCATGTCGATCCGACCAGCCTGCGCATCGCCCTGCACTGCAAGGGCCGCGACCGCTTGATGCTGGTCACCGACGCCATGCCCCTGGTGGGCACCGACGAAACGGAATTCATGCTGCAGGGGCGAAAGATCACGCTGCATGACAATCGCCTGACCGGCCCCGACGGCACGCTCGCGGGCGCTCACCTCACCATGATCGAGGCCGTGCGCAACGCGGTCGCCCTGCTCGCCATCCCCCTTGCCGATGCGCTCATCATGGCCTCGCGGACGCCTGCGGCCTTTCTCGGCCTCGAAGCGGAGCTTGGCCGGATCGCGCCCGGCTACCGCGCGGACCTCGTCGCCTTCAACAAGCGCTTCGAAGTCGTCGGCACATGGATAGCCGGCATCGGGACAACACGCGCGTGCCCCGGACGCGAAACATTCGGTGAGGCGAGATGACCAACCACCCCATCATCGTGCAGAAATACGGCGGCGCCTGCCTGGAGACGCCGGCGAAACTTCGCGCCGTCGCGAAAAACCTCGCCGATCTGCACGGCCGCGGCAAGCGCGTCGTCGTGGTCGTCTCCGCCATGGGCAAGACCACCGACCAGTTGATCGAGATGGCCTATCAGGTCAGCCCCCGCCCCAATCGCCGCGAGCTCGACATGCTGCTGACAACAGGCGAGCGCATCAGCATGTCGCTGATGAGCATGGCGCTGGCGGATCTCGGCGTGCCCGCGATCAGCTTCACCGGCAGCCAGGCCGGGGTGATGACCGACGCCTCGCATTCCGCCGCGCGCATCGTCGACGTGCGCCCCCTCCGCGTGCGCGAGGAGCTCGATCGCGGCCGCATCGTGGTGCTGGCGGGATTCCAGGGCGTCAATCCCGCCACCCGCGAAATCACCACGCTCGGCCGCGGCGGCAGCGACACCACGGCGGTGGCGATGGCCGCCGCCTTGCAGGCCGAACGCTGCGAGATCATCAAGGAGGTCGACGGCGTCTGCTCCGCCGATCCGCGCATCGTACCGGACGCAAGGCCGATCCGCCGGCTCGATTTCGCCGCGCTGTCCGAAATGTGCTTCTGGGGCGCCAAGGTGCTGCACTTTCGCAGCGTCGAGCTGGCACAGGTTCAAGACGTGCCGCTGGTCCTGAAGCAGTGGGGCGGCACCGAACACGCAACGCAAGTGACGAAAGAGGTTTTGACCATGGAAAGCGGAAAGGTTCTGGCCGTCAATTCGATTGATCGCATCGAGCACGTGGAAATCGATTGCAGCGATCTCCATCACGGCTTCGAGAAATTCGCGCAGCACATGGCGCACAACAGCCTGTCCTGGCCGCAGCTCCTCGCCTCCCGCTTCGCCGCCGGCAAGACCAGCATGACGGTGGCGTGCGATGCCGAATGGCTCGACGCGCTGCTGCGGACCCTGGAGGGGCCTGACGATCTGCGCCTGCAGCGCGAGGCCTCGAGCTCGGTGAGCCTGACCTGCTTCGGCGGCGTCTCGTCGGACCTGCCGTTCCGGGCGTTGCAGGTTCTGGCGCAGCACGGGATTGTTGCGGACAATTACGTGCTGTCGCCGCATTCGGTGAGTCTGTTTGTGCCGGCGGAGAGCCGCGAGGCGGCAGTGAAGGCGCTGCATGAGTTGGTGCAGCAGGCATAGTTCGCAGGATGGGTTGAGCCATCCCCGTCATTGCGAGCGAAGCGAAGCAATCCATGGTTCCGCTTGCCGCACCATGGATTGCTTCGTCGCTTTGCTCCTCGCAATGACAGGGCTGGCTCTATCCATCCTACGGTCTGCGAAGACTCGGCGGTTGTTGCTCGCGGTATCCTGTGACACCATCCGGCACAGGATTTTATGATTTATGGATGCCCATGCCACGTCGGAATTATGCCTGGGAGAAGCTGTCGGATGAGCAGTTGCTCAAGCAACGCCTCAGCAGCCTGAGGGTCAAGGTCGAAGGCACCTGGCTCGAGGATTGTGTCGGCGCCCTGAATGAAGAGCTTCGGGCGCGCGGCATCCGGCTGCGGCCGCACACCTGGATATCGAGCGAATGGTTCAGCCCGGCAGACGTGCCCGGCATTGCGATACCCTTCTATCTCACCCATCCCCGCCTGATGAAACTCGAGAAGAAGATGATGCTCGAGGTCGAGGGCGGCACCTGGTCCGAGTGCATGGCCATCCTCCGTCACGAGGCGGGCCATGCCGTGCAGCACGGCTACCAGCTGCAACGCCGCCGCCGCTGGCAGCAATTGTTCGGCCCGTCTTCGAAACATTACCCGCTCTACTACCGGCCCAATCCGGCCAGCCGGAATTATGTCCAGCATCTTCGGCGCTGGTACGCGCAGAGCCATCCGGACGAGGATTTCGCCGAGACCTTTGCGGTGTGGCTGCGGCCGCGGTCGAACTGGCGAACACGCTATGAAGGCTGGCCGGCGCTGAAGAAGCTCGAATATGTCGACGAGCTGATGGGCGAGATCGCCGGGATACGGCCGCCGGTCACGACGCGCGAGCGCAAGGATCCGCTGTCCACGCTCGGCGAAACACTTGGCGAGCATTACCGGAAAAAGCAGGCGTTCTACGCTTTCAACCCACCGAAGACATACGACCGCGACCTCGTCCGTCTCTTCTCCAATGATCCACGGCATCGACGGGCGCAGCCGGCTTCGCGCTTCATCAGGCGGCACCGCGCCCAGATCAGGCAGCTGGTGGCGCGCTGGACGGGCGAAAACCAGCTGACGCTCGATGCCGTTCTCGACGACATGATCTCCCGCTGCCGCGAGCTCGAACTCCGTGCCCCCGGCTCCGAACGCAAGCTCGTGCTCGACTTCACCGTGCTGTTGACCGCCAAGACCATGCATGCGCTGTTCGGGCCGTCGCGACGCAAATGGATCGCACTATGAGACGCCAGCGCATTCTGGTGCTGATGCATCCGGACTGCGTGCCTCCGGACTCGACCGACGGTTACACGGCGAAGGAAATCAACGCCTGGAAAACGGAATTCGACGTCGTGAGCACCTTGCGTGCGGCCGGCCATGACGTTCGACCGCTCGGCGTGCAGGAAGAGATCAAGCCGGTGCGCGACGAGATCGAGGATTTCAAGCCGCATGTGGTGTTCCAGTTGCTGGAGGAGTTCCACTATGCGACCGCGTATGACCAGAATATCGCGAGCTATCTCGAGTTGATGAAAATCCCCTACACCGGGTGCAACCCGCGCGGCCTGATCCTGGCGCGCGGCAAGGATCTGTCCAAGACGCTGGTCCACCATCGCCGGATCGCGGTGCCGGCCTTCGGCGTGTTTCCGAAGCGCCACAAGGTCAAACGGCCCTCGCGCCTTGCGCTGCCGCTGATCGTCAAGAGCCTGAGCGAGGACGGATCCTACGGCATCTCGCAGGCATCGATCGTCGATACCGACGAGCAGCTTGCAGAGCGCGTCGCCTTCGTTCACGAGCGGCTAGGTACGGCCGCCATCGCCGAACAGTACATCGAGGGACGTGAGCTCTATGTCAGCGTGCTCGGCAACAACCGGCTGCGCGTCCTGCCGGTGTGGGAGCTGAAATTCGGCAGCCTGGGCGGTGAGGGAGCGCGGCAGATCGCCACCAAGAAGGCCAAGCACGATCCCGAATATCAGGAACGCGTCGGCATCGTGGACGGACCGGCCGAGGACCTCGCGGCGGAGGTACGCGCCCGCATTCAGCGAACGGCGAAACGCATCTACCGGACACTGGGGCTCGATGGCTATGCGCGTATCGACTTTCGCCTCGCTGCCGACGGCACTCCCTATTTCATCGAAGCCAATCCCAACCCGGAAATCGCGAAAAGCCAGGAGTTCGCGACAGCGGCCCAACATGACGGACTTGATTACCCGGCCCTGCTGCATCGCATCCTGACCCTCGGAATAAGCCGGGCAAAGGCCGGCGCATCGGTGGGGTGAAGGGCGGTGCGAAACAGATGAGCCGAGGTCTAGCGCGGCACATCGGCCCACGGATCATATTGAAACGTGGACTTCAGTCAGAAGTTGGCGTGCAGCACCAGCGAGGCTCGCAAACGAAGCGCCCGTTATCATCACTTGCATTTCTGAAAACTCTTCTCGTTCCAGCAGATCGATAAACGGCTGAACGATGAAATTTTCCTTATCTTCGATAAGTTCACCTGCGAACTCGGCTGGCATATCGATTATTGCCAGGCCGGGATAATGACAATTCGGCAGGCGACTAAGTGTCAACAGGCCGTAATGGTATGACATCAAGAAGTATAACGAGTCCGTGCCGCCAAGTGCAGCCTGCCATTTTCGCTTACCTACTTTGAACCGAAATGAGTCCGCCGAAATATCGAGCGATACGTCATTGTGTGGCCAGATACCTGGCTTAAGTCGGTTGATGGCTGCCAAGTATTCGTTCATCCCTTCGACCAACAAGCGGCTTCCGTCGTCAAAGTCGGTCGCATTTATTAGAGCGCTTACTTGGTCATCTAGCGGTCTTATCCGCTTCTCCAGTTCGCTGATTTCTTGTCCAAGGTTCAGACCAAGCTCGACTGCACCTCGCAACCTGCCCAACTGCCGCTGCCGCTCGTTCAACTCTCCGAGTTCCATATCGGTCGCGCTGACCTGTTCGCTAACGATCGCGGAAACCGCCGCTCGCAGCGGCGCCAGCTCATTCTCAATCATTTTCAAAGTCTCAGTAGACTCAGATAACTGTGACTTGATCCGTTGACTGTCGCGTTGCAGAATCGTGAGCAACTGATCCGCTTCCTCTAATTCTGCGCCCAGCCTATCGACCTCAAACTTCAGTCGGACTGATCCCAGCTCTTGCAGCGTCGGCTCGTCCGGCAATTCCTGGCTGCACAGAAAACAGCTGTGAGGCCGAGCAGCCCGATTAGCCACGGACTGGTCACACGCCGGACAATGTGTCACGCGCAGATCAGAGAGAAGCTCGCCGGCATCGCTAACTCGATTCAAGCGCTCTATCTCACCCTGCAGGGTGTCGCGATAAGTCTGAACCTCAACCAGTCGTTCGGACAAGCTTGCTGCTCGCTTGCGAAGCTCTTCCATCCCAACGATCAACGCAGCTCTCTTCTCTCCCAACTCTTCGCTGCGACCTCGACCACCTGCAGGCAATGAATTCGCCTGAATTGATGTGAGGATCTCAGCTCGCTTTTGTCGCAACTCGTTTGCACTTTCATCCAAGCGCCTTTGAGCGTCGATCACCCGTGCCATCGTGATAGCGCCCTTGATGTCGACTTCAGTCAGAACATCGCCGGCCAGTTGCTGTAGCGTCGCCTCGTATTGCTCTCGTCGGGCCTGAAGCTTCGTCACCTCCCTCTTCATTCTGATTAGTTCGCCGTACTCGTCACTGAATACTTTTTCTGCCAGCCCCAGGAATTGAAGGATGCAAGCGTGCTGTTCTCCTTCTGGCTGCTTGTCAGCAAGATCATTCCAAAATCGTTGCTGTCGAAAGACATGTCGAAGCAACATTCTGAAGCTCAACTCAGGCCACGTTTGACCGGAGTAAGGGCTTCCCTTTGGAAAATGAATCAGTGGAATGCTCAGCTTCTCTAGGAGCAAGCGCTGGAATTCTTGCGCGCCCATAGAAGCCTCGTTGACAAAGACCTTCGATTTCGAGCCCTGCTCGTCCCATTTTCTCTCGACGTGAAGCTTCTCACCATTGACGACCATGATTGCCGAAGCGCCGCCATACTTAGTCGCGAGGTGTTCGTCGATATCAGTTTCGAAGGGATTGGCTCCATTGTCGCCAAGCAAGAAATCGAGAGTTTGAAGCCAGCGTGTTTTACCTGTGTTCGGACGGCCAACTATCACATTGACCCCTTGTTCAAAGGTCAACTGTTCAGGTGCACCCACGGTCTTTCGCCTCTCGATCCTTAGGATGCGGAGGGTGGGCGCGCTCGGAGGATTTGCTTCCGTCATCGGCGGATAACCTCCCCGAGAGGCTTCTTGCCGACTTCTTCATCGAATAGCTGGTAAATGAGCTTCTTAAGCGTGCTTCCGCTCTTTGGGCCAAATTCCTTTTTGACCGCCTTCATCCGATCTACCAGCGCGGCAAATGATGGCTTTTTCCCTAGCGAAGCAGCCTTTTCCTTTCCGTTGTCGGTCAAGGTGATCAGATAGCTGTTGCGCTTCTTGGCTATCTCAATCAGCCGCTTGGATTCTAGGTAAGCGAGGACATGGTAGTAGCGTTTATCCCATGGGCCGTAGTGATGCCGCACCATCGCAGACTCAACGGCTCTGCTTTCTCCTTCAGGCGCTCCGTACTTCTTTGCTACGGCAAAGAAGTCTGGATACCTCACAAAAAAGTCGAGCTTCGCCATCTTTGTCAGGCCATCAATCCGGTCGCCGGTGCCGCAGATGCTAATAAGAAGCAAAAGTCTCGCGGCGTGAAACTCAACGATGTTGTCCGCCGAAAGCGGAAGACTGACCGGTGCAGAGCCTAGTCTTTTTATCGACTTCATTGCCCCTGCCTCGTGAAGCGATGAAGGCAGCGATCAGCGATGTCATACATGCAGCCTTTCAAAAAAGCTGAGCGATCGTCGCCCGGATTGGTTGTGCTCGCATTTATGGCGTCCATCTTCTTGACGCACAGCGAATGAAAGGCTGCCCCGTCGGGGGGCAGTTCTCCCGCAATTTGTTGAGCGCGTAACGTTGCAAGTTCTGATTTTACGCGACGTTGCAACGACAGCACATCGCTTTCGCTCATATACTTGGGAGCGCGTACTATCTGCGTGTAGTCACGGCGCAACTCCAGAGCCATCCGAATTTGGTCATCTTCTAACTTCGCATCGTCCATCTTTTTGCGAAGTTTGCGACCAGAGACCGGTCCAGCCGAGATCGAATCTAATGTCTTTTTCCACCAAGACATCAGATCGGCGCGACTGATTATCTTCTTCGCTTTGTGCGGGACCCAGAATGCGCGTCCTGCGTCATATGCCCACAATCGGAGATCGGTTTCGATACCATCTGCTTGTTCGGGTAAGGCAAATACGCCTTGGCTCGCAGCTAGCTTGAGAATCCTAAGGACGTTTCCTGACCGGATCGTATCCTGGTCATGTCGAACGTCCCATTTGCAGTGCTCTATCCAATATTTTATGTCGTTGCCTTTAGGAGAGGCGAGGTCTGGAAGCTTCTCCTCGATGGCTTGTGCTATGCTAGTGAAACCGTCGGAGTTGGTCTCCCGTCCTGGCCCGTAACAGGGATAGGTCAGCAGCCTCAGGTCTGATTTGACATCTCGCAAAGTGACGATACGGAATCGCGACACCTCCTTGTGTTGATCCCGCCCAAGTGATTTTGCGCAGACAGAGTCCTCACCGTTGGCACATAAGCTTGCAACTGACCAAAGCGAGTCCGGCTCATTCGATTTGACCTGGACGTACTCGACCATTTCGGTCGCATCGACCAACCGTTTAACAACGATGTCGTCATGTGTTTCGCAGTGTACTTTCTGAATCGAGGTGTCCTCGATCATATCCAAAAAGATGCCAACAACGATGTCGTCTTGATAAGCCAACCCCGCGCGCGCTGTTGGTCCCCCTTCCTCGTGCGGATGATGATCATCAATGGAGGGCCATTGACCGTCGTTTAGATCAACAGTGTCGGTCATTTGAGAATGAGTGCTTCAATCAAAGGCTGCGCTTTCTTAAAGTCCAACCCTTTCAGCTTTTTGGCCTTACGGCAACAGCCTTTATCTATCAACCTTAGAAGCAGATGTCGGCACGACCTCATAGCCTCCCTCGACGCGCGTTGCGCCAAAATATGTTCCGCGCAACCGGAAGCCTTGATGCAGAGGCACACCCGCATGTGGGTTCGGTACAAGTTGAAAGTCGTCACCAAACTCACCGTATTGATTGGCAGCATCGACGCGGGAGCATAACAGCGCGCTCAGCCCATTATGCTGCCCATCTTGAAACACTCCAGTTGTAACTCTTGTTGGCTCTGTGTTCTGCTCAGCGTCGGCTTTCAAGGTTTTGGCAATGTGGTCGCGAAAATGATAACCAGTGCCAGTAATTTGCAGTGTCGCCTTATCAATGACAGCGAACAGATGTCCGATTGTGTAGGCGGCCTGAAGAATGCGCGGAGGCTCAGTGTCAGCATACTCAAGTGGGATGTTTCGTGGGTTCAGTGCTATGACGAAGGCGTCCTTCTCGGAGATGTATTTCTTGGCGATCCAGTTCGCGTATTGGCGTTCGTATTTCTCCGAAATGCTGTTGAGATAGCGTAGGACCATCTTTTCGTTGGGTACGTCCGAGACTTCACCCATCCTTGGTTCAGGAACGTAGTCAGGTGAGTTTGGCTCGCCCGGCGTCGGAGATACGGCCTCAAACCAAATGCGCTGCCCCTTGTACGTGATGCCCACGTCCGGTCCTGGCTTCGGACACGTGACCTCAAACCCCGCGAAGATGAAGGACGCTGTCAGATACATTTCCCAGAAGCGGGCGTTGAAATTGCTCTTCAGTTCCGTCCGGAAATCTGGGTCCGCGTATGGCTCGAAAAGAATCCAAAGGTACTCGCAAAGACACCGGGCCGAAAAAAGCCGCCCCGTCTTTGCGCTCCTAATATTGCGATAGGCTGCGCTAGCAGCATCTCCGTCCATGAAGAGCGGTCTACGCATGTGTGGCAGGCTTCTTTCTCGTAGATCACAATGGCGCGAGGATAGTCCTTAAGGCCCAGCGTTAGTTCTGCTCGGTTTTTGGAAACTACCATCGTGTCCAGCCGACTGATAAGCTCTGGCCGCAAAGCTTGCCCGCCGCGGAAATTCCATAACATTTGCGAATGGGTCGCGGCAGCTTGCGATAGATCAACTGAATTCTGTTGAATCGAATTATTGTCAAGCCCTAAAATCAAAAATATTTCGCTTTACCGTAATTCTGATTTGCATTATAACCACCCCGTCCCGTGCCCCGAGGAGGGGCGATGCGCATCGCACGTTTCGTTGGGTGCGGGATGCGATGGCCGCCGGCCGGCGTTCAGGTGACCCGTTCACCTGGCGAAACGCTGGCCTCGCGGACGGCGAAGTCGTGTGGTTCTGGCGCCGCGACCCTGGCGTCTATCCGGTCCGCCTGTGCGGGCCTGGCAACGGTGACAATGAAGGCCGCTCACCGGGAAGAGCACGTATAAGCCGTAAAGCCATTGCGCGGGGAAAGCCGGGTTGTCTCGGCTGTACCTGTCAAAACCGTGTGCGCCACTACCCAAGTTTTTGGCACACGGCGATGCGGGCGCAGTCGGCGCCTGGCTTTCCTCGCGCCCTCTTCACCGAAGAGGGTCACGGAGACGCACAACCCGGGCGAAAGCGCGCCGCGGGAATGAGAAAACTTGCGCGCAACAAATTCGACCGTCGTCCCGGGCAAGCGAGCGAAGCGAGCGCGACCCGGGATCCATAACCACAGGACGCGGGTATGCGAAGGCTGGAGCTCCAGCTTGCTCTGACAACAACGCCCTGTGGTTATGGGTCCCTGCGTTCGCAGGGACGACAGCGGGGAATGACGCGCGAGCGCAGCGCCGCTCGCCTCAGAACCCCGTCACTTCTGCATTCCCTTCGGCAGCATCGACTTCAGCTTGTCGAGCTCGAGGATGTTCATTTTCATGCCGCCGGGCATCACGATGTCGCCGGGCTTCTGGTCCGCCTTGCAGGCGCCGAGCCACTTCGCCTCGATCGTGGTGGCGGAATCGCGCGGCATGCCGGAGGGCGCGCCTTCGGTGCGCGAGGTCGTCTTCACGGTGTAGGCGGAATTGAAGTCGCCGGTGATCTCGGCGTGCGAGGTGATGGTCATGCCGGCGACGCCGCAGACGGAATCGCTGACATAGCCGGTCGCGGTCTTCTGGATCTCCTGCTTCGAACAGGTGTCCTTGCCCGGCGAGAACGAGGTGCTCATCTGCTTGTCGGTCGAGGCGTCCGTGCAATGCTGCATGGTCATGTCGGGCACCGAGCCGCCGCTGCGCAGCATCTTCATTTCCCACAGGCCCGCCTTGCGCACCGGCAGCTCGACGGCCTGCGCCGGCGCGGCAACCAGCGCTGCCAAGAGGCCGATCGCCGATGCGAATGAGAGATGCTGCCGCTTCATGCGCCGCGCTCCCGTCCTGCGGTGAAGAGAAACCGCCGCTAAAGCATGATCCGGAAAAGTGTGAAGCGGTTTTCCGAAAAGATCATGCTCTAGTAGCGCGTGACCAGCGGCCGCTCGGCGGCGCCATAGGGCACCCAGCGGCAGGCAAAGGAGATGTAGCCGCCCTCCTGGGCCTGCACGGCGAGGAATTTCACCACCTTGCCGTAGCGGGCGCAGTGATCCACCGCGAGCTGGCGGGCGTCGATATGCTGGGCCATGGCAAAGGCGATGATGCCGCCGGTGTCGTTGCCCTTGAACGGCGGCACCATCTGGGCCTCCGCCGGCGCACAAGCCAGCACCCCGCAGACCGCAACGAGGCTCGCCGCCACAATGTTTCGCATCACCGACTCCCTGTTCGAGGGCGCATCTTAGAGCCCCTTGCAAGCCCTGAAAAGAACGCCCGGCGGGCGGCATGACGAACTCTGCCCGAGTGTTGCCGCGCTGCACTTGACCTCCCCTGCCCTTCGCGGCACGGTCGCGCGGAACGGAAGATGAGCGGATTCCCATGCGCGCCCTGTTGAAATCCCGGACGAAATCGGCAGCTGCCGCCGTGTTCGGCGCCCTGCTCGGCTTTCTCGCCTTCGGCGAGGCCCGGGCCGCCAATCCCCTGGAGCTGAATTTCTGGCTCTCGGGCCCGCGCTATGACGGCAAGGTCGCGCCGTGCGAGTACGCGCTGCGGACCATCACCTACCAGTTCCGCGACAAGGAAAGCACCTTCTGGAACTCGAGCCTGGAAATCACCGGCTACGGCAACGTTCGCGAGACGGCGTTCCGGCCCTGGCAGTCCGACAACATCCCGCGCCGCTTCTGCTCGGGCGAGGCGATGCTGTCCGACGGCAAGGTGCGTGCGGTGCATTTCTCGATCGTCGAGGATGGCGGCTTTGCCGGCTTCGGCCAGGGCGTCGAATGGTGCGTGGTCGGCCTCGACCGCAACTGGGCATTCAACCCGGCCTGCAAGGCGGCCAAGCCCTGACGGTGCGCCGGGACAGGCGGCAACCTTACATTTTGTTCTTGAAATGTTCTCCTCGGTCTGCTAGGGTCCGCGCCGGTCTGGGTGGCGAGGGCGCGTGATGTTTCATTCCTTTTCGAAGCTGCTTTCCCGGCTTGCGGTTTCGCTGATTTTCCTGCTCGGACCGGCCTTTTTGGCGACCGCGCTTTCAGGTTCAGCGTTTGCGCAGGACCCCCGCCAGAACGCGCCCGGACAGTTCGATTTCTATGTGCTGGCGCTGTCCTGGTCGCCTTCCTTTTGCGAGGCGGCGGCCGAGCGCGGCACCGCCGAACGGTCGAAGATCCAGTGTGGCGAGCGGCCGTTTTCCTTCGTCGTGCACGGGCTGTGGCCGCAATACGACCGCGGCTATCCCGAATATTGCCAGCGCTCGCCGGAATGGGTCGATCGCAGCACGGTGTCCTCGATGCTGAACCTGATGCCGGCGCCCGGGCTGGTCGTCAATGAATGGAAAAAGCACGGCACCTGCTCCGGCCTGAAGCCGCGGGCCTATTTCGAGACCATCCGGAAAGCACGCGCGGCGGTGAAGATCCCCGAGGAATTGCTGCAGCTTGCCAAGCCGAAGATGATTTCGCCGGAAGAGCTGGAAGCCGATTTCATCAAGGCCAATCCGGGCCTCACGGCGTCGGCCATCTCGGTCACCTGCGACAGCCGCCGCCTCAGCGAGGTCAGGATCTGCATGAGCAAGGACCTGCAATTCCGCGCCTGCGAGGAGAACGACCGCCGCACCTGCCGCCGCGACCAGGTGCTGATGCCGCCGGTGCGCGGGGGGTGAGCTCTCTCCACCGTCATTGCGAGCGGAGCGACGACCCGTCTCCGCTTGCTGCGCAAGCTACGCCGGGCTGGGAGTCCGCCGAAGCTCGGAGAGCGAAGGCGGAAGCAATCCATAGCGCGGCAAGCGGACAGATGGATTGCTTCGCTCCGCTCGCAATGACGTGGTAACCCCCTCTCCATGAACTACCGCCACGCCTTCCACGCCGGCAGCTTCGCCGACGTCCTCAAGCACATCGTGCTGACGCGCATCCTGCTCTATTTGCAGGAAAAGCCCGCCGCCTTCCGCGTCATCGACAGCCATGCCGGCAGCGGCCGCTACGACCTCACGGCAAGCGAAGCGCAGCGCAGCGGCGAATGGAGGAGCGGCATCGCGCGGATGATGCAGGCGCGCTTCTCCGAGAAGGCGTTGCCGCTGGTTGCGCCCTATCTCGACATCGTGCGTGCCTTCAACAGCGGGGCCGAGCTCACCGCCTATCCCGGCTCGCCGCTGATCGCCCGCGCGCTGCTGCGGCCGCAGGACCGGCTGACCGCCTGCGAGCTGGAGCCTTCCGCCAGGAAAGAGCTGATCGCTGCGTTGCGCCGCGACGCCCAGGCGCGCGTCGTCGATCTCGACGGCTGGACGGCGCTGGGTGCCTTCGTGCCGCCGAAGGAGCGCCGCGGCCTCGTCCTGATCGACCCGCCCTTCGAGGACAAGGGTGAGTTCGAGCGGCTGGCGGACGGCTTCGCTGCCGCCTTCGCGAAATGGCCGACCGGCCAGTATCTGCTCTGGTATCCCGTCAAGAGCCGCCGCGCCGCCGACACGCTGGCGCGCGCGGTCGCCCAGGCGGCCGCGGGCGAAAAGCCTGCCGGCTCGTGCCTGCGGCTGGAATTCTCCGTCGCCCCGCAGGAGGCCGGCGGCCCGCTGGCCTCCACCGGCCTTCTGGTGGTCAACCCACCGTGGACGTTGCAAGGCGAGCTCAAGACCATCCTCCCCGAGCTGGAAAAGCCGCTCGGCCAGGGCGGCGCCGGCCGCTTCCGCCTCGAGGCGGCCAGGCCGTAGCGTGCCGGCCGGCGTACCCCGCTTGCACCCGGCCTGGGACAATCAAAGCCGTAGGCAACCCGCCGGGAACCGTATTATGCTCAGGGCGTTGGGACTGGCTTTACGTTCCGCTTCCGCGAATGGTTGCGGCGGAGTGACAAGGCCGAAGAAACAGCCGGACGGATGCGCTTCGAATTGGCTTGCGATCCGTCAAGGTGGCCATGCTTTCCGGCAGCGATTGTCCGGTCGGGCCGAGCGCGACATTGGCGCGTCACGGCAAAGCAGACGGGGGAGGATTTCCCGATGGCCATGACAGGGACGGTCAAGTTCTTCAACGGCGAGCGCGGCTACGGTTTCATCAAGCCCGATGACGGCGGCCGCGACGTGTTCGTTCACATCACCGCGGTGGAGCGCGCCGGACTGAAGGATCTCACCGAGGGACAGCGCATCAGCTTCGAGGTCGAGCCGGACAAGAAGGGCAAGGGCCCGAAAGCGGTCAACCTCGTGGTGTCCTAGCGAAGCTCTCACATCGCCGAAAAAAATCCCGGCCGCTTTCGGCGGCCGGGAGGTCGTTACGCCAAGTGTTCTTGTGAAGTGTTTCTTGTCGTCAGAAGCGGTAGTTCACCCCGGCCCGTACCGTGCCGAAAGACAGGCCGTGCGAGGCGCCGGTGATGACGAAATTGCTGTTGGCGAGATCGACATAGAGGTACTCGACCTTGGCGCTCCAGTTCGGCGCAAAGCCGAACTCGGCACCGAGGCCCGCGGTCCAGCCGATGTTGTTGTGGGACTCCGTGAGCCCGAAGGTGGCGGCGCGCAGCTGGCCGTAGGCCAGGCCCAGCGTGCCGTAGAACAGCACGTTGTTGAAGGCATAACCGCCGCGGCCGCGCAGCGTGCCGAACCACGGGTTGGAGAACTTCCAGGCCGCGAAGGTGTCGTCGGCGCTGGAGCCCTGGATGTCGCCCTCGACGCCGAACACCCACGGGCCGCGCTGCCAGTTGTAGCCGGCCTGCAGGCCGCCGACGAAGCCGCTCGGCTTGGCCCAGGCATTGTCGACGCTGCCCCAGGCGTAGCCGAAATTGCCGCCGAGATAGGGACCGGCCCAGCTATAGGCATTGAGCGGCTGGTTGACCGTGTAGGGCCTGTAGTTGAAATCCGCAGCACCGGCCGGAACGCTCAAGCCTGCCGCGAGGAACGCCAGCGCGCCCAACACAACCCTGGTCATCGGTACTCTCCACCCACGCCACTCACCGCAACCAGGGCCGGCGAAGGCGCCGCCATGGTTACGCAATTGCAGTCTTTTCGGGTACGAGTTATCGAGAGTTTTAAGTTAAAGCCTTGTTAAGCCGAGTTACCGCCCGCTCATCATTCTTAAAAATGTGTTACGTCGGACCGCGGCCGCCGCGTGTTCCTGCGGCTGGCGATGCCGCGCGGCAATGCATAAGTTCGGCCCCATGAAAGACGATTCCCGCGATCATCCGGCGCCGCCGCACGCGCGCAAGGGCAAGCCCGGTTCCACCGGCGATATGCCGCCGCAGGATGCCGGCACGCCACAGGATGTGGCGGGCGACATCGACCCGGCGACGGCGAGCGCCGAGGACGACGAGGAAGCGCGGCTGCCCGAGCTTGCCGAGGAACCGGCGGAAGCCATCGCCGAAGGCGGGCTGACGACGGGACATGCGGCGATCGAGAACGCCGTGCGGCTCGCCCCCACTTCGCCGGGCGTCTATCGCATGCTCAATGCGGCCAATGACGTGCTCTATGTCGGCAAGGCCAAGAACGTCAAAAAGCGCCTCACGTCGTATGCGCGGGCCAACGCACCGCTGCCGGCGCGCATCCTGCGCATGATCGCAGCGACGACCAATGTCGAGATCGTCTCGACCGTGACCGAGACCGAAGCGCTGCTGCTCGAAGCGAACCTGATCAAGCAGCTTCGCCCGCGCTTCAACGTGCAGCTTCGCGACGACAAGTCGTTCCCCTACATCCTGATATCGGGCGACCACTGGGCACCGCAGATCCTGAAGCATCGCGGCGCGCAGACGCGGCCGGGCCGCTATTTCGGGCCGTTCGCATCGGCCGGCGCGGTCAACCGCACCATCACGGCGCTGCAGCGCGCGTTCCTGATCCGCTCCTGCACCGACTCGTTCTTCGAGAGCCGCACCCGCCCGTGCCTGCTCTACCAGATCCGCCGCTGTGCCGGTCCCTGCACGCGCGAGATCGATTTCCCCGGCTATACCGAGCTGGTGCGCGAGGCGACAGAGTTCCTGTCCGGCCGCAGCCATGCGGTGAAGCAGCTGCTCGCCGCCGAAATGGAGAAGGCGTCCGGCGAGCTCGAGTTCGAGACCGCGGCGACCTTCCGCGACCGCCTCGCCGCGCTGTCGGCGATCCAGTCGCAGCAGGGCATCAACCCGCGCACCGTGCAAGAGGCCGACGTGTTCGCGATCCACCAGGAAGGCGGCTATTCCTGCGTCGAGGTGTTCTTCTTCCGCACCGGCCAGAACTGGGGCAACCGCGCCTATTTCCCGCGGGCGGAAAAGACGTTCACATCGGAGGAAGTTCTGAACTCGTTCGTGACGCAGTTCTACGACGACAAGCCGCCGCCGAAACTGATCCTGCTCTCGCACGAAGTGGAGGACACTGCGCTGCTTGCCGATGCGCTCTCCGTCAAGGCCGGCTTCAAGGTCGAGGTCTCCGTGCCCAGGCGCGGCGAGAAGAAAGAGATGATCGCGCATGCGCTGACCAATGCGCGCGAGGCACTCGGCCGCAAGCTCGCCGACACCGCCACCCAGGGACGCCTGCTGGATGCAATGGCCGGAACGCTCGGCCTGCCGCACACCCCGAAGCGGATCGAGGTCTACGACAACAGCCACATCCAGGGCACCAACGCGGTCGGCGCCATGATCGTCGCCGGCCCCGACGGTTTCATGAAGAACCAATACCGCAAGTTCAACATCAAGTCGGAAGGGCTGACGCCCGGCGACGACTACGCCATGATGCGCGAGGTGCTGCAACGCCGCTTCAAGCGGCTGTTGAAGCCGGCGGAAGGCGACGACAACAAGCCGCGCGACGACGATTCGTTCCCGCAATGGCCGGACCTCGTCATCATCGACGGCGGCCGCGGCCAGCTCAATGCCGCACGCGAGATTCTCAGCCAGCTCGGCGTCGACAAGGTCACGCTGCTCGGCGTCGCCAAGGGACCGGACCGCGACGCCGGCCGGGAGACCCTGTTCATGCCGGACCGCGAGGCGATCAAGCTCGAGCCGCGCGATCCCGTGCTGTACTTCATCCAGCGGCTGCGCGACGAGGCGCACCGGTTCGTGATCGGCTCGCACCGCAAGCTGCGCAAGAAAGACATACGCGAGGCGGGCCTGCAGGAAATCCCCGGCATCGGCCCGTCACGCAAACGTGCCTTGCTGCTGCACTTCGGAACTCTGAAGGAGATCGAGCGGGCCTCGATTGCCGATCTCGGCAAGGTTCCGGGGGTCAGCGCCGAGAGTGCCCGCCGGATCTTCGAGTATTTCCATACCCAGCCCGGCTAAGGGCGGGTTTGGTACTAAAGTTACCCCAACTCCCACCGCTCATGTGCGCCAAGGTGTTGACCTCGCAGCGTCCCCGGTATTGGTAAGACGGATGAACATCGCGACCACCAGAAGCCCGTCCAAGAGCTTTTCGATCCCGAACATCCTGACCGTGGGGCGGATCGCCGCCATCCCGGTGGTGGTCGGCTGCGTCTACGTCCAGTCGATCCTGGACGGACCGCTTTGGCTGCGCTGGGTCGCGCTGGCGGTGTTCATTGGCGCTGCCATCACCGACTGGCTCGACGGCTACTATGCGCGAATTTGGGACCAGCAATCCGCCTTCGGGCGGATGCTCGATCCGATCGCCGACAAACTGCTGGTGGCATCCTGCCTGCTGATGCTCGCCGCCGACAATTCCATCCATGGCTGGACGCTCTGGGCCGCGGTCGTGATCCTCTGCCGCGAGATCCTGGTCTCCGGCTTGCGCGAATATCTCGCCGCGCTTCGCGTCAGCGTGCCCGTCACCAAGCTTGCCAAGTGGAAGACCACCGTCCAGCTCGTCGCCATCGGATTTTTGATCGCGGGCGAAGCCGGCGAGCAGCTTTTCCCCGCCACCACGCTGATCGGCATCGTCTTGCTCTGGATATCGGCCATCGTCACCATCTATACCGGCTGGGACTATTTCCGCGCCGGCATCCATCACCTCATCGAGGAGGATGAAGGATGAAGGTCAAGTATTTCGCCTGGGTGCGCGAGCGGATCGGCAAGGCGGAAGAAACCGTCGAGCCGCCCGCCAGCGTGCGCACCGTCGACGATCTCATCGCCTGGCTGTCGAGCCGCGGCGAAACCTATGCTTATGCGTTCGAGAAGCCGAAGGTGATCCGCGCCGCAATCGACCATGCCCATGTCAAGCCGGATGCGGCGATCGCCGGGGCCCGCGAGATCGCGTTCTTCCCGCCGATGACGGGCGGCTGAGCCTTTGCCATGAGCCCGGCCGCGACCATCCGGATCCAGCAAGCCGATTTCGACGTCGCGCAGGAGACCGCGCGGCTCAGCAAGGGCCGCACCGACGTCGGCGCCGTCGTCAGCTTCACCGGCATCTGCCGCGGCACCGAAGGCAGCGAGCCGATCGCCGCCCTGACGCTCGAACATTATCCCGGCATGGCGGAAGCCGAAATCAAGCGCCATGCCGACGAGGCGATGGCGCGCTGGCCGCTGCAGGGGTTGACCATCATCCACCGCTTCGGCCGCATCACCCCTGGCGAGAACATCGTGCTGGTCGTCACCGCCTCCTCGCACCGACAGGCGGCCTTCCAGGCCGCCGAATTCCTGATGGACTACCTCAAGACCAGCGCGCCGTTCTGGAAGCAGGAGGAGAGCGCGCGCGGCAAGAGCTGGATCGAGGCGCAAGGCCATGACGACGCGGCTGCCGCGCGCTGGACCAAATCCTGATGGCGAAACGTGCGAAGAGAGCTGCAAGGCGAGGACGAAGCGCTGCCAAAGTACCCAAGGTCGGCGCCGGCGAGCTGCAAACGCCGCTCGACTTCGTGCGTTACGCGGTCAGCCGCTTCAGCGAAGCAAAGCTGGTCTTCGCCCATGGCACCACCGATCCCGTCGCTGAAGCCGCCTTCCTCGTCTGCGAGACGCTGCACCTGCATCCCGACCAGTTCGAGCAGTTCGCCCACGCGCGCCTCACCGTGGCGGAAGGCCGAAAAATCATCGAGTTGATCGAGCGCCGCATCTCGACGCGCAAGCCCGCCGCTTATCTCGTCAACAGGATATGGATGCGCGGCCTGCCCTTCTATGTCGACGAGCGCACCATCGTGCCGCGCTCCTTCATCGGCGAACTGCTGGATTCGCATTTTGGCGATGGCGAGGATGCGGCCTCGCTGATCGGCGATCCCGCGGAAGTAGCGAGCGTACTCGACCTCTGCACCGGCGGCGGATGCCTTGCGGTCCTCGCCGCCCGCCATTTCGCCCACGCCACGATTGATGCGGTCGATATCTCCAGGGACGCGCTCGCCGTCGCCGCGCGCAACGTCACCGATCACGGCCTTGAGGATCGCATCAAGCTGCACCGCGGCGATCTGTTCGCGCCGCTCGGCAGCACGCGCTACGACCTCATCATCTCCAATCCGCCTTATGTCGATGCCGAAGGCATGGCGGGCCTGCCGGCCGAATGCCGCGCCGAACCTGCGCTAGCCTTCGACGGCGGCGCCGACGGGCTCGACATCGTCAGGCGCATCCTTGGCCAGGCCAAAGCGCATCTTGCACCGCAAGGTGGCCTGCTATGCGAAATCGGCCGCGGCCGCGACAATCTCGAGGCCGCCTTCCCGCAATTGCCGCTGCTCTGGCTCGATACCGAGGATTCCGAGGGCGAAGTGTTCTGGATCGCGGCCTCCGACCTGTGAGCAGGCGCGTTGCGCGGAAATATCACGGCCTGGGCGATTTCGCGGTCACCGCGAAGCTGATAGCCTGTGAAGAGCCGACGCGCCCACAACACGCAAAGAGGCCCCCATGCTGGACAAGAGCCCCACGAAATCCTCCGTCGCCGTCCCCAACGATCTCGCCGCGCACTGGATGCCGTTCACCGCCAACCGCGCCTTCAAGAAGGCGCCGCGGTTGCTCGCCGGCGCCAAGGACATGCACTACATCACCGTCGACGGCCGCAAGCTGATCGACGCCGCCGCCGGCATGTGGTGCACCAACGCCGGCCATGGCCGTACGCAAATTTCGGACGCCATCGGCAAGATGGCGGCTACGCTGGACTACGCGCCGCCGTTCCAGTTCGGCATCCCGCAGGCGTTCGAGCTCGCCAGCCGCATCGCCGATCTCGCGCCGAAGGGCCTCGACCACGTCTTCTTCTGCAACTCCGGCTCGGAAGCGGCCGACACCGCGCTGAAGATCGCTCTCGCCTATCATCAGACCAACGGTCAGGGCGCCCGCTCGCGCCTGATCGGCCGCGTCCGCGGCTATCACGGCGTCGGCTTCGGCGGCACCGCCGTCGGCGGCATCGTCGGCAACCGCAAGATCTTCGGCTCGCTGCTTGCAGGCGTCGACCATCTGCCGGCGACCTATGACCGCGAGAAGCAGGCCTTCACCAAGGGCGAGCCGGAATACGGCGCGCATTTCGCCGATGCGCTGGAGGACCTCGTCAACCTGCACGGCGCCAACACCATCGCCGCCGTGATCGTCGAGCCGATGGCAGGATCGACCGGCGTGCTGGCGGCGCCGAAGGGCTATCTCAAGCGCCTGCGCGAGATCACCCAGAAGCACGGCATCCTTCTCATCTTCGACGAAGTGATTACCGGATTCGGCCGGCTCGGCTTTGCCTTTGCCGCCGAGCGCTATGGCGTGCTGCCGGACATGCTCACCTTCGCCAAGGGCGTCACCAATGGCGCAGCCCCGATGGGCGGCGTGCTGGTGCGCGACACCATCCATGACGCCTTCATGACCGGCCCCGAGCACATCGTTGAGCTGACCCACGGCTACACCTATTCGGCGCATCCGCTGGCCTGCGCCGCGGGTCTTGCCACCCTCGACATCTACCGCGACGAGAACCTGTTCGAGCGCGCCAACAAACTGGAGCCGAAATTCGCCGACGCCGTGATGTCGCTGAGGAACCAGCCCAACGTGGTCGACATCCGCACCGTGGGACTGACCGCCGGCATCGACCTTGCACCGTCGGCTGACGGGGTGGGCAAGCGCGGCTTCGCCGGGCTCAACAGCGCCTTCCACGACAACGACATCATGCTGCGCGCCGTCGGCGACACGCTGGCGCTGACCCCACCCCTGATCGTCACCGAGGACCAGATCGGCGAGATCGTCGACAAGGTCGGCAAGGTGATCCGCGCGGTGGCGTAGTTGGCCATTGGAACAGGCCGGAACCGCTCCGGCCTGCTTCCGACGCATCCGGGGCGCACTGGTGTGAAGCGGCGGATCGCGGCCGTCAGCCCCAAGTTGCGGCGCGGACAGCGCTCCCATCGAATCAGCAATGATGCTATGGTCGCGCGCCTTGGGGGAGCGCATACGAGATCATGCCTGAAAGATTCCGTGTTTTCCCGCATGGCGGCGTTCCGGACGCGAGGGCACGCGCGCGATGATCCGTATTTCCACCATCTTCATCGCCATCTGCATGGTGCTGGTCGCAGCTTCACTCGGCCTCGTGCTCTATTCCTGGGCCGGCATCACCTTCTATGAATCGGCGCTGGTGGCGCTGACCGCACTGACCTTCCTTATTCTCTACAATGCCGTGTCGATGCGGCTGCGCGACCGCACCGATGTCGGCGGCCAGATCGCCGACCTCTCCCGCGGCACCGCCGACCTCGCCCGGCAGGTCGCCGAATTCGGCCGAAGGCTGTCGGCCGTCGAGGGCAAGGTGGTGTCGGCCAATTCCGCCGGAGCCGACCGCATGCAGGGCGTGATCAGCGAGATCAACGAGCTCGGCGTGCTGGTCAAGCAGTTGGCGACCACGGTTGCGACCCATGAAGAGATGCTGGCCGCCGGCCCACCCGCGGCACCGACGCCGCCAGGGCCGCCGAGCCAGCCTGCCGCGGAGCCGCAGGCGGCGGAAGCAGGTCCCGCGGGCATGGCCGAAGCAGCCAAGCCGTTGGCGGCGTCCTCCACCCCGGCCCCGGGCGCCCCCTCCCGCAGCCAGACCCAGCTCATCGCCGCGGTGAAGAATGCGATCGAGGAAAACCGGCTCGACATCTACCTGCAGCCGATGGTGACGCTGCCGCAGCGCAAGGTGCGCTACTACGAGGCGGTGACGCGGCTGCGCGACGACAAGGACCAGGTGCTGGTCGCCGAAGATTTCATCGGCACCGCCGAGAGCGCCGGCCTGATCGGGCGCATCGACCATGCCGTGATGCTGCGCTGCGTGCAGGTGCTGCGCCGGTTGATGGTGCGCAACAAGGACGTCGGCGTGTTCTGCAACGTGTCGGCGACCACGATCTCCAATCCGACCCATTTCGCACAGTGCCTGGATTTCCTCGAGGCCAACCGCGTGCTGGCGCCTTCCTTCGTGCTGGAGTTCAAGCAATCCACCCTGCGCAAGCTGGGACCTGCCGAGACGGAGAATCTCGCGGCGCTGGCGCAGCGCGGCTACCGCTTCTCGATCGACCATGTCACCGATCTACGCTTTGAGCCGCGCGAGCTTGCCGACCGCGGCGTCCGCTTCATCAAGGTGCCGGCGGCGCTGCTGCTCGATCCCAAGCAGACCTCCACCTCCGACATCCACCCGTCCGACCTGTCCGATTTGCTCGGCCGATTCGGCATCGATCTGATTGCCGAGAAGATCGAAGGCGAGCGTGCGGTCGTCGACCTGCTTGATTTTGACGTCCGGTTCGGACAGGGCTTCCTGTTTGCTCCGCCGCGGCCGTTGCGGCCCGAGGGGCCATCTGCTACCGCCGTGGCCACCGCCACCAAGCCACAGGAAGCCAATGGTCCCGGCAACCCGGCCACGCTCGAAACGCCTGCCGTCGAACCGCCGCCGCGCGCGACCGGCAATGCCGCACTGGCGCGCCGCGCCGTCGGTCCGAACTGACCGTCTCTCACCGCCATGAACTTGCGCTTTGTCGAGAGGCTCCGCGACGTCATTGACGGCGTCGAAGTCGTGCTCAGCGACATCTGGGGCGTGGTGCACAATGGGCTGGAGTCGTTCCCCGAGGCCTGCGCGGCCCTGCACAGCTATCGTCAGCAGGGCGGCGTCGTGATCCTCATCACCAACGCACCGCGGCCGGACGATTCAGTGCAGCGGCAGTTGCGCAAGCTCGGTGTCGCCGATGAAACCTACGATGCCATTGTCAGCTCGGGCGACCTGACCCGGAACTTCGTGGCGGACCATCCCGGCAAGAAGCTGTACTGGGTGGGCCCGGACCGCGACAGCTCGATCCACCGCGGGCTCGACCCCGCGATGTCCGGTCTCGACAGCGCCGACTACATCATCTGCACCGGCCTGTTCGACGACGAGACCGAGTCCGCCGAGGATTACCGGCCGATGCTGATGACGGCGCACGCGCGCAAGCTGCCGCTGATCTGTGCCAATCCCGACATCGTCGTCGAGCGCGGCGACCGGCTGATCTATTGCGCGGGCGCCATTGCCGAGCTCTACCGCGAACTCGGCGGCGAAGTGGTGTTCTACGGCAAGCCGCACCGACCGATCTACGAGCGCGCCATGGCGCTTGCGGGCGAGCGCCGCGGCCATCCGGCCGAGCTCCGTCATGTGCTCGCCGTCGGCGATAGTGTGCGCACCGACCTCGCCGGCGCCCACGGCTTCGGCATCGACTGCCTGTTCGTCACCCGCGGCATCCACGCCGAGGAATTCGCAGGCATCGATCAGCTCGACCCTGCCTCGGTGAAGGAGCTGTTCGGCCATCCGCCCCGCGCGTTGATCCGGGAATTGCGCTGGTAGAAACGCAAAATGCCCGGGGAGGCCCGGGCATCGGCAAACCTCTGAACTGCAGCTTTCGGCTTAGGCCATCGTCATGTCCGGGAAGACCGCCTCGATCTTGGTCTTCAGCGTCGCCGCATTGAACGGCTTGACGATGTAGTTGTTCACGCCGGCCTTCTTCGCCGCGATCACGTTCTCGGTCTTGGATTCCGCCGTGATCATGATGAACGGCGTGGTTGCCAGATTCGGATCGGCACGGACTTCCTTCAAGAGGTCATAACCGGTCATCGGCTCCATGTTCCAGTCGGAGATCACCAGGCCATACTTCTTGCCGCGCATCTTGTTCAGCGCCGCCGAACCGTCGCTGGCATCGTCGATGTTCTCGAAGCCGAGCTGCTTCAGAAGATTTCGGATGATGCGGATCATGGTGCTGTAGTCGTCCACCACCAGAACCGGCATCGACAAATCCACCGCCATCTTCTCTTCCCCCAACGCTTTACGCCACGACAGACATTCCGGATCGCGCTACCCGCAATCCGCCTCCAACGCTTAGCATCGAGGCGTTAAACAGGCCGTTAACCCACCTCCACGAGAACGCCGGCAAAACCACCCGTTCTGCTGCGCATCTGCGCCCCGCTTGACTTGGCCCGCCCCGCCAAGCCACGGTCCCGCCCGTCCCGGCCGCATCGGGAACGGACCAAAGAATCGACCCAGAATTCCCAGGAAATGCCCTCCAAGTTCACCGTTATCCGCGACACCACGCCGGCCTCTGCGATCCCCAAGGGGACGGTGGTGGCGATGGGCAATTTCGACGGCGTCCATCTCGGCCACCGCGCCGTGATCGGAGCGGCGCTGCGCATGGGCCGCGCCCAAGGCAGGCCGGCATTTGCCGTGACCTTCGAGCCGCATCCGCGCAGTTTCTTCAGCCCGAACAGCCCGCAATTCCGTCTGACGACCGAAACCAACAAGCTGCGCCTATTGGCCGGCACCGGCCTTGCCGGCGCCGTGGTGATGACCTTCGACAAAGTGCGCGCCGGGACGTCCGCGCAAGATTTCATTCACCATGACCTGATCGAGCGGCTCGGCATCAGCGGGATTGCGGTCGGCTACGACTTCCATTTCGGCAAGGGCCGGACCGGCTCGCCGAGCCTCTTGGTCAGCGAAGCGCCGCGGCTCGGCATCGAGGTCGACGTGCAGGCCCATGTCGATATCGACGAGCGGCCGGTCTCCTCCACCGCCATCCGCATGGCGCTCGCCGAGGGACAGATTGCCAACGCCACCACTATGCTGGGCGGGCCCTGGTTCGTCACCGGGCAGGTGGTCCACGGCGAGAAGCGGGGGCGCGACCTCGGCTTTCCCACCGCCAATATCCGTCTCGACAAGAACTGCGAGCTGAAGCACGGCATCTATGCGGTGCGGGTCGGCCGCGGCGGCGAGCGGCTGGATGGCGTCGCAAGCTTCGGCCGCCGCCCGACCTTCGATAATGGCGCGCCGCTGCTGGAAGTATTCCTGTTCGATTTCAAGGGCGACCTCTATGGCGCCGAACTCGACGTCGCCTTCATCTCCTTCATCCGCGAGGAGCTGAAATTCGACAGCGTGGAGGCGCTGGTGGCACGGATGAACGAGGATTCCGCCCGCGCCCGCGCCGACCTGGCGGCGGCGCCGGACGCGTTTCCGAAACTGGGATCGATCGGTTGAACAGCACCTATCCAAGCAAACGCGGATCGAAAGGCGAGCGAATAATCTCGACCACTGCAAGCCGAGCTGCATCCGGGTGGACAGGATTGAGCAGGAAATTGCTGCCATGACCAATCGCGGAAGGTACCTGCAGTAGAGCAGTGGCAGCACGATCGAGCCAGCGATCGCCGATTTCCCTGGTTGCCATTGTTTGCGATCGCCAATCTGCCGAAAGCTCGTCGATCTTTTCAGACTCGACATCGGAGGGAGCGTCAATACGCAGCAACTGATACGTCGATGGAATGAGATCGCGGTCCATATGGACCAGCATCTCAAGGAGTGCGCTCGAAGGATGATCGGCGAGGTAGACGATCCGCCTTCCCTGCGAATGCCATCGACCCGCGGCCCTCATGCCACCTATGCCAGAGAGATCGGCGTAGTTGGAAATCCGCCAGAGCTCCATGTGCGAGGCTCAGGCAAAGATGCCGTGATCAATTCGTTCCAGCATCTCGCGGACAACGGCAGCGCCGAGTTCGTCACTTAACATTTCGAGCGGCCGCTGGCCGGACAGGCTCGAATTGGGGCGACTCAACCAGGCATCCGCCTTGGCGGCGTCGCCGAATACACGTTCAGCGAGCGTCTTGATTTCGATCGCCCGGATGAGTCCTTCAGCCCGTTCGTCGGTCGCGATCGCGACCATGTCGCGGACGGTTCGCAGAACAGACCTCATATCGTCGCTGCGGGAATCGCCTTGGCGGCGCAGTTCCTTCAGCTTTTCATAGGCCTCGGCCAGCGGCGTGCCAGTCATGAATTCTCTCCGGTAATCAATAGATTAGTATCTTTGGAGAAAACTGCAACCGCACGCAGATCGGCGGCCCCCGGCCTTTGCGATTTCCGCCCTCCCCTGCTATGGAAGCGCCCATGTTCGCGCGGCACATCATAGGGATTAGCGGCCCGGCTTCCGCTTGAGCCTTTGGCTCGGCGCAAGACCGGGAATTTCCTCATTTCCATCGCGATCGATCGCGTCCCTGCGCCGCACCCCGAGCCAAATCAGAGCATCCATGTCCGAAAAGCCGCAAAAGTCCGACTCCGCCGACTATTCCAAGACCCTGTTCCTGCCGCAGACGGATTTCCCGATGCGCGCCGGCCTGCCGCAGCGCGAGCCGGAGATCCTCAAATTCTGGTACGACGCCGGCCTCTACGAGCGCCTGCGCAAGTCGGCCGAGGGACGTCCGAAATTCGTGTTGCATGACGGGCCACCCTACGCCAACGGCAACATCCATATCGGCACGGCGCTCAACAAGATCCTCAAGGACCTCGTCACCAAGAGCCAGCAGATGCTGGGCTTCGATTCCAATTATGTGCCGGGCTGGGACTGCCACGGCCTGCCGATCGAATGGAAGGTCGAGGAAGAGCACTACCGCTCCAAGGGCAAGCAGAAGCCGGACTTCCGCAACTCGGCCGCGATGGTGGAATTCCGCCAGGAGTGCCGCGCCTATGCGACGCACTGGCTCAACATCCAGCGCGAGGAATTCAAGCGGCTCGGCGTGATCGGCGACTGGGATCATCCATACGCCACCATGAGCTATCCGGCGGAAGCTGCGATCGCGCGCGAGCTGATGAAGTTCGCCGCCAACGGCACGCTCTACCGCGGCTCCAAGCCCGTGATGTGGAGCGTGGTGGAGAAGACCGCGCTCGCCGAGGCCGAGGTCGAGTACGAGGACTATCAGTCCGACATGGTGTGGGTGAAATTCCCCGTCACCTCCCCGGCGCATGGCGCGCTCGCAGGTGCCTCCGTCGTGATCTGGACCACCACGCCATGGACGCTGCCCGGCAACCGCGCCATCAGCTTCTCCACCAAGATCGCCTATGGCCTCTACAGGGTCACCGACGCGCCCGCCGACAACTGGGCGAAGACCGGCGATCTCCTGATCCTGGCCGATGCGCTGGCGGAAGACGTGTTCAAACAGGCGCGCGTCACCGCTTACGAGAAGGTGCGCGACATCCCGGCCGACACGATGGATGCGATCGAATGTGCGCATCCGCTGAACGGCCTCGGCGGTGGCTACGAGTTCACGGTGCCGCTGCTCGACGGCGAGCACGTCACCGACGACACCGGCACCGGCTTCGTGCACACCGCCCCGAGCCACGGCCGCGAGGACTTCGACGTCTGGACGGCGAATGGACGCGAGCTTGCCGCGCGCGGCATCAGCACGGCCATCCCTTACACGGTCGATGAGAATGGCGCCTTCACCGACCATGCCCCGGGCTTCACGGGCAGGCGCGTCATCAACGACAAGGGCGAGAAGGGCGACGCCAACGACGCCGTCATCAAGGCGCTGGTCGAGGCCGGCAAGCTGCTCGCGCGCGGCCGGCTCAAGCACCAATACCCCCATTCCTGGCGCTCCAAGAAGCCGGTGATCTTCCGCAACACGCCGCAATGGTTCATCGCGATGGACAAGGACATCGCCAGCAACGGCAAGACGAAGCCGGGCGATACGCTGCGCGCCCGCGCGCTGCACGCGATCTCGGTGACGCAATGGGTGCCGCCGTCGGGCCAGAACCGCATCAACGGCATGATCGAGAGCCGCCCGGACTGGGTGATCTCGCGCCAGCGCGCCTGGGGCGTGCCGATCGCCGTGTTCGTGCGCGAGCAGGCCGACGGCTCGGCCGAAGTCCTGCAGGACGAGGCGATCAACCAGCGCATCGTCGAAGCCTTCATGGAGGAAGGCGCCGACGCCTGGTACCGCGACGGCGCGCGCGAGCGCTTCCTTGGGAATCGCGCGGGCGAAGACTGGAAAAAGGTCGACGACATCCTGGACGTCTGGTTCGATTCCGGCTCGACCCACGCCTTCGTGCTGGAGGACCGCCAGAGCTTTCCGCAGCTCGGCAACATCGTGCGCAAGATCGACGGCGGCGACGACACCGTGATGTATCTGGAAGGCAGCGACCAGCACCGCGGCTGGTTCCACTCCTCGCTGCTGGAGAGCGCCGGCACCCGCGGCCGCGCGCCTTACGACATCGTGCTGACCCACGGCTTCACCCAGGCCGAGGACGGCCGCAAGATGTCGAAATCGCTCGGCAACACCATCGAGCCGCAGAAGGTGATCAAGGAGTCCGGCGCCGACATCCTGCGCCTGTGGGTGGCGTCCTGCGACTACACCGACGACCAGCGCATCGGGCCGGAGATCCTGAAGAACACCGTCGAGACCTACCGCAAGCTGCGCAACACCATCCGCTGGATGCTCGGCACGCTGCATCACTTCAAGCGCAGCGAAGCGGTCGCGCACGAGGACATGCCGGAGCTGGAGCGGCTGATGCTGCATCAGCTCGCGCTGCAAGCCGGCGACATCCGCAAGGCCTATGCCGAATTCGACTACAAGACCGTGGTGGCGAGCCTTGCCGCGTTCATGAACAGCGAGCTGTCGGCGTTCTATTTCGACATCCGCAAGGATACGCTCTACTGCGATCCGCCCTCGTCGGTCGCGCGCAAGGCCGCGCTGACCACGATCGACATCATCTGCGACGCCGTCCTGAAATGGCTGGCGCCGGTGCTCAGCTTCACGACCGAGGAAGCCTGGCGGATGTACCGCAGGAATGCCGAGCCCTCGGTGCACCTGACGCTGTTCGCGACGGATTTCGGTTCCTTCCGCGACGATGCGCTGGCGAGGAAATGGGACACCATCCGCAACGTCCGCCGCGTCGTCACCGGCGCGCTGGAGCTGGAGCGTGCCGCCAAGAGGATCGGCTCGTCGCTGGAGGCTTCGCCCCTGGTCTATGTCTCGGACAAGGCCATCTTCGCGACGCTGTTCGACGTCGACCTTGCAGAAGTCTGCATCACCTCGAATGCGATGGCGACGAACGACGATCCCCCGGACGGCGCGTTCACGCTGCCGGACGTCAAGGGCGTCGCGGTCGTGGTCGAGCAGGCCGTCGGCACCAAATGCGCGCGGTCGTGGAAGATCCTCCCCACCGTCGGCGAGGACCCGGAATATCCCGACGTCTCGCCGCGTGACGCGATGGCGCTGCGCGAATGGAAGTCGCTTGGCGTGAGCGTCGAGGGCGCGAGCCCGGCTGCGGCATCCAGCAAGCCGATCGAAAAGATCGAGAAGCAAGCCGCACAACCGGAAAATACCTCTCCAATGGCTCCCGGGAACGCGAGCGCGAAGCCGGTTTCGCTTGCGGCCGCGCCCCGCCAAGGCAAGGCTGTCGAATCTGATGAGGCCGGCAAGCCACCGGAAACGACGCAGGCCTCCGGAACGGCGGCCAAGGTCAAGAAGAAGGCCAAGGCCAGCAGACCGACCGCACCAAGGGCCGAAGCCAAGAAGAAAGCGGCAGCAAAGCAGCCAGCCAAAAGCAAAGCCAAGAAGGCCAAGCAGGGCGTAAAGGCAAGGAAAGCCGCCAAGGCCAAGACAGGAAAGGGCGCCAAGGCGAAAAAATCCGGTCGCGCCAAGGCCTCCGGCAGCGGAACGAGAACCGCCAGGAAGTCCCGCAAGAAAGCGCGATAGGTGACGGGGACAGAACAGCCATCCAGCCGCCCGCTGCGCGCCGGCATCCTTGCGGCGCTGGCCGCACTCGTGCTCGATCAGGCGAGCAAGCTGTGGCTGCTGTTCGTGTTCGACCTCGGCCGGCGCGGCGCGGTGCAGGTGACGCCGTTCTTCGACCTCGTGTTGGCCTGGAATGTCGGGATCAGCTTCGGCTGGTTCCAGAACGACGGCTGGATCGCGCAGACGATCTTAACCGTCGTGAAGGCGGCCGCCGTCGTTGCCCTGGCCGTCTGGATGGCCTGGTCGCGGACCATGCTCGCCACCATTGCACTGGGGCTCATCATCGGCGGCGCTGTCGGCAACGCCATCGACCGCTTCGCCTATGGCGCGGTGGTCGATTTCGCGCTGTTTCACGTCGAAATCGCCGGCAAAACCTTCAATTGGTATGTGTTTAACGTTGCCGACGTGGCCATCGTTGCCGGGGTAGCGACCCTATTGTATGATTCCCTGGTTGGGGTACCCGCCGCAAAAGCGCCCTGATCCCGGCCGATACGAACCCTCGAAATGCGCCTGCCCGAAAGGCCAGGTAGCTCTCAGATTTGTGAGCAGGAACAGCGCGATGCGCAAGACCGAAGCGAGCGGATGGATGGTGCAGGCAAGGCTCACACGGGCCGCCCGGTTCACGGCTGTCGCCTTCGGCATCGGCCTCGTCATGGCGGCCGGCCCCGTGCGCGCGGCCGATGACGAAGATGACGACATGACCTTCGAAGAGAAGATCATCGACAACATCATGCGCGGCGTCGGCGGCACCAATATGGAGAACCGCGGCATCGACTATCGCGAACGTTCGCCGCTGGTCGTGCCGCCGAAACTCAACCTGCCGCCGCCCGGCGCCGCGGAGGTCAAGGCGCAGAACTGGCCGAAGGATCCCGACGAAGCGCGCCGCAAGGCGGCAATCGCGGCGCGGAAGAAGGAGAGCAAGGACCCGCAGCATTCGGCGCGGACGCTGCTGCCCAGCGAGCTGAATCAAAAATCGGCTGGCAGGTCCACCGGCGGCGAGTCGGTCGAACGGCCGGGCAGCGCCCCCATCATGATGACCCCGTCGCAGCTCGGCTATGAGGGCGGCGTTTTTGGCTTCTTCAAGGGCAACACCTCCGAGTCCGCCGAATTCAAGGGCGAGCCGACCCGGGACTCCCTGACCCAGCCGCCGACCGGCTATCAGACGCCGTCGCCGAATTTCGCCTATGGTACCGGGCCTAAGGAATCGCTCAACAAGCAGTACGACGTCATGTCCGGCAAGGAGCGCTAATAGCGCTTGCGCACGCTTGGCTCCGACTTTCGCGAAAGGAGCCGCATCGGGATGCGAACGCCGGGCGCGGCCCGTGACTTGCGCTCGGGCATGTGTTGCAGGTTCGTGCCTGCCTCTCTGCTTCGTGACGCCCGGCTTCGGCCGCACAGGGTACAATCCCGTCCGGACGCCTTCATCCAGGCTTGCACAAGGAACATAATGCCCTCGCACCGATCAACCGTCTCTCTCCTTGTTGCCCTCCTCTCGGTCTTCGCTCTTTCGGCCAATTCCGCCTCTGCCCAGACCAACGGCAAACCGCAGCCCCCCGCGAGCTTTACGCTGCCAAACGGCCTGCAGGTCGTGGTGATCCCCGATCACCGCACCCCCGTCGTCACCCAGATGATCTGGTACAAGGTCGGCTCGGCGGACGAGACGCCGGGCAAGTCGGGGCTGGCGCATTTCCTCGAGCACCTGATGTTCAAGGGCACCGCAAAGCATCCGGCCGGCGAATTCTCCAAGACCGTGCTTCAGATCGGCGGCAACGAGAATGCGTTCACCTCGACCGACTACACCGGTTATTTCCAGCGCGTGCCGCGCGACCAGCTCGCGCGCATGATCGAGTTCGAAGCCGACCGCATGACGGGCCTGATCCTCAAGGACGAGAACGTGCTGCCCGAGCGCGACGTCGTGCTGGAAGAATTCAACATGCGGGTTGCCAACAACCCGGACGCGCGGCTGACCGAGCAGATCATGGCGGCCCTCTACCTCAACCATCCCTACGGCCGCCCCGTGATCGGCTGGCGCCAGGAGATCGAGAAGCTCGACCGCGAGGATGCGCTCGCCTTCTACAAACGCTTCTACGCACCCAACAACGCGATCCTGATCGTCGCCGGCGACGTCGAGGTTGATGAAGTCCGCCCGCTCGTGGAGAAATTCTACGGACCGATACCGGCGCAACCGTCGATTCCCGCCCGGCGGGTCCGGCCGCAGGAGCCGGTGCCGGCCGCGCCCCGCACGGTGACGCTGTCCGACCCGCGCGTCGAGCAGACCAATATCCGCCGCTACTATCTGGTGCCTTCCTCGACGACGGCTGCAGCCGGCGAGAGCGCGGCGCTGGACGTGCTCGCGCAGTTGATGGGAAGCGGCGCCAACTCCTACCTCTACCGCGCGCTCGTCATCGACAAGCAACTCGCGATCAGCTCCGGCGCCGGCTATTCGGGCACCGCCCTCGATCCGACCCAGTTCCAGATCTCCGTATCGCCGAAGCCCGGCGTCGAGTTTGCCCAGATCGAGCAGGCAATCGACGCCGTCATCGCCGATCTCTCGCAGAACCCGCCCCGGGCCGAAGACCTCGAGCGGGTCAAGACGCAGCTGATCGCGGAGGCCGTCTACGCCCAGGACAACCAGACGACCATGGCGCGCTGGTACGGCGGTGCGCTGACCTCGGGGCTCAGCATCGAGGACATCAGGAGCTGGCCGGATCGCATCCGCGCCGTCACCGCCGAGCAGGTGCGCGATGCCGCGCAAAAGTGGCTCGACAAGAAGCGCTCGGTGACCGGCTATCTCATCAAGGACCAGGCGCCCAGGCGCGAGGAGAAACGCTCGTGAGCTTCCTGATTACCCGCCGCGCCGCGCTGATCGGCGGCGCCGCCGCGCTCGCGCTGTCATCACTGACCTCCTCGCCCTCGCAGGCCGCCGCGAAGATCCAGCGGCTGGTCTCACCCGGCGGCATCGAGGCCTGGTTCGTGCAGGATGCCACCGTGCCGCTGATCGCGATGGAGTATGCCTTCGGCGGCGGCGCCTCGCAGGATCCGCCGGCCAAGCCGGGCGTCGGCAACATGGTCGCCAGCCTGCTCGACGAGGGCTCCGGCGATCTCGATTCCAAGACCTTCCACGAACGGCTCGATCGCCGCGCCATCGAACTCAGCTTCTCGTCCTCGCGCGACAGCTTCCGCGGATCCTTGCGCATGCTGAAGGAGAACAAGGACGAAGCGTTCGAGCTGCTGCACTCCGCGCTGTCGGCGCCGCGCTTCGACGGCACCGACGTCGAACGCATCCGAAACCAGGTGCTGTCTAGCCTGCGCCGCGACTCCACCAATCCGACCTCGCTGGCGGGACGGAAATTCCTCGAAGTCGCGTTCGGCGATCACCCGTATGGCCGGCCGGCCAACGGCACGCTGGCGAGCGTGCCGACCATCAATGTCGCCGACCTGCGCGACTATGTCGCGCGCGTGATCGCAAAGGACACGCTGCGGATTGCCGTGGTCGGCGACGTCGATCCCGATACGCTCGGCAGGCTGCTCGACAAGACCTTCGGCGGCCTGCAAGCCAAGGCCAAGCTCACGCCGGTTGCCGATGTCGTCGCGGCAAAGCCACCGCAGCGCGCGTTCATCCCGCTCGACGTGCCGCAGACGGTGGTCACCTTCGGCGGCCCCGGCATCCTACGCCACGATCCGGATTTCATGGCCGGCTATGTCGTGAACCACATTCTCGGCGGCGGCGGGCTGTCGTCGCGGCTCTATCGCGAAGTGCGCGAGAAGCGCGGCCTCGCCTACTCCGTCTACGAATCGCTGATGTGGATGAAGCACTCCGCACTGTTCATCGGCAATACCGGTACCCGCGCCGACCGCGCCGGCGAGACCGTGGACGCCATCGAACAGGAGGTCCGCCGCATCGCCGGGGAAGGACCGACCCAGAAGGAGCTGGACGACGCCAAGTCCTACCTGAAGGGCTCGCAGATGCTGGCGCTCGACACCTCCTCCAAGCTGGCGCAGGCGCTATTGCAGTATCAGCTCGACAAGCTGCCGATCGACTACATCGAGAAGCGCAACGCGCTGGTCGATGCGGTGACGCTGGAAGACGCCAGGCGCGTCTCCAAACGGCTGTGGGGCCAGGGCCTGCTGACCGCGATCGTCGGCCGCGCGCCGCAGGCGGCCGCACAGCCCGCGGCAGCTCCCAAGGCGAACTGAGCTTTTCCACAAACCCGACCCGATGCGAGAACGCGCATTTCGCGCGCTCCGCGGAGGATGTGCTACATGTCCGTCACCTGGAACGACCGGTGACGCCATGCTGCGGGTTTCGCACGCGCTTTCGATCGACGAAGACGACATCGACATCGCGTTCGTCCGCGCCTCGGGCCCGGGCGGCCAGAATGTCAACAAGCTCGCCACCGCGGCGCAGCTGCGCTTCTACACCGGCAAGATCGCCCTGCCCGACGATGCTCGCGCGCGGCTGATCCGGCTCGCCGGCCAGCGCATGACCAAGGAGGGCGTGATAGTGATCCATGCCCAGCGCTTCCGCACCCAGGAGCGCAACCGTGCCGATGCGATCGACCGCTTGTTGGAGCTGCTGCGCGAATCGCTGGTGCGCCCGACACCGCGCCGGCCGACCAGGCCGACGCTCGGCTCGAAGCAGCGCCGCCTCGAAGGCAAGAAGCGCCGTGGCGACATCAAGGCCCGGCGCGGTGCGCGAGGCTTCGACGATTAGCTCTTGTCCATCCGGCGCGCGAAGCGGAAGCTCCGGCCGCGTGGCGGCCGGAGCTGGCGTCTTGCAAAGCGATCATCGATCGAAGCGGCGATCCGCTAGCTAGACTAGCGCTGCCTTCCGGCCGTTGGGTCGCCGACCGTACCATCGGTGGCGCCTTTCGCCGTGCCGCGTCCGGCGCCCACCGTTCCCTTCGCTTTCGTGCTGGTGCCGCCCTTCTCGCCGGCTGCACCCGGCTGCGCGTTGAACTCCTCTTCGCCGCTGCCCGATACGCCGCCGCGCATCTGGCTCTTGCCCGGCACGCTGCCGCGCAACTGGGGGTCGGATGCGGCGCCTTGCGCCAGCACGGGGCCGGCAAGCATGGCCGACATGGCAAGCGCGATCGCGGAGGTCTTGATCAACTTCATTCACTTCTCCAGGTTTGATCGGCGATGGAAGGCCGGCGATTGGCTGCGCCGTTCAGCTGTGCCCGACCGCTCCATCGCCGGAACTGGTTGTCGTTGCGAACGGCGCGGGCGCAATGCAAGCCGCGCCGTGTGGTCATCGTGCAGGCTTTTCAAGGTCATTTCGCGAAACCTTGGCCACGCGCTTTCCCAATTTGCGGCAGCGGGACATTGCTTGCGGCGCCCTTCACGAAAATTCCGCGAAATTACCCTTTGACAGTGCGCGCGGCCGGCGGCGGTCATCGCGATGGCGGCGCGCGACCGACCATGGCGCACATCGGACAGAAGCCGACCAATCCCGTGAGAATCGCTGTGACGCCGCCGGCCGCGATGGCATAGCCGGGCGATGCAGCCGGAAACGCCAGCAGTCCCCAAACGATCATCACGACGCCGGCAATGACGCGGACAGCGCGTTCCCAGCCCGGCAGGTTCTTGCGATAGAACATGAAATCTCCCTTTCGGCGTTGGCGAGAACGGACTGTTCCCGCTTTGATAGAGGCTCCGGTCCACGAGAAGGGTTCGCGCGCACACAGCTTTTTTCAGCGTAGGGTTCGCGCTTTCCGGCCCGACCGACTACATTGCCCGCCATGCCCGTCCGCCAGCTTCCCGAACAGGTCGTCAACCGCATCGCCGCCGGAGAGGTGGTCGAACGCCCTGCCAGCGTGGTGAAGGAGCTGGTTGAAAACGCCATCGATGCCGGCGCCAGCCGCATCGACGTCTTCACAGACGGCGGTGGCCGCCGGCGCATCGGCATCACCGACGACGGCAGCGGGATGACGCACGACGATCTCGCTCTGGCGGTGGAGCGACACGCCACCTCCAAGCTCGACGACGAGGATTTGCTGCGCATTCGCACGCTCGGCTTCCGCGGCGAGGCGCTGCCTTCGATTGGCGCCGTGGCCAGGCTCGGAATCACCACTCGCCATGCCGGCGAGCCGCACGCCTGGTCGCTCACGGTCGAAGGTGGCGTGAAATCCGACATCATGCCGGCTGCGCTCGGCCACGGCACCAGCGTCGAGGTCAGCGATCTCTTCTATGCGACACCGGCGCGGCTGAAATTCCTGAAGACCGACCGCACCGAGGCCGACGCGATCCGCGAAGTCGTGCGGCGCCTCGCGATGGCGCGACCCGACATCGCATTCACGCTGGCGGGCGAAGAGCGTGCGCCGGTGACCTGGGTCGCGGCGCTGCCCGGCGCGCCCGGCCGGCTCACACGGCTGGGTGATATCCTGGGCAGCGATTTCCGCAGCAGCGCCATCGAAGTGCGCGCCGAGCGCGACGGGGTTGTTGTTGAAGGTTTCGCCGCCGCACCGTCTCTGACCCGCGCCAATGCGCTCGGCCAATATCTCTTCGTCAACGGCCGCCCGGTGCGCGACAAGCTGATCCTCGGCGCGGTGCGCGGGGCCTATTCCGACTATCTGCCCCGCGACCGCCATCCCGTGGTGGCGCTGTTCGTCACGCTCGATGCGCAGGAGGTCGACGCCAATGTGCATCCGGCGAAGACCGAAGTGCGTTTCCGCAATGCCGGCCTCGTCCGCGCGCTGATCGTGCACGCGCTGAAGGAGGGGCTCGCGCGCGAGGGCAAGCGCACCGCGGCCAATACCGACGGCGCCGCGATCTCGGCCTTCCGTCCCTCCTTTGGGCCAGGGCCCGGCAATTGGGACTGGCGCCGCTCGCCGTCCTATCCCGCCGCGCCGCTACCGAGCTTCGAAGGCGCCGCCGCGCCGGCTTTTGCCGAGCGTGACCAGACTGCCTTCGACGTCGGCGCGCCGACCGCCGACATGCGCTTTCAGGAGGCGCCGCCATCCGACCTGCTGGATCGTCCGCTCGGCGCGGCGCGCACCCAGATCCACGACACCTACATCGTGGCACAAACCCGCGACGGCCTGATCGTCGTCGACCAGCACGCGGCGCATGAGCGTATCGTTTATGAGAGGCTGAAGGCGTCGCTGGCGAAGAACGGCGTGCAGCGGCAGATCCTGCTGATCCCCGAAATCGTCGAGCTCGACGAAGCGACCGTCGAGAAGCTGGTCGATCGCGCCGAGGAACTGGCCTCGTTCGGCCTTGCCATCGAATCCTTCGGCCCCGGCGCGGTCGCCGTGCGCGAGACGCCCTCGCTGCTCGGCAAGACCAATGCCGCGGGCCTTTTGCGCGATCTCGCCGAACACATGGCCGAGTGGGACGAGGCGCTGCCGCTGGAGCGCCGCCTGATGCACGTCGCCGCCACCATGGCCTGCCACGGCTCGGTCCGCGCCGGCCGCCGCCTCAAGCCTGAAGAGATGAACGCGCTGCTGCGCGAGATGGAAGACACACCGAACTCCGGCCAGTGCAACCACGGCCGCCCGACCTATGTCGAGCTGAAGCTGGCGGATATCGAGAAGCTATTCGGAAGGCGTTAGGCCACATCCTCAACTGTCATCACCCGCGAAGGCGGGTGATCCAGTATCCCAGAGACGTCAGTGCTTGAATCGATAGGCCGCGGCGTACTGGATCGCCCGGTACAGGCCGGGCGATAACAGTTGTGGTTGAGGAATGGCGCGGCCGACGTCACGCAACTCGCAAAAATACGAACTCCGTATCGTCGTACGCCCGCCGCTCCAGCTCCTCGAAGCCATCGGGCGTGACAAACGCCGCGGCCTTCGCCTCCTCCACCACCAGCAGCGCGCCCGGCGTCAGCCAGCCGCCGTCGCGGAGCGCGGCGAGCGCCTTCTCCGCCAACCCCTTGCCATAGGGCGGATCGAGGAACACCAGTGAGAACGGCTCGAGAGGATGCGCGGGGCCGGGATCGGCGGCATCGCGGCGATAGACCTTTGTCACGCCTCCGAGCCCGAGCGCTTCCACGTTATTGCGCAACAGCGCCCGCGCTTCCGCGCCATTATCGACGAACAATACGAACTTCGCACCGCGAGAGACTGCCTCGATCCCGAGCGCGCCGGTGCCGGCGAAGAGGTCGAGCACGCGCGCGCCCTCGATCGGATTGTCATAGGCGTGCATCAGGATGTTGAATACGGACTCGCGCAGGCGATCCGCGGTCGGGCGGATCTCGCGCGAGGAGGGCGACGCCAGATTGCGGCCCCTCAATCGTCCACCGACCACCCGCATCGGGCTACTCGTCCTGCGGCTTCAGATCGCGCTTGCCGTGATAGCCACGCTTGACGCGGCGCGGCGGGCCGTAGCCGGCGTTCTCTTCCTCGTTGCGGGCGCGCGCTTCCTCGCTGCCGGTGCGTTGCACCAGCACGCGGCGTCCCTTGCGGTCGGCGATCAGCGCGCTCTTGCCCTTGGGCTTGAACGGCTTCTTGCCGCGCGGCGCGTCGTCATCGTCATCGGTCTCGTTCTGCTCCGGCCGCGCGAAATCCGCGCCCGCAAGTTTTGCCACGCGCTCGCCGAGCTGCTCGCGCAGCACCCGCGTCTTGACTTCCTCGACCTGCCCCTCGGCGAGCTCGCCGAGCTGGAACGGTCCGTAGGACACCCGGATCAGCCGGTTCACCTCGAGGCCGAGATGCGCCATCACGTTACGCACTTCGCGGTTCTTGCCCTCGCGGATGGCGAACACGACCCAGACATTGGCGCCCTGGTCGCGCTCCAGCGTCGCATCGATGGGACCGTATTTGACGCCGTCCACCTCGATGCCCTTCTTCAGCTCGTCGAGCTGCGCCTGCGTCACCTCGCCATGGGCGCGGACGCGGTAGCGGCGCAGCCAGCCCGTATCGGGCAGCTCCAGCTTGCGCGCGAGCCCGCCGTCATTGGTGAGCAGCAAGAGGCCCTCGGTATTGAAGTCGAGCCGGCCGATCGAGATCAGCCGCGGCAGCCCTTCCGGCAGATTGTCGAACACCGTCGGCCGCCCTTCGGGGTCGTCGTGCGTCGTCATCAGCCCGCGCGGCTTGTGATAGAGGAACAGCCGCGTCCGCTCGCGCGGCGGCAACGGCTTGCCGTCCACCGCGACGACGTCATTGGCGGTCACGTCGAGCGCCGGCGAATTGATAACGCGGCCGTTCACAGTGACGCGGCCCTGCGTCACCATCTCCTCGGCATCGCGCCGCGAGGCGAGCCCCGCCCGTGCCAGCACCTTCGCAATGCGCTCGCCGGCCTTCTTCGGCTTCGGCTCCTCGCGGGGCGGGCGACGATCGAAGTCCGGCTTGCGTTCGCGGTAAGCGCCACGGCCGCCAAAGGCGGGCCGCTTGGCAAAAACCTTGCTGTCATCCTCATTGTCGCGGCGCGGCCGTTCTGCAAAACGGTCGGACGGGCGGCGCTCGCTGCGCGGATGCTCCTGCCAGTCGGTACGCCCTTCCGGACGATCGCGGCGCGGCCGGTCGAATCTGCGCTCGCCGCCCTCCTTGTCATCACGATCGCGGCGCGGGCGATCAAACTTCGGACGGTCTTCGCGATCGAACTTCGGCCGCTCGCGGAATGGCCGCTCGCCGCGAGGGCGATCGCCCTGTACGCGATCTTCACGTCCGCGCGAAAACCGCGGCCGCTCGTCGCCACCACGATCGTCGCGCGAGCGGTCGTATCGCGGCTTGTCGAACCTCGGTCGCGCGCCGCGCTCGCCATCCTCGCGTTTCTGCCACGGCTTGGATTCGCCGCGCGGCGGCCGATCGCCGAAATCCTCGCGCGGCCGGTCACTGAATTTGCGGTCGGAGAAACGTCCCTCGCTGCGCTCGCGCGGCGCACGATCTCCACGGTCGAACCGCGGACGGTCCCCGCGCTCGAACTTCGGGCGATCCCCACGCGGCTTGAAGTCCCGCTTCTCGCCGCTTTCACGGTCGAACCGCGGCGGGCGCGGTCGGTCGCCAGACTTGCGCTCCGAGAAACGCCCCTCCGTGCGGCCTTCATTGCGCTCGCCACGCGGAGCCCGGTCGCGGTCGAACTTCGGGCGGTCGCCGCGATCGAATTTAGGTCGGTCCCCCCGCGGCTTGAAATCGCGCTTCTCGCCGCGGGCGCGGTCATCCCGGTCGAAGCGCGCAGGGCGCGGCCGGTCGCCATAGTCGCGACGGGGTGCATCATCGTCGCGGCGGCGCGGCGGACGGTCCTCGCGGCCGCCCGCATAGGGGCGCTTGCCGCCTTCACTCTTGCCAAAGCCGCGCTTGGCGAATTTCTTCTCCGGGCCGCGGGCAGCGCCCGAGCGGCCTTTGCCGGGTGGCCGATCGCGCCGACCGCGGGAATCGTTGTTTTTGTCTTTGTCGCGGGGCATGAATGATCTCGTTCTGGGCTAAGTCAAAGGCATGCGCGCCCGCTTTCCGAGCCGCATTCTCACGCAAAACCGGTATCCACTTTTGCTGAAGGCGAAAGCTACTAGCAGGTTTCTTCCGATGATACGAGGCATTGCGACCCCTTCTTTCATGGATTTGGCGCTGAAAACGGCCGAAAACACCGGAAAGTCGGGCGAAGTTCCCATCGGCTGCGTGATCGTCCGGGGCTACGAGGTGATTGCCACGGCCGGCAACCGCACCTTGCGCGATCGCGACCCGACGGCCCATGCCGAAATCCTGGCCATCCGGGAGGCCGCCGAGAAGATCGGGACCGAGCGCCTCGTCGATTGCGATCTCTATGTCACGCTGGAGCCCTGCACCATGTGTGCAGCGGCGATCTCCTTTGCAAGAATCCGCCGGCTCTATTACGGCGCCGCCGACCCCAAGGGCGGCGCAGTCGAATCCGGCGTGCGGTTCTTTGCCTCGCCGACCTGCCACCACGCGCCGGAGGTCTACTCGGCTGTGGGGGAAACCGAGGCGGCGGCGCTGCTGAAGGATTTCTTCAAAGTCCGGCGCTGAAAAACTCCTTCAACAGTTTCGCCGTCACGTCCGGGTTCTCCTCGGTGAGGAAATGCCCGCTTTCGACGGGCGCACCCGTCACATTGGTCGCCCAATCCTTCCAGGTGTCGAGCGGCGTCGCGGCTGCCGTCGCCACGCCGGCATCACCCCACAGCGCCAGCATCGGGATGGTGATCTTGTTGCCGGCCACGTGGTCGGCCTTGTCGATCTCGTAGTCGGCATAGGCGCCGGCGCGATAATCCTCGCACATCGCATGCACGCGCAAGGGATCGCGGAAAGGCGCCAGATAATGCTCGAGCGCGCGCGGATCGATCTCGTCGAGCGTCTTCGATTTGGTCTGGCTCGCCATCTTGAACTTCAGGAAGAAGTCCGGGTTGCCCGCGATCAGCGTCTCCGGCAGAGGATGCGGTTGCGCCAGGAAGGTCCAGTGATAGATCTTCAGCGCATAGAGCCGGTTCATGCGCTCCCAGTAATTGTAGGTCGGCAGGATATCGAGCACGGCAAGCCTCAACAGCCGTCCGGGATGATCGAGCGCCACGCGATAGGCGACGCGCCCGCCGCGGTCGTGGCCGGCGAGCGCAAAATGCGCGTGGCCGAGTTGCTCCATCGCCTCGATCAGCACCTTCGCCATCGCGCGCTTGGTGTAGGGCGAGTGCGCATCGTCGCTCCTGGGCATGTCCGACCAGCCGTAGCCCGGGAGATCCGCGACGATCAGCGTGAACTTGTCGGCCAGTTGCGGCGCCACGCGGTGCCACATCACGTGCGTCTCGGAGAATCCGTGCAGCAGCAGCAGCGGCGGACCCTTGCCGCCGGTGCGGGCGAAGATGCGGCCTGCGGAGGTGTTGATCCATTCGGCGCCAAAGCCGGGGAAGAGATCGGCGAGATCGGGCATGCGTGTCTCCTGGAGCGGCGGCCTCCTGCTTCAAACTTTGTTCGGGTTGCCGCTGGCACGTCAGCGGTTTATGCCATCGGGCAACCATAACCAGCAAGAAGCTCAGGGAAACGCCATGGGAATCGATTTCGAAATTCCGGCTGAGGCCAAAGCGATCCGCGAGAAGGTGCGCCAATGGGTGCACGACGAATGCATCCCGGCCGAGAAGGAACTCGACAGCAAGCCGCTCGCCGAGGTGCTGGGCCGCTTGCGGAAAAAGGCCCGCGCGCAGGGCCTGTGGTGTCCGTGGGCGCCGAAGGAATATGGCGGCATGGGCCTCGGTCCGCTCGCCAATGCGCTGGTGCAGATGGAGCTCGGCGAAAGCATGCTCGGCGCGCTGTCCATGAACACGCAGGGCCCCGACGATGCCTCGATGATGACGATCCTCGCCCACGGCACGGAATACCAGAAGGAGAAGTTCCTCAAGCCCCTGCTGAACGGCGACAAGCGCATCTGCTTCTCCATGACCGAGAAAGCCGCCGGCGCGGATGCTACGGGCATGCAGACCACGGCGGTGAAGGACGGCAACGAGAACTACATCCTCAACGGCGAAAAATGGTTCTCCTCCTCCGCCAGCGTCGCCGACATGGCGCTGGTGATGGCCAAGACCGATCCGAACGCGCCACGCCACAAGCAATATTCCACCTTCCTCGTCGAGCTGCCGAACCCCGGCTACAAGATCAAGCGCAACGTCGCCAACATGGCGATCGAAGGCCCGCATGACGACATCCTGCATGGCGGCCACTCCGAGATCGAGATAAGGGATCTCAAGGTGCCCGCCGACAATCTGGTCGGCGGCGAAGGCAACGGCTTTGCCATGGGCCAGCACCGCCTTGCCTATGGCCGCTTGCGCCACGGCATGCACAACGTGGCGAAAGCCCAGCGCGCGCTCGACATGGCGGCCGCCCACGTCACCAAGCGTTCGACCTTCGGCCAGCTGCTCGCCGACCGCCAGGCGGTGCAGTTCATGCTCGCCGACTGCGCCAGCGAACTCTATATCGGCCGCCTCATGTTGCTCCATATCGCCTACAAGGCCGAGAAGGGGCTCGACATCAGGCAGGAGAACTCGATCGCGAAGATCTTCCATGCCCACATGGTGCACAAGGTGATCGACACCGCGATCCAGCTGCACGGCGCGCTCGGCTTCTCCCAGGATACGCCGCTCGCCAAATGGTACACCCAGGTACGCTCGCAGCGGCTGGTCGACGGGCCGGACGAGGTGCACAAGTGGAGGATCGGCAAGAACGTCATCAAGGCGTTCCGCGAGCACGGCACCACGGCGAGTGCGGCGGGTGGGGATTTGCTCTGACGCCAGCCGTCATTGCGAGCGAAGCGAAGCAATCCAGAGCAAGGACGGAAGCATGGATTGCTTCGTCGCCATGCTCCTCGCAATGATGGGAGAAGGCGTAGGGTGGGCAGAGGCGCGCTTGCGCCGTGCCCACCATCCATCCGCCACGTTGCTGCAAATGGTGGGCACGCTTTCGCTTGGCCCACCCCACAGCTCCGTCATTGCCGGACTCGAGACGCCCGTCAGCCGTGCGTATAATCGCCGTGCTTCAAGCCGAGCGCCTTGACCGCCGCTTCCGGAAGCCGGCCCCATGCCTCAACCTGCTCGTTTGGGGCCATCATCGCCGCAATAATTGCCGTGGCCTTCTCCGGATCCTGTTCGGCCACAAAATAGACCGAGCGGACGGGCGGTCCGCCTCCCAATGGATGGGTTGTCACCAGCACGACCTGACCGTCTGCCATACCGCAATATAGCACCGCCGCTACCCCGGCAGCTGTAGAATGTCTGTGATGGGTCTCCCACCTACTCCTTCAGGTCAATCTCATCGCCGGAGGTGCCATCATGATCGACGGGATCAGCGCAATCACACTCGCCACCCACGACATGCAACGCGCCGTCCGATTCTACCGCGCATTGGGGTTTGACATCTTGTACGGCGGCGAAACGTCTTCATTTACCAGCTTTCAGGCGGGGACGGGATATCTCAACCTGACGGCCCAGTCTGATCAAACGCGCTGGTCCTGGTGGGGACGCGTTATCTTCTACGTGGCCGACGTCAACGCATTCTACGACCGTGCACTGGCGGCCGGGTGTCAGCCCACGACTGTGCCCCGCGACGCTGAATGGGGAGAGCGCTACTTTCATCTCGTCGACCCCGATGGACACGAGCTCAGTTTCGCGCGGCCTTTGCCGTCTCTGGCATAGCCGCATGGCAGCATAAGTCAGGCCCGCTGACCTTTCCGATCAAGCCCGTAGCTGTGCTGGCGGCGCCGTGACAGGCTCGCGCGACTTCCTCGTGCCAGGTTGCACAGAGTCCTAACCCGGGAGGACGATCATGGTAGCTTATGTCGTGCTGGCGAGTTTCACGGATCAGGGAGTTCGCAACGCCAAAGACTCCCCGAAGCGGGCGGAAGCCTTCAAGGATCTGGCGAAGACGTTCGGGGTGACTGTCAGGGAGATCGTTTGGACACAGGGACGATATGACGTCGTCACCATCGTCGATGCGCCGGATGAGTCATCCTTCATGTCGCTCACGCTCAGCCTCGGCGCGCTCGGCAATGTTCGTACCGAATCGCTGCGGGCCTTCTCCGCGGCAGAGATGACGAAAATCGTCGACAACATGCTCTGACCGCCGCGTTCGCCCTGGTTCGTCATTGCGAGCGAAGCGAAGCAATCCATCCTTCCGCGGCGAGAATGGATTTCTTCGTCACTAACGCTCCTCGCAATGAAGGGAGACGCGGCGCTACGAATCCTCCCGCTTCACGGCCTGCCAGCCGATGTCGCGGCGGCAGAAGCCTTCGGGCCATTTGATGCGGTCGACGGCTTCGTAAGCGCGGCGCTGCGCTTCGGTCACATTCTTGCCGAGCGCGCAGACGTTGAGCACGCGGCCGCCATTGGCGACGAGGCGGCCGTCCTTCATCGCCGTGCCGGCATGGAATATCTCGACGCCCTCGACCTTGGCAGCCTCATCCAGCCCCTCGATCACCGAGCCCTTGCTGTAGTCACCGGGATAGCCTTTGGTCGCCATGATGACGGTGAGCGCGGCTTCGTCATACCAGCGCAGGCTGAAATTCTTCAGTTGCCCGTCGGCGGAGGCAAGCAGCGCCGGCACGATGTCGCTCATCATGCGCAGCATCAGCACCTGGCACTCCGGATCGCCGAACCGCGCATTGTATTCCACGAGCTTGGGGCCATCCCCGGTCACCATCACGCCGGCAAACAGCACGCCCTTGTACGGACAGCCCATCGCCTTCAGCGCGCGCAAGGTCGGCTTTACCATCTCTTCCATCACGCGCGTGCACATCGCCTCCGTCATGACCGGCGCCGGCGAATAAGCGCCCATGCCGCCGGTGTTCGGTCCCTCATCGCCGTCGAAGGCGCGCTTGTGATCCTGCGCGGTCGCGAGCGGCAACGCGTGCTCGCCGTCGCATAGCGCAAAGAACGAGGCCTCCTCGCCTTGCATGAATTCCTCGATCACGACTTCCGCGCCGGAGGCACCGAAGGCGCCGCCGAACATCATGTCGACCGCAGCCAGCGCCTCGTCTTCCGTCATCGCCACCACGACGCCCTTGCCGGCGGCCAGGCCATCGGCCTTGACCACGATCGGTGCGCCCTGCTTGCGGACATACGCCTTTGCCGCATCGGCATCGGTGAAATGCTCATAGGCCGCGGTCGGGATGTCGTTGGCGCGGCACAGCGCCTTGGTGAATTTCTTCGAGCTCTCCAGCCGGCCCGCCGCCCTGGTCGGCCCGAACGCCTTGAAGCCCGCGGCGTTGAGATCGTCGACGATTCCCGCCGCGATCGCCGCGTCCGGCCCCACCACCACGAAATCGACCGCATTGGTCTTGCAGAAGGCGACCACCGCCGGATGATCGGACACGTCGAGCGCCACGCATTCAGCGTCGTTGGCGATGCCGGCATTGCCCGGCGCGCACCAGAGCTTCGTCACCAGCGGGGACGCCGCAATCTTCCATGCCAAAGCGTGTTCGCGGCCGCCGGAGCCGATCAGGAGGATTTTCATTGGATGCGCCGCTTGGTGGGGAAATCGGACTGGCCCCGGTTCGCATGAGTCCGGCTCGGCCCGCAAGTAGTCCCCACAGAAGTGCTATCATACCGGTACGGGGGTTGGCGTACCACGCCGAATGCCCCTACCTTGCGAACAAAGCCCAAACACCCGAATCGCCAGAAATGCCCCCTGAACCGCTTGCCAACGCGCCCGAATACACCGTCTCGGAACTGTCCAACGCCCTGAAACGGACGGTGGAGGACGCCTATGGCCATGTCCGCGTGCGCGGCGAGATCTCCGGCTTTCGCGGCCCGCATTCCTCCGGGCACTGCTATTTCGCGCTGAAGGACGACAGCGCCAAGATCGAGGCCGTGATCTGGAAGTTCGCCCACGCCCGCATGCGCTTCAAGCCGCAGGAGGGGCTCGAGGTCATCGCCACCGGCAAGCTCACCACCTATCCCGGCTCCTCGAAGTACCAGATCGTGATCGAGTCGCTGGAGCCGGCCGGCGTCGGCGCGCTGATGGCGCTGCTCGAGGAACGCAAGAAGAAGCTCGCCGCCGAAGGCCTGTTCGACGCCAGGCGCAAGCAGGAACTGCCCTGGCTGCCCGAGACGATCGGCGTCGTCACCTCGCCGACCGGCGCGGTGATCCGCGACATCCTGCACCGCCTGCAGGACCGGTTCCCGCGCCGCGTGCTGGTCTGGCCCGTCAAGGTGCAGGGCGAAGGCTCGGCCGAGCAGGTCGCCGCCGCGATCCGCGGCTTCAACGCGCTGCCCGGGGGCGGGCGCATCCCCCGGCCCGATCTGCTCATCGTCGCCCGCGGCGGCGGCTCGCTGGAGGACCTGTGGTCGTTCAACGAGGAGATCGTCGTGCGCGCCACCGCCGACAGCATGATCCCGCTGATCTCCGCGGTCGGCCACGAGACCGACGTGACGTTGATCGACTTTGCCGCCGACAAGCGCGCGCCGACGCCGACCGCCGCCGCGGAAATGGCGGTGCCCGTGCGCAGCGAGTTGTTCGCCGAGGTCGAGAGCCTCGCCCGCCGCACAGTGATGTGCTGGCAGCGCGCCCAGGAAAACCGCCGCAATGAGCTGCGCGCCGCAGCCCGCGCCCTGCCTGCCGCCCACGAGCTGCTCGCCATCCCGCGCCAGCGGCTCGACGCCGCCGGCACGTCGCTGCCGCGCTGCCTGCGCGCCAGCACGCATGCGCATTTCCGCCGCTTCGCCGCCTCCAGCGCACGGCTGACGCTGCGGGTGCTGCGCGGCCAGGTCACCCATGCGCGATCCAGCCTCACCAGCTGCGGCGACCGCCTGACCCATTCGGCGCGCTCGCTGCTCCATCGCCGCCGCGAACGTTTTGCCAGCCTCGAACAGCGCCTCGCGGCCTCCAGGCTCGCCAACGCGCAGGCGCAGCGCACCGCGATCGCCCGCAGCCGCGAGCGCGTGCATCGCCTGTCCGACCGTGCGACGCGCGCGATCGACACGCTGCTGGAGCGGCTCGATGCGCACGTGACCCATCGCGGCCAATTGCTCACCGCGCTCTCCTATCGCGGCGTGCTCGCCCGCGGCTTTGCGCTGGTGCGCGACCGTGACGGTCATCCGGTGCACAGCGCGGCCGCGGTCGGCCCGCATGCGCGCTTGTCGGTCGAATTCGCCGACGGCAACGTCGGCGTCACCGCGGATGCCGATCGTCCTGCGGCCCCTGCCGTGCCGACGAGTCCTCCGAGATCGGCCGCACGCGAAGCGAGGCGACGACGCGCGGCCCAATCCGCCGATCAGGGCAACCTGTTTTAGGGCTCGTCGCTCCACCGTCATTGCGAGCGAAGCGAAGCAATCCAGCTTGCTTTCCCCAAAGCTGGATTGCTTCGTCGCTTCGCTCCTCGCAATGACGTCTACCGCGTCAGCCACTCCGCGACGCGCTTCTGCGCATCGGTGCGGGCCTGCGCGTCGGAGCCGATATGGCCGCGCTCCGGCGCGGCCGGATCGTTGCCATCGAGCGCGCGCAGCGGCAGGCCCGCGCGGTCGAAACCGTGCGCCGCCGACGGATAGACCACGATCCGGGTCAGCGCGCTGCGGCCGCGGGCGCCGTCCACCATCTGCCTGCATTGGGGCACCGAGGCAACGTCGTCGCTCGCGCCGACCAAGAGCAGCGTCGGCACCCGCGCGCTCCAGCCGGTGCGCGCGGAAATGCGGCAATCCGGATAGAAGGCGATCGCCGAGCGATAATCCGGCTCCTTGCCGCGCGTGGCGAGCTGCGGCCGCACCGCCCAGAGCAAGGCGCTCGCGCCATGCGCCCAGCCGATCAGGCTGATGCGGCCGCGCGCCGCCCAGGTCTGCGCCAGCAGCCATTTGTGCGCAGCCGTGATGTCGGCGACGCGCTCGCGCCGCGCCAGCACCTTGCGATCCGTCTCGCGGCATTGCGGACCGGCCTCGCGCGAGCCGAAGCTGTCGGGCCACAATACGGCGTAGCCCGCCTTCAACAGTTGCTCCGACCAGTCGCGGTACCGCGGCAGCACGGCCCCGCTTTGCCCGGAAAGCCCGCCGCAACCGTGCAGCGCGATCACGGCCGGAAACGGCCCGTTGCCGTCGGGCCGGTAGAGCTGCGCGTGCAGGGTGAGCTTGCCGGAGGGGATATCGACCTGCTGCGGCACAGGCGCGGCCTGCGCCGTGCAGGCGACCGCACATAGCGCCAGGATCAAAGCTGCTGACAAGGGGCGCATGATGCGATCCCGGGATGGGTATGGCGCACGACGACAGCAATCCATGGCAAAAGGCTAGCATGCAGGATTGCCCCGAAACCATCACAAATCGACGGGTTTGCGGGGGCGGACATCGCGACCTATTTATGATAGATCGCAACTCGAAAATGCATTGACCGGGCGCCTCGAACCGCCCGTGGAATCGGAGCACGCAATCTTGCTGAACAAGTTCGGCCCCTCGGGCAGCGGCGAAGCGCAGGTGCAGTATCTCGACGGCGACTTCCGCGTGATCTCGCCGGGAACCTATGTCCGCTGCGCCATCACCGACGTGCGCATCCCGCTCGACGAGCTGAAATACTGGAGTGTCGACCTGCAGGAGGCCTATTCGCAGCCGATCGCGGTGCTGCAACGGCACTATCCGGGGCAGGTGAAGACGTAAGGCGCGGCCGGCGCCGGCATGCTCTGCCGTCGTCCCGGCGACGGCCGGGACCCATAACCACGACTGCCCGTGTTACGCACGGCTGGAACTCCAACTCATTTCAACAATCGATGTCGGTGGTTATGGGTCCCGGCCTTCGCCGGGACGACACTGAGTTTGTTGATCCGGTTTTCAAGAAACCACAGCCGTCATTGCGAGGAGCGAAGCGACGAAGCAATCCACCTATCCCCGCGGAGATAGGTGGATTGCTTCGCTTCGCTCGCAATGACGGTGGAAAGGCATGCGTTCTCATTCTCACGGCGCGGAATCGCCTGAGTTTTGCATCTTCGTTTGCTCCCTCTTGGATAGAGGGCGCGGAGAAGGCCGGGCGCCGGCTGCGCCCGCAGCACCGTGTGCAACGGTAACAAGAAAACGCACACGGATTTGACAGGTACAGCCAGGACATCCCGACCTTCCCCGCGCAATGGTTTGGCGGCTTACTTCGAGCTCGCCCCGGGGAACGGCCTTTCTTGCCCCCGTTGCCGAGCCCGCACAGGCAGGCCGGATAGACGCCAGGGTCGCGGCGCCAGGACCACACGACTTCACCGTCCGCCGCTGCGTTTCGCCCGGTGACTTTATTTGAGCATGATCCTGATCGGAAAACCGGTCACCCACTTTTCCGGGATCATGCTGTCACCTGACGCAGCAAGCGGCCCATCGCAACCCGCACCACGTTTCGTGACG
>NZ_JBQTHN010000056.1:0-10015 GCF_052389815.1 Bradyrhizobium sp. | reverse complement strand
GTGAAGATCCGCTCGGCGCTGACCTGCGAGCTGGTCAACGGCATCTGCGGCAAGTGCTACGGGCGCGATCTCGCCCGCGGCACCCCGGTCAACCACGGCGAGGCGGTCGGCGTCATCGCCGCGCAGTCGATCGGCGAGCCCGGCACGCAGCTGACCATGCGCACCTTCCACATCGGCGGCGCGGCCCAGATCAACGAGCAGTCGTTCGTCGAGTCGAACTTCGAAGGCAAGGTGGTCATCAGGAACAAGTCGATCGTCAAGAACTCGGAAGGCCAGGCGATCGCCACCGTCCGCAACATGGTGGTTGCGATCGTCGATGCCGACGGCACAGAGCGCGCGACGCACCGTATCCAGTACGGCTCGAAAATGCTCGTCGACGAAGGCGACATGGTCAAGCGCGGCACCCGCATCGCCGAATGGGATCCGTTCACCCGTCCGGTGCTGACGGAGGCCGAGGGCACCATCGGCTTCGAGGATCTGGTCGAAGGCCAGTCGATCTCGGAAACGCTCGACGAATCCACCGGCATCGCCAAGCGCGTGGTCATCGACTGGCGCTCGACGCGCGGTGGCGCGGACCTGCGTCCGGCGATCGTGATCAAGGGCAAGGACGGCAAGGTGCTGAAGCTCGCGCGTGGCGGCGATGCCCGCTACATGCTGTCGGTCGACGCCATCCTCTCGGTCGACGTCGGCGCCAAGGTCAAGCCGGGCGACATCCTCGCCCGTATCTCGACCGAAAGCGCCAAGACGCGCGACATCACCGGCGGTCTGCCGCGCGTGGCGGAGCTGTTCGAGGCGCGCAAGCCGAAGGACGCGGCGATCATCGCCGAGATCTCCGGCACCATCCGCTTCGGCCGCGACTACAAGAACAAGCGCCGCATCTCGATCGAGCCGGTCGACAAGACCGAGGAGACGCGCGAGTACCTGATCCCGAAGGGCAAGCACATCCACTTGCAGGACGGCGACGTCGTCGAAAAGGGCGACTTCATCGTCGAGGGCAATCCGGCACCGCACGACATCCTGGCGATCAAGGGCATCGAGGAGCTCGCTGCCTACCTGGTCAACGAAATCCAGGAGGTCTACCGGCTGCAGGGCGTGCTCATCAACGACAAGCACATCGAAGTGATCGTGCGTCAGATGCTGCAGAAGGTGGAGATCACCGACCAGGGCGAAACCGACATGATCGCGGGCGAGCAGGTCGACAAGATCGAGTTCGACCAGGTCAACGAGAAGGCCAAGGAAGAGGGCAAGAAGATCGCCACGGGAACGCCGGTTCTGCTCGGCATCACCAAGGCGAGCCTGCAGACCCGCTCCTTCTTCTCGGCCGCCTCGTTCCAGGAGACCACGCGCGTCCTCACGGAAGCCGCGGTCAACGGCAAGGTCGATCCGCTCGAGGGCCTGAAGGAGAACGTCATCGTCGGCCGGCTGATTCCGGCGGGCACCGGCGCCTCGATGGCCAAGATCCGCGAAGTCGCTGTGAAGCGCGACAAGCTGATTCTCGACGAGCGCGAGAAGCAGGCCGCGATCGTGCCGACCGCGCCGGAAGCGGAACCTCTGGCTTTGCCGCCGGCGGAGTAAGCGCTCCGGTAGAACTACGGAAATATATGCTGCGAAAAGGCCGGCCATGCGCCGGCCTTTTTGTTTTTCTTCATTGCTGCGGTGCAGAAACCCGCTTTGTTCATCTTTCCTTCAGGGTGAAAAGCGCCTTTCCTAGTAGCGGATTTGACCGCGCGCTTTCCGGGCAGGGGGGCGGCGGAAGCGGCGGAACGGAATACATGTTGGACCTCGCAATTGTCGGCGGCGGCCCCGGCGGGCTGATGAGCGCCTGGTATCTGAAGAAGAAGCTCGGCGACCTCTGCCGCATCACCATCTACGAGGCTTCCGACCGCCTTGGCGGCAAGATCGTCACCCGCAAGTTCGATACCGCGAACGCGATGTACGAGGCGGGCGTTGCCGAAATCTACGATTACTCGATGACCGGCCCCGATCCGCTGCGCGAGCTGATCCAGCATTTCGGACTGCAGACCATTCCAATGGACGCCGAGCAGGTGCAGCTCGACGGCGTCCTGCTCAACGACGTGCCGGGCATGCGCCGCAAATACGGCGAGAAGACCGCGGCGGCGATCGAGGCGTTCCGCAAGCGCTGCACCGGCATGATGAGCCCGCTGCAATATTATGAAGGCGTCGGCGCCCAGGACAACGAGCACCCCTGGGCCTGGAAGACTGCGGAGCAGCTGCTCGACGAGGAAGTCGACGATCCCGTCGCAAAGCGCTTCTTCAAGGTGATGGCGCGCTCGGATATCGCGACCGAATCGCACAACACCAACGGCCTCAACGCGCTGAAGAACTTCGTGATGGATGTCGACGGCTATATTGGCCTGTATTCCATCCAGAACGGCAACGAGCAGCTGATCGAGTGCCTGGCCTCCGAAGTGAGCGCCGACATCCAGCTCAATCATCGCGTGCTCAAGGTCGGCAAGACCGCCGCCGGCCGCTACCGCCTCAACATGATGAACGGCAAAGGGCCGGAGAGCCGCGACTTCGACCTCGTGCTGATGTGTCTGCCGCATTCCTGGCTGTCGACCATGGGCTGGGAAGGCGAGCAGCTGCGCGCCTCCATGGTCAAGCACGTCTCTTATTTCGACCGGCCGGCACATTACCTGCGCGTCTCGATCCTGTTCGACGAGCCGTTCTGGGGCGAGAAGATCCCGGGCTCCTGGTTCATGTCGGAAGCGTTCGGCGGCTGCTGCGTCTACAACGAAGGCTCGCGCCACGACGTCGGCCGGCACGGCGTGCTGAACTGGCTGATCGCCGGCTCCGACGCGCTCGCCTTTGCCAATCTCTCCGACCAGGAGCTGATCGATGCCGCGCTGAAGTCGCTGCCGGCTTCGCTCGGCAACGCGCGCGAGTATTTCCTCGAGGGCAAGATCCATCGCTGGCTATCGTCGGTCAACGCGCTGCCCGGCGGCCTGCCGGCGCGCGACGTGCTGACCAACCACCGGCCGGAGCCGAAGCAGCATCCGGGGATCGTCGTGGTCGGCGACTACCTGTTCGACTCCACGCTCAACGGGCTGCTCGACTCCTCGGACGCCGCGACCGACCTCATCCTCACCGAGATGATGCGGCTGCGCCGCGCCAAGACGCAGACCGAGAAGCCGCTGTCCGACAAGATCGACCGCGATTATTTCGACAATTATCGCGGCGCCGGTCCCTACAGCGAGGCGTGGCACCGGTTCACCGATCCCGACTACCTGACTCAGCTGATCAGGATCGTCTGGGGCGAGGCAAAGGGCTACAAGCTGCTGGTCGCCGGTTCCGCCAGCGGCGAATTGGTCGGCGCGCTGCGCGAGCGCGGCATCGATGCCTGGGGCATCGAGAACAACCGCGCCATCCACGCCAAAACGCCGAGGGCGCTGCAGAAGTACAACAAGCTCGGCACCGTCACGGACATGCCGTTCAAGGCAGGCAGCTTCGATTTCGTGTTCGAAACCAGCCTCTGCCACGTCTCCGAAAGGCAGGTGGCGCGCGCAGTGCGCGAGCTCAACCGCGTGGTCAGGACCGGCATCGTGTTCGGCTCGGTGACGTCTGACATGGCGCCGGCGATCATCGACCGCTACGACCTGCTGCGAGGCGTGAAGAAGCTCGGCACCTGGTGGGAGTGGTCGGAACTGTTCTTCGGCAACGGCTTCGACCTGTCGATGCACCGCCGCGACGTGATGGATGCCGTTTGGGCGGCGACGCTGGCGGCCAACAAGGGGCCGGGGCATTGGTACGCCGACGCCGACAGCCTGCGTTATTCGTTCTTCGACAGGATCGAGGACGAGGACGAATAGCCGCGTTAACCCGTTTTGTTCCATTTGTTTTGCCGAATGCCGCCTGATCGCCTAGGATTGGAACGGTAGCGATTTGCCGCTATCGCCTCGCGTAGCGGTCATGCCGGCCGTGCGATATCGGTTGGTTTCATGGCGCCCAAACCTCCTTCACCGGACGCTCCGACACGTGCCCGGACCGACGATCCCGAGCTGAACAGGCTCGCGGCGGCCGATCCGCATGCTGCGCCGGTCTCCGCCGACGAGGCGGCGGAGGAGGACGAGGAGGAAATCGAGCTCGACGACGAGGAAGACGAGGATCTCGTCGTCTTCACCGCGCGCGAGGCGGCGGGCGCGTTCGCCACCATCTACGGTTTTGTCCGGCCCCATTTCGGCAACTACAAGAAGCTGATCGCCTTCGTCAGCTTCGGCGTCATCGTCGAGACGCTGTTCAACGTCATCATGCCGCTCAGCCTGAAATTCCTGATCGACGACGCGCTCGGCGAGGAGGATTTCAAGGCCCTCTACAAGATCCTCGGCGTGCTGGCGGTGGCCGGCATCCTGACCTCGATCATCGCGGTCTGGTACGAGCGCCACGACGCCCGGCTGGCGGCGGGCCTGATCGCCGACGTGCGCACGCGCATCTTCGAGCACGTGCAGGACCTGCCGGCCGGCTATTTCGCCAAGACCAAGCGCGGCGAGATCCTGTCGCGCTTCTCGATCGATCTCACGGCCTTCGAGAGCGTGGTCAAGAGCTTTGCCAACAGCGCCGCGCTGCCGTTCCTCGAGCTCATCGCCGGTATCCTCCTGATGCTGTTCCTGAACTGGCAGCTCGCCGCGGTGGCGCTTTTGGTGTTTCCGATCACCCTGATCGGCCCGCGCATCCTCACGCCCAAGGCAGTGCAGGCCAATTACGAGCAGAAGCTGAACGAGGCGGCGCTGCTCGGCACGGTGCAGGAGAGCATCGCGGCGCAGGCGGTGGTGAAGGCGTTCAGCCTGCAGCGCCGCGTCTTCGGCTGGTTTTCGCTGCGCAACCAGGATGTGCGCATCAAGACGGCTTCCGCGGTGTTCCTCTCCACCATGGTGGAGCGCACCGTCACCGTCTCCGTGCTGCTGTTGCACCTCGTGGTGCTGGCGATCGGTGCCTATCTCGCCACCAAGGGCCAGATCACCATCGGCACCTTCGTCACCTTCGAAAGCGCGTTCTGGGAGGTGTCCTACAACATCGCCCATCTCATGCACTTCATCCCGGTGTCGATCCAGTCGGCCGCTGCCGTGCGCCACATCCAGGAGCTGCTCGACGAGCCCACCCGCGGCGCCGACCGGCCCAGTGCGCCGGAGCTGCCGCGCGTCGAGAACGACATCACCTTCGAACGCGTCACCTTCGGGTATGAGGGCGCGGCGACGCCGGTGCTCGACAACCTCACGCTCAAGCTCGATGCCGGCAAGAGCATTGCGATCGTCGGCCCCTCGGGCTCCGGCAAGAGCACGCTGCTCAACCTGATCCTGCGGCTGTACACGCCGGACGATGGCAGGGTTACCATCGACGGCGTCGACATCCGCCGCGTCACGCTGGAATCGCTGCGGGCAAAGATGGCGATCGTGTTCCAGGAGAACATGCTGTTCAACATGTCGATCCGCGAGAACATCCGCCTCGGCAAGGAAGGCGCGACCGACGATGAGGTCGAGCAGGCGGCGCGGAAGGCCGAGATCCACAGCTACATCATGAGCCTGCCGGAGGGTTACGACACCCAGGTCGGCGAGCGCGGCGACACGCTGTCGGGCGGCCAGCGCCAGCGCATCGCGATCGCGCGCGCGCTCATCCGCAACCCCTCGATCCTGCTGCTGGACGAGGCGACCTCCGCGCTCGACCAGACCACGGAAGCGGCGATCAACCGCACGCTGCTCAACGTCGCCGAAGGCCGCACCATGATCTGGTCGACGCACCGGCTGACCTCGGTGGTCGAGATGGACGAGATCATCGTGATTTCCGGCGGCCGCGCCATCGAGCGCGGCTCGCATGCGGAACTGCTCGCCAAAGGCGGGGTCTACCGCAAGCTCTGGGACGACCAGAGCCACGCCTCGCATCATGCCGGCCAGGCGGATGACGACAACGAGGACGACGACGATGAGGAGTGAGCCGCGCGCTCAGGCGATGCGGCCCTGCTTGGGATAGCCGGGCGACGCGCGGCCGGCCGCGCCCGCGGATATCCGCTTGCTGGGCCCGGAAAATCGTTCGGCCATCGAATCGATTCGGCGCGGCCGATCGGCCATCCAGCGCCTGCGCGACTCGCGGGGCAGGCTTTGCGGCGGCCCAGCAGCTCCCGCCTGGTCGAAGTCGAAAGCGGCTCTAGGAGTATTATTTTACCTTAATCGAACCCGAATCCCATGTGGAAGAGCGGTTTGACGCGCCATCCGGAAAGATGATGTTCTCGCGGCCCGCCCGGCCTTGTCTTTTGTTGCGGTGACGAGCGACCGGCCGCCTTGCGCCGGTGCGGGCGCAGTCGACGGATTCCGCAAGTGCCAGAGGCGCTTCCAAGCCACCGTTTCGCCTTGACTTGACCAGGTCGGGCTTATACAAGGCGCCCACTTAACGACAGGCGGTGAGCAACGCCAGCGTCGGAACGGAGCACCCTGACCTGCTTTTTCGGCCGGGAAGGGCACCAACCTCGACGAATGCCGCTCAAACGCTGTCGATCATAGCTAGGCAATGCCAGTGCGATTTTTGTTCTCTTGAGCAAGTCCTCTTGAGATCGATTTCGGATGCATGACCTCGGTGTCCGGATGGAACAGCGAACGCTGTTTCGTCTTTATCCGCGGTCCTCTGTGGCGTCGAAGCGCTTTCCACTCAGGGAATGGGTGGTTGGCGTGTTTTCGTTTTGCGTGAACGTTTTCACGCGAGGCGGCCGGACGGGGCGGGGTGTCCCGAACAAGAATTTGCGCAGCCGGTCATTGGTTGCGCGCGAATAAGAGGGTGAAGGCTACATGCCGACGATCAACCAGCTGATCGCAAAGCCGCGCGAAGTGCAGAAGTCGCGCAAGAAGGTGCCGGCGCTGCAGCAGTCGCCGCAGAAGCGCGGCGTGTGCACGCGCGTCTACACGACGACCCCGAAGAAGCCGAACTCGGCGCTCCGCAAGGTCGCCAAGGTGCGCCTGACCAACGGCTTCGAGGTGATCGGCTACATCCCCGGCGAGGGCCATAACCTGCAGGAGCACTCGGTGGTGATGATCCGCGGCGGCCGCGTCAAGGACTTGCCCGGCGTGCGCTACCACATCCTCCGCGGCGTGCTGGATACCCAGGGCGTCAAGAACCGTAAGCAGCGCCGTTCGAAGTACGGCGCCAAGCGTCCGAAATAATCGGGAAGAGATCAGATGTCGCGTCGCCATTCTGCCGAAAAGCGTGAAGTCCTTCCGGATCCCAAGTTCGGGAACATCGTCATCACGAAGTTCATGAACTCGGTGATGTACGCCGGAAAGAAGTCCGTTGCCGAAGGCATCGTCTACGGTGCGCTCGGCATGATCGAGGCCAAGACCAAGCAGAATCCGCTCGGCGTGTTCGAGCAGGCGCTCGAGAACGTGATGCCGACCATCGAGGTCCGCTCCCGCCGCGTCGGCGGCGCCACCTATCAGGTGCCGGTGGAAGTCCGCACGGTGCGCCGCCAGGCGCTCGGCATCCGCTGGCTGATCGCTGCAGCGCGCGATCGCAACGAAAAGACGATGACGGAGCGGCTCTCGGCCGAGCTGCTCGACGCGTCGAACAACCGGGGGAATGCGGTCAAGAAGCGCGAAGACGTGCACCGGATGGCGGAAGCCAACCGTGCCTTCTCGCACTATCGCTGGTAACGGCGAAAAACCGGAATCAAGGAACAGACCATGCCCCGCCAACATGCCATCGAGGACTACCGCAACTTCGGTATCATGGCGCATATCGACGCCGGCAAGACCACGACCACCGAGCGCATCCTCTATTACACCGGCAAGAGCCACAAGATCGGCGAAGTGCACGAAGGTGCCGCGACGATGGACTGGATGGAGCAGGAGCAGGAGCGGGGCATCACGATCACCTCGGCTGCGACCACCGCGTTCTGGGCCGGCAAGCGTCTGAACATCATCGACACCCCCGGCCACGTCGACTTCACCATCGAGGTCGAGCGCAGCTTGCGCGTGCTCGACGGCGCCGTATGCGTGCTCGACAGCAACCAGGGCGTCGAGCCCCAGACCGAGACCGTCTGGCGCCAGGGCGACAAGTACAAGGTTCCGCGCATCGTATTCGCCAACAAGATGGACAAGACCGGCGCCGACTTCTTCAAGTGCCTTGCCGACATCGTCGACCGCCTCGGCGCCAAGCCGATCGCCATCCAGCTGCCGATCGGCGCCGAGAACAACTTCAAGGGTCTCGTCGACCTCGTGAAGATGAAGGGCATCATCTGGAACGACGAATCGCTCGGCGCGAAGTTCGACTATGTCGACATCCCGGCCGATCTCGTCGACCAGGCCAAGGAATACCGCGAGAAGATGGTGGAAGCCGCCGTCGAGCTCGACGACGATGCGCTGGCTGCTTTCCTCGACGGCAACGAGCCCGATGAAGCGACGCTGAAGCGGCTGATCCGCAAGGCGGTGCTGACCGGCGCGTTCTTTCCGGTGCTGTGCGGCTCGGCCTTCAAGAACAAGGGCGTGCAGCCGCTGCTCGACGCGGTGGTGGATTATCTGCCGTCGCCGATCGACGTGCCCGCCATCAAGGGCCTCGACGAGGACGGCAACGAGATCATTCGCCTTCCGAACGACAAGGAGCCTTTGGCGCTGCTGGCGTTCAAGATCATGGACGATCCGTTCGTCGGTACCATCACGTTCTGCCGCATTTATTCCGGCACGTTGGTGTCGGGCACCGGCGTCGTCAACTCGACGCGTGACCGCAAGGAGCGCATCGGCCGCATGCTGCTGATGCATGCCAACAACCGCGAAGACATCAAGGAAGCCTATGCCGGCGACATCGTCGCGCTGGCGGGCCTCAAGGAAGCGCGCACCGGCGACACGCTGTGCGACGCGAACAAGCCGGTGATTCTCGAAAAGATGGAATTTCCGGAGCCGGTGATCGAGATCGCGATCGAGCCGAAGACCAAGGCCGACCAGGAAAAGCTCGGCATTGCTCTCGCCAAGCTCGCCGCGGAGGATCCGTCGTTCCGCGTGTCGACCGACCAGGAGTCCGGCCAGACCATCCTCAAGGGCATGGGCGAGCTCCATCTCGACATCAAGGTCGACATCCTCAAGCGCACCTACAAGGTGGAGGCCAACATCGGCGCGCCGCAGGTGGCGTTCCGTGAGCGCGTCACCAAGAAGGTCGAGCAAAGCTACACCCACAAGAAGCAGACCGGCGGCACCGGCCAGTTCGCGGCCGTCACCCTCGTGGTCGAGCCGAGCGAGCCCGGCAAGGGCTACGAGTTCGAGTCGAAGATCGTCGGCGGCGCGGTGCCGAAGGAATACATCCCCGGCGTCGAAAAGGGCATCGAGAGCGTGCTGTCGTCGGGCGTGGTCGCCGGCTTCCCGGTGGTGGACGTCAAGGTGCAGCTGATCGACGGCAAGTATCACGACGTCGACTCCTCGGCGCTGGCGTTCGAAATCGCCACGCGCGCCTGCTTCCGCGAGGCGCTGCAGAAGGGCAAGTCGGTCCTGCTCGAGCCGATCATGAAGGTCGAGGTGGTGACCCCGGAAGACTACACCGGCTCGGTGATCGGCGACCTCAACTCGCGGCGCGGCCAGATCCAGGGCCAGGACATGCGCGGCAACGCCAACGTCATCAACGCGATGGTGCCGCTCATGAACATGTTCGGCTACGTCAATAACCTGCGCTCGATGAGCCAGGGACGCGCCACCTTCACGATGCAATTCGACCATTACGCAGAAGCCCCCGCCAACGTGTCGGCGGAAGTCCAGAAGAAGTTTGCTTGATAATCGTTGATGCCAGTCAGCGATTGAACGGAGAGTCAAATGGCCAAAGCAAAGTTTGAACGTACCAAACCCCACTGCAACATCGGCACCATCGGTCACGTCGACCATGGCAAGACGTCGCTGACGGCGGCGATCACCAAGATCCTGGCCGAGACGGGCGGTGCAACGTTCACGGCATACGACCAGATCGACAAGGCGCCGGAAGAGAAGGCGCGCGGCATCACGATCTCGACCGCTCACGTCGAATACGAGACCAAGAACCG
>NZ_JBQTHN010000055.1:0-4528 GCF_052389815.1 Bradyrhizobium sp. | reverse complement strand
GGGCGGTCGTCGTCTTCGATAGGCATCGCTCGTCTCCGTGATATGCGCTCGGCAACGGTTGCCAGCGGCAATCCGGCTGGCTAAGCATCGGTCCGGATTTCCCGCATTTCCCAAGGACAAATCATGGAAAAGCTGCCTGCGCAAATGACCGTTGTCGCCATCAGCAAGCCCGGCGGTCCGGAGGTGCTGATCCCCGAGCAGCGTAGCCTGCCCGTGCCCGGCCCCGGCGAGCTGCTGGTCAAGGTGATGGCCGCCGGCGTCAACCGGCCGGACGTCGCGCAGCGCTCCGGTGCCTATCCGCCGCCGCCCGGCGCCAGCGACCTGCCCGGCCTCGAAATCGCGGGCGAAGTGGTCGCCACAGGCCCCGGTGTCAGCAGGCACAAGGTCGGCGACAAGGTGATGTCGCTGGTGGCCGGCGGCGGCTATGCCCAGTATTGCATTGCGCAAGACGGCCAGGCGATGGCCGTGCCGCCTTCGCTCACCATGGCGGAAGCCGGCGCCATTCCGGAAACGCTGATGACGGTCTGGCATAACGTGTTCGAGCGCGGCGCCTTGAGGCCCGGCGAGACGCTGCTGATCCATGGCGGCTCCTCCGGCATCGGCACCATGGCGATCCAGCTTGCGAAAGCGCTCGGTTCCAAGGTGATCGTCACCGTCGGTGCGCAGGACAAGGCCGTTGCGTGCCTCAAGCTCGGGGCCGACGTCGCGATCAACTACAAGACCCAGGACTTCGTCGCCGAGACCAGGCAGGCGACCGACAACGTCGGCGCCAATGTCATCCTCGACATGGTCGGCGGCGACTATATCGATCGCAACTACGACGCCGCCGCGGTCGACGGCCGCATCGTGCAGATCGCGTTCCTGTCCAACGCGCCGAAGGCGACGGCCAATTTTTCCAAGCTGATGGTGAAGCGCCTGACCCATACCGGCTCGACGCTGCGACCCCGTACGAATGCGGATAAGGCGGCGATGGTTGCGGCCATCGAGGCCACGGTGATGCCGTTCCTGCGCGCGGGGAAGGTAAAGCCCATGATGGACAGCACTTTCCCGCTGGAAAAGGCTGCCGATGCGCACCGGCGCATGGAGACCAGCCAACATATTGGCAAAATTGTGTTGGCCGTTTAACTGTCCCAACCGATCGGCGGGTGGAAACCCTTTGATTTCCCTCGCTTTCATGGCATCTATCGCGAGACGCCGGGCCGGTCGCTTGGCCGGGGCGAACGTTATCGCGGAGTACTGACATTGCGTCGGATCAGGCGCCTTGCGTGCATAGCGCTGGGCCTCATGATTGTTGCTGTCGCGGCGCCCGCGCGCGCGATCGACGCCGTCAGCGTCCGCAGTGACGCGCCCGCCATCGACCTCACCGCCGTGCTCGACCATCAGCGTAGCGACACCGACCGCATCCAGGTTTCCACCGCGCCGGGAACCGACGGCATCGTTCGCCGCATCGAGGTCCGGGCCCGCGAAGGCGGCCAGAACTGGGTGGTATTCGCGCTCGCCAACAACACCGACGACCAGCTCGATCGCCTGATCGTCGCGCCGCACTACCGCATCGTGTCTTCGGGCCTGTTGTGGCCCGACCTCGGCCTGTCGCGCGTCGCCACCATCACGCCCTCGATCGGCGACCGCCCCGAGCGGCAGGAAAGCGCAACCGCCGACATCTTCCGCATTACGCTGGATCCCGGCGCCGTCGTCACCTATGTGGCCGAGCTGCGCACCAACAACCTGCCGCAGCTCTATCTGTGGGAGCCCGAAGCCTACAAGGACAAGGTCAACTCCTTCACGCTCTACCACGGCATCGTGATCGGCATTTCCGGCCTTCTGGCGCTGGTTCTCACCATCCTGTTCGTCGTGAAGGGCTCGATCATGTTTCCGGCCGCCGCCGCGCTCGCCTGGGCGGTGCTGGTCTATATCGGCGTCGACTTCGGCTTCTGGGGCAAGGTGCTGGACATGTCGAACAACGCCGAGCGCGTCTGGCGCGCGGCGGGCGAGGCGATCCTCGCGGCGACATTGCTGGTGTTCCTGTTCGCCTATCTCAATTTGTCGCGCTGGCACGTGCGTTACTCGCACATCACCATCGGCTGGCTGACCTTCCTCGGCTCGCTGGTTGCGCTGGCGCTGTTCGATCCCGCGGTCGCCTCCGGCATCGCGCGCATGTCGCTGGTGCTGATCGCCTTCGCCGGCTTTGCGCTGATCGTTTACCTGTCGACCCACGGCTTCGATCGCGCGGTGCTGCTGATCCCGACCTGGTTCCTCCTCGTGGTCTGGGTGATCGCCGCCGGCATGACGGTAGGGGGCAGCGTCACCAACGACATCGTCGGCCCTGCCCTGCTCGGCGGCCTCGTGCTGATCGTGATGCTGATCGGCTTCACGGTCATGCAGCACGCCTTTGCGGGCGGCGGCGCCACCACGGGCGTCGTCTCCGACGTCGAGCGCCGCGCACTGGCGCTGGCCGGCTCCGGCGACCTGATCTGGGACTGGGACGTCTCCGCCGACAAGGTTTTCACCAGCCCCGAGACCGAGGCGCTGCTGGGCCTGAAGCGCGGCACGCTGGAGGGCCCCGCCGCGAAATGGCTCGAGGTGCTGCACCCGCTGGACCAGGACCGTTTCCGCGCCGCGCTCGACAGCGTGCTCGACCAGCGCCGCGGCCGCCTGGTGCAGGATTTCCGCCTGCGAACGCCCGACGGCCATTTCATGTGGTTCGCGCTGAAGGCGCGTCCGGTGGTCGGCTCCGACGGCGAGGTGTCGCGCGTGATCGGCACGCTGACCGACGTCACCGACATCAAGAACGCCGAGGAGCGCATGCTGCATGACAGCGTGCACGACAACCTCACCGGCCTGCCGAACCGCAAGCTGTTCATGGACCGCCTCAACGCGGTCGCGACCTTCGCCAAGACGATGCCGACGCTGCGGCCGACCCTGATGGTGATCGACCTCGACCGCTTCAAGCAGGTCAACGATTCCGTCGGCATCGCCGTCGGCGATTCCATCCTGCTGACGCTGGCGCGGCGGCTGACGCGCATCCTGAAACCACAGGACACGCTGGCCCGGCTCGCCGGCGACCAGTTCGGGCTGATCCTGCTCTCCGAGCAGGAATCCGCGCGCATCACCGCCTTTGCCGAGACCATTCGCAAGACCATCCGCGCGCCGATCGCCTTCAACGACCGCGAGATCTTCCTCACCGCCTCGATCGGCCTTGCGCTGTCCGATCCGCAGGCGCAGCTCTCCGAGGAGATCATCAAGGATGCGGAGCTGGCGATGTATCACTCCAAGCGCATCGGCGGCGACCGCATCGACGTCTACAAGCCGGCGATGCGCGCGCGCAAGACCGACCGCCTGACGCTGGAATCGGAGCTGCGCCGCGCCATCGAGCGCCAGGAGATCTCGATCCTCTACCAGCCGATCGTGCGGCTGGAGGATCGCACCATCGCCGGCTTCGAGGCGCTGGCGCGCTGGGACCATCCCAAGCTCGGCCGCATGTCGCCGTCGGAGTTCATCAACATCGCCGAGGAGATCGGCCTGATCGTCGATCTCGGCATGTTCGTGATGGACCAGACCGCGCGGCAGCTTTCGGTGTGGCAGCGCGCGATGCGCTCGCGCGAGCCGATCTTCGCCAGCGTCAACGTCTCCTCGCGGCAATTGCTGCGCCACGATTTGATCCACGACATCCGGACCGTGCTGTCGCGCTCCTCGGTGGCGCGCGGCACGCTGAAGCTGGAATTGACGGAATCGCTGGTCATGGAGAACCCGGAGCACGCGGCGCAGATGCTGACGCGGATCCGCGAGCTCGGCACCGGGCTGTCGCTCGACGATTTCGGCACCGGCCATTCCTCGCTCTCGTACCTGCAGCGCTTCCCGTTCGACACCATCAAGATCGATCAGTCGTTCGTGCGCACCACCAGCCGCGGCACGCGCCCGGTGATCCTGAAATCGATCATCGCGCTCGCCCACGATCTCGGCATGGACGTGGTCGCCGAAGGCGCCGAGACCGACTCCGACGCCGTCGAGCTCTACCAATTGGGCTGCGAATACGCGCAGGGCTTCGCCTTCGGCGAGCCGATGGACGCCGACGCCGCGATGCGGCTGCTGACGGAAGAACGGCTGGAAGCGGCGAGCTGAGGCGCGAGGCAGCCACGCTGCAAGCGGTATAGGCAGTGTCGCCCCGGCGAAGGCCGGGGTCCATAACCACAGGGTCGAGTTGTTGGAAAAGGTTGGAGCTCCAGCCTTCGCAAAACCTTGTCCTGTGGTTATGGATCCCGGGTCGCGCTCGCTTTGCTCGCTTGCCCGGGACGACAGTGAGTTTGTTGCACGCAAGCGCTCTCATTCCCGCGACTCGATTTCGCCCGGGTTCTGCAATTTCGTTTGCTCCCTCTTCGGTCAGAGGGCGCGGAGAAGGCCGGGCGCCGGCTGCGCCCGCAGCACCGTGTGCAACGGTAGTAAGAAAACGCACACGGATTTGACAGGTACAGCCAGGACATCCCGACCTTCCCCGCGCAATGGTTTGACGGTTTATACGTGATCTCCCCGG
>NZ_JBQTHN010000054.1:0-32707 GCF_052389815.1 Bradyrhizobium sp. | reverse complement strand
CCGGTCGATGCGAAGCGCGATGTCGACCCGACCTACCTCAAGCTGCTGCTCGCGTTCGAGGACAAGCGGTTCCATTCCCATGCCGGCGTCGATCCGCTGGCGCTGACGCGGGCGGCACTCCAGCTCGTCGCCAGCGGCCGTATCGTTTCCGGCGGCTCGACCATCACCATGCAGCTCGCGCGGCTGATCGAGCCGCGACGGGAGCGCTCGGTCTACGCCAAGCTGCGCCAGATGGTGCGCGCGGTGGAGCTGGAGCGGCAGCTCAGCAAGGACGAGATCCTCAACCTCTATCTCGCGCTGGCGCCGTTCGGCGGCAATCTCGAGGGCATCCGCGCCGCCTCCATCGCGTATTTCGGCAAGGAGCCCAAGCGGCTGACGCTGGCTGAAGCCGCGCTCCTGGTGGCGCTGCCGCAGTCGCCGGAAATCCGCCGTCTTGACCGCCATCCCGGTGCCGCCCGCGCCGCGCGCGACAAGGTACTCACCCGCATGGTGGAAGAGGGCATCGTCGCCGGCGACGACGCCGCGCAGGCCAAGGCGACCGTCGTGCCGAAGCTGCGCAAGCCGATGCCCATGCTGGCGCCGCACTCCTCCGACCAGGCGATCGCGACGATCAAGGACGCGCCGGTGATTCGGCTAACGCTCGATGCCAACTTGCAGAGGGTGCTGGAGGCGCTGGCGCGCGACCGCGCGCTAGCGCTCGGACCTGAGATTTCCGTCGGCATCATCGCGGTCGACAACGCGAGCGGCGACGTGCTCGCCCATGTCGGCTCGGCGGATTATTTCGACGAGCGGAGGGCAGGGCAGGTCGACATGACGCGGGCAGTTCGCTCGCCGGGCTCGACGCTGAAACCCTTCATCTACGGCCTCGCCTTCGAAGATGGCTTTGTGCATCCCGAAAGCCTGATCGACGACCGGCCGATTCGCTTCGGCTCCTATGCGCCGGAAAACTTCGACATGACGTTCCAGGGCACGGTGCCGGTGCGCCGGGCGCTGCAGCTGTCGCTGAACGTGCCCGCGATCGCGCTGCTCGACCGCGTCGGCTCGAGCCGGCTGTCGTCGCGGCTGAAACAGGCCGGCGCGTCGCTGGTGCTGCCGAAGAACGAAGCGCCGGGGCTGGCGATGGGTCTCGGTGGCGTCGGCGTCACCCTGCAGGATCTGGCGCAGCTCTATGCCGGCCTGGCGCGGCTCGGCACCACCAAGCCGCTGCGCGAGATCGCCATGTTCCGCGACGGGCGCGAGCCGATGCGGCTGATGGACCAGGCCGCGGCCTGGCAGGTCGGCAACGTCCTGCTCGGCACGCCGCCACCGGAGAACGGCACGCATAACCGCATCGCCTTCAAGACCGGCACCAGCTACGGCTACCGCGACGCCTGGTCGGTCGGCTTCGACGGCAAAATGACCCTCGGTGTCTGGGTCGGCCGGCCCGATGGCGCGCCGGTTCCCGGGCTGATCGGGCGCGCGGCGGCTGCTCCCATTCTGTTCGACGCCTTCGCCCGCACCGGCAAGGTCCCGGCGCCGCTGGCGAAGGCGCCAAGAGCCGCGCTGGTTGCCGGCAACGCAAAGCTGCCGCCGCCGCTGCGCCGGTTCCGCCCGATGGGCGAACTGGTGCGCGCCGGCAGCGATCTGGCGCCCCGCATCCAGTTCCCGCTCAATGGTTCTCGCATTGACGTCGATCGCTCCGGTGACGGGCAGAATGCGGCGATGCCGGTGAAAGTCGCGGGTGGGGTGTTACCGATGACCGTGCTGGTCAACGGCGCCTCCGCCGGCGAGATCGACAGCCGCCGGCAGAGGCTGGTCGAGCCGCCCGGGCCGGGCTTTGCGCGCTTGACCGTGATCGACGCCACGGGCGCGGCGGACACAGTTGTGATCAGAATTCAGTAGATGCACCCTAAGCGGTTGTAGGAACGGCGGTTTCAGCGTATGCGGAACCGATGGTCGAGACCTATGCCCGCCCCCGATTTGGCGAACCGCGCGAGCCGAAGAACCGGGTGAATCCGGGCGGCCGGCTTGCGCTCGTTGTCGACTTCGTCGCCGGCAGCCACGGCCGCGCGGTGGCATTCCTGCTGCTCTGCTGCATGCTGTTCTACCTGCCGGGCTTCTTCACCATCCCGCCGATCGACCGCGACGAGGCGCGCTTTGCGCAGGCCACCAAGCAGATGGTCGAAAGCGGCGACTTCGTCGACATCCGCTTCCAGGATGACGTCCGCTACAAGAAACCGGTCGGCATCTACTGGATGCAGGCGGCCGCAGTCGAAACGGCCGCCGCACTCGGGCTGCCGCGGCCGCAGGCGCGCATCTGGATCTACCGGATTCCCTCGTTGATCGGCGCCACCGGCGCGGTGCTGCTGACCTACTGGACGGCGCTTGCCTTCGCCACGCGGCGAGGCGCGATCCTGGCCGCGCTGATCATGTGTTCGTCGGTGCTGCTCAGCGTCGAGGCGCGGCTCGCCAAGACCGACGCCATGCTGCTGCTCACCGTCATTGCCGCCATGGGCGCGATGGCGCGCGTCTATCTCTCCTGGCAGCGCGGCGAGGACCCCGCGCGTCCGCCATGGGGTGCACCTGCGATTTTCTGGACGGCGCTCGCCGGCGGAATCCTGCTCAAGGGACCGCTGATCCTGATGTTCGTCGGGCTCACCATCCTGATGCTCGGCATTCTCGACCGTAATGTCGGTTGGCTGTGGCGGCTGCGGCCGGTCTGGGGCCTGATGTGGACCCTGGTGCTGGTGCTGCCGTGGTTCGCGGCGATCTTCCTTCGCGCCGGGCAAACCTTCTTCACCGACTCGGTCGGCGGCGACATGTTGGCGAAGTTCGTCGGGCAGGAATCGCATGGCGCGCCGCCCGGCGTGTATCTCTTGCTGTTCTGGGTGACGTTCTGGCCGGGCGCGGTGCTCGCAGGCCTTGCCGCGCCTGCGGTGTGGCGCGCGCGGCGCGAGCCCGGCGCGCAATATCTATTGGCCTGGCTGATTCCATCCTGGATCGTGTTCGAGCTGGTGCTGACCAAGCTGCCGCATTACGTGCTGCCGCTGTATCCGGCGATCGCGATCCTGGCGGTGGGCGCGATGGAGCGGCGCGTGCTGTCGCGCGCGGCCTGGGTGATCCGCGGCACCGCCTGGTGGTTCGTGGTGCCGGCCGGCGGCTCGGTGCTGGCCATCGTCGGCGCCATCACGCTGACGCGCCATCCGGTGTTCTTTGCCTGGCCGTTCGTGGCGGCGGCGCTGATTTTCGGCCTCATCGCCTGGTGGCTGTATGACGACGGCCATGCCGAGCGCTCGCTGCTCAATGCGGTGGTCGCCGCGCTGTTTCTCTCCTTTGCCACTTATGGCGCGGTAGCGCCGGCATTGACGCGGCTGTTCCCGAGTCCGGAAATCGCCCGGGCGCTGCGCAATGTGAAATGCGTCGGACCGAAGATCGCTGCGGCCGGCTTCCACGAGCCGAGCCTGGTGTTCATGACCGATACGACCACGCTGCTGACGGACGGTTCGCGCGCGGCCGACTTCCTCGGGCAAGGCACCTGCCGCTTCGCGCTGGTGGAATCGCGCTCGGAACGCTATTTCGTGGCGCGCGCCGAGGCGATCGGGCTGCGCTACAACGTGATGACCCGGATCGACGGCTTCAATTTCTCGCAAGGCAAGGCGATCTCGATCTCGATCTTCCGCTCCGAAGGTACGGAATAGAAATGGCTGCGAAGCGGGCGGCGTCGCCGCATTATCTCGGGCGCTTCTTCGGCACCCTGGTCGCCTCGTTCGCCCAGCTCGTTCGTTCGCCCTCGCATTCGCGCCGCGCCGAGGCTGGCCGTGCCGCCGCAAGGCACGCGCTGTGGCTGATTGCAGGCCTCGGCGCTGCGATCATTGCGTTGATGTACCTGTTCGATGCGACCGAAATCCGCCTGATGCCGCCGCGCGGCACGCCCAGCCTGTGGTGGGTGCGCATCCTCACCGATTTCGGCAAGACGCTTTACGTGGGCTGGACGCTGTTCGGCCTGATGGCGCTCGTGCTGATTGCCTCCGCCGCCGCGCGGGGCACCGCGCGCTCGCTGCTGCTCGGGCTCGGCACGCGGCTGCAATTCCTGCTCTGCGCGGTGGTGACGCCGGCTCTCGTCGGCGAGGTGCTGAAATGGGCGGTCGGACGGGGCAGGCCGTTCGTCGGCGGCGAGGCCAATCCCTTCAACTTTTCGCATTTCGCCGACAGCGAGGCCTTTGCCAGCTTTCCGTCCGGACACGCCAACACGGCGTTCGCGCTGGCCTTTGCAGTATCGGCGCTGTGGCCGCAGACGCGCTGGTTCATGCTCGCTTACGCGCTGATCATCTGCGCGACGCGGCTGGTGCTGCTCGCGCATCACCCGAGCGACGTGGTCGCCGGCGCACTGGTCGGCGTGATCGGCGCCATGATCGTGCGCTACTGGTTCGCGGCGCGCCGGCTCGGCTTTGCCATCGAGCGCGACGGCACCGTGGTGGCGCTGCCCGGGCCTTCCCTGGAGCGTCTCAAAAGGGTTGCTCGGGGCGCGCCGGGTCCATAAAAGCGGCTGCTGGCCGCCTGCTCAGGTTCCGGCCGCCCAACCAGCCAAGAGCGCAGAATTGCCTTCTCCCGAAACAGCCACGGTTGCCGTCTCCATCGTCGTGCCCGTACGCAACGAGGAGGACAATCTCGCACCGCTGATATCGGAAATTGCGGCGGCGCTGAACGGACGCTGGGCCTACGAGATCGTCTATGTCAACGACGGCTCGACCGATAAGACTGGCGAGAAGCTCACCGAGCTGAAGAAACGCTATGTCCAGCTTCGCCAGATCAGGCACGCCGCATCGGGTGGCCAGTCGGCCGCGGTGCGCAGCGGCGTGCGCGCGGCGCGCGGCGCGATCGTGGCGACGCTCGACGGCGACGGCCAGAACAACCCCGCATTTCTGCCGGACCTGATCGCGGCTGTCGAGAAAGGCAATGGCCGCATCGGCCTCGCCGCAGGGCAGCGGGTCGGCCGCAAGGACACCGGCTTCAAGAAGCTGCAGTCGCGCATCGCCAACACCGTGCGCAACGCCATCCTGAAGGATGGCACGCGCGACACCGGCTGCGGGCTGAAGGCGTTTCCGCGCGACGTGTTCCTGGCGATGCCTTATTTCGACGGACTGCACCGGTTTCTGCCGGCGCTGGTGCGGCGCGAGGGCTATGAGATCGCCTATGTCGACGTGGTCGACCGTCCGCGTCATTCCGGCGTATCGAATTACGGCTTCTTCGACCGGCTCTGGATCGGGATCATGGACCTCGGCGGCGTGTGGTGGCTGATCCGCCGCAAGAAGCCGACACCCGTTGCCAGCGAGGTGAAGTGATGCTCATCCAGTACGGGCAGGCGCTCGGCGATTATCTTTATGACGTCTTCGTCGCCAAGTTCGATTTCTGGCTGGCGTTCGGTCTGGTAGCGCAGCTGTTCTTCACCGCGCGATTCCTGGTGCAATGGATCGCAAGCGAGCGGGCCGGCAACAGCGTGGTGCCGATGGCGTTCTGGTTCTGCTCGATGGGCGGCGGGCTGATGACGCTGGTCTATGGCATCGTCAAGCGCGAGCCCGTCATCATCATCGGACAGGCCCTCGCCACGATCATCTACATCAGGAACATCATGCTGATATGGAAGAACCGCGGCACCGGCTCGCAGACGCTGGACCGCTGAGGAATCGTAAACGGGGCCGCGCGGAAAAACGCTAAATTGCCACCGGTTCCGATAGGCGGATTCCAACACATGACCGCTATAGCTTTAGCCTCTTTGAATGCATCACCAGCGAGGCGGGGATCGGAATGTTCGTCAATCGGCGGAAGAGCGAACGGGTTGTCTGCAACAGGTTCGCGAAAATCCAGTTCGGGACCGGCGCCTTGCCGCGCGACTGTCAAATCACCGACATTTCCGACGGCGGCGTCAAGGTGATCGCCGACTACCCGGAGATCCCGCCCGAATTCACCATCATCCTGGCCACCGGCCGGCCGCGGCAGTGCCGCCTGCGCTGGCGGATCGGCTGCGAATTCGGCGCCGAATTCATGGATCGAGCCTGAAGGGCGGACCTCCCGTGGCCGCCCGGCGCGGGAACTTAACCCAACGTTAGGCTTAAGCTGTGAGCATCCGCGGACCGTCGCCCGATGAGTCCGCGAGTAGATGTCCGCAAATTTCCCCCGACAGCCCGGCCTGGCCTGGCGCCTGGCGCCTGCCGCTGCCTGTGTGATCCTGGCCGTTGGGCTGTGGGGCTGCCAGACCTCGGGCCCATCCGACATCACGGGATCGCTCGGCGAGAAGGCCGAGGCCAAGTCATCCGATCCGCGGCGCGACCTCGACGCCTATCGCGAGCGATTCAGGGCCAATCCCAAGGACAGCGAGGCCGCGCTGAAATACGGCAAGGCGCTGCGCGCCATCGGACAGAAGGCGCAGGCCGTCGCCGTTCTGGAACAGGCCTCGATGGCCAATCCCGGTAACCAGGCGCTGCTTGCGGGCTACGGTCGTGCGCTCGCCGACAATGGCAATTTCCAGCAGGCCTTCGACGTGCTGGGGCGGGCCCATAAGCCGGAAGACCCCGACTGGAGCATCCTGTCGGCACAGGGCGCGACGCTGGACCAGCTCGGCCGCTTCGAGGAAGCGCGGCAGTATTACACGAGCGCATTGAAGATCGTGCCCGACGAGCCCAGCGTGCTGTGCAATCTCGGACTTTCCTATGTGCTCTCGAAGGATCTGGCGAAGGCCGACGAAACGTTACGGCGTGCCTACAGCCTGGCAAGCTCCGATCCGCGTATCCGCGCCAACCGCGCGTTGGTGCTGGGTCTGCAGGGCCGGATGAACGAGGCGGAGGTCATCGCGAAGGCCGACCTGCCGCCGGACCAAGGGGCTGCCAACTTCGCCGCGCTGAAGCAGGTGCTGGCGCGGAAGCATGCCAGCGGCGGCGAGAAAATGCCCGTCGCCTCTTCCAAACGCAACGACTGATCCGATTCGATGCTGCCGGCGGCGCGTCAGGATGCGCGCCGCAGCTTTTTGATGATCGGCGAGAGGAACGAGTCCTTCTTCGGCTCGCTGCGGCCGGTCAGGCGCCGCGCCATTTGCTGGAACATCTTTGCGGCGCGGTGATTGGCCGAAATCTCCGCGATCATCTGGCCGTTGTTGGCGGCGGTGCCGAAGGTCTTCGAATCGAACGGGACGGTGGCGATCGGCTGGGACTCCACCGTCTTCGCAAAGGCGCGCAGCTCGATCTCCGGGCGCTTGTGCATGCCGACCTGGTTGATGCAGTAGAGCGGCGGACGGTCGTTCGGCCGCGCCGACTTCAGCATGTTCATCATGTTCTTGGCGTTGCGCATGTTGGCGAGATCCGGCTCGGCGACGATCAGGATGTCGTCGGCGCCGACCAGGGCCCGCCGCGTCCAGGCGGTCCACTGGTGCGGCACGTCGAGCACGATGCAGGGCGTGGTCATGCGCAGCGTGTCGAAGATGGAGTCGAAGGCGTCCGCCCCGAAATCATAAACCTGGTCGAGCGCCGCGGGCGCCGCCAGCAGGCTGAGATTGTCGGTGCATTTGGCGAGCAGGCGCTCCATGAAGGAGCTGTCGAGCCGGTCCGGCGAGAACACGGCGTTGGCGATGCCTTGCACCGGATCCTGGTTGTAGTCGAGGCTGGCGGTGCCGAAAGCGAGGTCGAGGTCGATGACGACGGAGTCGAGCGCGACGTCGCGGGCGATGTGCCAGGCGATATTGTGGGCGACGGTGGAGGCGCCGACGCCGCCCTTGGCGCCGACCACGGCGATCATGCGGCCGACCGTGACGGCCTCGGAGGCCGAGAACAGGCTGCAGATCGAGCGTACCACGTCGAGCACCTCGACGGGTCCGATGACGTAATCGTTGACCCCGCGGCGCACCAGCTCGCGATAGGGCGTGATGTCGGCGGCGGTGCCGATCACGATCACCCGCGTGCCTGGATCGCAGACGCTGGCAAGCTCATCGAGGCCGGCGAGGATGTCGCTGTGGCCCTCGGTCTCGAGGACAATGACGTTCGGCGTCGGCGCCTTGTGATAGGCCTCGATCGCGGCCGCGATGCCGCCCATGTGGACGGACAGGTGAGCCTTGGCGAGGCGGCGGTCTTCGGCCGCGGCGCGCGAGGTAACGGCGGTTGCTTCGGCGACGCAGAACATCTGGACCGACACGCGCGGCGCCGGGGAAATGTAGTCGGAGCTGTCCGGCGGCGGAGGCGGCAGATCCGCGTCTGCCGGTTTTTGCTTGGAGCGGTTCATCATTTGCCCGTGTCGCTCAGTTTGGCCTTGTCGGATTCGGGGTAGATCGTCGTGGTCGAGACACCCTTGCGATACTTGTCGAACGAGGTCGTGCGCCGCATCGTGTAGGCGGGGCTCTCCGGCCGCGGCTGCTCGAGGTCGGCGGGGTTGTCCACCATGGCGGCGAGGTTGCGCTGGGTGGCGCAGCCGAAATTGTAATATTGCTTGTTCTCGTTGTAGCCGGGGTTGTCGATCGACGGGCCGAGATCGGCCGGCCACAAGCCGCAAGGGCCGGCCGTCGCGGATATCTTCGGGTAGCTCAGGCGAATCGTCGCGAACCGCTCGGGGTCGTCGGGCGAATAGCGATTGACGCGAATGGCTTCGGACGGCACGCCGGCTGCGGACAGGGCGTGGCGGATTTCACGCGCGGCGGAGGCGGCGGCGCGCGCATTCGGCGTGTTGACGGGGACGTCGACGACGACGCTGCCGGTGCCTTCGCGGACCCAGGTCTGGCCGAAGCCGAGGACGTCGGCGCGCTGCGGGCCGGACAGGCCGCCGCGGCCGGCGCCGACGAACACGACGATGGAGTGATTGGCTTCCTGCACCGAGATCGGATGCCGCTGGCGGTAGTCGTTGGGCACGCTCGCGGTGATGGTCTCGCCGTTCGACCAGCATCCGCCGAGCGCGGCGGATAGAGCGGCGAGGGCGAGGGTCGCGCGCAGTCTGCGATATTTTCGTGTTGCCGATGTGATCGTCATTCCCCGTCCCCGCGATGCCGCCTAGTCGATGATGAATCCGAAATAGCCGGGATGGCCGGCGCCGGTCTCGACGCGGGCGGCAACGCCGTAGATCCGGTTGATGCGCGCCAGCAGCGTCGATTGCGAGTCGTTGGCCGGCGCAAAACCGTCATCCGGCCGCGACAGGTCTTTCTGGGCAACGGCCCGCACGACATAGGGCGTCACCAGCACCATCAACTCGGTCTCGTTGTTGACGAAATCCTGGCTGCGGAACAGGCCGCCGAGAATGGGCAACTGATCGAGGCCGGGCAGGCCGTTGACCGCCTGCTTGGTCTGCTGCTGGATCAGGCCGGCCATCGCCATCGAGCCGCCGGAGGGAATTTCCAGCGTAGAGTCGGCGCGGCGGGTGCGGATCGAGGGAACGGTCAGCGAGCTTCCCTGCTGGTTCAGCGTGATCGCATTGTCATTGGAGAGCTCGGAGACCTCGGTCATCACCCGCAGGCTGATCCGGCCCTCCGTCATCACGACGGGTGTGAAGTTCAGGGAGATGCCGAACTTCTTGTACATGATCTGCGTGGTGCAGACGCGCGTGACGGGATCGCAGGAGTAGCCGGCGGGAATCGGGAACTCGCCGCCGGCGATGAAGGTCGCCGATTCGCCCGAGATCGCCGTCAGATTCGGCTCGGCCAGCGTGCGCACCACGCCGGCGCTTTCCATCGCGCGCATGGTGGCCTGCACCTGCGGCACGCCCTTCAGGATATCGCTGGCCTGGAAACCGTTCTGCGCGACGAGCGGGCGGCCGAACGCGGTGAACGGGTTCTGGTTGTTGAAGTTCACGACCGCGGTGCCGTAGTTCATGCTGGCGCTCATATCGACGCCCATCTGCTTGACGATGTCGCGCCGGACTTCGGCGACATGCACCTTCAGCATCACTTGGTCGCGGCCGCGCACCACGATGGAGTTGACGACCTTGTCGGCGCTGCCGACCAGCTTGGTTGCGATGTCGCCGGCCTGCTGCGCCTCGATCGGGCTCGACACCGAGCCGGTGAGGATCACGCCGTCGCCGATGCCCTCGATCTGGACGCCGGGAACGCTACGCAGTGCGGCGCGGATGCCGTTGAGGTCGCGCTTGATGGCAATGTCATAGGAGGTGATCTGGTTGCCGTCGGCATCGAAGAACACAACGTTGGTCTGACCGACCGCGGCACCGATGATGTAGGCGCGCTGCGACGAGCGGATCACGGCGTTGGCGACCTTGGGATCGGCGACCAGCACGTCCTTGGCTTCGCGCGGCAGATCGATCACCACCGATTTGCCGACGCCGAGCGCAAGGAAACGGGTCTTGACCGGGCCGATCGAGCCGGTGACCGCCGGGGTCTGCTCACCGACGATTGGGCTCACGGCCGGCGGGCCGGCGGGCGCCTGCGTCGAGCTCGTTTCTGCGGCGCTGGCCGGCCAGAGGGCCGGGGAGAGCGCCAGCGCGGCGACCGCCGAGAGCGAGATCATGCGAAGCCGGGAGCTTCGCATCGGATTGTCACCGCTTTTGTCATTGAGCATTGTACTGGTCACTTCTGTGTCGTCATCGAGCTCTGCACGCCGTAGCGCACGACGTTGATGCTGGCGCCCTTCTTCGGGGCTGCGTCTTCTTCCGATGAATTATCGGCCATGTTGACGTCGGTGATGGAGCGCAGCGCCAGCGACAGCGTGCCGCTTTGGCGCGCGCGGGCGAGCGTCTCGGCCTGTTCGGGCTTCAGTTCCAGGGTCACCGTGCGACCGACCAGGGCGTTCTGGCCCTCTTTCTCCTTCGGCGCCTGGTCGATGGCCAGCACGCGCACGTTGGGAAGGATGATCTCGGAATTGACGATGTCTGGCCCGCCCTTGTCGGCGGCCTTTTCGCGGCGGGTCAGGATCACGTCGACGCGGTCATTGGGCAGGATGAAGCCGCCGGCACCGGTCTCCGCGGAAATTTCAGTCGAGATGGCGCGCATGCCGGTCGGCAGGATCGCCGCCATGAAGCCGGAGCCGTTGGCCTTGACCAGCTTCGGTTCGCGGATCGGTTCGCCCGCGATGAAGGGAGCCCGCGCGATCATGCCGGCGATCTCCTTGGTGGCCTCGGCGCGGTCGCTGCGCTTGATGAAGTTGCCGCTGGCGGTTCCGGCCGGCCAGGTCTGCCATTGCAGATCGTCGGGCTTGACCGACTGGCCGAGGCCGATCTCGTTCTTGGCGACGAGCACCTCGACGGTAGGCAGTTGCGCGACGGGCTGGGCGGGAGCCTGCGCGTGGTCGTCCGTGCTCCGTGCGAGATAGGCGGCGACGCCGCCGGCACCCAGCGCGATGGTCAGGACGACGATACGTGCGGTGTTCATACGCGTTACTGTTCGCTCTCACGCCGCAAAGCCATGAGCCCCACGGCGGCCTCTCATCCCATCCCGAGATCGAGGACTAAGCGTCAAAGGTATATGGGCGCTTGCGTGGCGGAACGCGGGCGGCGGAGATCGTCGCCATGGTGAACGGATGGTTATTCAATCACTTTGCGATCGAACAAAATGCCGTGACGGGCACGTATTTCCACGGGACAAAGCGGCCGCGATGCGCACTCGCGGCGCAGGCGCCGCAATGGCGCCATGGTGGTTAATGAAATTTGTCGTCGGCCGTCGCTACTGCGCGGCCTTCAGTGCGGCGAAACCGCGGTCGAGATCGGCCTTGAGGTCGTCGACATTTTCGAGCCCGATATGCAGCCGCAGCGCCGGCCCGCCCGGCGACCACTTGGTCGCCGTGCGGTAGCCCTCGCAGTCGAAGGGGATGATCAGGCTCTCGAAGCCGCCCCAGGAAAACCCCATGCCGAACAGCGTCACTGTATCGAGCAGGGCATCGACGGCCTTCTGCGGAACCGGCTCGAGCACGATGCTGAACAGGCCGGAGGCGCCGGTGAAATCGCGCTTCCAGATCGCATGCCCCGGATCGCTCTCAAGCCCGGGATGCAGCACCCGCGCCACTTCCGGCCGCGCGGCGAGCCAGCGCGCCATCTCCAGTCCCGATCGATGATGCTGCGCGAGGCGCACCGCCAGCGTGCGGGTGCCGCGGAGCGCGAGAAAGACGTCGTCCGGTCCGGCGCAGACGCCGAGCAGGCGGATCGTCTCGGCGACCATCGGCCAGGCCTTCGCGTTGGCCGAGATGGTTCCGAACATGATGTCGGAGTGGCCGCCGATATATTTGGTGGCGGCCTGCATGCTGATGTCGACGCCGAGCTCGAGCGAGCGGTGAAACAGCGGCGTCGCCCAGGTGTTGTCGTCGATCACGAGCGCACCGCGCGCATGCGCGACTTCGGCGATGGCAGGGATGTCGGGCATCTCGAAGGTTTGCGAGCCCGGCGCCTCGACCAGCACCGCCTTGGTGTTCGGCTTGAACAGCTTTTCGATCGCGGCGCCGATCTGCGGATCGAAATAGGTGGTCTCCACGCCATAGCGGGCGAGCACGCCGTTGCAGAAATTGCGCGAGGGACGATAGACGTTGTCGCAAACGAGGATATGGTCGCCGGCTTTCGTCACCGACAGCAGCGTGGTCGAGATTGCGGCAAGGCCGGAGGGTGCGATGCCGACGCCCGCACATTGCGGGCCCTCGAGCGCCATCATCACGTCCTGCAACGCGCGCGTGGTCGGCGAGCCGTGGCGCCCATAAGTGTATTCGGCGCGATGCGCGTGCAGATCCTCCGCGGTCGGATAGAGCACGGTCGAGCCGTGGAACACGGCCGGATTGACAAAACCCTTTTGCGCATCGCGGTCGCGCCCGGCGGTCACCAGGCGGGTTTCGGTCCGTTGCGATGTCGGCTTGCCGTCAGCCCCCGAGGATTTCATGCATTGCACCAAAGACGTTTTGTCGCAACCGCAGCGCGCAATGCCCGATAAGGCGGCAGGCTGAGGCCTCCTGGCTAATAACAAGACACAGAAGTGGGCAGTCAACCCCTTGACCCGGCTCGCCAGTCGTTCTGTGATGGCGCCGACTATCCACGTCGCCGCAAGTTGAGGGGCCTGCCGCGACCGCCGATCCATTGCTCGCCGCAACAAGCGCCAGACCGAAGGTTTTGGCGACGCTTCGCGGAAGGGGGATCATCGGGGTGGCCCATCGGACCTGCGACGGCTGTCCGGCGTTCCGACCCCTCGAAAGGCTTTGCCCATGAAACGCGTATCCCTGGTTCTCTCCCTAGCCGCTGCCGCCGCCCTTACGGCGCAGGCAGCGACCGCCCAGACCCTCAAGACTATCAAGGATCGCGGCATGCTGTCCTGCGGCGTAAGCCAGGGCCTGCCGGGATTCTCGTCGCCCGACGACAAGGGCAACTGGACGGGTCTCGACGTCGACATCTGCCGCGCGATTTCCGCCGCGGTCTTCAACGATCCCAACAAGATCAAGTTCGTGCCGCTGTCGGCCAAGGATCGCTTCACCGCGCTGCAATCCGGTGAAATCGACGTGCTGTCGCGCAACACCACCTGGACCATTTCGCGCGACACCTCCCTCGGCGCGAACTTCACCGGCGTCACCTACTATGACGGCCAGGGCTTCCTGGTGAAGAAGTCGCTGAAGGTGAAGTCTGCGCTGGAGCTCAACAGCGCCTCGGTCTGCGTGCAGACGGGAACCACGACCGAGCAGAACCTCGCCGACTACTTCAAAGGCAACAACATGAAGTATGAGGTGATCGCCTTTGCCGGTGCCGACGAAACGGTGAAGGCCTATGAATCCGGCCGCTGCGACGTGTTCACCAGCGACGCCTCGCAGCTCTATGCCCAGCGCCTGAAGCTCGCCAACCCCACCGATCACGAGGTGCTGCCCGAGATAATCTCCAAGGAGCCGCTCGGCCCGATGGTGCGCCACGGCGACGACCAGTGGTTCGACGTCGTCAAGTGGACGTTGTTTGCCATGGTCAATGCCGAGGAGATGGGCGTCACGCAGAAGAACATCGACGAGATGGCCAAGTCCGACAAGCCCGACATCAAGCGACTGCTCGGCAGCGACGGCAATCTCGGCGAACAACTCGGCGTGACGAAGGATTGGGTGGTGCGCATCGTCAAGCACGTCGGCAATTACGGCGAGGCCTTCGACCGCAACGTCGGCGCCGGCTCCAAGCTCGCCATCTCCCGCGGCCTGAACAATCTCTGGAACAAGGGCGGAATCCAATACGCGCCGCCGGTCCGCTGACCGGTAACGCCGGAGGGGCGCGGCGATGGCCATCGAGGCACGAAAACCGCCGTCGCAGTTTGCGCTCAGACTGCGACGCACGCTCGGGGGACGGGCAGGCTGGAACGGCGTCGTCTTCCAGGTTCTGTTCGTCGTCGCGCTGACCTGGCTCGGCTATGAGATCGTCGCCAATGCGCGCGCCAACCTCGCCGCGCAAAACATCACCTCCGGCTTCGGATTCCTGCAGAACAATGCTGGCTTCGACGTCAACCAAAACCTGATTCCCTATTCGGGTTCGGACAGCTACGTCCGGGTGTTCTTCGTCGGCCTGTTGAACACGCTGGTCGTGGCCGTCGTCGGCATCTTCTTCGCCACCATTCTCGGCTTTGCGGTCGCGCTCGGCCGGCTGTCGCCGAACTGGCTGCTGTCGCGGATTGCCGGCGGCTATGTCGAGCTGATCCGCAACCTGCCGCCGCTGTTCCAGATTCTGTTCTGGTACAAGGCCGTGCTGTCAGCGCTGCCGGGTCCGCGGCAGAGCTACTCGTTCTTCGATTGGTTCTTCCTCAGCAATCGCGGACTGGTGATCCCGAAGGGGATCGCGGCACCCGGGCTGGAGCCGTTCCTGATTGTGGCAGCCATCGCGATCGTCGCCGCTTTCGTGCTGCGGTACTACGCACGCAAGCAGCTGTTCGAGAAGGGCCACAAGATCACAGTCTGGCCGTACGTGCTGGGGGTGCTCCTCGGATTGCCGCTTTTGGCGATGCTGATCTTCGGCAAGCCGCTCACGCTGGAATTCCCGATGCTGCGCGGCTTCAACTTCGCCGGCGGTTCGCGCATCATTCCGGAATTCGTGGCGCTTACGCTGGCCCTGTCGACCTACACCGCGGCCTTCATCGCCGAGATCGTGCGCGCCGGCATCATGTCCGTGCACAAGGGGCAGATGGAGGCAGGCTCCTCGCTGGGCTTGTCCCGCGGCCAGACGCTGCGAATGATCGTGGTGCCGCAGGCGATGCGGGTCATCCTGCCGCCGCTGACCAACCAGTACCTCAACCTGACCAAGAACTCCTCGCTGGCGGTCGCCATCGGTTACCCCGACCTCGTCTCGGTGTTCGCCGGCACGACGCTGAGCCAGACGGGCCAGGCGATCGAGATCATCTCGATCACCATGGGCGTATACTTGCTGATTTCGCTCATCACCAGCGCCGTCATGAGCTTCTACGGGTGGCGGCTTGACCGGAGCATGCAGCAATGAACGCTCCGTTCTTTGTCCGCCAGGATCTCGTTGCCGAACGCCCCGCGCCGGTGAAGACGACCGGCCTCATCGGATTCCTGCGCACGCGCCTGTTCAACACGCCGACCAACATCCTGATCACCGTGCTCGGCGTGCTGCTGCTGTGGTTCACGATCGGTCCCGCGATCAAGTTCCTGCTGATCGACGCGGTGTGGACGGGCAAGGATCGCGAATCTTGTCTGGCCGAAAAGCTCGGCCGGCCCGTCGGCGCCTGTTGGCCGTTCGTCACGGCCAAGTTCAGCCAGTTCATCTACGGCTTCTATCCGGAACCGGAGCGCTGGCGGGTCGACCTGACTTTCCTGCTCGGCGCGGTGCTGCTGATCCCGATGCTGATCCCGCGGCTGCCGGCCAAGGGCATCAATGCCTCCCTGTTCTTCATCGCGTTTCCCGTGGTCGCCTTCTTCCTGCTGCATGGCGGGGGCCTGAAGGGATTTGGCGTCAGCTGGACGGCGAACACCCTTGCCGGCTTCAACGACAGCATCGGGGAGGGCGGGCAAAAGCTCGTCGCGCTGAGCGCTTCCTCCCTGATCGGGCCGCTGCTGTGGCTGATTGGCAAGCTGCTCGTGCTGATCGGCACCGTGGTTTCGTGGCTGCTGTGGCCGTTGACCTCGCTGCGCGACGTCATCCAGTCGTTCGGCCGCCCGGTATGGGCCGACCTCTTGGCGACCGCTGCGATTGTCTCCGGGCTGATGTTCTGGCTCGGCGGCGGCATGCGCGCCGGCGTGAGGCCGCTGGTTACGAGCCTCGTCATCTTCGCCGGCATCGGCATCGTCATTGCGGTCATGGGACTCGACCGCGGCGGCCTGGTGGTGGTCGACACGCGGTTGTGGGGCGGCCTGCTGGTGACGCTGGTGGTGTCGGTGACCGGCATCGTCGCCTCGATGCCGGTCGGGATTGCGCTCGCGCTCGGGCGGCGTTCGACCATTCCGCTGATTCGCGTATTCTCCGTCGCCTTCATCGAGTTCTGGCGCGGCGTGCCGCTGATCACCGTGCTGTTCTTTGCCACCTACATGTTGCCACTGTTCCTGCCCGGCAATTTCACGGTCGACGGCCTCGTGCGTGCGCTGATCGGCATCGCCCTGTTCGCCGGCGCCTACCAGGCCGAGGTGATCCGCGGCGGCCTGGCGGCGATCCCGCGCGGGCAAGGGGAGGCGGCAAGCGCGCTCGGATTGTCGTTCTGGAAGACTACCGGGCTGATCGTGATGCCGCAGGCGCTGCGCCACGTCATCCCCGGCCTCGTCAACAGCTTTATCGCGTTGTTCAAGGACACCTCGCTGGTCTCGATCGTCGCGCTGTTCGACCTGCTCGGGCAGTTGCAGGCCTCCTTCAGCGATCCCAACTGGTCGACGCCGACCACGCTGTTCACGGGATTTGCCTTCACCGGACTGATTTACTTCGCGTTCTGCTTTGGCATGTCGCGCTACTCCCTGTTCGTCGAGAACAGGTTGAACGCGCACCGCCGCAATTGAGAAAGCCCGCCAATGGCCGAGAGCTCCATCGTCACCATCAACAAGCTCAACAAGTGGTACGGCGATTTCCACGTGCTCCGCGACATCAACCTCGACGTCGCCAAGGGCGAGCGCATCGTGATCTGCGGTCCGTCAGGCTCGGGAAAGTCGACATTGATCCGCTGCATCAATGCGCTCGAGGAATTTCAGGAGGGCGAGATCACTGTTGAGGGAATCGATCTCGGCCCGAACCTGCGCCGCGTCGATGAGGTCCGCCGCGAGGTCGGCATGGTGTTCCAGAGCTTCAACCTGTTCCCGCACCTCACGGTGCTGGAGAACTGCACGCTGGCGCCGATCTGGGTGCGCAACATGCCGCAGAAGGATGCGGAAGCGACCGCCATGAAATATCTGGAGCGGGTCAAGATCCCGCACCAGGCGAGCAAATATCCAGGCCAGATGTCGGGCGGCCAGCAGCAGCGCGTGGCGATCGCGCGCGCGCTGACCATGAATCCAAAGGTCATGCTGTTCGACGAGCCGACCTCGGCGCTCGACCCGGAAATGGTCAAGGAGGTGCTCGACACCATGGTCGACCTCGCCAGGGAAGGCATGACCATGCTGGTCGTCACCCACGAGATGGGTTTCGCGCGGGAAGTCGCCAACCGCGTGGTGTTCATGGATGCAGGGCAGGTGATCGAGTCGAATACGCCGCAGGAATTCTTCGCCAACCCGCAGCACGCGCGGAGCAAGCTGTTCCTCAGCCAGATCCTGCGGCATTAGCAGGCGCGCGAGTGGCGAATAGCGAATGGTAGAATCCATTCGCTACTCCCTATTCGCCATTCGCCAACTACACCTTCTCGAACGGCGGTTCGATCTTGCTCCGGTTCTCCAGCCATTCCGGCACCGGGAGATTCTTCGAGCGCATGAAGTCCGGATTGAACAGCTTTGACTGATAACGATTGCCGTTGTCGGCGAGGATCGTGACGATGGTCTTGCCGGGGCCGAGCTGCTTTGCCAGCCGGATGGCGCCGGCCACATTGACGCCGGTCGAGCCGCCAAGACACAGGCCCTCGTGCTGAAGCAGATCGTATATCACTGGAATCGACTCTTCGTCCGGAACGAGAAAGGCGTCGTCTACCACGGCTTCCTTGACGACGGCCGTGACGCGGCCCAGTCCAATGCCCTCGGTGATGGAGTCGCCTGATGTCGATTTGGCTTCGCCGTTCTTGAACAGGTTGTACATCGCAAAGCCCGGCGGATCGGCACAGGCCGTCACGATGTTCTTGTTCTTCGATTTCAGGAACGAGCTGACGCCCGCGATTGTGCCGGCGGTGCCGACCGAGCAGATGAAGCCGTCTACCTTTCCGCCGGTCTGCTCCCAGATCTCGGGACCCGTCGATTCGAAATGCGCCTTGGCATTGTCGAGATTGTTCCACTGGTCGGCGAACAAGACGCCGTTCGGCTCGCTCTTGCGCAACTGGTCGGCGAGGCGGCGGCCGACATGCTGATAGTTGTTCGGGTTGGCAAAGGGCAGCTGCGGCACTTCGACGAGCTCGGCGCCGCAGAGCCGCAGCATGTCCTTTTTTTCCTGGCTCTGGGTGTTGGGAATGATGATCAGCGTGCGATAGCCGCGCGCGCTCGCCACTATCGCAAGGCCAATGCCGGTATTGCCGGCGGTCGATTCCACCACGAGGCCGCCGGGTTTGAGGTCGCCGCGCTTCTCGGCTTCCAGGATCATCCATTTGCCGGCACGGTCCTTGACGGACTGGCCGGGATTCATGAACTCGGCCTTGCCCAGAATGGTGCAGCCCGTCAGCTCGGAAGCCTGCTTGAGCTTGATTAGCGGCGTGTTGCCGATCGCCTGGACGACGTCATTGTTGAACTTCATATCGCGAAAAACACCGGTTGTTTCCTTGAGGTGCGACCCTAAAGGACCGAGGCGGGGATCACAAGCAACCGCTTTAGCGCGGCAGCTATCCGGATTTCGCGAAGACGACCTGGCGAACGTCGATATTCCCCGAAAGGAATCCGGCCTCGCAATAGGAGAGATAATATTCCCACAATCGCCGGAACCGGTCGTCAAAGCCAAGCGGCGTCAACCTGGGCCAAGCTTCGCGGAAATTGTTTCGCCACGTCGCGAGGGTCTTGGCATAATCTTCCCCGAAAATGCGTTCGCGAATGACGGGCACGCCGAAGGTCTCGCCGAGCGTCTTGAGCACCTGCGGGGACGGCAGCATGCCGCCCGGGAAAACGTAGCGCTGGATGAAATCCACCTCGCGGCGGTAGCTCGGGAAAAGTTCGTCCTGGATGGTGATGGCCTGGATGCCGGCGAGGCCGCCCGGCAACAGGCGGTCGCGCAATTGTGAGAAATACTTCGGCCAGAATTGCTCGCCGACCGCCTCGATCATCTCGATCGAGGCGATGCGGTCGTAGCGGCCGCGCTCGTCGCGATAGTCCTGCAACCTGATCTCCACCTTCTCGGCAAGGCCCGCTTCCTGGATGCGACGTTGTGCGAAGTCGCGCTGCTCCCTGCTGATGGTGAGGCCGACGACCTTCGCGCCGTGCCGCGCGGCAAATTCGGCGAAGCCGCCCCAGCCGCAGCCGATCTCCAGCAGCTTCTGGCCGGGCTTGAGGTCGATTGCTTCCGCCAGCCTGCGATATTTGTTGGTTTGTGCCGAGCTCAGGTCCGTCGTGTGTTCCTCGAACAATGCCGAGGAATAGGTCATGGTCGGATCGAGCCACGCCGAATAGAAGGCGTTGCCGATGTCGTAATGCGCGTAGATGTTGCGCCGCGCCTGCCGCCTGGTGTTGCGGTTGAACCAGTGCCTGATGACCTGCACATATCGGATCAGCGGCTTGCCGATCAGCATGGTCTGCATCCAGTCCTGGTTGACGCAGAACAGATACAGGAACTGCGTCAGGTCCGGCGTGTCCCATTCGCCGCGAAGATAGGCCTCGGCGATGCCAATGTCGCCGCCACGAAGCAGACGCGTCGCAAAAGCGAAATTGTGGACGTTCATGGCGGCGGCGGGTCCCGGCCCGTTGCCGCCGAGCCGGACCGTGCGGCCATCTGGCAGCGTCACATCGAGCGTGCCGCGTCGAAGTTGCGCGCCGTAGCCGAGCGCCAGGCGGACCATGCGGGGCAGGTCCGTCAACAGTTCGTCCACCGAGTCCGAAGTGACCGTGATCAGATCAGCCATGGGCAGTCCACCGTGCTGCCCCAGGTCCGACTTCCCCGTGACGGGACCGAATTAGCTTCGGCCCCCACCGGACCAAAGCGCCTTGGCGCGGGCAGGCAACGTCAGCCTAGCATATTGGTTCCCTTCGCCAACCGGCAAGGTGTCCGTCTTCGCATGTCAGTCTTCGCAAGTGCGGCAGCGGGGCGCGGCACCAGGCGCGCGCCCTTCAGCCACAGTCGCAGGGCCTCCCAATGAATCGCGGCAACGATCTTGAAGGTGACCAGAGGCAGCGCGACCAACGAGCGCAGGAGCGCGGCTGTTGTGAGCGCCCGGCGCAGGCCGCTGAAGGTGGCGCTGAGCAGGGGCCCTTCGCGGTCGGTTTCGAGGATGCGCAGCCGCACGGTTTCGGCTGGCGGCAGGATGCGGAAATGGTAGCGCATCGCCATCGCGACAAAGGGCGAGACGTAGAACTGCTTGTCCTGCTGCTGGCGGATGCCGGCGGCGCTGGCTTCGCCGGGCCTGACCGGCAGCACATAGGAATGAATGTCGCCGAAGGTGTTGCGCACCTCGTAGATGATGAGCGCCAGCTCGCCATCGGCGCGGTGGCAGAAATAGACCGACAGCGGATTGAAAGCGAAGCCGAGCAGGCGGGGATAGCACAGCAGCAAGACCCTGCCGTCGGTGAGGTCGATGCCATGTTCGGTCGCGCAGCTTCTCACATGAGCCCGCAGCGAGGAGCCGTCGCGGCTGCCGTGGTCGGCTTCGTGAAAGCTGTAGAGCGCGGCCCGGTTGACGCCGAACAGAGGCGATTGCCGATCGGCTTCATCCAGCCGGTCGAGGTCGATCAACAGGCTCATGACGCGGTAGCTGAAGCGATGGCCCATCGGCTTCAGCCGCGCATGCATGACCTCGCCGAAATAAAGCGTAGCCGCATCGTCGCTTCTCGTGGCACGATCCGGCATGATCGCTATTCCGCTGCCTCCGCAAGCTCGGCCGGCAATCCAGCCCACGGCGCGGTGGCGCCGAGCGCTTGCGCCACCTCCAGGCCCGAACGAAGTCCATCCTCGTGAAAACCATAACCGGTCCAGGCGCCGCAGAACCAGGTACGCCGGCGGCCCTGGATCTCGCCGAGGCGCTTCTGGGCGGCAAAGGCCGCAGCATTGTATTGCGGGTGCTCGCAGACGTACTTGCCGAAGGTCAGCGCTTCATCCGGCGCGAACGGCGGGTTGAGGCTGACGAACAGCGGCTTCGAATGGTCGATGCCCTGCAGCCGGTTCATCCAGTAGGTCACCGCGACATCGTTGACCGGCACGCCCTCGCGCTGCCAGCGCAGGAAGTTCCACGACGCCCAGGCGCGCTTGCGCTTCGGCATCAGCCTGACGTCGCGATGCAGATAGACCATGTTCGGCGCATAGCCGATGGCGCCGAGGACTTGACGCTCCCGTGCGTCGGCATCGCACAGCATGTCGAGCGCCTGGTCGCTGTGTGCGGCGATGACCACGTGATCGTAGGTTGCCCCCTCGCCATGGCTGTCGTGAACGACCACGCCGTGCGGTGTGCGCTCGATCGACGTCACGGCGCAGCCGAGCCTGAGTCGGTCGCGGAATGCGGCGGTCAGCTTCTCCACGTAGTTCTTGCTGCCGCCCTTGACCGTGCGCCAGACCGGGCGGTCATATTGCAGCAGGCGGTGGTTGCTGAAGAAGGCGACGAAGTTCTCCGCCGGAAAATTCAGCATCTCTTCCGAAGGCGCCGACCAGATCGCGGCGCCCATCGGTGCGAGATAGTCGGTGAGCAGGCGCGGGGCGAAATGGTTGCGGCGGAAATATTCGCCGAGGGTGATGCCGGCGAGCTTGCCCGTCCTGTGGTCCGCAATGCTCTGCTGGTTGAAGGTGAGGATGTCGCGCAGCATCCACAAATAGGATGGTGACAGCAGGTTGCGCGGTTGCGCGAACAGGCCGATGGCGGTCTCGATCCAGTTTTCTCCGCCGCCCTTCCATTCGAAGCGGCCACCGTCGGCCGTGACGGCAAAGCTCATGCAGCTCTCCACCGTCTCGACCCCGAGATGGTCGAACAGCGCCGTCAGTCCCGGATAGTTCAGCTCGTTGTAGACGATGAAGCCGGTATCGACCGCGATCGGCGTGCCGTCATAGTCGATCGTGACCGTATGGCTGTGGCCCCCCGGCCGAAGCTCGCGGTCATAGACGGTGACCGGATAACGCTTCGACAGGGTCCAGGCCGCGGCATTGCCGGCTATTCCCGTTCCGATGACCGCGACCCGCATGCTGCTGTCCCTCTTTGCTGTGCGAGCCAGATACGGCAGGCCGAGGGGCGCGGTTTCAAAGCGGGAAACGGCGGCTGGGGCGGAAAACCCCCATGAAATGTTCGTAAGATTCGCCGGCCGCCGGGCGGCAGGAATCGAAGAAAAGTCTATAAAATAAGACCAAGTCGTTGATCGGAGCCGCCTGTGGCGTGGTTGCATCGCTGGTCCCGGAACGCCGCGGCGGGCCTGTCCGCCCCCCGATCCCAAGGCTAGGATAAGGCTTGAGGATTCAACGCAGCATCACCCCGGTGAACGTGTCACAGCCGATGTCCAGCCCAGTCGCCCGCGCAACGCGCGGGGCCGGTTCGGCGCGGCTGAATGGGGGTGCAATATCCGGTGGAGCGCGGGTGTGACCCAAAGCCCTGCCGGAACGTCGATTGCAGGCCGCGCGGCGCCTGCCTTGCGCGGCGCCGTGAGCTGGGTCGCCGCGGCGTGCCTGGCGCTCGGCTCGTCCGGCTGCCTGCTCACGACCGACCTGCCGGATCCCGCCCTGGACGTGCCGCCGGGCTACAAGGCGGCGGGTGCGAAGAATCCGTTGGATGCGCCGCCGACGCTCGACTGGTGGCGCGGCTTCCGCTCGGGTGAGCTGACGATGCTGATGGAGGAAGCCCAGACCGTCAATCTCGACATCGCGGCGGCCACCGCGCGCTTCATCCAGGCCGACGCGCAGGCACGCATGGCCGGCGCGCCGCTGTTTCCGTCTCTCTCCGGCGCGGGGCAGGAAGCCTATTCGCGCACCTCGGGCTCGAGCTCGTCGGGCCTTACCAATGGCGGGCGCGAGGTGGTCAACTATCAGGCGTCGCTGAGCGCGAGCTATGAGATCGACTTCTGGGGCAAGAACCGCGACGCCGCGCAGGCCGCGGAAGAGACTGCGGTGGCCAACCGCTTCGATCGCGACGTCGTCGCGCTGACGACGCTGACCAGCGTCGCCAACGCCTATTTCCAGGTGCTGTCCTCACAGGACCGCCTGCGCGTTGCCGAACGGAACATCGCCAGCGCCCAGCGCATCCTCGATGCGATCAAGCAGCGCTTGAGCGCCGGCACTGGCACCGATCTCGACGTCGCCCAGCAGGAGAGCGTGCTCGCCAACCAGCGCGCGCTGGTGCCGCCGCTGCGCCAGACGCTGCAGCAGAACATCAATGCGCTGGCAACGCTGGTGTCCCGCCCGCCGGAGAGCATCAGGGTCGCCGGCGGAACGCTGAACCGGATCGCGATTCCGCGGGTGACGCCCGGCCTGCCGTCGGAGCTCCTGACGCAGCGGCCGGATATCAGGCGGCAGGAGGCGCAACTCGCTTCCGCCACCGCCAATATCGGCAATGCGCGCGCGCAATTCTTTCCGAGCATCCAGCTTACCGGAAATGGCGGCTACCAGAGCTCGGCGCTGGTCTCGCTGTTCCAGCCGCATGCCGCCTTCTTCCAGCTCGTCGGCAGCGCAACCCAGCCGATCTTCGACGGCGGCCGGATCCTCGGCAATTTCGAGTTCGCCAAGGCACGGCAGGACGAGTTGCTGCAGGCGTATCGCAAGACCGTGGTGCAGGCCTTTGCCGACGTCGACACCGCACTCACCAATGTCCGCGAGACCACGATCAAGCTGCGTCTGCAGCGCGACGTCGTCGCCGCCTCGCGGCGGGCCTACCAGCTCGCCGGCGACCAGATGCGGGCGGGGACGGCCGACATCGTGACGGTGCTGAACGTGCAGGTGACGCTTTTTCAGGCTGAAGACGCCCTGGTACAGGCGCAGCTCGCGCGGCTGCTGGCGATCGTCAGCCTCTATCAGGCGCTGGGGGGCGGATGGGAGCCGAGGATGGAGAGGGCTGCCAATGCTCTTTAAGCCGGAGTTGAAGGAGACCGCGAAGGAGGCGGTCAAGGAAACGGCGAAGGCCGCCGGCAGGAGCGTCGTCCGCTCGGTGCTCCGGCGCAGCGTCTCGCTCCTGATCACGCTCCTGATCCTCGGCGGCCTCGGCTATATCGGCTGGCTGGCCTGGCAGCAGAAAAGCGGCGGCCGCAACGCCAATGCCCGGCCCGATCTGCCAGTGCCGGTGCTGGCGGCAACGCCGCGGGTGCAGGACGTGCCGGTCTATCTCGATGGCGTCGGTTCCGTGCGCGCGCTGAACACGGTCACGGTGCGCGCGCAGGTCGACGGCAAGCTGATTGCCGTCAACTTCGTCGAGGGCCAGGACGTCAAGAAGGGCGACATCCTCGCCGAGATCGATCCGGCGATCTACCAGGCGCAATACGACCAGGCCGTCGCCAAGAAGGCGCAGGACGAGGCGCTTCTGGTCAACCAGAAGCTGGATCTGGCGCGCTATCAGCAGCTCGCCGCCTCCAACGCCGGCTCCAAGCAGCAGGCCGACACCCAGAAGGCGCTGGTCGCGCAGCAGGAGGCGTTGATCAAGGCCGACCAGGCTGCGATCGACAACGCTGCCGCCACCCTCGGCTACACCAGGATCGTCGCGCCGATCTCGGGACGCGCGGGCCTGCGCCAGGTCGACCAGGGCAACATCATCCGCGCCTCCGATACGATAGGTCTCGTCATCCTGACCCAGCTGCAGCCGATCGCGGTGTGGTTCAGCCTGCCGCAGCAGCAGATCGTGCGCGTCAACAACGCCGCCATGAAGGGGCCGCTCGCCGTCGACGTGTTCGGCAATGACGGCGTCACCGTGGTCGATACCGGCACGCTGAAGGGCATCGACAACCAGGTCGATCAGACCACCGGCACGCTGAAGCTGAAGGCCGAGTTTCCCAATCCGAATTTCCAGCTCTGGCCCGGGCAATTCGTCAATGTCCGCCTCAAGGTCGAGACGCTGCCCAAGGCGATCGTCATTCCCACCTCCGCGGTGCAGCGCGGACCCGTCGGCACGTTCAGCTACGTCATCGGCGAGGGCAACATTGCCGCCGCCAGGCCGATCGTGGTTACCCAGCAGAACGAAAACGACGCCGTGATCGCCAGCGGCATCGCGCCGGCCGACCGCGTGATCACGACCGGATTTGCCAATCTTTCCGATGGCGCCAGGGTCTTCATCGGCAGGGAAGATGCGGCGCCGAGCGCCGACCTTGCGCCGCGCAAGCGCAGCCGCGCGCCCGATGCCAAGGTAGATGCGAAGGGCGGCGCGAAGCAGTGACGTTGAATCGGGCTCGAAGGAAATGAGCACGCAGCCATGAGCGTCTCCGAACCGTTCATCCGCCGGCCGATCGCCACCTCGCTGCTCGGGGTCGCGCTGATGATCGGCGGCGCGCTGGGCTACTGGGCGCTGCCGGTCTCCGCGCTGCCACAGGTCGATTTCCCGACCGTGCAGGTGACGACGCAGCTGCCCGGCGCGAGCCCGGACGTAGTGGCTTCGCTGATCACGGCGCCGCTGGAGCGCCAGCTCGGACAGATCCCGTCGCTGTCCTCGATGCAGTCGACCAGCTCGTTCGGCGTCAGCCAGATATCGCTGCAGTTCGACCTCAACCGCGACATCGACGGCGCCACCCAGGACGTGCAGGCCGCCATCAATGCGGCTGCCGGCATCCTGCCGCGAACGCTGCCGTACCCGCCGACCTACGCCAAGGTGAACCCGGCCGACGCGCCGGTCATGACGCTGGCGCTGACGTCGGAGACGATCTCGCTGCGGGCGATGAGCGACATCGCCGATACCATCCTCGGTCAGCGTCTGTCGCAGATATCGGGCGTCGGCCGCGTCGCGATCCTCGGCGGCCTGAAGCCCGCGGTTCGTGTCCAGGCCGACCTCGCGCGGCTCGCGGCCTATGGAATGTCGATGGAGGACTTGCGGAGCGCCATTGCTGGCGCCAACGTCTCCGGCCCGAAGGGCTCGCTCGACGGCTCGCAGCAGTCCTACACCATCGCCGCCAACGACCAGATCGCGGTGGCGGAGGCCTACAAGCCGATCATCATCGCCTATCGCAACGGCTCGCCGGTCACCATCGGCGACGTCGCCGTCATCGTCGACGGTCTGGAGAACGACCGCACCGGCGGCTGGTACCAGGGTACGCCAGCCGTCATCATCGACATCCAGCGCCAGCCCGGCGCCAACGTGATCGAGGTGGTGCGCCAGATCCGCGACGAAATCCCCAGGCTCCAGCGCACCATCCCGGCGGGCGTCAACCTGCACATCGTCAGCGACCGCACCGTCACCATACGCGCCTCCGTGCGCGACGTGCAGTTCACGCTGATCCTCGCCGTCGTGCTGGTGACGCTGGTGGTGCTGTTGTTCCTGCGCTCGCTGCGCGCCACCATCATCGCCGGCGTGGCGCTGCCGCTGTCGCTGATCACCAGCTTCGGCATCATGTATTTCGCCGGCTTTTCCCTCGATAACCTGTCGCTGATGGCGTTGACTATCGGCACCGGTTTCGTGGTCGACGATGCCATCGTCATGATCGAGAACATCGTTCGCCACATGGAGAACGGCGAATCCGCGATGGAGGCATCGCTGAAGGGCGCCAGCGAGATCGGTTTCACCGTGATCTCGCTGACGGTCTCGCTGATCGCGGTGTTCATTCCGCTGCTGTTCATGTCCGGTCTCGTCGGCCGCATGTTTCGGGAATTCGCGCTGACGCTGACGATCGCGGTGGTCACCTCGGCCATCGTCTCGCTGACGCTGACGCCGATGATGTGCTCGCGGATGCTGAAGCACGTCCACGAGGAGATGACGGTACCCGGCCTTGCCACGGTGAGCCGGGGCATCGACCTGATGGTCGCCTTCTATCATCGCACCCTGCTGTGGGTGCTCGAGCGCCAGCGCGCCACGCTGCTCGTGACCTTCGGCACCATCGTCGCGACGCTGCTGATGTATGTCATCGCGCCGAAGGGCTTTTTGCCGCTGCAGGACACGGCCTCGATCACCGCGGCGACGCAGGCCGGCCCCGATGTCTCGTTCGCTGAAATGAAGGCGCGGCAGGGACAGGCGGCGGAAATCATCCAGGCCGATCCCGACGTGATCGGGGTCGTGTCGGTGATCGGCGCAGGCTCGGTCAACCCGACCACCAATGTCGGGCGCCTTGTCATGACGCTGAAGCCGCGCGGCGAGCGGCACGACGGCATCGCCGCGGTGGTCGCGCGGCTGAAGCAGCGCACGGCCGCGATTCCCGGCATGACCATCTACTTCCAGCCGGTGCAGGACGTGCAGATTTCGACGCAGTCGAGCCGCTCGCAGTATCAGTACACGCTGACCGGCACCGACGCCGACGAGGTCGGCAAGTGGGCCAATCGGCTGGTGGCCGAGATGCGCAGGAATCCGGTGTTCCGCGACGTCTCCTCCGAGGCGCAGGAAGGCGGCTTGCGTGCCTCGCTCGATATCAACCGCCAGCGCGCCGGCCAGCTCGGCGTCAGCCTGCAGGCCATCAACGACACGCTCAACGACGCCTTCGCGCAGCGGCAGATTTCCACCATCTACGGCCAGGCCAACCAGTACCGCGTGGTGCTGGAGGCGCTGCCGATGTACCAGCGCGATCCCTCGGTCCTGTCGAAGCTCTATCTGCCCGGGGCCGCGAGCATTGCAGGCGCGCCGAATGCACAGGTGCCGCTGTCGGCGGTGGCGACGCTGACGCGCACCACGGCGCCGCTCGCGATCTCGCATCTGGCGCAATTCCCGGCGGTGAGGCTCAGCTTCAATCTCGCGCCCGGCGAAGCGCTCGGCGAGGCCGTTGCAGCCGTGAAGACGATAGAGGCCAGGATCGGCATGCCTTCCAGCATCGTCGGTGTCTATGCCGGCGATGCGGCGGAGTTCGCCAAGTCGCTGGCCGGCCAGCCCTGGCTGATCCTGGCTGCCATCGTCACGATCTACATCGTGCTCGGCGTTCTCTACGAGAGCTACATCCACCCCATCACCATCCTCTCGACGCTGCCCTCGGCCGGCGTCGGCGCCATCCTGGCCCTCATGTTGTTCGGGCAGGACCTGTCGGTAATCGGCCTGATCGGCATCATCCTGCTGATGGGCATCGTCAAGAAGAACGCGATCATGATGATCGACTTCGCGCTGGAGGCCGAACGCCATCAGGGCATGTCGCCGACGGAGGCCATCACCCAGGCTTGCCTGCTGCGCTTCCGCCCGATCATGATGACGACACTGGCCGCGCTGTTCGGCGCGCTGCCGCTGGCGATCGAAAGCGGCACCGGCGCGGAGCTGCGGTTTCCGCTCGGCATCTCCATCATCGGCGGCCTGCTGCTCAGCCAGCTGTTGACGCTCTACACCACGCCGGTGATCTACCTTGCGCTCGACCGGCTTAATCGCCGCATCGAGAAGGCGGTGCCCGATCCCGGGCCGCCGGGACCAACGGTCGCCGGCGCCACCGAGGGGATGCAGTGATGGTCTCGATCTCCGAGCCATTCGTCCGCAGGCCGGTCGGCACCACGCTGCTGGGAATCGGGTTGTTTCTGCTCGGGGTCGTCGCCTACGGAAACCTTCCGGTCGCCTCCGTTCCCAATGTCGACTTTCCGATGATCCGGGTCTTTGCCTCGCGTCCGGGCGCCGATCCCTCCGTGATGGCTTCGACGGTGGCAGCTCCCCTGGAGCGCAAGCTCGGTCAGATCGCCGGGGTCGACCAGATCACCTCGACCAGCTCGCTCGGCCAGACCAGCATTCTCCTGCGCTTCTCCATCGGCCGGAACATCGATCGCGCGGCGCGCGACGTGCAGGCCGCGATCAATGCCTCGCTCGCCGACCTGCCGAGCGACCTTCCGTCGCTGCCGCGCTTCCGCAAGGCCAATCCATCCGCAGCGCCGGTTTACGTGCTGGCGCTGACTTCGAAGACCATCTCGACGTCGGCGATGTACGACGTCGCCGACACCGTGCTCGCCCAGCGCATCTCCCAGGTGCCCGGGGTGGGGGAGGTCAACGTGTCCGGCGCCGACCAGCCGGCGGTGCGGATCGCGCTCAACCCGGTGGCGCTGTCCATTGCGGGCATTGCCACCGACGACGTGCGGCAGGCGATCGTTGCGGCCAATCCGCTCGGGCCTGCCGGCATCTTCAACGGCAGCCGCCAGAGCGAGACTATCGCGATCAACAGGCAAATGCGCACCGCGGCCGAGTTCGGCGACATCATCGTCAAGAGCGCGGGCGGCAATTTCGTGCGGCTGTCCGACGTCGCCGAGATCGAGGATTCCGTCCGCAACGCCCGTTCGATCGCCTGGTTCAACCGGCAGCCGGCGGTGCTGATCCAGATCACCAAGCAGGGCGATGCCAACGTGATCGAGACGGTCGATCGCGTGCGCGCGCTGATCCCCGAGCTGAAGCAGTGGATCCCGGCGGGGGTCGAGATCTCGACCCTGGTCGACCGCACCGGCACGATCCGGGCCAGCGTGCTGGACATGCAGTTCACGCTGCTGGCGACCGTGTTCCTGGTGATGTTCGTGGTGTTTTTGTTCCTGCGCCGGACCACGCCGACGATTGCCGCCGGCGTTTCGGTGCCGCTGGCGCTGGCCGGAACCTGCGCGGGCATGTGGCTTGCCGGCTTCTCCATCGACAACCTGTCCTTGATGGCGCTCGCGATTTCGGTCGGCTTCGTGGTCGACGATGCCATCGTCATGATCGAGAACATGTACCGCAATCTCGAACAGGGCATGGCGCCGTATCCGGCGGCGCTGGAGGGCGCGAAACAGATCGGATTTACCGTGCTCTCGATCAGCGTGTCGCTGGTCGCCGCCTTCACGCCGCTGATCTTCATGGACGGCATCGTCGGCCGCCTCCTGCGCGAGTTCTCGCTGACGCTGACCTTTGCGATTGCGGTCTCCACCGTGGTGTCGCTGACGATCACGCCGATGATCTGCGCCCATTTCATCAAGGAGGCGACCTCGGACCGTGCGACCTGGTTCGACCAGGTGGTGGAGGGCACGCTGTCGGCGACCGTGCGCTTCTACGAATGGACGCTGCGCATCGTGCTCGGCTTTCCCTATCTCACCTTGATGGTCTTCTTCGCCACCATCGCTCTGACGGTCGTGCTCTACATCAAGACGCCGAAGGGCTATTTCCCGACCGACGATTCCGGCTTCGTGATCGGGGCGACCCGCGCCGCCCCCGACATCTCGTTCCAGGCGATGCTGAAATTGCAGCAGCAGATGGCGCAGATCGTGATGAACGATCCGGCGGTGGCAGGCGTCGGCTCCTCGCTCGGCAGCCCGGTCGGTCCTGGCGGCGGCACCTCCAACCGCGGCACCATGTTCATCAGCCTGAAGCCGCCGGAAGAGCGCGGCGGCGTCACGACGGCACAGGTGATCGACCGCCTGCGCCGGGCGCTCTACCGTGTACCGGGCATCCGCCTGTTCATGTTTGCCGCGCAGGACGTTCGCGCGGGTGGGCGCCATAGCGATTCGGACTACCAATACACGCTGACGAGCGCGGACCTCGACCTGTTGCAGAAGTGGGCGCCGATCGTCGCCAAGCGCATGGAGACGGTCGAGGGCATCACCGACATCTCCGCCGACCGCGATCCCGGCGGGCTGCAGCTCAAGCTGCAGATCGACCGGCAAAAGGCCTCCGCGCTCGGGGTGCGCGTGCAGGACATCGACAACGCCCTGAACAACGCGTTCGCGCAGCGGCAGATATCGATTATCTACACCCAGCGCAACCAGTACATGGTGGTGCTGGAGATCGATCCGAAATTCCAGACCGATCCGACCAACCTCGAGCGGATCTTCGTCGCCGGCGCCAATGATGCGCAGGTGCCGCTGTCGGCCGTGGTGCGCTACGAGCGGGGATTGTCGCCGCTCGCCGTATTCCACTCGCAATCCTTCCCCTCGACCACGGTCTCCTTCAACCTGTTGCCCGACGTGCAGCTGGAGGCGGCAACCTCCAACATCCAGCGCGCGGTGGAGGAGCTGCATATGCCGGAGGGAATCCGCGGCAGCTTCGACGGCAATGCCGGCGATTTCAACAGGACCTCGGAGCGGCAGCCGCTCCTTATCCTGGGCGCGCTGGTGGCGATGTATATCGTGCTGGGCGTGCTGTATGAGAGCCTGGCGCACCCCATCACCATCATCTCGACCTTGCCGTCCGCAGGGCTCGGCGCGCTGCTCGCGCTGCAACTGACCAATACGCCGCTGACGGTGATCGCCTTCGTCGGCATCATCCTCCTGATCGGCATCGTCAAGAAGAACGGGATCATGATGGTGGACTTCGCGCTCGACGCCGAGCGGCATCGCGGCCTGTCGTCGGCCGAGGCGATCTTCGAGGCCTGCAGCGTGCGCTTCCGTCCGATCCTGATGACGAGCCTGGCGGCGATGTTCGCCGGCATCCCGCTGGTCATCGCCACCGGCCCCGGCACCGAGCTGCGCCGGCCGCTCGGCATCACCATCATCGGCGGGCTCCTGGTGTCGCAGGTCATGACGCTCTACACCACGCCGGTGATCTATCTGCTGATTGACCAGTTCAAGGATTTGCCGTGGCGAGAGAAGCTGAGATGGCTCGGTGTCGTGAGCGCCATCTTCAGCCTCGTTCTCGGCATTGCCAAATTGGCCTTGCGTTGATGTTGCTGCCTTGGCCATCCACAGCGTATAGCCATTGAATGTCGAATCTTGTTGCAGCACCGGACCTATTGGCGGAATGCGTGCACTGCGGCAAGCCCATGCCGCTCTGCATCTGCGACAGCGTTACGTCGATCGAGAGCCGCATTTCGATCCTGATCCTGCAGCATCCGCAGGAGCAGGATCGCGCGCTTGGCACCGCGCGGCTGACTGCGCGACATTTCAAGGATGCGGTCGTGAAGATCGGCCGGTCCTGGCCGAGCCTGGCTAAGGCACTCGGCCGGCCCGTGCACGATCCGTCGCGCTGGGCCGTGCTCTATCTCGGTTCGTCCAAGGTCAGCGAGCTCGATACTGACGCCGAAATCGTCGCCATCGACCGCAAGGGGGAAATGGAGGAGGGGCAGCGCGCGATCCTGAAGGAGATCGAAGGCATAGTGCTGCTCGACGGCACCTGGAGCCAGGCCAAGGCGCTATGGTGGCGCAATGCCTGGATGCTGAAATGCCAGCGCATCATCCTCGGACCGCGCCAGCCCTCGCGCTACGGCCATCTGCGCAAGGAGCCTCGTCGCGACGGGCTCTCGACCATCGAGGCCGCGGGCCTCGTGCTGGGTGCGCTGGAGAGGCGGCCGGACATCCCGGCGACGCTGAATGCGAGCTTCGAGCGCATGCTGGCGCGCTACCGCGAGGTCCAGCGCGAGATGCCGGAGCTTGCGCCAAAGCCGAAGAAGCCGGATTTCCGGCGGCGGCGTTAACCGGATTGGTTTGGGTCCGGCACGAATCTGGCGCCCCCGCGCGCCGCGCCATCCGACTCAGGAAATCGGAATTACCGGGCTTTTGACGCGCCATCACGGCCGGATCACAACGCCGCGAGCGGGCTCTGCGCCGG
>NZ_JBQTHN010000053.1:0-29189 GCF_052389815.1 Bradyrhizobium sp. | reverse complement strand
TGCCGATCCGCGAGAACAAGGCGCAGGAAATCTACATCGTGATGTCCGGCGAGATGATGGCGATGTATGCCGCCAACAACATCTCCAAGGGCATTCTGAAATACGCCAATTCCGGCGGCGTGCGCCTCGGCGGCCTGGTCTGCAACGAGCGGCAGACCGACAAGGAGCTCGAGCTTGCCGAAGCGATGGCCAAGAAGCTCGGCACCCAGCTGATCTACTTCGTGCCGCGCGACAACATCGTACAGCACGCCGAGCTGCGCCGCATGACGGTGCTGGAATATGCCCCGGACTCGGTGCAGGCCGGCCACTACCGGACGCTGGCCGAGAAGATCCACAACAATGGCGGCAAGGGCATCATCCCGACCCCGATCACCATGGACGAGCTCGAGGACATGCTGATGGAGCACGGCATCATGAAGCCGGTCGACGAAGCCATCGTCGGCAAGACCGCTGCCGAGCTCGCAGCCGAAGAAGTTGCGAGGTTGTCGGCCGCCTGAGTTCACGCATCAATTCCGGTCACTCGCAGGGAGGGGCCGGACTCCTGCACCGCAAACGGATCAAGCGAGGAACAACCAGATGAGTTTAGCCAAGACGGAAAGCGTTGCGGAGATCAAGGCTCGCAACAAGGAACTGATCGCAGAGGTGCTCAAGGTCTATCCGGAGAAAACCTTGAAGCGTCGCGCCAAGCACCTCAACGTGCATGAGGCCGGCAAGTCCGATTGCGGCGTCAAGTCGAACCTCAAGTCGGTACCCGGCGTCATGACCATCCGCGGCTGCGCCTACGCCGGCTCGAAGGGCGTGGTGTGGGGTCCGATCAAGGATATGATCCACATCAGCCACGGACCGGTCGGATGCGGCCAGTACTCCTGGGCTGCCCGGCGCAACTATTACATCGGCACGACCGGTATCGATACCTTCGTGACCATGCAGTTCACCTCCGACTTCCAGGAGAAGGACATCGTCTTCGGCGGCGACAAGAAGCTCGCCAAGATCATGGACGAAATCCAGGAGCTGTTCCCGCTCAACAGGGGCATTACGGTCCAGTCGGAATGCCCGATCGGATTGATAGGCGACGACATCGAAGCCGTCTCCAAGCAGAAGTCTAAGGAATACGAAGGCAAGACCATCGTGCCGGTCCGCTGCGAAGGTTTCCGCGGCGTTTCGCAATCGCTCGGCCACCACATCGCCAACGACTCGATCCGCGACTGGGTGTTCGACAAGATCGCCCCCGACGCGCCGCCGAAGTTCGAGCCGACGCCCTACGACGTGGCGATCATCGGCGACTACAATATCGGCGGAGACGCCTGGTCGTCCCGCATCTTGCTCGAGGAGATGGGGCTGCGCGTGATCGCGCAGTGGTCGGGCGACGGCAGCCTGGCCGAGCTCGAAGCGACTCCCAAGGCCAAGCTCAACGTCCTGCACTGCTACCGCTCGATGAACTACATCTCGCGCCACATGGAAGAGAAGTACGGTATTCCGTGGTGCGAATACAATTTCTTCGGCCCTAGCAAGATCGCGGAATCGCTGCGCAAGATCGCCGGCTTCTTCGACGACAAGATCAAGGAGGGCGCCGAGCGCGTCATCGCCAAGTACCAGCCCTTGATGGACGCGGTGATCGCGAAATACCGGCCGCGGCTCGAAGGCAAGACCGTAATGCTGTTCGTCGGCGGTCTTCGTCCGCGCCACGTGATCGGCGCCTATGAGGATCTCGGCATGGAGGTGGTCGGCACCGGCTACGAGTTCGGCCACAACGACGACTATCAGCGGACGGCCCAGCACTACGTCAAGGACGGCACGCTGATCTATGACGACGTGACGGGATACGAGTTCGAGAAGTTCGTCGAGAAGGTGCAACCCGATCTGGTCGGCTCGGGCATCAAGGAAAAATACGTGTTCCAGAAGATGGGTGTGCCGTTCCGGCAGATGCACTCCTGGGACTACTCCGGCCCCTACCATGGCTATGACGGCTTCGCGATCTTCGCGCGCGACATGGACATGGCCATCAATTCGCCGATCTGGAAGAAGGCCAAGGCCCCCTGGAAGGATGTGCCGAAGCCGACGCTGATGGCGGCGGAGTAACTGGGCGACTGCGGCTCTCTCCCGTCCGGGAGAGAGCCGGCATCGAAAGATCGACACACGCGATTTCAAGAGGGTAACACCATGACGCAGAATGCAGACCACGTGCTCGATCATTTCGAGCTGTTCCGCGGCCCGGAATACCAGCAGATGCTGGCGAACAAGAAGAAGATGTTCGAGAATCCGCGCGATCCCGCGGAAGTCGAGCGCATCCGCGAATGGGCCAAGACGCCCGAATACCGCGAGAAGAATTTCGCGCGCGAAGCGCTCACGGTCAATCCCGCCAAGGCCTGCCAACCGCTCGGCGCAGTATTTGCCGCGGTCGGCTTCGAGGGCACCATTCCGTTCGTGCACGGCTCGCAGGGTTGCGTCGCCTATTACCGCAGCCATCTGTCGCGGCACTTCAAGGAGCCGAGCTCCTGCGTTTCGTCCTCGATGACGGAAGACGCGGCCGTGTTCGGCGGCCTCAACAACATGATCGACGGCCTGGCCAACACCTACGCGATGTACAAGCCGAAGATGATCGCCGTGTCCACCACCTGCATGGCGGAAGTGATCGGCGACGATCTGAACGCCTTCATCAAGACGTCGAAGGAAAAAGGCTCGGTACCCGCTGAATTCGATGTACCGTTCGCGCATACGCCGGCGTTTGTCGGCAGTCATGTCACCGGATATGACAACGCGTTGAAAGGTATCCTCGAGCATTTCTGGGACGGCAAGGCCGGCACGGCGCCGAAGATCGAGCGCCGGCCCAACGAGAAGATCAACTTCATTGGTGGCTTCGACGGCTACACCGTTGGCAATACCCGCGAGATCAAGCGCCTCTTCGAGGCAATGGGGATCGAATACACCATCCTTGCCGACAACAGCGAGGTGTTCGACACTCCGACGGACGGCGAATTCCGCATGTATGACGGCGGCACCACGCTGGAGGATGCGGCGAACGCGATCCACGCCAAGGCGACGATCTCGATGCAGCAATATTCGACGGAAAAGACGCTGCCGTTCATCGCCGCTCATGGTCAGGAAGTGGTCGCCTTCAATCATCCCGTCGGCGTGACGGCAACCGACGAGTTCCTGATGGCGCTGTCACGCATTTCCGGCAAGGAGATCCCGGAAGCACTGGCGCGCGAGCGTGGACGACTGGTCGATGCGATGGCCGATTCGAGCGCGCATATCCACGGCAAGAAGTTCGCGATCTACGGCGATCCCGATCTTTGCTACGGTCTCGCGGCGTTCCTGCTCGAGCTCGGTGCCGAGCCGACCCACGTTCTCGCCACCAACGGCAGCAAGGCCTGGGCGGAAAAGATGCAGGCCCTGTTCGCGAGTTCGCCGTTCGGCCAGAACTGCCACATCTATCCCGGCAAGGATCTCTGGCACATGCGCTCGCTGCTGTTCACCGAACCGGTAGACTTTGTGATCGGCAATACCTACGGCAAATATCTCGAGCGCGACACCGGCACGCCGCTGATCCGCATCGGCTTCCCGGTGTTCGACCGCCATCACCATCACCGGTATCCGGTGTGGGGTTATCAGGGCGGCCTGAACGTCCTGGTCCGGATCCTCGACAAGATCTTTGACGAGATCGACAAGAACACCAACGTTCCCGCGAAGACCGACTACAGCTTCGACATCATTCGCTGAGGGGACATCGCGACGACGCATCATCGCCATCCCGGAAGTTGATCCGGGTTGGCGGCGGAGAAGACGACCAGCGCCTGCGTGCTGCGCGCTTGTGCAGCCATTCCGTGGACAGGAGAGACGAATGAGTTCGCTGTCGGCCACCATCCAGGACGTCTTCAACGAGCCGGGCTGCGGCAAGAACGCGAACAAATCGGAGGCTGAGCGCAAGAAGGGCTGCACCAAGCAGCTTCTGCCTGGCGGCGCCGCCGGCGGCTGTGCCTTCGATGGTGCGAAGATTGCGCTGCAGCCTTTGACGGATGTGGCGCATCTCGTGCACGGCCCAATCGCCTGCGAAGGAAATTCCTGGGACAATCGCGGCGCCAGATCATCCGGTGCCGATATCTGGCGCACGGGATTTACCACCGACATCAATGAAACCGACGTCGTGTTCGGCGGCGAGAAGCGCCTTTACAAGGCGGTCAAGGAAATCATCGAAAAGTACAACCCGCCTGCGGTATTCGTTTATCAGACCTGTGTTCCCGCCATGATCGGCGACGACATCAACGCGGTCTGCAAGGCAGCCTCGGCGAAATTCGGCAAGCCGGTCATCCCGGTGAATTCCCCCGGCTTCGTCGGGCCGAAGAACCTCGGCAACAAGCTCGCCGGCGAAGCGCTGCTCGAGCACGTGATCGGGACCGAGGAACCGGATTACACCACGCCCTACGACCTCAACATCATCGGCGAATATAATCTGTCCGGCGAACTCTGGCAGGTGAAACCGATGCTCGACGAGCTCGGCATCCGCATTCTGTCGTGCATCTCCGGCGACGGAAAATACAAAGAGGTGGCCTATTCGCATCGCGCGAGGGCGGCGATGATGGTCTGTTCCAAGGCCATGATCAACGTGGCGCGTAAAATGGAAGAGCGCTACGGCATCCCGTTCTTCGAGGGCTCGTTCTACGGCATCCAGGACTCCAGCGATTCGCTGCGCGAGATCGCGCGGCTACTGATCGAGCGCGGCGCGCCCGACGAACTGATGGCGCGCACGGAAGCCGTGATCGCGCGCGAAGAAGCAAAAGCCTGGGCCGCCATCGAGCCCTTCAAGCCGCGCTTTGCCGGCAAGAAGGTTCTGCTCATCACCGGCGGCGTCAAGTCGTGGTCGGTGCTCGCTGCGCTGCAGGAGGCAGGCCTCGAACTGGTCGGCACCAGCGTCAAGAAGTCCACCAAAGAGGACAAGGAGCGGATCAAGGAGTTGATGGGGCAGGACGCCCACATGATCGACGATATGACGCCGCGCGAGATGTACAGGATGATGAAGGAGGCCCGCGCCGACATCATGCTTTCCGGCGGCAAGTCGCAATTCGTCGCCTTGAAGGCCGGAATGCCCTGGCTCGACATCAACCAGGAGCGGAGCCACGCCTATATGGGCTATGTCGGCATGGTGAAACTGGTCGAGGAAATCGACAAGTCGCTGTTCAATCCGATGTGGCAGCAGCTTCGCCGTCCGGCGCCGTGGGAGAATGGCGCGGACAACTGGCAAGCCAAAGCGATAGCGCAGGCAGATGCGGAGGCCGCCGCGTTGGCCGCCGATCCCGAGCGTGCCGAACAGGCTCGTCGCGCCAAAAAGATATGTCTCTGCAAGACCGTCGATCTCGGCACCATCGAAGACGCGATCCAAGCGCACGGGCTGAACGCGGTCGATGGCGTCAAGCAGCATACCAACGCGTCGGGTGGATGCGGCGCCTGCAAGGGCCGCATCGAGGACATCCTGGCCGCCGTGGCACCGCAGCCTGCTCCTCTCCTTCAGGCCGCGGAGTAGGGCAGTCTCATGGCCACCGTCACCATTGGCAAGAAGGCCTGCGCGGTCAATCCGCTGAAGATGAGCCAGCCGATCGGTGGTGCGTTCGCGTTCATGGGGCTGCGCGGATCGATGCCGCTGTTGCACGGCTCGCAGGGCTGCACCTCCTTCGGGCTGACCCTGTTCGTGCGGCATTTCAAGGAAGCGGTGCCGCTGCAGACCACGGCGATGAGCGAAGTTGCGACCGTGCTGGGCGGCTACGAGAATGTCGAGCAGGCCATTCTCAACATCTACAACCGGACCAAGCCCGAGATTATCGGCATCTGCTCGACCGGCGTGACCGAAACCAAGGGCGACGACGTCGAGGGCTACATCAGAACCATTCGGCAGAAGCACCCGCAGCTCGCCAATTTCCCGCTGGTCTACGTGCCGACACCGGATTTCAAGGATGCGTTTCAGGACGGTTGGGAAAAGACCGTCGCGCGCATGGTCGAGGTGCTGGTCGAGGCGCCGAAAGCCGACGCGCAGCGCGATTCGGCGCGAATCAACGTTCTTCCGGGTTGCCACCTCACGCCGGGCGATCTCGACGAGCTGCGCACCATTTTTGAAGATTTCGGACTCAAACCCTCGTTCCTGCCCGACCTCGCCGGCTCGCTGGATGGGCACATCCCCGATGAGTTCACGCCGACGACGATCGGCGGCATCGGCGTCGACGAGGTCGCAACCATGGGGCAGGCCGCCTGGACCATTGCCATCGGCGCCCAGATGCGGCGCGCGGCGGAAGCCCTGGAGAAGAAAGCGGGCGTTCCGTTCCGGGTATTCGAGCGACTGTGCGGCCTGATCCCCAATGATGAATTCATCATGTTCCTGAGCGAGATCAGCGGCCGGCCGGTGCCGCCAAAATACCGGCGCCAGCGCGGCCAGTTGGCCGACGCAATGCTGGATGCGCATTTTCATATCGGCGGCAAGAAGCTTGCGATCGGCGCCGAGCCGGACCTCCTGTTCGATCTCAGCAGCATGCTGCACGAGATGGGTGCGAAAGTGACGGTTGCGGTGACGACGACGCAGTCGCCGGTGCTGGAACGCGTGGCGGCCGACGAGGTGTTGATCGGCGATCTGGAAGACCTCGAAAATCTCGCCAAGGACCGCGGCTGCAACTTGCTGATCAGCCATTCCCATGGCCGGCAGGCGGCGGCGCGGTTGAAGATACCGTTCTACCGCGCCGGCTTTCCGATGTTCGACCGGCTCGGCGCCGGACATCTGCTGTCGGTCGGCTATCGCGGCACGCGGGATCTGATCTTCGACATCGGCAATCTCATCATCGCCGACCACGAGGAAAATCACGAGCCGACGCCTGACACCTGGCGGAACGACCTCGTCGAGATCCAGGGTTCCGGCGACCCGATGATCATCCACTGACGCGAAGCAAAGGGAGGAATATCCGATGAAAATCGCATTCGCGACCCAGGACCTGAAGCGTGTCGACGCGCATTTCGGCTGGGCCAAGAACATCGCGATCTACGAAGTGGGTCCGGAAGGACACCGCTTTCTGGAGGCCGTCGAGTTCGACGGCGATCTCAAGGAAGACGGCAACGAGGACAAGCTCGCGCCCAAGATCGAGGCGATCAAGGATTGCGCCATCCTCTATGTCGCAGCGATCGGCGGATCCGGTGCTGCGCGGGTGGTGGCGAACAACATCCATCCCATGAAGGTCAATCAGCCGGAGGAGATCGACGATCTTCTGCTGAAGATCGAGGATGTCCTGAAGGGCACGCCGCCGCCCTGGCTGCGCAAGGCCCTGGCCAAAGGCCAGGAACGAACCCTCGATTTCGAAGAATAGGAATGACCATGAGCGACGTTGCTGCCGTGCTCGAACCAAGTCCTGCGCTGGAGAGCCCTTTCATCAAGGAGCTGATCAAGGTCTGGCGCGCCCAGGACACCCATGGCGCATGGGAGGGAAAGAGCGATCTCACGCTGATCGATCCCTATATCCTGGACAAGGCGGCCCGCCGTGCGCTGCCGATCGTCGGCGATCCAGATCCCGAAACCATCTGGCGGCTCGAGCTGTTTTACAACGCTGTGGCGCTGTCGATCGAGCGGGCGACCGGCGTCATGGTATCGCCGATGCTGAAGATGCATCATGAGGGCTTTGGCCGCATGGTGCTGATCGGCGGCCGGCTGATCGTCGTCAACAAACAGCTTCGCGACGTTCACCGCTTTGGCTTCGACAATTTGGACAAGCTGGCCGACGAAGGCACCAAATTCGTCAAGGCCGGCGTCGAAATGATCGAAAAATTTCCGGATGTAGCGAAATATTGAGGACTCCATGAGCGACGTGGAAACGCTGAAAGCCGAGATCAAGAAACTGTCCGCCAAGGCGATACAGGCGAAGATGAATCTGCACGATCTCTCCGAAGAGCTGCCGATCGGTTGGGACACCATCATGGCCGTCGCCCAGCGCGCGCATGATGCCTTCGCCGAGCTGGAACAGAAGCGCGCTGCCCTCAAGAACCTCGAAGCGGCCTAGATCAGCGAGCGGGCAGTATCATGTCGAACGCAACCCGCGATGGCCGCGACTGGAAGCCGGAATTCCTGCTCGCGATCGATGCCAAAAAATGCATCGGCTGCGGTCGCTGCTACAAGGTGTGCGGCCGCGAGGTGATGACGCTGAAGGGGCTGAACGAGGAAGGCGAGTATGTCGATCTCGATGACGACGAAGATGACGAGGTCGAGAAAAAGATCATGGTGATGAACGATGACGGCGCCTGCATCGGCTGCGGTGCCTGCGCCCGCGTCTGTCCGACGAATTGCCAGACCCATGGCGCGCCAACGGCATCCTGACGCGAGTGCGGCGATGGGGACGAGCGGCGCCGCATATCGCAGCGCCGGGTATTCATGAGCAAGATTGCCGTAGCAAAATTCCGTATCGGCCAGGTCATTCGCCACCGTCGGTACCCGGTTCGTGGCGTCGTATTCGACGTCGACCCGGAGTTCGACGAGAGCTGTCGATCCCATGAACTGATTCTGGTCGATGGCCGCGAATGCCGGAATCAGCCGTTCTACCATCTTTTCGCCGAAAACAATCGAACGCCGTTTGTCGCTTATTTCTCGGAGCAGGATCTGCTGGCCGACGCCTCGGACGAGCCGGTCCAGCATCCGCAAATCAAGGATATGTTCGAGTGGGACGACAACGGCTGCTACCGGCGGCGCTCGATGGTGAATTGAGCGCGTGCGCGGGGCGCATGCGCTATTCGATGCCCTGTTCGCGCGCCTTCCACATCGCGGCGATCCGGAATCGCTCGTTGATCGCGGCGGGACTGGCGAGAATTTCCGCTTCGGCTTCCTTGAAGGCGCGGTAAACGCTGTCCGCCTCTTCTTTTGTCAGCGTCACCCGTCCTGCCATATGCGTGGCGTCGGGAGCGGCCTTTCGGATGGCCGATCTATTGGGATGAAGCTTGACCTCGATCAGCTCGAAGGCCTCGAGTTCGCCGTTGAGGCAGATCGCCAGCCCGATCACTTCGAGTTTCCGGCCGTCGGTCGTGGTCTTGATGAGCGTCGGCATGATCAATCTGCCTCCTGAGTTGCGAGCCAGCTATAGCCGCCCTGGTCCCAGAGCTGTGCAAGCGCCTGGTCCGGCTTCCAGTCCGGAAATTGCTGTTTCACGGTCTCATAGTCCGCCTGGAAGCGTGCCGCATCCTCGCCTTGCAGGCGCGCGACTGACAAGTCCGCCTTGGAGCGGAGCACGAATGAGGTCCTGTCGTCGGACGCAAGGAGCTCGTATTGTTCGCCTTCCGAGATCAGGCTGACCGCTGCAGTATTTTCGCTCATGAGAAATTGCCTCCCGGCCGAATCACAAGCTTACGCGGCGATTGCCGGCGTATCCTCCGCCAGTCCCCATTCCGCCCAGGATCCGTCGTACACGGCCGCGGTGGTATGGCCGAGCAGATAAAGCCCGAGCGCAACGACGCAGGATGTGATGCCCGAGGCGCAGGTGGTCACGATCGGGCGTTGCAGGTCGATTCCTGCCGCGGCGAAGCGTGCCGCGAGTGCCGGCGGCGCGATGAATGCGCCAGACTCCGCGTCGATCAGATCGGCCCAGGGAATGTTGACGGCATTGGGAATGTGCCCGAGTTTTTTGAACGGAAAGACGTCCTCTTGTGTGCCATCGAACTTCGCCGGTCCGCGCGCGTCGATGACCTGCTCCGCGTTATCAGCCAGATTGGCTTTCATCTCGCCCAGGTTTCGGACCAGCGCCGGCTTGAGCGTTGCCGCGAAGGATTTCGGCTCCGGCCGAACCGGGGACATTTCCGTCGGCAGCTTCTCCTTGGTCCATTTGCCGAACCCGCCATCGAGCATGGCGACGTTATCGTGATCAAAGGCGCGAAACATCCACCACGCGCGGGCGGCCGCCGCGCCGCCGCACAGCCTGTCATAAACCACGACGCGATCCGCGTTGCCGATGCCCAGAAGGCCGGCCTTGATGCGGAAATCGGACGCCGAGGGAAGCATGTGAGGCAGCGGGTTGGACTTGTCGGCGAAGTGATCGATATCGAAATGCACGGAGCCCGGGAGGTGACGTCCGCGATACTGCGTCCGTCCGTCGAGGTTGGTAGAGACGTGATGCCAGGTACAGTCGAGGATTCGAATGTCTGGGTCGGCCAGATGCTCAGCCAGCCATTCGGTGCTTACCAGCGCTTCCGGATTTGCAAAGGTCATCGCTTCGATCTCCTTGTCGGAAAGCCGACAAAATTTGCCATGGAAACATCTCGGATGGATCGGGCGCGGCCTCTAAGCTGTGGGCATCGGGAATCCGTTACGCGGTCTCGTGTCGTAATATTCGGGCTTTTCCGGCCATCCGCCCTCGGGCTTGAACCTGAAAGTCGTGATCTTGACCGGCGCGGCTTGCGAGAACGAGACTTCGCTGAACTTGATCTCGCGGTCGCCGGGGCCCGCGGAAAAATCCGCGATCACGGTGCCGTCCGTCTTGCAGGCACGGGCAAATCCAGGCGTCCCGACATTGCTCGCGGCAACGGGATTTGCGGCAAAGACCGGGGTTTCGAGCTCATCGACCGGGGCTCCGAAGGCGGGCGAAGCAAAAGTGAATGTTGCCAGGGCGCCGGAGCGCTCGACCGGTTGGTCGGCGCTGACCGGTCGTGCGACCGAGTAGACGGTGAGCGTGGCGCCATCGAGCAACGCCTTGAGTTCATCGACGGATTTGCCCGCGAGTTCCGTTGTGACATTCATTTCAATCTCCATACATCGGCGTGTTGTCCTCGGAATTATCAAAATTTGTGCCAGTCGGCCGGCTTCGCCCAAACTTTGCGCGAATCTTGCAAGACCCGTCGGTGAGATCGCTGACGAGTGTTTCGTGATGAGCGAGGGTAAGATGGAATCGAGCTTCGCCTATGCGATTTGTGCCTTAAACGACATCCCGAGCCAGCAGGCGCGCGGTTTTCAGTTGATGATCGTCGGGGACGACGGCGCGATGCGGCCGTGGCCGATCTTTGTGGTGCGTTGGGGACGGCAGGTCTTCGGTTACGTCAACAAATGTCCGCATGACGGGGTCAATCTCGACTGGGAGCGCAATCAGTTCCTGGATCCGAACGGGCTGCGGCTGATGTGCGGCAAGCACGGCTCGCTGTTCGAACTCGGCACCGGTAGGTGCGTGGACGGCCCCTGCAAGGGGCAGTCTCTCAGGCCCGTGGCGTTGACGGTTATCGACGACGATATTTGCGTCACCGGCGTGACGCTGGTCGAGGACGACGTGGTTCTTCCCGACGACGATCAGGAAGGAGCGTGATCGCGACCTCGCGGTTCAGACCGGGCGGTTCTCGTTGCGGTTCTTGACCGGCTCCATCCGCGCCAGTCCCTCTTCGAGGCTGATGGCGTCGTAATTTTCAGCGAAGCCAATCGCGGCGTCGAGCAGATGATCGAGCTTGCCGGCGGTGTTGAGCTTCTTGACGTCGTTCTTGTCGATGCCCATCAGGTCCATCATTTCCTTCCAGACGGTCGATTCATCGCAGGGCAGAACGAAGTAGGTGATGCCGCGGAGCGTCACCCGGTATTTAGCCAACAGGTCGATGTTGTTGCAGAACATGAAATAGGTGCCGCCGGGGGCGAGCAGTCCGTCGAGGACTCCGGATACCGTCTCCAGATAGGCAAAGGAGTGCAGATAGCCGACCAGGATCGGGATGGTGCTTTCGCCTTCCTGCACGACGGTCAATACCTGCTCGATCGAAAAATCCGGCGGCCGCTTCTCGTCCGCGACCTGGGCCTGGAACTTGAGCGCGATGTCGCCGCGGAACCCAAATCGGCCCGGCTTGGTGGTAGGTCCCTTGAATACTGCGTTGAGGAGGCGTCCCTCCGTATCCAGCCGGCCAAGCGCGGTGCTCTCGATTGCCGGCGCGATCGTCTCAAGCGTGGTCATGAACATTCTCCGATGTCGTACAATCTGGCAGCGCATCGGCGCCGTCTATTCTCCCTATGCAATTTGTTTGCCGCCTCGCGCCTGGCGCGGAGAGTGCGGTGGTTACGGCAGGACGGGCATTTCATCCTCGCCAATACCGGCCCTGCGAAGGAGCGCCCTGTCGCAAACCCGACACTGGTCGCAAACGCAACAGGCGTGCGTCAAAAATATCAGCGTCATCAAGCAATTGTCGCATGGCATGAGACTTGCCAGTTCGTTGCCAGGCAATCCTGACAACGAGGGTCCTGCAATGATCAATTTAACTGACAGCGCGTTGAACGCGGTACGCAGTGCGATCTCGACGGCACCCGAGCCTGTCGATGGGTTGCGCATCATGGTGGAAGCAGGCGGCTGCGCGGGCCTCAAATACAATATGGGCCTCGTCAAGGAGGTGGACCCGGACGACACCGTGATCGAGCGCGATGGCGTGAAGGTGTTCGTGGACATGAAGAGCCACGAATTCCTGGCCGGCACTACCGTCGATTTCGTGGTCGCGCTCGAAGGGTCCGGTTTCACCTTCGATAATCCAAACGCCAAGTCGAGCTGCGGTTGCGGCAAGTCGTTCGGTTGAACGACAGGCCGACATTTGCTGGCACCAAGGGAAGGCGATCGAGATCATGCTGGTTGAACCCGATAATGTAATGCAATCGAGAACGGTTGAGACCGACCGCGCCGCGATCATCCGGGCGGTGATCGACGAGATACGTCCGAACCTGAAGCGCGACGGCGGTGACTGCGAATTGCTCGAAATCGACGGCAACAAGGTCATGGTCAGGCTCACCGGTGCCTGCATGTTCTGCAAGCTGAGCAGTGCGACGCTCGAAGGTATCCAGGCGAAGATCGTGGAAAGGCTCGGCGAGCTCGTGCGCCTGATCCCTGTTGCCGGAGCGCCGAAGGCGCGGCACTGAGTTTGATGCGGCGTTGAAAATCGAAAGAGGTGTCCGTGCGGCCGATTTACCTCGATAACAATGCGACGACGCGCACGGATCCTGCGGTCGTTGCGGCCATGTTGCCGTATTTCTCCGATCAGTTCGGTAACGCCTCGTCATCGCACGCGTTTGGCAGCGAGGTGGCGGGTGCCGTCAAGCAGGCGCGCAAGAGCCTGCAGGCGCTGCTCGGCGCCGCGTTCGACCAAGAGATCGTGTTTACCTCCGGCGGCACCGAATCCGACAATGCCGCCATTCTCTCGGCGCTCGACACACAGGACGGACGCGACGAGATCGTCACAACTTCGGTCGAGCACCCGGCCATCCTTTCGCTGCTGGAGCACCTCGAAAAGGACCGCGGCATCAGGGTGCATTTCGTTGGCGTGGATTCGCGCGGGCAGCTCGACATCGAAGCTTACCGGCGCGCGCTTGGGCCGCGCACGGCGATTGCCTCGGTGATGTGGGCGAATAATGAAACCGGGACACTGTTCCCGGTCGAGCCTCTCGCAGAACTGGCACACAGCATCGGGGCGCTGTTTCATACCGATGCGGTGCAGGCGGTCGGCAAGATCGCCATCAACCTGAAGACGACCGAGATCGACATGCTGTCGCTGTCGGGGCACAAGCTGCATGGGCCCAAGGGCATTGGCGCGCTCTATGTGCGCAAGGGCGTGAAGTTCAGTCCGTTCATTCGGGGTGGACCGCAGGAACGCCGGCGGCGCGGCGGTACGGAAAATGTGCCCGCAATCGTCGGGCTGGGCAAGGCAGCCGAGCTTGCGATGGGCCATATAGAAGAGGAATTGCCACGCGTGGAGGCCTTGCGCGACTGCCTGGAGCAGGGGATCCGCGACCATGTCGGCCATTGCATCGTAATCGGCGACACCGAGAACAGGTTACCGAACACCGCCAGCATTGCGTTCGAGCATCTCGAAGGCGAGGCGATCCTGCATCATTTGAACCGCGCCGGTATCGCGGCCTCGCTGGGTTCGGCCTGCGCATCGGGATCGATGGAGCCGTCGCATGTGCTGCGCGCGATGAATGTGCCGGCCGCGGCGCTCCGGGGCGCTATTCGCTTTTCGTTGTCGCGCGAGAATACGGTCGAAGAAATCGACCGGCTGCTGCAGGCGCTGCCGGAAATTATCGTCAAGCTGAGAGGGCTGTCGCCTGCGTGGCAGCAGCGCCAGGGTGCTCCGCTGGCCGATCCACCCTGTCCCACGGAGTTGGCGCTATGAAGATCATGATCCGTCGCTCGCCGGAAGCCGGCCTGTCGATCTATGTGCCGAAAAAGGATCTCGAGGAGCCGATCGTCGAGTCCGAACACGAAACGCTATGGGGCGGCTGGATCCGCATCGCCAATGGCTGGACGCTCGATTTGCCGGAAATGGCGGCCGACACCACGCTTCCGATCACCGTTAATGCGCGCAAGCGTGGCGACAGCGACAGCGAGTAGGTCCGATGAACGCGCCGGTACCGCAGATCGATTTTATGAAACCCGCCGACGCCGAGGCCGCGCTCGCCGATGTGGCCGCGCGGCTGCGGGCCGGGACGATCGTGCCTTATCTGGGCCCCGGCCTTACCGAGCTCTCGAAGCCGGCGGTTCCGATGAGCCCGGAGGCGCTCGCTGTATTCTTCGGTACCAAGGTCGCTCTTCCAAGGCGCGCAAAGGGAAATGCCTGGGCCGCGGCCCAGCATATTGAAAGCAACAAGCATCGCTCCACCGTCACCGCCTTGATGGCGGAAGCGTTTGCAGTGCCGGTCGAGCCGACCGCGCTGCATCGCTATCTCGCCTCGCTGCGCCTGCCGATGATTGTCGATGCCTGGTACGACGGCGCCATGCGCGCGGCGCTCGGTGCACGAAAGGATTGGGGCGAAGTCCAGGGCATCACCCGCGCCGGAATAGGCGAGGACCGCTGGTATCGCTTTTACGATGCGGACGGCGCGGAAGTGAATCGCGGCGCGGCCGACGCGTGGACCACGCTGCTTTACAAGCCTCACGGCAGCATCGCGCCGGCGAAGAACTTTTTGATCTCCGACGCCGACTATGTCGAGGTTTTGACCGAGATCGACATTCAAACTCCGATTCCGGATGTCGTGAAGGATCGGCGCGCCGAACGAAGTTTTGTATTCATCGGCTGCCGTTTCAACGACCAGCTATTGCGGACCTATGCGCGGCAAGTCACCAAGCGTTCATCCGCGCTGCACTATGCGATTGTCGAGCCCGAGACGCTTTCCAGGAATGAACTGCGGTTCCTGGTCGGCCAGGGCCTGATCCCGATCGCCGTTCCGCTGCCGCGCGTCACCGAAATTCTCGCCGCCGGCTGAATCGTGCGAGGCCGCATGATCCCGTTGCGGGATCTCGCGCGTCCGCGCGCGCTGCTTGCGGAAATTCCAATCTGTAACGTTTCCAACATAGCTTCCAATCATTCGTCGCCGCATGTTGGTAATGCGACAGCCTGCGACCCAATCATAACTCGTTGATATACCGCAAAATTGTCGTCGGTCTGGCGATGGCACGCCAGTTGCTAATCGTTCCCTGGAACTTCTTGAACTGGGGCCAGGAGCGAAAAATGGACATGCAGGCGCTAGCACAGCACGAAGCTACCACGGCCGGACAAGTCGTGAATGTCGAAGAAGTCATGCAGGCGGTCGCCGAGCACAAGGGCTGCGGTACCTCGGGCGGTAGCGGCAAGGCGAGTTGTGGTTCGGCGGCGGGCCAGGGCGATCTCCCGACCGAGATCTGGGAGAAGGTCAAGAATCATCCCTGCTACAGCGAGGAGGCGCACCATCACTATGCCCGCATGCATGTCGCCGTCGCGCCGGCCTGCAACATCCAGTGCAATTACTGCAATCGCAAATATGACTGCGCCAACGAATCCCGTCCTGGCGTGGTCAGCGAGAAGCTGACGCCGGAACAGGCTGCCAAGAAGGTCCTCGCCGTCGCCTCGACCATTCCGCAGATGACCGTGCTCGGGATCGCCGGCCCCGGCGATCCGCTCGCCAATCCTGAAAAGACGTTCAAGACGTTCGAACTCATCGCCAAGACCGCGCCGGATATCAAGCTCTGCCTGTCGACCAACGGGCTGGCACTACCGGACCACGTCGACACCATCGCCGGCTTCAACGTCGACCACGTCACGATCACCATCAACATGGTAGATCCCGAGATCGGCGCGAAGATCTATCCCTGGGTATTCTGGAAGCACAAGCGCTACACCGGCGTCGAGGCGGCTAAGCTCTTGACCGATCGTCAGCTCCAGGGGCTGGAAATGCTGACCGAGCGCGGCATCCTGTGCAAGGTCAACTCGGTCATGATCCCCGGGATCAACGACAAGCATCTGGTCGAAGTCAACAAGGCCGTAAAGTCGCGCGGCGCATTCCTGCACAACATCATGCCGCTGATCTCCGCGCCCGAGCACGGCACGGTATTCGGCCTGACCGGCCAGCGCGGCCCCACGGCGCAGGAGCTCAAGGCGCTGCAGGATTCCTGCGAAGGCGAAATGAACATGATGCGTCACTGCCGGCAGTGCCGCGCCGACGCGGTCGGCCTGTTGGGCGAAGACCGCAGCGCCGAGTTTACCACCGACAAGATCATGGCGATGGAGGTGAACTACGACCTCGATACACGCAAGGCCTATCAGGCCCAGGTCGAGGAAGAGCGCGTCGCCAAGGTGGCGGCGAAGCAGGAGGAACTGGAGACGCTAGCGGGCGAGATGAGCGACATCAAGCTCCTGGTCGCCGTGGCCACCAAGGGCTCGGGCCTGATCAACGAGCACTTCGGCCACGCCAAGGAATTTCAGGTCTATGAGCTTTCCACGGCGGGTGCAAAATTCGTCGGTCATCGTCGCGTCGATCTCTACTGCCAGGGTGGCTATGGCGATGAAGACAGTCTGGAAACCGTGATTCGCGCCATCAACGACTGCCATGCGGTGTTCGTGGCCAAGATCGGCGGCTGCCCCAAGGCCGACTTGCTCAAGGCCGGCATCGAACCGGTCGATCAGTTCGCCCACGAGTTCATCGAGAAGTCGGCGATCGGCTGGTTCAAGACCTACCTCGACAAGGTCAAGAGCGGCGAGATCGAGCATGTCGAGCGCGGTGACGCCGAAATCCGCCAGGGCGCGCTGATCACCGCGGCCTGAATTCACGAAACCCGGAAGCCGCTTAGGAGCAATCGATGGCGCTGAAGATCATTGCCTCACAATGCACGAGCTGTTCGGCATGTGAGCCGGAGTGTCCCAATGTCGCGATCTCCGAGAAGAACGGGACCTTCGTGATCGACCCGAAGAAATGCACCGAATGCATCGGTCATTTCGATTCGCCGCAATGCACGGCGGTATGCCCGGTCGATGATACCTGCGTCATCGACAATTCCGTTCCGCGCTATCAGGCGCGGGCCTGAGGAGGTATCGATGAATTTCACCATCACACCGGCGGCTGAGCGATTTATCCGCCTCATGATCCGCGCCGATGGCAATGCTGCCAGTGGCTTCCGGCTCGCCGTCAGCCCGGGCGGCTGCTCGGGTCTTGCGGCCGACATCAGCGTCCGCGGCGAGCCGGCGCCCGGCGAAGCCGTCGTCGAGCGCAACGGCATCAGGCTGTTCCTGCCGGCGGAGAGCCGCATCCTGCTCGAAGGCGTCACTATCGACTTCGCCGACACAGCTGCGCAGACCGGGTTGGTATTCCGCGATCCCAAGCAGGTTTCCTGCGCAAGCCATTAGGTCGAAGGGATTCAACAGGAGCGGAGGACAAGCCATGATTGCATTTGCGGACCGGCACGAGCCGCAATCGGTCGTGGATGCCACGGTGCTTGCCGACGCGCTGCTCGGTGGCGGCCTTCCGCCCGAGGCCGAATTTCACCTGTGGGAGGCGGGGCTTTCCTACCATCTGGACGAAGTTGCGGAGCGACATCTGCAGGAGGCGCAGGCGCTCGCTCCCGATCACGCGGCCGTGCTGATCGGGCTCTACCGGTTTTATTTCTACAAGGGGCGGCACGCCGACGCGCTCGTGGTCGCGAATCTGTGCCTCGATAAGGCGGCACGCGAGAACAGCCTCGCCGCAGATTGGCGCAACGTTGCAGCCAGCGATGCCGAGTTCGGCCGCTACGAAAATATCCTGCCGCGGTTCTACCTCTTTACCCTGAAGGGCTACGCCTATCTGCAGATGCGGCTCGGCAATCTCGACGAAGGCCGCGCGGCATTGTCCAAGCTGCTGGAGCTCGATCCGAGCGACAAGATCGGCGCCAGGGTTCTGCTCGAGGTTCTTCAGCGCATGGGGCAGGACGATGACGCCTGACATCGACGAAGCCCTGGATTGGCAGGGTAACGAGATCGATTGCGGCTCCTGCGTTCATCAGGAACTCAGGAGTGCCGGCCGCTGCCGCCTGAAACACGCCTGTGTGCTCGATCGCTATGCGCGGCGCATCGACCGGTTCTTCGACTGGAATCCGGAACTGGCCAATTCCTGTATCGGCCATCCGCATTTCGAGGTGCGAGCAATTGCCGCCAAGCACGCCAGCGTCTTCCTGTTGTCGCCGCTGCTCGACGATCCCGAGGAAACGGTACGCTGGAATGCCGCGCGGCGGCTGCCGAAACGGCTGGTGCTGCGATTGCGCTTCGACCCTCATCGCGAGGTAAGGATACGCGTTGCCACGCTGCTCGACGATGCCGAACTCGTGCCGATGATGAACGATTCGGATTATTATGTCCGGCTCGTCGTCGCCAAGCGTATCGCGCCGTCACTGCTGGCGAGCCTGATCGACGACGAAGAAGTCGAGGTCCGCCGCGTCGTGGCGCGTCGCATTCCGCGTGACTGGCTGCTGCGAGTGGCCGGCGATCCGGACGGCCTGGTGCGGCTGGAGGTCGCGCAGCGGCTGGCGCCCGAACTGCTTTCCCAGCTTCGCTACGATCCCGATTGGCGCGTGCGCTACGAAGTCGCCAGCCGGGTAGTAGTTGGAGAAATCGCAGAGCTGACCACCGACAGCGACGGCTTCGTCCAGGAGATGGCGCGCTCACGCTTGGGTGGCTGGCGGGAATTGTCACGGGATATTCCGCTATGAGCAACATTTCGCGCGACAGCGACGTCGTGGAGATCACCGCGCCGCCGTATTTCACCTTCGGCGAAAAGGTGAGGGCGAAGCGTACCATTCGCAACGACGGCACCTATGCCGGCAAGGAAATCGGCGAGGTGCTCGCCAAGAAGGGCGAAGAGGGTTACGTGGTCAGCATCGGCACCTTCCTGCAGCAGTTCTACATCTACGGCGTCGAATTTATGGAAAGCGGCAACCGCGTCGGCATGAAGCGGAAAGAGCTGGATTCGGTCGTTTCCCGGGACGAGATGGCGGATCTCCCGCTGCCGGAGGAGGCTGGCGCATGATTGAGCCGAGGCTTCCGAAATTTCAATGGGGCCAGCGGGTCAAGGCTCTGATCGACCTGCGCAACGATGGATCGTTTCCCGATGCCGCGGCCGAGGCGCTGCTCGTCAAGATCGGCGACACCGGCGAGATCGTTCAGGTCGGGACGCATACCGAGGCGAACATGCCTGTCTATCTCGTCGAATTCGGCGAGCGGCTTGTGGTCGGATGTCTCGAGGAAGAGATCATTCCGCTCTAGAGGGAGAGGTTCGATGCAATCGGCTGTCTTGATGACCGCGGTCCGGCCGTTCGCTCACCCGAACGATCTCGACCGCAAGCGGATCGAGCGCGCACTCAAGGCGCGCAAGCGATATCGATACGTCACGCCCAGTGTGGCGACTACGATCGGCGGCTATCGTATCGAAAGCCCCTGCTGTTCGAGAAACATCGATCGCGACGGCGGAGTCGTCGATGTGGCCCTGTTGCTGCACGATCCCGAAGGCGCGAGATGGCAACTGTTCCGAAAGGACCATGGCAGGGGCTTGTGGCAGCTCGACAGCACCCATGAGCGGCTGCCTGCGGCGCTGGAGCGGTTAAATGCCGATCCGGAGCGGACCTTCTGGCAATGAAGCTGCGAAGAGCAGTTCTGCAATCCTCGAACCCGGGGCGACGAATATGGCGCTAGGCGCGGACGAGTTGATGGAGATCGAAAAAATGCTCTCGGCTGCCGGGAGCGGCGAGGGCGTGGTCACGGAATTGCGCCAGCGGTTTCCGCGTCTGTCGTGGACGCCGTGCGATGCCGCCGACATGACCGACGAGCCGTTCCGGACGTATGCCGGGTTCGAGATCCATCTTCTCGATCGCAGCGATCATTGCGTGCAGATCACGACCGATCCGGCGCGGGCGACCGGTATCGTCGTGGCGACCCGGAGCGCAGCCTGATGAGCGCTCCCGTTCTGGTGCACGACGCCGATGCGAGCGATCACGGTATTGCCGACGACGTCGACAATTCCTTCATCCCGTTGTCCGACCCCGATATTACGCTTGCCGAGATCGAGGCGGTCGATGCGGCCATGCGGTCGCCGAAACTTTCCAGCGGTCCGACGGTGGAGGCGTTCGAGGCCGCCTTTGCCGCCTATGTCGGCCGCAAATATGCGGTCGCGGTGCCCAGCGGCACGCTGGGACTGTTGTTTGCACTGAGGTCTTGTGGCATCGGTCCGGGCCAGGAAGTGGTCGCATCACCCTATTCGTTCCGCGAAACGACCCACGCCATCGCCATCACGGGCGCCCGGCCGGCATTCGCCGATATCGACTACTGGGCCGGAACGCTGGCGCCGGAGAAGGTGGAGTCGCGGATCACGGCCAATACGCGCGCCATCGTCGCCAGCAACAACAATGGGCATCCGGCGCCGTGGTCGGAGTTGCGCGAGATAGCGCGAAAGCACGATCTGGTGCTGATCGAGGATTCCACCGAAGCTATCGGCTCGAAATACAAGGGGCAGCTGGTCGGCTCGTTCGGCGATGCTGCGGTGTTCGATTTCTCGCAGCCCTCGGCGCTGACCTGCGGCGAAGGCGGCATGGTGGTGACCGACGACGTCGATATCGCCGTCGCTGTGCGGCGGCACCGGTCGCACCGGCTGGAGGAGCGGGCCTCCGTCGTCGTCAGCTCGACACCGGCATTTCAGGCCAGCATGAGCAATATCGCGGCGGCGCTGGGCCTGGCGCAGTTGACGCGGCTGGATGAAATTCTGGAACGGCGGCGCCTGACCGAACATCTCTACCTGAAATACGTGCAGTCCTTCGAGGGGATCAAGCCGCCCTATGTCGGGCCCGATGTGACAGAGGTGAACTGGTTTCTCTATCTCGTCCATCTCGGCACGCGATTTGCGCGCTCCAGCCGCGACGCCATCGTGGAGGACCTGAAGGTCGAGCAAGTGGAAGCTGCGGCATACTGCAATCCGTTGCATCTGCAGCGGCACTATTTCGACCTCGGTTATCGCCGGGGCGACTATTTCGTCACCGAGAAGGTGGCGGATCGCGCGGTGGCACTGCCGTTCCATACCCACCTGACCGAGGACCAGATCTCCTTCATCGTCGAGACGATGAAGGAAGCGTCGATCAATGTCGGAGCCGGCGCGGCGATCTACTAGCGCTGTTGAGTTGGATCACATTCTACGTCGAGCAAATGAGGGAGAGTTGAAATGTCGACAGTGACTGTCATGCCATCGGGAAAAACGATCGAAGTCGCGGAGGGAACGACGCTGCTGGCGGCACTTCTCGGTGCTGAAATGGAGATACAGCACAAGTGTGAGGGCAAGGCGAAATGCGGTTCCTGCCATATCTTCGTGCAGGAAGGCCGCAAGGGCCTGTCGAAGATCGCCCGCGAGGAAAACGAGCGGCTCGACGCCATCGTCGGCGTTGGCTCGAAATCGCGCCTGGCGTGCCAGTCCGTCGTGCTCGGCACCGAGAACATCAGGATCGAATTGTTGGGCTTCGGCTCGGGCGCCTAGAATCGATGGAGGGAATCGTGGAATCCGACAAAGTCATTATTCATCTGCGCTTCGCGCCCAACGGCACGGTGGTCGAGATCGGCGAACGGCCGGCGGGCTTGAGCCCGCAGCAATGGTTCGATCGCCTGAGCGACAAATACGGCAACGCCTATCAGGTGTTCTCTGGCGGCCGCGGCGTGTTTCGGCTGACCCGGGCCGAAGTCGATGTGTTCAAAGCCGAAGTGACGCCGAGCGCTGCGTGAAGGTGACGGCGCACATGGACGTCTTCGCCATTTGCGACGCCGGAAGTATCGAGAAGGGCGATGCCAAGGCGTTCAGCCTGTCTCGTATCAACGAGGCCGGCGAGAGCAGGCCATTCCCGATCGTCGTGGTCCGTACCCATGCCAACGATTATTTCGGCTATGTCAATGTCTGCCCGCACGGCGGCACCTGGCTGAATATCGGTGACGGGGAATTCTTCAGCCGGGACAGGGCCTTTCTCAGATGCGGCAGACACGGCGCGCTTTTCGAGATCGACAGCGGCCTGTGCATCGAGGGGGACTGCAAGGAAAAGAGCCTGGAACCGATAGCGCTTGCTGTCGTCGATGGCGACGTCTGCGTGTGCGGCATAGCGCTGGCGGAAGACGAGGGGCCCGATCCATTCCGCGACCTCGACGATACCATGGAAATCATGATCCATCCGGACTGAAGCGGCGAGCGACGGAGAAGCGAACAGATGGCGGACGAGACAGTTCAGGAATGCCGTTTCTTTGTGTCATACAGCGGCGTGAGGCTGCCGTTCAACCTGGTGAACGCAATTACCGAAGAGGCACTGTCGAATCGCAATACCTTCATCCGCGCCTATTTCGATAGCGCGGGCACGCTGACGGGGTTCGACAAGCTGGTCTATGGCGAAGTGGAACTCTCCCATCGCTACCGATATCACGGCAACGGCCGGCTGGGCCGCGCCGAAATCGTGATGCTGGGCGAGGAGCGCACGACGCTAGTCTTTAATGAAGCGGGGATGCAGGTGTCGGGCCCATGATATCGCGCCGGCGCAATCGATAGGGCAGAACATGACAGTCGCTCAACTGATCGAGGCGCTCTCGAAAATGCCGATTGAGGCCGTCGTGCTGATGGATAGCGGCGGCGGTTTGTCCCGTGTCAATGCGCTTGACTTCTTTGAGGACCAAGGTCCGGGGGCGCCGGCCGAGGTGATCCTGTTGCCGAGCCTGGATGAATAGCCTCGTGGTGCGGACAATTTGGAGAATGAGCAATGTCTGATGTCGGGGTGCAAGCGTCGATGTTTGAGCGGATCGGTGGAGCCGTCGTCGTCGACCGGCTGGTGGAAGCATTTTACCGTCGGATGGACGAACTGCCGGAAGCGAAGGCGATTCGAATCATGCACGGCGACGATCTCGGCCCGATCAAGAGCGTCCTCAAGCGCTATCTCTCGGAATGGACCGGCGGCCCAAAGCTTTATTCCCCGGAAAATGGCCATCCCCGTTTGCGCCAGCGCCATATGGGATTCAGCATCGGCAACGCGGAGCGCGATACCTGGCTGCTCTGCATGCGTGGCGCGCTCGACGAGACGGTCGCCGATGCGGCTGCCCGGCAGGATATCGATGCCGCGCTGACAAAACTCGCGGACTGGATGCGCAACCAGGCCGGCAACCCCCACGATGCCGGTCACGGCCGTCCCTGATAGAAGCGTTGCACGTTGCTATAACGGCGTGCCGAAGAAATCTTCGTCGTTACCGCCCCAGGCCCTGTGCAGCGCCAGCGCGTTGTGCCATTTCTGGGCCTCGGTTTCGTTGGCGCTACGATGGTCGATCTTGCCACCGGGATTGTCGGCAAGGAGGTATTGCTTGCCGTTGCGAATGAAACGCGTGAGATCCTTCATGTCCGTCGGGCGCACGACGCATCGCGGTGCGTCGTCGACTAGGATGGTGGTTGGAAGCATCTTCGCACCCCGGCTTGCGCGTCAATCCATGGGCGGGCCGAGGTCGTCGCCGCCGGCGGACTTCTTCTTTTTCTTCTTGTCGACCTTGGCCTGCGCGTAGGCTCCGGAATTCTTCAGGAGGATCGGAGGCTGGCCCTCGACATATTGCGAGACCCAGAACAAGGTGCGCTCCAGCGCCTTGTCGGCAGCTTCCTGGTTGTGGTCGCCGCGCTCATCGCAATTGAAGCCGTGGACGGCGCCGGGGTAGGAGAACGCGCTGACGTCGGGGCGAAAGGCGCGGAACTGCACGACCGCTTCAGGCGGGATATTCTTGTCGTCTTCGGCAAAGTGCAGCAGCGTCGGTACCTTGCGTTTCTCGCCGTAGTCATCGACGATTCCGCCGCCGTAGTAGCCGACGGCGCAGGCGACGCCATTCACGCGGTTGGCAGCCGCATAGGCGAGGTATCCGCCCCAATCGTAGCCGACGACGGCCACTTTGCCTGCTTCCTTGACCGAATCGACGGCGGCCTGAATTTCGGCGAGCGCGCGGTCGCGACCGACTTCCTTGACGAGATGCAGTCCTTCTGACACGCCCGCCTCGTCATAGCCGAGGCCGACGTCGGCCTTCACGGGGTCGAACAGCGATGGTGCGATCGCGACATAGCCCTTCGCCGCGAACATGTCCGCCATCTTCCGGATATGCGGGTTGACGCCAAAGATCTCCTGCACGACGACGACGGCGCCCTTGGGCGCGCCGTCGGGATCCGCGCGGTAGGCGGAAAGCTTTTGTCCGTCGCCTGTCGTCAGCTCGATCATGGCATTCTCCAATTCAGATCAGGCCCAGTTCCAGTTGCACTTCTTCCGACATTCGGGACTTGTCCCAAGGCGGGTCGAAGACGAGATTGACGGTCACCTCGCCGACGCCATCGACGGTGCCGACGGCCTTCTGCACCGAGCTCAGCATTTCGCCGGCAACCGGACAGCCGGGCGCCGTGAGTGTCATGTCGATTTCGACGAGACCAGGATCCTTGGGTTCTATCCGGTAGATGAGGCCGAGGTCGTAAACATTGACCGGGATCTCGGGGTCAAACACCGTCCGCAGCGCCGCGATGATGTCATCGGTCAAAGCCGTGGGGGCCTGCGCGAGCGGCTTCTGTCCACTTGCGGCGGTTGTCATCTTCGTGACCACGACATCGATCGTGCGATCGTCGACCTCGGTCATGTGCATGTAACCTTCTCGCTGTCGCGTGGCGCATGTCGGATGTCCGACGTCGACATCGACAGGACGGCCTTTTGGCCGTCATATACAAACTGGTGCAAGCACGATGCCACCACGGGCCGGGGCTCAGGCAATTCCCTCGGCCAGCGCCGCGACGACCGGCCATCCGACCGCACCCGCGGGGTCCAGTCGCCGCAACGCCTCGAGCATTTGTTGAGCCTGGCGCTGGTCGTCCTGCCGAAGGTGGATGAAGGCCAGCGCCTTCAGGGTATAGAGCGCAAAGCGGCCGGCGCCTTCGGCCAAAACGGCCTGCTTCGGCCAGCGCCGCCAATCGAACTCCCATCCCGCCTGGCGTGCCGCTTCCTTCAGGCCATTCTCCGCCGCCGCTTGCGCCTCATCGAGTCGACCTTGATAGGTGTGGATCTTGTAGAGGCAAAAATAGATCGGCAGTTCAGTGGGCGCGGCCGCGAGCGCCTGGCGAAACAGCCGCTCCGCTAGCGGCCGGTCATGACGATAGGCGGCGACACCTTGCTGGAGCAAGTCGTCGATGTCGTCGGGGAGGTCGCCGAAATTGATGGTCTCGCGCTCGAAAAACAATTCGGCCATGGTGCCCACGGTCACTTGACGAGATGGAGCGTCCGCCCCGCCTGCACAGGCAAAGCCCGTTCGCGAACCGCGAGCGCCTTGACGACGGCCCTGCCGATCGTGCCCACCCGAGCGTCTATTCGCGTAGCGCTGGCGTGGCGACCGCGCGGATCGATTTCCAGCAACTTGGCGCCTGCCGGAACCGCCATCCCGTCGCGGACCACGCCGCGCAAGATGCCGTCGAACGGTGCACGCACCGGCGTATTGCCGAGATGGCCGACCACGAAATCCCGGAACACCCGTGTCCCGATCTCGATAGCCGTATGCCATCGGCCATCGACCTGCGCGCGCACGAAACGTTGCCCCGAATCGCCGCCGAGCAGGCTCGGCAAGCCATTCGCCGCCTCGGTGGCGCCGTGTTGGATGATGCGTCCCGCCTTTCCGGGGCTGGTCTCGACCGCGATGTCGCAATTCACTCCACAGGCAAAGCCCGGGCCCAGGCCGATCGTGGACCTCGCAAGTCTGCGCAGATCAGGTTTGGCAAGATATTTCTGCATCCTTGCGTCCACGAGAAGGTCGAGCTTCAGGATCGGGATCAGATCCAGCAGCCCTAACTCGGTGATGAGGACAGAGCCGGATCGTCCGAACCGGGTGCGAATTTCAAGGTTGCTATCGGCACGCTCGGCGATGACGCCGTCAATGGCGATCTCGTCGCCGAACAGCGCATCGTGGAATGCCATCCTCCGCCTGATCACCGGCAGATGCGGATCATGTGACAGCACGACACCATAGCCGCGACGGTGAAGTTGCACCGCAACGGACGAAGCAATCTCATTGGTGCCGAGGATCACGGCGCATCGAAAGGATGCGCTTCGCTGGCTCGTTTGTCCCGGCTCGTTCATCGATGCTCCCTCAGCTTCAACTCCGCTAAGCAAAACTCGGACCGTGGCCAATACGGGCGGAAATGCACGGGGATTTCGGGCGGGTGTCATGTCTGCGACCGGACCGTCGCCTCGGAGCGTCGTGCTACGAACAGGGCGGTCGTTGCTTGTCGGAAATCGAACATTGCAGCGCGCGTGAAGATTGGAAGAATTCAAAACAGATTCAACGCAATGATAAAGCGGATGCGGTCCGAAGGCGTGTTGGTTTGGACTTTGCATGGAGGTGAGACGCGACACCAGGAGCGAACGCGATGGCGATGACCGGACCTGAAATCGAGGACCTCATCAGACAGGCCTTTCCGGAGGCGCAGGTCACCGTGGTCGATCTCGCAGGAGACGGCGATCATTTCGGGGCCCGGATTACTTCAGGTGCCTTTGTCGGGAAGAGCCGGATACAGCAGCACCAGATGGTCTATGCGGCGCTGAAGGACCAGATTGGCGGAGCGCTGCACGCGCTGGCGCTCGAAACCGTGGTGCCGAAATGAGCCGACGAACTTCTGCATCGCGCAGCCTCGATCCCATCCAACATTCAAGGAAGAGCGTATGAAGACCTCAACAGCCGAGCGTATCAAGGACATCATAGCGAGCGGCGACGTCGTTCTGTTCATGAAGGGCGTCCCCGCCGCGCCGCAGTGCGGGTTCTCCGCCGCTGTGGTCCAGATTCTCACTTCGCTTGCGGTTCCCTACAAGAGCGTGGACGTGCTCGCCGACATGGAGGTTCGTGAAGGCATCAAGGCGTTCTCGAACTGGCCGACCATTCCGCAACTCTACGTCAAGGGAGAATTCCTTGGCGGATCCGACATCGTCCGCGAGATGTTTCAGGCCGGCGAGCTGGCGGCGCTTTTGAGCGACAAGGGCATCAGGGCGGCGGCGACATGACGATCATCGAGACTGATGCCGGGGACACTGGCTTCGATCTTCCCCAGGTCTACAAGCGTCACGTGTTCGCCTGCCATACGCAACGCCCGTCGAGCCATCCGCGCGGCAGTTGCGGCGCCGCCGGTGCGCAGCCCTTGTGGGATCGGCTCGGTAAGGCGATCGAGACGCAGCGATTGACCGATGTCGGCTTCACCGCGTCCGGATGTCTCGGGTTTTGCAATGCCGGGCCGCTGATGGTGGTCTATCCGGAGGGCGTCTGGTATCGCCCGGCTGCGCCGGAGGATATCGACGAAATCGTCGAGCAGCATCTCAAGCAGGGCAAGCGGGTGGACCGCATCGTCATGGTCCTTACCCGCCGCTGAGTTTACCGGATTGAGGCGCGGGACTCGTCGTGCCATGCCTCAAATCCGCCGTCGAGGCTACAAACCTCGGCGAAGCCGAAGTCGGAGAAGATCTGCGCATACTCGCGGCTGGCGTTGCCGTGATAGCAATAAATCAGAACCGGTCTCGTTCTTGCGGTAACGGCAAGCACGTCGGACAGGTTGGCATGCGAAACATGCAGCGCCGCCTCGACATGCGCGGCGTCAAAGGACGAGCGATCACGAACGTCGAGCACGAGCGCGCCATTGCGGCGGCGCTCGTCGAACTCGCTGACGCCGATCCGCCTGAACGGCGTGCGCGGTTTCATGGTTCGCCGGGAACCGAGAATGTAACCATCGCCACGGCGTTGCCGTCAGAGAACGCTGAGCTGGATCAGTGGCGAGGCGCCGCCGCGACCGAGGATGGTGTCTACCTTCTTGCGCACAGCCTCCAGCGTCAGCGGCTTGACCAGCGCTCCATGGGCGCCGGCTTTCAATCCGTCCACCGCGGTCGCCTCGTCGGGCTTCGCGCAGACGATGAGGACGCGGACGCCGGGAAATTTTTCCGTCAGCTCGCCGATCAGGCCAGTTCCCCGCTGCTTCAGGAACGTAACCCCGAGCAGGACGACATGCGGCTTCAACCAGCCGACGCCCTTTTCATAGGCCTCTTCCGGGGTCGTCAGTTCGTGGGTCTCGATCTCGTCATGCAGCATGAATTGCAACGCGGCGCGGGTGATCTCGTCGTCGTCGATCACGAATACGCGCCGCTGATCCACCGCTTTCGCCGTCTCAACTCCGATCTGCATGTTGCTCTCCTTGCCAAGTATCGCGTGTCGCATCGGACAAGCGGTCTTCGCTGGGACTAGCAAATTCCGTTCCGTGACCTGTTGCAGGATCGGCGGCGCAGACGGCAAGGCAAAACAGCAATGCTGCGAAGCGAGCCCGCGGCCTCATTCCGTGTCTTGTTTCGGACAGATCGGCTGCGGCTGTCAGGTTCGGTACAGCTCGCGCGACTTGTGCCGCGCTCCGATTTCAGAAGCCGAATCATCGGCTTATTCGCAGGGAATGAAATGGCACGCGGGTTGCTAATAACAACTCGCAACAACGAGTGAGGGCTGAGGGCACGCAGACGTTCGACGAGCGATGCTCTCCTTCCCGTAACCCGTGTGCCGTTTCTGTAGGAACAGTCTCGCGCAAGACGCGCGGGTTCATTGGCAATGGTTCATGGAGAGCAACATGTCTTCACTGCGACAAATCGCGTTTTACGGCAAGGGAGGTATCGGCAAGTCGACCACCTCCCAGAACACCCTGGCTGCGCTGGCCGAGATGGGTCACAAGATCCTGATCGTCGGCTGCGACCCCAAGGCGGATTCCACCCGCCTGATCCTGCACGCCAAGGCGCAGGACACGATTCTGAGCCTTGCCGCTGCCGCCGGCAGCGTCGAAGACCTCGAAATCGAAGAGGTCATGAAGGTCGGCTATCGCGACATCCGCTGCGTCGAATCCGGCGGTCCGGAGCCGGGCGTCGGCTGTGCTGGTC
>NZ_JBQTHN010000052.1:0-1649 GCF_052389815.1 Bradyrhizobium sp. | reverse complement strand
GCCGTTGGGGTTGTTGGTTTTGTGGCTCCGTCTGTGGGGGGTGCCCGCGCCGCTCTCACGAGGGACGGTAACCCCTCACCGGGCGCTACGCGCGGACCTCTCCCGAAGGGAGAGGTGATCTTCCGATGCCGCTACAGTTCAACGTAATCTCATCAGGCACTTGCCGCCGCCTCACGCCCCGAAATCCTCCGACACGCTGCCGAAGGTCCGCAGCACCGTGATGCGGCTGTCCGGATAACCGACGCGGACGAAGGCCGCCGCGCCGGCATGCCCCAGCGTTCGCCACATGCCATGGGCACGTTCGATCGCCGCGGCGGGGCTGGCGCATTTGGCCGGCTCGCCCGGTGCGAGGTCGCGCCCTGCGAAGTCGAACGGCATGGCGATGAAATGCGTGATCTCGCCGATGGGCGTGCCTCCGGGATTTTTTCTCAACCAAGACCACCTCGCCGGATACGGCGTTGAGCTGGATCAAGCAAGCGCCCGGGCTCTCGGGAACCGTCGCGCCAACTCCCATGCGGCGCGACGGCGGCAGGGAACCCAATGCGCGGCGGATGTGTTGAGTCCGCCAGGGGAGAGTTCAGCCGGGCGGGGGACCGCGCGCGACAAGTACTGCGCAACATGACGGGAGACGAGCATGGCCACCTGCGAAACCTGCGGCAACGACTACGACAAGGCGTTCAACGTCGTCATGAAGGGCGAATCCCACACCTTCGACAGCTTCGAATGCGCCATCCACGCGCTGGCCCCGACCTGCAAGCATTGCGGCACGCGCATCGTCGGCCATGGGCTCGAGAGCAGCGGCGTATTCTATTGCTGCGATCACTGCGCGCAGCAGGACGGGGTGCGGAAATTGCGCGACCGCGTGTGAAGCGATCGGGCCGTTCGATGCCCTATGCACTGTTCGATCGCGAACGCCGGATCGGCGCCGTGCTTCCCTCCGTGGCGGAGGTCTGGAAGCAGGCGCTCGAAGTCGGGTTGATCGACGACGTTCCGGTGGCAGACCAGGCGCCCGGCCAGGTGCTGCCCGCGGGATATCATGTCGAGCAGGTCCCGCCCGAGGAGGAGAGCGAGCCGCGGTCCTGAGGCGGCCGCTACTCGTCTCGCTCCAGATAACTGGCGTGCAGGCTGACGGGATAGGCCGACCCGTCGAAGATGATGCGGATCCTGGTATCGGAGCGGCCGTAGCCCACCACCTTCGCCGTGGTGGACCTGTTGCGGGGCATCCGTTGCCGCCCCAATGCGCTCAATCGTACCCGGTCGCCCTTCCGGAAGTATTCTTCTTCGGCAGACATCGTCGTTTGCCCAGGTTATGTCCTGGCTTGAATAGCCCGGTTGCGCGGCCGTGCTTGTGAAGCAGGTCACGTTCTCCCGGCGACCGTCACCTTCCGGGACCCCCGGGGCGCGGAAAGAGGTAAATTCCTCCTGCCGGGCAAGTCACCCGCGAGGCTTCCGATTTTTTGAAGTCGTCGGGTCCCGGGTGCGACAATATTTCTCTTTACCGGAATTCCGATTTACGTTATACGTCCGCCCAGCCCGTGCCACCGTGAGGGACGTTTCGCGATCGTCACGAAACGTGGTGCGGGTTGCGATGGGCCGCTTGCTGCGTCAGGTGCTTGCACCGGGCGAAACGCTAGCTGCGGACGGCGAAG
>NZ_JBQTHN010000051.1:0-4401 GCF_052389815.1 Bradyrhizobium sp. | reverse complement strand
ACAGATCGTCGGCGACAAGACTCTTCCCTTCAGCGATCACGAGGCGGTCGCCGCCGCGCTTTCATCGAGGGTGGCATGAACGCAAAGCCGCTATGGACCGTCGCTGAGGTCGCCCGCGCGCTGGGCTCGAGCGAGACATTTCCGGATACGCCGATCAGTTTCGTCACGCAGGACAGCCGCCTCGTCAAACCGGGCAGTCTCTTCATTGCGCTGTCGGGCACGCCGAGCGGCGGCTTCGTCTCGAGCTTTGCCAGCGCGCGCGACGGCTGGGAATTCGCGGCGGGCGCGCAGGCCGCCGGCGCGGTGGCGATGATCGTGCCGAGGAAGATAGAAGGCGTCAGCATCCCGCAGCTGATCGTGAAGGACACGCTGATCGACGGCCTCTGGGCGCTCGGCCGCGCCGCGCGCGCGCGCTACGGGGGCCCCGTCATCGGGCTCACTGGCAGCGCCGGCAAGACGTCGACCAAGGAATTCATCGGTGCCTATCCGAATGCCTTTGCCAGCCCTTCCAGCTTCAACAATTTCTGGGGCGTGCCGCTGACGCTGTGCAACGGCGATCCCTCGGCCAGCGTCTGGGTCGTCGAGATGGGCATGAACCAGGTCGGCGAAATCGCGCGCTTGTCCGAACTCGCACGGCCGACGGTGGCCCTCGTCGTCAACGTGCAGCCGGTGCATCTGGAAAAGCTCGGCAGTCTCGAAGCCATTCGTCGCGAGAAGCTGTCGATTGCGCAAGGCCTGCCTGAGGACGGCGTCTTGGTGCTGCCAAACGACGTCAGTGCGCCGGAATGGCGCGGCAAGACCATCCGCTTCGGCGCCGGTGCGGAAGTGCGCGAGGTGAAGCATGCTGCGCGCGGCGAGAGCTGGGATGTGACTGCCGATGTCGCGGGCAGGCAGGTCGCCTTCAGCCTCACGCCCGGCGCACCGCATCGCCTGCACAACGCGCTGGCCGCGCTCGCCTCCGTCCACGCCGCCGGCCTCGACGCCGCGGCGCTGGCGCCGGAGCTCAACGACGTCGGCATCATGACCGGGCGAGGCGTCGAGCAGACGGTCGCCGGCGCGACGCTGATCGACGACAGCTTCAACGGCAATCCGGCCAGCATGGTCGCCGCGCTCGACAGCCTGAAGGCCCGCCCCGTCGCACAAGGTCGCCGCATCGCCATCCTCGGCGACATGCTGGAGCTTGGCGAGGAGGCGCCGTCCTATCACACGGGGCTCGCGAAGCATCTCGAGGGCATCGACGGCGTTTATTGCGTCGGCCCGCTGATGCACCACCTCTACACGTTGCTGCCCGGGGACAAGGGCCTCGGCTGGCACGAGGACCCGGCCACGCTGGAGCCGCAGCAGGTGGCGAGCCTGCTCCGTGGCGGCGATGTCGTGGTGGTCAAGGGCAGCAAGAAGATGTTCTGGGTGAACAAGTTCGTACCCAGGCTGGTTGCCGCGTTGCAGGCAAAGGCGTAAGCGCGCACATGGCTCACGCAAACTTTCAACCCGCCATGAGTAGCCCTTGGCGCGGGGCCGTGGTTAAAGGGCGTCTCGCCTTTGCGGCACAACCGCGCCAGCGGCATGGGGCATATTGAATGCTATATTGGCTGATCACGAACACGGAACTCGGATTCCTAAAGGGCCTCCTCAACGTGTTCCGCTACATCACCTTCCGCACCGGCGGGGCGATGGTGACTGGTGCGCTGTTCGTGTTCCTGTTCGGACCGTGGATCATCGATCATTTGCGCCTGCGTCAGGGCAAGGGCCAGCCGATCCGCACCGACGGCCCGCAATCGCATCTCATCGCCAAGAAGGGCACGCCCACCATGGGCGGGCTGATGATCCTGTCGGGCCTCGTGGTCTCGACGCTGCTGTGGGCCAACCCGGTCAATCCCTATGTCTGGATCGTGCTTGCGGTGACGCTCGGCTTCGGCTTCGTCGGTTTCTATGACGATTACCTGAAGGTCACCAAGCAGTCGCACTCTGGCTTCGCCGGCAAGCTGAGGCTGTCGATAGAGGCCGTCATCGCGCTCGCCGCCTGCTACGCGCTGGTGCGGCTCGGCCGTGATACGGCGTCGACGTCGCTGGCCATCCCGTTCTTCAAGGACCTCGTCCTGAACTTCGGCTGGTTCTTCGTCATCTTTGGCGCCTTTGTCATCGTCGGCGCCGGCAATGCCGTGAACCTCACCGACGGCCTCGACGGTCTTGCCATCGTGCCGGTGATGATCGCGGCCGCCAGCTTCGGCATGATTGCCTACCTCACGGGCAACGCCGTGTTCTCCGACTATTTGCAGATCAGGTACGTCGCCGGCACCGGCGAGCTCGCGGTGCTCTGCGGCGCGGTGCTGGGCGCCGGTCTCGGTTTCCTCTGGTTCAACGCGCCGCCGGCCTCGATCTTCATGGGCGACACCGGCTCGCTCGCCCTCGGCGGCATGCTCGGCGCGACCGCCGTCGCGGTGAAGCACGAGATCGTGCTCGCCGTGATCGGCGGCCTGTTCGTGCTGGAGGCCGTTTCCGTCATCGTCCAGGTGGTGTCGTTCAAGATGACCGGCAAGCGCGTGTTCCGCATGGCGCCGCTGCATCATCATTTCGAGCAGAAGGGCTGGACCGAGCCTCAGATCGTGATCCGCTTCTGGATCATCTCGGTGATGCTGGCGCTCGCCGGTCTGTCCACGCTGAAGCTGCGTTGAGCGCTTCATGATCCCCGTCACCTCGCTTGCCGGCAAGACGGTCGCCGTCTTCGGACTCGGCGGTTCCGGTCTCGCCAGCTGCCACGCGCTGAAGGCCGGCGGCGCCGAAGTCATCGCCGCCGACGACAATCCCGACAATGTCGCCAAGGCCGCGCAGGCCGGCTTCATTACCGCTGATCTGCGCATGGTCTCATGGGCCAATTTCGCCGCGCTGATCCTTACCCCCGGCGCGCCGCTGACGCATCCCACGCCGCACTGGAGCGTCTTGATGGCGCGCCAGGCTGGCGTCGAGGTGATCGGCGACATCGAGCTGTTCTGCCGCGAGCGCCGCCGCCACGCGCCGGACGCGCCCTTCGTCGCCATCACCGGCACCAACGGCAAGTCGACCACCACCGCACTGATCGCGCATCTAACCAAGTTTGCCGGCTACGACACCCAGATGGGCGGCAATATCGGCACCGCGATCCTGTCGCTGGAGCCGCCGCGCATGGGCCGCGTCCACGTCATCGAGATGTCGTCCTACCAGATCGATCTTGCGCCCTCGCTCGACCCCTCCGTCGGCATTCTGCTCAACGTCAGCGAGGACCATATCGACCGCCACGGCACGCTCGAGCATTACGCCGCGGTGAAGGAGCGCCTCGTCGCCGGCGTGCAGCCGGACGGCACCGCCATCGTCGGCGTCGATGATGGTTGGTGCCGCAACATCGCCGACCGCCTCGATCGCGCCGGCAAGAACGTCGTGCGCATCTCCGTGAAGAACCCGCTCGCCAGCGGCATCTATGTCGAGCGCGAGACCATCGTGCGCGCCGATGGCGGCGCGCGCACCGAGATCGCGCGCTTAGGGGGCATCGGCTCGCTGCGCGGCCTGCACAATGCGCAGAACGCGGCCTGTGCTTCCGCTTGCGCGCTTGCCATGGGCATCGGCACGGAGACACTGCAGAACGGCCTGCGCAGCTTTCCGGGCCTCGCCCACCGCATGGAGCAGGTCGGCCGCCGCGGCAATGTGCTGTTCGTCAACGACTCCAAGGGCACCAATGCCGACGCCGCCGCGCATGCGCTGTCATCGTTCGGCGAGATCTTCTGGATCGCCGGAGGAAAGCCGAAGGCCGGCGGCATCGCGGGCCTTGCCGGCTATTTCCCGCGCATCAAGAAAGCCTACCTGATCGGCGAGGCCGCGCCGGAATTCGCCGCCACCCTCGGCGAGCGCGTTCCGCACGAGATTTCCGGCACGCTCGACGTTGCCGTCGCCAACGCCGCCCGCGATGCCGAAGCCTCCGGGCTAGCCGATCCCGTCGTGCTACTCTCGCCCGCCTGCGCCTCCTTCGACCAGTACCGCAACTTCGAAATCCGCGGCGCCGCCTTCCGCGACCTCGTCACCGCGCTGCCCAGCGTGAAGCCGGTGGTGTGACTCACTTGTCGTCACCCGCGAAGGCGGGTGACCCGGTATCCCAGAGACGCCTGCGATTGACCGAGAAGCCGCGGCGTACTAGATACCCCGCATGCGCGGGGTATGACGACTGACTTTGCAGCGGCATTCCGGCTTCGTTCAAATCATCCCCATCCCATTAACCCCCCGGTAACCAACCTCCGCCACCAATGGGACAGACCTCTGCCCATTGGGGACATCCATGATCTCCCGCGAAGAACGCACGCCGCTGTCCGACTGGTGGTGGACCGTCGACAAGCCGCTATTGGGTGCGATCTTCGCGCTGATGCTGACCGGCGTGAT
>NZ_JBQTHN010000050.1:0-3685 GCF_052389815.1 Bradyrhizobium sp. | reverse complement strand
GCCGGCCTTGACTTGATCTGCGCGCGCCATCCTGCACAATCCGCGGTCGGGACGAAGAGGTGGCTGCAGTCGAACTAAAAGGTGGCCCCTCGTCCTTGACACAAACCTCCCCCATGTGAGCAATCCATAGCGCATGCGCCGAGACATGGATTGCTTCGCTTCGCTCGCAATGACGGAGGAGAATGTGTGCCTACCATCCCTCCAGCACGATCTTGCCGCGGGACTTGCCGCTTTCGAGCAGTGCGTGAGCGCGCTTGAGATTGGAGGCGTTGATGGTGCCAAACGTCTGGTCGAGCGTGGTGCGCAGCACGCCCTTGTCGATGAGGTCGGCGACGTCGTCCAGCAGGTGATGCTGCGCGATCATGTCCGGCGTTTGGAACGACGAGCGCGCGAACATCGATTCCCAGTGCACCGAGATCGCCTTGCCTTTGAACGTGGCAACTGTGAACTCCGGCGGATCGTCGATCAGGCCGAACTTGCCCTGCGGCGCCATGAGTTCGGCGATCGCCTTGTAGTGCTGGTCGGTGAAGGTGAGGCTCGCCACCAGCGACACCGGCGGCAATTTGAGCGCCTCGATCTGCTCCTTCATCGGTTTGCCGTGATCGATCACCGCATGCGCGCCGAGATCGCGGCACCATTGTTGCGATTCCGGTCGCGTCGCGGTGGCGGCGACGGTGAGCCCCGTCAGCCGCCGCGCCAGCTGGATCAGGATCGAGCCGACGCCGCCGGCACCGCCGGTGATCAGCAGCGTGCGCGGATCGAGGCTCTTGCCCGGTACGGCGCCGAGCCGGTCGAATAGCAACTCCCACGCCGTGATCGAGGTGAGGGGCAGGGCTGCGGCCTGCGCGAACGACAGGCTGTTCGGCTTGTTGCCGACGATGCGCTCGTCGACCAGGTGAAACTCCGAATTGGTGCCCTGGCGCAGGATCGAGCCGGCGTAGAACACCTCGTCGCCCGGCTTGAATAGACTGACATCGGGGCCGACGGCATCGACCACGCCGGCCGCATCAAAGCCGAGGATCTTGTACTCGCCAGCGGGCGGGGCGGCGCGCTTGCGCACCTTGTAGTCCACGGGGTTGGCCGAGATCGCCTTCACGGCAACGCGGATGTCGCGCCCCTTCGGGGCCGGTTTGGCGGTCTCGAAATCGATCAGGGAATTGGCGTCCTCGATGGGGAGCGACTTCTGGTATCCGACGGCTTTCATGCATGCCTCCTGTGGGTGGCGAATAACTGTCGGCCTAGCGTCATCTTGGCAAGTACTGTAAAATTGGGGAACTAGTCCCTGTTTGGATACTATTGGGAAAACACTGCATGAAGCGGCGTAATTTCGCGCACCGGCCCGGCTGCGCGGTCGAGGCCACGCTCGATCTGATCGACGGCAAGTGGAAGGGCGTGATCCTCTATCACCTGCAAGGCGGCACCCGGCGCTTTGGCGAGCTGCGGCGGCAGATGCCGGGCATCACCCAGCGCATGCTGACGAAACAGCTGCGCGCGCTGGAGGATGACATGCTGATCGTCCGCACCGTCTATGCCGAGGTACCTCCGCGGGTCGAATACCGCCTGTCCGAGACCGGCGAGAGCCTGCGGCCGGTGATCGATATCCTCAAAGCCTGGGGCGAGAGCCACCGGGAACGGCTGTCCTGCGGGCCGGATCCGGCGGCCGTGCAACTGCCCGATCGTGCGGCGTGATGGCGGCCGTTTGACTTCTCCCGCCCGCGCGCCGCGACTATATCTGGACGCTGTATTCACAAGGTCTTCGACGATGCTGAACCGATTTGTTACCGCAACTTTGATCGCTGCCGCGCTCGCTGGGCCTGCCTTCGCGCAGGACCGCCGCGCGCCGTCCTCGGCGGCCGAACTCAGGCTGTCGTATGCGCCGATCGTGCAGCGCGCGCAGCCGGCGGTGGTCAACGTCTATGCGGCAAAGACCGTGCAGAACCGCAACCCGCTGCTCGACGATCCGCTCTTCCGCCGCTTCTTCGGCGTGCCCGGCAACAATCGCCCCGAACAGATGCAGCGCTCGCTCGGCTCCGGCGTGATGGTCGATGCTTCCGGCCTCGTCGTCACCAACAACCACGTCATCGAGGGCGCCGACCAGGTGAAGATCTCGCTCGCCGACAAGCGCGAGTTCGAGGCCGAAATCGTGCTGAAGGACAGCCGCACGGACCTCGCCGTGCTGCGCGTCAAGGACGGCAGGGAGAAATTCGCCACCCTCGACTTCGCCAATTCTGACGAACTCGTGGTCGGCGATCTCGTGCTCGCGATCGGCAACCCCTTCGGCGTCGGCCAGACCGTGACCCATGGCATCGTCTCGGCGCTTGCGCGAACGCAGGTCGGCATCACCGACTACCAGTTCTTCATCCAGACCGATGCGGCCATCAATCCCGGCAATTCCGGTGGCGCGCTGGTCGACATGACCGGAAAGCTCGCCGGCATCAACACGGCGATCTTCTCGCGCTCCGGCGGCTCGCAGGGCATCGGCTTTGCCATCCCCGCCAACATGGTGCGCGTGGTGGTGGCCTCCGCCAAGAGCGGCGGCAAGGCGGTGAAGCGGCCTTGGCTCGGCGCTCGCCTGCAGGCGGTGACGCCGGAGATTGCGGAAACGCTCGGCCTGCGGGCGCCGTCCGGCGCGCTGGTCGCCAACGTCGCGCCGGGAAGTCCCGCGGCAAGGGCAGGGCTGAAACTGTCCGACCTGATCGTCGCCATCGACGGGCAGAGCATCGAGGATCCCAACGCCTTCGACTATCGCTTCGCCACCCGCCCGTTCGGTGGATCAGCGCAGATCGACGTGCAGCGCGGCGGCAAGACCATCAAGGTCACCATTCCACTCGAAGTCGCGCCGGACACCAATCGCGACGAGATCACGATCTCGGCGCGCTCGCCGTTCCAGGGCGCCCGCGTGGCCAACATCTCGCCGGCGGTTGCCGAGGAACTACGCCTCGACAGCAACGCCGAAGGCGTCGTCGTGGTCAATCTCGAGGATGGCGCGCCCGCCGCCAGCGTCGGCTTCCAGAAGGGCGACATCATTCTCGCCGCCAACAACCAGAAGATCGCGAGAACCAGCGATCTCGACAAGGCCGCGAAGTCCTCGTCGCGGCTGTGGCGCATCGTGGTGGTGCGGGGCGGCCAGCAGATCAACGTCACCCTCGGCGGATGAGCCCGAAGCGACCTCAGGCCTCGCCAAGCCTCTTTGCCGCGGCAGGGATGGAGCAGGATGCGCCGCATCCGCTGCCGGACCGGCTGCGCCCGAAGAAGCTGTCGGAAGTCGTCGGCCAGGACCACATCCTCGGCCCCGACGGCGCGTTGACGCGCATGCTGGAAACGCGCACGCTGGGCTCGCTGGTGTTCTGGGGCCCGCCCGGCACCGGCAAGACCACGGTGGCGCGTCTGCTGGCTGACGCGACCGAACTGCATTTCGAGCAGATTTCCGCGGTGTTTTCCGGCGTCGCCGACCTCAAGAAGGTGTTCGACGCCGCGCGCGCCCGCCGCGAGACCGGCAAGGGCACGCTGCTGTTCGTCGACGAGGTGCATAGATTCAACCGCGCGCAGCAGGATTCCTTCCTGCCCGTGATGGAAGACGGCACGGTGGTGCTGGTCGGCGCCACCACGGAAAACCCGTCCTTCGAGCTCAACGCGGCGCTGCTGTCGCGCGCCCGCGTGCTGGTGTTTCACTCGCTGGATGCCG
>NZ_JBQTHN010000049.1:0-30114 GCF_052389815.1 Bradyrhizobium sp. | reverse complement strand
CAGTAGAAATCCATTCGCAGTCCGACGCCATAGCGCCGAAAATATTCTGTTGCCGTCATTGCGCAAGCAGTGCAGAGAATGAACTTTCTACGAGTTGACAGGCCTTCCGAATACTTGCCCAGCCTCGGGAGCGTGCCCACCCTTCTAGCACGGTCGCAAGTGAAGGTGGGCACGGCGCAAGAGCGCCTTTGCCCACCCTACGGTTCCTACAAGCCTGCGCTCCCTCACTGCTTCAGCAGCGTCGTCAGCTGTGCGCCTTCATCCGCCACGAAGATCGCGATCAGCTCGGCGGGCTCGGTGGTGCTGGCGTTGGCCGACACCAGGTGCGTCGAGCCGGGGGGCTCGAAGAAGGACTGCCCGACCTTGAACGTCTCCACCGGGCCGCCGCCGAGCTGGGAGCGAATCTCGCCCTTGGTGACATAGGCGGTGACCGAGCCGGAATGGGTGTGGGGCGGGGTGAAGCCGCCGGGGCCGTAGAACACGCGCACCACGGTGACGCGCTTGCCCGGCACGTTCGGCAGGGCGTGCGAGGAGATCGGCTCGACGACGTCCTGCGAAGTTGCCGATGTCATGCAGAGCGGCTCGATCACGGCGGCAACGACGTCGCGGGTCAGCGGCGCAGCTTTCGCGATCAGGAAGGCGCAGGCAAGTCCCGCGACGACGGCGAAGTGGAACGTGCGGACATCCGGTAGTTTGAAGGCTGCGGTTGCGAACATTCCTTTCACTCCTCAAGAATTGTCTCAACCGTCATTGCGAGGAGCGAAGCGACGAAGCAATCCAAGCTGATTGGAGGAAAGATGGATTGCTTCGCTTCGCTCGCAATGACGGTGGAGATGCCGGTGCGAGCCTCACGCCCCCTGATCGAACGCCTTGCGCAGCGCGACATAGCCTTGCTGCTGCTGCGTCCAGTTGCGGCCACCGGTGATGGCGCCGTCGACGACGAGATCGTGGCCGTTGACGAAGGAGGATTCGTCGCTGGCGAGAAACACCGCGGCATGCGCGATGTCGTCGGGCAGGCCGGCGCGCGGGATCGGCTGCGCGGCCTTGTAGACCTCGCGCATCACCGCCGGCGTCTTCTCGGCAGCCTCGGTCGAAAGGCCCAGCGCCTTGCCGAAGATGCCGGTCGCGATCGCGCCGGGCGAAATCGAGTTGACGCGCACGTTGGACTCGCCGAGCTCCATCGCAACGCATCGGGTGAGATGGATCACCGCCGCCTTGGCTGCGCCGTACACGACCGAGGAGGAGAAACCGGCGAGGCGCCCGGCGATGCTGCCGTTGTTGATGATGCTGCCGAAGCCCTGCTTCTTCATGTGGGGCGCGGCGTGCTTCATGCCGAGCATGACGCTGCGCACCAGGGTCGCCATGGCGGCATCGAAGCGGTCGACCTCGAGGCCCTCGATGCCGCCGGTCTGCGCCGGCCCGCCGGCATTGTTGAACAGGCAATCGATCTTGCCGAACCTGTCGACCGCCAGCGCGATGAGCGCGCGCATCTGGTCTTCCTGGGTGACGTCGGTCTGGCGGAAGATGCAGGCAGCGCCGAGCCGGCCGGCCAGCGCCTCGCCCTCGGGAATGCGGCGGCCCGCAATGACGATCTTCGCGCCTTCGGCAACGAACACTTCCGCGGTGCGCAGCCCGATGCCGCTCGTTGCGCCCGTGATCACCGCAACCTTGCCGTCCAGCCGTCCCATTGCGTCTCCCCTTGTCAAAAAACGGTTTCGTTCGGGACACTATCTCCGCAGCAAGGAACCGGCGCAAGCCGTCGGGGTGCGACGAGGCGACATGCTCGCGGCGGGCGCGGCTCCGGGAAACACCGGTTTTGGTTTATGCTCGGCCATGATTTGGTGCCGCCGATCACGTGAAGTAACGAATCAATGGCAAAATTGATCGACGAATTCCGGCGAGGCTGGCGGGGGGATGCCCAGCCGGCGCTGCCGCTCGCCATCGGCTTTGCCGTCCTTTGCCTGGCGGTTGCGACCCTGGCGCGGTGGGGACTGGCGCAGATCCGGCCCGACGTGTTCTTCACGCCGTATTTTCCGGCCGTGGTACTGGCGACCATGTTCGGCGGCTACCGCATCGGCATCCTGACGGCCATCGCCGCCGGTGCATTCGGCATGACGGTCGATTTCAGCGAGGCAAGGGCGGATTCGGCCCGCATCGTATTGCTCTTGATGTACTGGGCGGTGTGCGCGGTGACGATCTGGGGCGTCGAGCACTACCGCGCCATCGCCGCGCGGCAGCGCGAAATCTCGAGGCGCCTGTCCAAGGAGGAGGAATACCGCAAGCTGCTGGTCGATGAGCTGCAACACCGGCTGAAGAACAAGATCGCGACGGTGCACGCGGTGCTGCACCAGGTTCTCGCCGACCAGCCGCAAGTCTGGAACGCGATCGACCGGCGCATCCGCGCGCTGTCGGCGACCGACGACCTGATCGCGCGGGTGGACGGCACGGGCTGCGATATCCGCGACCTCCTGCGCTCCGAGCTCGGGCCTTACGGCCACGTCCGCTTCAACCTGAACGGCGATGCGCTGTTCCTTCCGGCGAAACTCGCGGTCAGCCTGGCACTGATGTTTCACGAGCTCGCCACCAATGCCAGCAAGTATGGCGCGTTTGCTTCCGCGCGCGGGTTCCTGCAGGTTTCGTGGACGGTAATCGACGACCGACTCAGCATCACCTGGGACGAGACCGAGGGCCCGGCGGTGGAGAATATCGGCAAGCCCGGCTTCGGCACCAAGCTGCTCAATTCGGCGCTGCGGCCATTCGACGGCAAGACCGAGATCAGCTTCCTCAGGAGCGGCGTCCACTGCACCATGCAGTGTCGCATCCCGGCGAGTTGAGCGCAGCTCTCCGGACAAGACGCGCGCAAAACGAAAGGCCCGACGAGGATGCGTTGACGTTCTGTTAATGACGTCCGTCGGCAACGCTGGTCGAAATGCTGCGGCCGGTGCGATCAGCCGCTGCTTTGTCGGCTCCATTAATCAAAACTACAACGGATTTGGTCACTGTCGGCTTCATGCACCGCTCCCGCAACGACGCCCCGCTACCCGGCGCAGCGTCCGGAAACGAGGACGAATCCGCTTCCGAACTGAGCATCCTGCGCGATGTTCTCAGGTTGCTGCCGAATGGCGTCACTGTACAGGACGAGCATGGCCGCGTGCTGCTGGTCAACGACGCCGCAGCCTTGCAATTGCGCATCGGGGCGGACGGCATTCCGGAACATGAGCATCGCCGCGAAACCGCGCGCCAGGCTCTCGACGCCGGACAGGCCTTGGTGGTCGAGGAAAGCTTCGTCCGTGACGGCGGCAGGCAGGTGTTCCTCACCAGCCACCAGCCGGTACGGATCGCCGAGCGCAATCTCCTGCTGTCGAGCTCCGCCGACATCACCGAGCAGAAGGCGTTCGAGGATCAGCTGTTCCGCTCGGCCTATTACGACGAGCTGACCGACCTGCCCAACCGGCGGGTGATCGAGCATCGTGTCAACAAGCTTCTTGCGGACGCCGACACCTCGGGCTTTGCCCTCGCCTTCCTCGACGTCGACAATTTCAAGCATATCAACGATTACTACGGCCATGCCGTCGGAGACGCCCTGCTGGTCGAGATGGCGCGCCGGATCGGCGTGAACCTGCGCGTCTCGGACATGCTGTCGCGAATCAGCGGCGACGAGTTCGTGCTGCTGCTGCACCCCATCCAGGGGCAGGAAGAGGTCGCCGAGTTCATCCGCTTCATGCTGGAACGGGTCAAGGCGCCCTTCTTCATCGACGGCTCGGAAGTCTTCGTCTCCATCTCGATCGGCGTCAGCCTGTATCCCGAGCACGGAAGGAGCTACGACGCGCTGCGCCACAACGCCGACATCGCCATGTATCGCGTGAAAAACGCCGGCAAGGGCAAGGCCGCGTTCTTCGACGACAGCATGGAACGCGAGGCGCAGGAGCGCGTGAAGGTCGAGCAGTCGCTGCGGCTGGCCATCCTGGAGAAGCGCTTCTGCTGCGCCTTCCAGCCCAAGGTCGATATCCGCACCCGCGACGTCATGGGCATCGAGGCGCTGGTGCGGCTGCGCGACGACGCCGGCGTGATCCAGGCGCCCGGCACCTTCATCAACCTGGCCACCGAACTCGGGTTGATCGACGAGCTCACGCATCTGGTGCTGGCCGAAATCGTCAAATCGATCGACCCGATCAACGACGCTTTCGGTCACGACGCCACGATCAGCATCAACGTTGCGGCGAAACAGGCCGGCAACGCCGAGTTCATGCGTACGTTCGCCCAGGCGCTGGAGCGAACCGGGTTTCCCAAGCGCTTCATGGTCGAAGTGACGGAAGACGCATTCGTCACCAAGACGCTGTTCCAGGACGAGATCCTGCCGATATTGCGCAAGATCGGCGTCGGCATCTCGATCGACGATTTCGGCACCGGCTATTCGTCGCTGTCGGCACTCGCCGACATCACCGCCGACGAGATCAAGATCGACCGCTCCTTCATCACCGACATTCACAAGAGGCCGCGTAGCCAGGGCATTCTGCGCGCCATCGAGTCGCTCTCGGAGGCACTCGGCATGACGGTGGTCGCGGAAGGGCTCGAGAGTCACGAGGAGCTGGCTTACCTGCAGGCCGCAACGAGAATCCGCTATGCCCAGGGCTACTACTTCTCCAAACCGGTTTTCCTCGAGGATCTGAAGCCGGCGACGCCGCTGGCGAGCGAGTCCCGCGCGAGCCTCGCCAGCCGTCCGGTGCAGGCAAGCCGCAGCGGCTATTCGCGCGCCGCGCGTTACCGCCGCTGAGCGACGGGTGCAAGCCGGTCTTAACGCCGTCTTAACCATCGAAGCCGCGTGCACCTGCGCGGACGCATCGCCGATTAATGCAGAGGTAACCTGATTTCCTAACGCGAACGCCATTCGTTGTGTCGTATCCAGGGCATACGGGGATTTGAGCGATGCGCGGATTGCTTGCAAGGATGTCGGGCTGGGGTGCGGCGAGCGACGGGGCGCGCGCCGCGGGGATACGTCGCGGCCCCGTGACGTGGATTCTGGCGTGCGGCATCGTCCTGTCCGCAGCTATCCTGCTCGGTACCGTCGTCATGATCGGCCAGTTCCGCGAGCGCGCGCTGACGAACGGCGAGCGCGAGCTCGAAAACACCATCCTGCTGCTGACCCGCCATTTCGACCAGCAGTTCGAGGATTCCAGCACCATCGCGCGGAACGTCATCGCCCGGATGGGAATTCCGCAGATGGCCTCGCCAGACGAGCTCCGGCAAAAGCTGTCCGGCATCGATGCGCACGAACTGCTGCAATCCCGGGTCAGCATGCTGTCCCATATCGGCGACGTCAGCATTTTCGGCGTCGACGGACGGCTGATCAACTCCTCCGGCCTGTGGCCGCCGCCCGCGATCGACATCTCGGACCGACCCTATTTCTCGGCGCTGCGAGCCGGCCCGCGCTACATGTCGGTGCTCGCCAAGGCCGTCGACCGCGACATCGCCGGCAGCTGGACCACGGTCATTGCGCATCGCCTCAGCGGACCGGACGGCGTCTTTCTCGGCGTGATCGACCGTCACATCGACCCCGGCAGTTTCGAAAAATTCTTCGCCTCCGTCGCGCTCGGCGAGGGGGCTGCGATCGCCATGTTCCACGGCGATGGAACGCTGATTGCGCGTCATCCGCATGTCGCTTCGATGATCGGAAAGAAGTTCGCCAACGCGCCGCTGGTGAGCAGCGTGCGGGCGCATGGCGGAATCCGGACCATGCGGGTCAAGAGCCCGGTCGACGGCCAGGAGCGCCTCGGCGCGGCCGCGCCGCTGCGCGACTATCCGATCACGATCGTCGCGACCAGGACGCTGCCCAGCGTGCTCGCCGACTGGCGCGACCAGACCCGCGCCCTGATCTCGGGTGCGTGCCTGCTGACGCTGGCGATCGGGCTGACGATGCTCCTGATCATCCGGCAGATCGTCCGGCAGAGCCGCGAATCGCAGCAGCGCCTGGAAGCGCAGAAGCAGCAGCTCGACACCGCGCTCAACAACATGACCCAGGGGCTCGTGCTGTACGACGGCTCGAAGCGCCTGGTGCTGCGCAACCAGCGATTCATCGACATGTTCGGCCTGTCGCCGGACCTCGTGAAACCCGGCACGTCCTCGCTCGACATCATGCGGCATCGCTATGCGACGGGATCGTTCGACGGCGACCCCGTCGCGTTCCACGACGATATCCAGCGCCGGGTCGCGCGGGGCGAGGTCAGCACCTCGATCGTCAAGTCGAAGGACGGCCGCACCTTCCACATCGTGAACCACCCGCTGCCGCAGGGCGGCTGGGTCGCCACCATGGAGGACGTCACCGAGCGGCAGCGGCTCGAGCAGGAGCGCGACCGCAACTACGCCTTCCTGAACCAGATCCTGGATCACATCCCCTCGCAGATCACGGTCAAGGACGCCCGCGACCGCCGCTACCTGCTCGCCAACCGGGTTGCGGCGGAGCAGTTCGGCGTGCCGCGCGAGGAGATCGTCGGCAAGACCGCTCCCGACCTGTTCCCGCAGCAATCCGTCGAAGTCATCAATGCCGACGACGACAAGACGCTGCAATCCGGCGGCTGGTTCAGGGACGAGCATCTCTGGGACAGCCAGGCCTTCGGCAAGCGTTACATCACCTCGACCAGGATCGGCATCCGCGACAATGCCGGCGAGATCCGCTACATCGTCAACGTGGTCAACGACGTGACCGAGCGCCGCCGCGCCCACGAGAAGATCGCGCATCTGGCCCACTACGATCCCCTGACCGACCTGCCGAACCGCGTGCTGTTCCGCGAGCAGATGCAGCGGGAATTGCAGAAGCTCTCGCGCGGCGAGCAATTCGCGCTGCTGTACATCGACGTCGACGAGTTCAAGGGCATCAACGACTCGCTCGGCCACCATGTCGGCGACGAGCTGTTGAAGGCGCTGGCGGGGCGGATCCGCGGCTGCATCCGCGAGGGCGACCTGATCGCGCGGCTCGGCGGCGACGAGTTCGCCGTCATCCAGACCGGCATCAAGGGCGTCAACGACGTGCTGGATTTCGTCATGCGGATCCGCGAGGCGGTGCGCCAGCCGTTCCGGTGCCTGGGCCACCATTTGTCCTCCGACGCCTCGATCGGTGTCGCGCTGGCGCCGCAGGACGGCACCGACATCGACCAGCTGATCAAGAACGCCGATCTCGCGATGTACGGCGCCAAGGCCGACGGCCGCCGCACCTATCGCTTCTTCGAGCCGGAAATGGACGCCAGCGCCAAGGCGCGGCTCGCGCTGGAGCAGGACCTGCGCCAGACCCTGACCCATGGCGGCTTCGAACTCCACTACCAGCCGCTGGTCGACCTCGGGAGCGACCAGGTGACGGGATGCGAAGCGCTGGTGCGCTGGCGCCATCCGGAGCGCGGCATGATCTCGCCGGCCGCGTTCATCCCGGTTGCGGAAGACACCGGCATGATCGTCGAGCTCGGCGAATGGGTGCTGCGCACGGCCTGCGCGGAAGCCGCCAACTGGCCGCAGCACGTCCGGCTGGCGGTCAACGTCTCCCCCATTCAGCTGCGCGAGCCGACGCTGGCGCTGAAGATCGCCAGCGCGCTGGCCTCCTCGGGTCTGCCGGCAAACCGGCTGGAGATCGAGATCACCGAGGCCGTGCTGATCGGCGACGATGCCACGGCGCTCGCCATCCTGCATGAGCTGAAATCCATCGGCGTGCGCATTGCGCTGGACGATTTCGGTACCGGCTATTCCTCGCTGAGCTACCTGAAGCGCTTTCCGTTCGACAAGATCAAGATCGACCGCTGCTTCGTCACCGACATCGCGGAGGCCGACGGCTCGTCGGTGATCGTGCAGGCGGTCGTGAACATCGCAGCCTCCTGCAACATGACGACGGTGGCAGAGGGCGTCGAGACGGCACAGCAGAAGGAATTGCTGCGCGCGCTCGGCTGCACCCAGATGCAGGGCTTCCTGTTCTCCGGCGCCAAGCCGAGCGCGGCAGTGCGCAAGCTGCTGGTTCCCACCTCCGACAGCGTGGCGGAGGTGGCCTGATGACGCAGGATCCGGCCAGGCCGAGGAAGGGCAGCGACGCGGCGAACCACTATGCCGCCCGCCTGCTGCAGCATCTGGTGGTCCCGACCTTCGTGATCGACGCCGATCGCCGCGTGGTGGTGTGGAACAGGGCCTGCGAGCGCCTGACCGGCGTTTCCGCCACCGAGGTGCTCGGCACCCGCAATCACTGGCAGGGCTTCTACGAAGACGACCGCTACTGCCTCGCCGACCTCGTGGCGCTCGGCCGCCAGGACCTGATCGGCGATCTCTATTCGGAATTCGTCGCCACCAAGGACGACAGCGTCGGCTCCAGCGCGGAAAACTGGTGCGTGATGCCGCGGCTCGGCAATCACCTCTATCTGGCGATTGACGCCGGCCCGATCCACGACGACGATGGCAACTTGATCGCCGTGGTGGAGACGCTGCGCGACATGACCGACCAGAAGCGGGCCGAAATGGCGCTGAAGACGCTGGCCGCCAAGGACGCGCTGACCGGGCTTGCCAACCGCCGCTCCTTCGACCAGGCGATCGAGATGGAATGGTCGCGCGCCGACCGCTCGGGCAGGCCGCTGGCGCTGCTGTTCGCCGACGTCGACCACTTCAAGCTGTTCAACGACAATCACGGCCATCAGCGCGGCGACGAGTGCCTGCGCGACATCGCCGGCGTGATCGGCAGGACCGCGATCCGGCCGACCGACCTCGCCACCCGCTACGGCGGCGAGGAATTCGCCATCATCATGCCGGATACCGACATGGGCGCCGCCTGCGCGGTCGCCGAGCGGCTGCGCCATGCGGTGGCCGAGATGCGCGTCGCGCTCGGCGAGCCCGCGGACGATGCCTGCGTCACCCTCAGCGTCGGCGTTGCCACTTACCTGCCCGGACAGGAAGTGGTCGGGCCCGACTGGCTGATCGGCCAGGCCGACCAGGCGCTCTATGCCGCCAAGCATCTTGGCCGCAATCGCGTCGTCTCAACCGACACCATGCTGCTGGAGCTGGCCAAAGCGCGGCTGACGCGCGCGGCAGCCGAGCCGACGCAGGACCGGCCGCGAACGGCGCGCGGCTAGTCCGTTCATCCGCAAAGGCAAGCCCTACCGCGCGATCCTCGCCGCACCTATATTGCGCTTCGTCATCGCAACGCGAACGGGGTTTGCCATGCAGCCGGTCTCCATCATCCTGAACATCCTCTGGATTCTCATCGGCGGCGCCTGGATGGCTTTCGGCTGGCTGGTGGCGGCCGTGATCATGGCGATCACCATCATCGGGCTGCCGTGGGCGCGCGCGGCGTTCAACATCGCAGTCTATACGCTGCTGCCGTTCGGCTCCCGCGCCGTGAGCCGCGAGGAGGTTACGGGCATTCCCGATACCGGCACCGGGCCGCTGGGCGTGATCGGCAACATCATCTGGTTCGTGCTGGCCGGCTGGTGGCTTGCAATCGGACATCTGATTACGGCGATCATCTGGGCGGTGACCATCATCGGCCTGCCCTTTGCCTGGGCACATCTGAAACTGGCCGGCATCGCACTGTGGCCGATCGGCAAGACGATCGTGCCGGCATAGGCGAGCAGACATCGTGGCATTGTTTCTCGTCGTCTCGACCCCGCGTCCGGAGCGACCTTCCGACATGGCTGCCCGGCGGCAGAGCTTTTGGCCGTGGATCGGCCAGTATGAGGCGGCCGGAATCTGCAAGCAGATCTACGCCCGCGTCGGCCGCGGGGCGGTCGCGGTGTTCGACGTCGAGAGCAACGAGGCGCTGCACCGCATCCTGAACGAATGGGCCGACATCATCCCGGCCGGGTTCGACGTCTATCCGCTGGTGGATATCGAGGCGACGCGCAAGATGCTGGCCGCGCAGGTGGCGGCAAACAAAAGCGCGTAGGATGCGCGGCATCACGCCGCCAGCCGCCCGCGGTTGTTCTCCGCGAGGATCGGGCGGATCAGCCGGCCGAAGCGCTCCGCCTCCTCGTCATGGAGATAGCCCGACAGGCAGAAGGAGTGGCAGCCGGCATCAATGAACTGCTGCAGGGTGGCTGCGCACTGCTCGGGGTTGCCGACCACGCAAATGCCCGCGCCGGGACGCACCTTGGTGATGCCGGTCCACAAATGCGGCAACAGCAGATCGCCATGCTCGCGGGCGATCTGCTGCACCCGCAAGTTGGCTTCCGATTTGTTGTAGAGCGTCTTCATTTCCTGCTTCTGCCGCTCAGTGGCGTGGCGCACCAGCTGGTCGGCGGCGTCCCATGCATCCTTTTCGTCCTCGCGGCAGATCACCTGCAGCCGCATGCCGAAGCCGATCTCGCCCTGCCGGCCATGCGCGCGCGCCAGCTCCCTGATCTCGGCGATGTTGGCGGCAATCCTCTCCGGCAGGTCGCCCCAGAACAGGTGCACGTCGGAATGTCTGGCCGACAATTCCCAGGCCTGGCGCGAGCCGCCGCCGAGATAGAATTTCGGATGCGGCTGTTGCAGCGGCCGCGGCCGGATGAAGGCGCCGGAGACCTTGTGGAACTTGCCGTCGAAATGCACCGGGCCGCGGGTCGACCACAGCGCCTTCAGGATCGAGACCTCCTCCTCCATCAGGGCGTAACGCTCTTCCTTGGCATGGCGCACGCCTTCGGCCTCGACCTCGCTCTCGTTCTGCCCCGCGATCAGGTTGATGCAGATGCGCCCGCCCGACATCTGGTCGAAGGTCGAGATCATCTTGGCCATCAGCACCGGATTGATGTAGCCCGGCCGCGCCGCGATCAGCGGCTTGATCTTGCTCGAACGCGCCGCCATGAAGGCGCCCGCGATCCAGGCCTCCCAGCACACCGAGCCGACCGGGATCAGCAGATATTCGAAGCCGGCGACTTCCGCGGCCTGCACCACGCGCTCGCACAGCTCGACCGAGCCCGGGACCTGCGCCTCCGGCAGCCCATAGGCCGTGGTGTCGCCATGCGTCGGCAGATACCAGCCAAATTCCAGCGGCCGCATGCGCGTTTCTCCCGTCTCTTGCGCTGGATGCTGCCCGCGCGGTTGTCGCTACCGGCCAGTTTACAGGCTGCGACGGACGGGGCAATCGGCCCCCCGCACCCGGTTGCCCGGAGCCACCCAATCGGCTAAATGAGAGCCCTTAAAGCACCCGTAGCTCAGCTGGATAGAGCGTTGCCCTCCGAAGGCAAAGGTCACACGTTCGAATCGTGTCGGGTGCGCCAGCGGGCTCCGGAGTGCGCTACGACGGCCGGCAAGCAGCGATTGCCAGAGTGGTCTTGGCGACACACGCAAGCTGAGGCGTTGCGTGGTGGAAGAGCTATTAGAATCTCCGCGACAGCCGGAGGAGATCAAGCATGAGCAAGCAGTGGGAGTACCAGCTGCGGATCTATCTGGATGATGAGCTTGCGGAACTGGCACGGCGCGATCCCGACAATCCGGCAATCAAGCCGCTGGCGGACATCCTCACCAGGCATCACGCGAGAATGAAATGTCAGTTCGATGCCTTTGCTGACTACGTAGCCGAAGCTGAGCAGCGGGGCACTGAAAATTATCCTCTCTTCGCGTGGACCCAGGCGACGATCGAGAATCCCGAAAAGAAGGCGAAATACCTCAAATCCTTCACGCTCTATGTCGACGGCAATGAAGTCTACGCCAAGCCGCTGGCAGACGCGCTCGAATCGGACTTGCAGCCTCTCGTCAGCGGCAAGCTGATCACGCGACTTTCCAAGCACGACACGAACCCTGCGAACAACCCCCAGGCACCAGCGCAGTATCGCAAGTAGGTCCAGAGATCGGAGCTTGGTCAGCTTGGAGGCGCAGATGCGCCGTCGTCCAAGCTCACAATGCCGTTCATTTTCACGATCTCGTGCGATTTGGCCAGCAGCCCATCGCGATAGACCCGTGGCTGTCGTGAAAACTCGAATGTGATCGCTTCGACGTCTCGCCGGGTCCCTTCAGCGGCTGGCTCTGACGTCGACGCGCGGCAGCCTTGCCGATGACGCAGCGAACAATGCGCACATCGACAGGTTCTTCTCCTTGCGAAAGCTGCCGGGGCTCCCAGTTGGGACGGCTGAGGTTGGGCATTAGCCAAGGCCAGGAGAAGCTCATGACGAACTACAAGACGCTCGTTGCCGCATCCTTGATGTCGGTGGCCCTGACATCCTCCGCGTTCGCGCAGTGCGCGGAATGCGCGATGTACCCGGATCGGGATCCTCTGAACAAAGGCGCGCCGACGCCCGCCAGCAAGATGGGCATCGTGTCGCCGGGTGGCGCCGCGACGGCTCCCAACACGGCGAATACCGTGAACAATCCAAACGACGCCCGCGCCGAAATGCGCGGCTCGGGGCGGACCGGTCGCGGAACCGGCGTCACCGGCGATCGTCCCCGGAAGCAGGTGAAGAGCCCGGGCGTTCGCGCCCGCTGAGACGTGCGGACAGCGCGCCGCAGTCGCGCCATCACCGCGAAATCGTCTGCGGCGCGCTCCGGCCGACAAAGCCGGCCGGATGCCGCAGCAGCGGCAGGAAACCGGCCAGCCACACCAGGAAGGCGAGCGACCAGAGGAACGCGCTCAGCGCGTAATGCTTGCCGAGCAGGAACGTCGCCAATCCGGTCTCCGGCAAGATCCTGACGAGCCCGGCTGCGAGCATCAGCAGCACCGCCGCATGGGCATGCCATGGCAAGTCGAGCGGCCGGCCGCTGTGCCGCAGCCCGGCAATGATGAACACGGCCAACACCGCGAGGCCAAGGCTTGCCACCGAGAGCAAATGCAGACCCGTCGCCGCAGAGAGCGGCGCGCCAAGCCCGGCCATACCGATGGCCATGAAGCCGAGCGCGGCGAACAGATTGGCGCCGGCAAGCGCCAGCACATGCGTGCGCAGCACGGCGATGCCGATGAACCATTCCGCCAGGCGGTCGAACAACGCCGCCGCAGCGGCCAGCGCCAACCAGGCGGGCACGGCCGACGCAGGCGCTGCCAGCGCCGCTGCGCCGTAGACGGCGACCAGTCCGGCCGCGAGATTCTGCCGTCCGGGATGCGGACGGTAGGGCGTGGTCGTCCCGCCCGGATCGAGCGCGAGGTTGATGACGACGACGTTGATGCGTGCGACCGCGAGCGAAAGGAATACGACAAAGACCACCAGCGCCGCATGCAACAGGCGTCCCGCAAGGTCTGCGTTGCCGCTCAGCCAGGCGAGACGAATGGACAGCTCCAGCAGCCAGAGCAAGGCGACCCAGACGGCGAAGGACGCGTGACGCGTGCTGCCGCGCGTGATCAATGCGCGCAGCACGTACCAGAGCAGCATGCCGAGAAACGCGAGGTCGGTGGCGGCCGCAACGATGACGAGGGCGTCCCAGCCGAAAAGGCCGACAATCCGCCCGGGCAGCCACAGGAAGAGCAGCGCGAGCAGCGCGCGGCCGTGCCGCGGCGGCGTGTCGGTCCATTCGGCAACGGCCGAGGTGAGAAATCCGGCAAGCGCGGCGGCGTAGGTGCCGAAGATCATCTCATGGGCGTGCCACTGGCTCACCGGGATTTCGTGCGCGAACGGCAGCGCATAGGCGAACAACACGATCCAGGCCAGCGGCAGCAGCACGGCATGAAGGGCGGCGACCGGGAAAAACAGCTTGAGGCCCTCGGCCAGCAGAGGATTTTCGACGGCCCGTTGCCCGGCCATGTGGACAGCTTCGCTCATGCCGCGCTCTCCCGCTCTCCATCGAACAGCTCGCGGAAGGCCGGCTCGCCAGACCAGGCCTCGACGAGATCGAATACCTCGCGGTTACCGCGGGCTCCGGGCGTTCCATCGATGCGGCGGTCGGCCACCAGACCTTGCGCATTGCCGCCGAGGACCACGAGCCGATGCGCGACGCGCACCGCCTCGGCGAGATCGTGGGTGACGAACAGCGCGGAAAAACTGTCGCGCGCCGCCGCCGCAATCACCAGGTCCTGCAATATGCGCTTCAGCCCGACATCGACGGCGGTGAAGGGTTCGTCGAAAAATACCACATCCGGCTCGACCGCGAGTGCACGGGCGACCGCCGCGCGCTGCCGCATGCCGCCGGACAGCTCGGCCGGATATTTGTCGAGATCGCGTGCATGCAGGCCGACCTCCGCCGCGCGCCGCGCCGCCACGTCCGCGGACATCGCCCTCTCCGCTCCGCTCGCGCGCAGGCCGTAACCGATGTTGTCGCGCGCGGTCATCCACGGCAGCAGGCGCGGTTCCTGAAACACCATCGCATGACGCCGATAGGCGCGATGCACGCGGCCCCGCAGTGGCTCGACCAGGCCAGCCGCAATCTGCAGCAGCGTGGTCTTGCCGCAGCCCGAAGGCCCGATCAGCGCGACCACCTCGCCGGACGCCAGCGCCAGGTCGACATGCTCGAACACCGGCCGGCCGAGGAAGCCGTGTCCTATCGCCTTCAGAGCGAGCTTCATCGCTTGATGCCCCATGGCAGGCCGGCCTCGCGCCAGCGTTCGATCCGATCGCGCAGCGGATGCAGCAGCCCGTATTCGGTGACCAGCGCGAAGACCACGACGACCAGGATCAGGGCCATCACCCTTGCGATATCGAACAGCGAACGCGCGGTGGCCAGCTCGCCGCCGATCCCGCCCGAATTGGAAAGCAGCTCCGCCATGACCGTCACCTTCCAGGCTGTACCCGCCGTCGTCGTCCAGGCCGGGAAGAGGTAGGAAATCAGGTGCGGCGCGGTGACGGTGCGAAAGCGCATCCACCCTCCGGCGCCGAAGGAGCGGGCCATGGCGTCGAGCGCGCGATCGCGCGTGGCCACGCCTTCCAGCCCGCCGGCAAAGGAGATGGGCAAGGCCGCCGCAACCACGGTCATGACGGCCGTGCCGCCGCTCGATCCGAACCAGATCAATGCCAGCACGATCCAGGCGATCGGCGGAACGCCGAGAATGACGGTGACGATGGGGCGCATCAATCGCATGGCCGCGAAGAAATATCCGGCGATGGCGCCTGCCGCCGTGCCGATTCCGGCCGCGAGCAGGAAACCGGCGAGCGAGCGCTGCGCCGTCTCGCGCGCTGCGACGGCAAAGGACGGCTCGTGCAGGATGACGGACAGCGCCGCCAGCGTTTCGAGCGGCGACGGCAGGATGAACGAGCCGTAGAATTCATGACCGGCTTGCCACGCGGCGGCCACGCAGAACAGGCCGGCCGCGCCAGCCCAGGCCGACCAGATGTAGCGGCCCGACCAACCGAGCAGGGCCAATGATCGGGCGAACGGGTTCACAGCGCGTAGAACGCCTGGTCCGGCAGCTTGCCGTTGATGATGCGCGGATCATCCTCGGCAAGGGTTGAAAAGAACGATTCCAGCTCCGGACGAACGGATGACGCCGTCAGCGCCGCGAGGTTGCTGTAGGGGACCGCCTCTGCAATGATCGGGCTCATCGCACCAAGCTCGAGGGCGGAGGGCAGCGAGGCGCGGAGCGGATGATCGATCACGAAGCGGACGGCCGCCTGAAGGGCGTTCTGGATCGACGTCAGGCCATCGCGCCCGATCCTGTCGGCGAACGCCCGGGTGACGGCGAGCCCGGCCTGCGGGATGAAGGCGCTGCCGCCGGCAATCTTCGCCCATTCCTTCTGGCAGTCGATCGCGCGCGTCAGCTGCATTAGGCTGAGCTTCGCGCGCAGGATCGCGGCGGTGGCGGCGGGCTCGGCGAGCAGCGCGGCATCGACGCGGCCGGCCAGCAGCATCTGCATGGCTTCCGGCGGCGTGCCGGCGTAGTCGCAGTGCAGGTCCTTGCCGGGCTTCAGCCCTGCCCCGGCGAGCAGGCGGCGCAAGATGAAATCCGGCATGTCATTGCGGAACGGAACCGCGACCTTCTTGGCGGCGAGATCGCCGACCCCTGCGATGCCGGCGCCGGCCACGACGTAAAGCAAGCCCCGCGTCATGACGTTGAGCAAATGGATGCCGAGCCAGCGGTTATAGAGGTTCGCCGCAACATTGCTGGGGACGATCACCGCCTGCATCGCACCCGAACTGAGGCCTGCGCGCATTTCGTCCGGCGTGCGCCAGGTCCTGAAAGTAGCTGCCGGTGCGATATCCTTCATTGCTCCGCTGGCGACGGCGTGCGCCAACACGATCGACGGGGCGGCGGGTGGCCCCCAGAACGCCAGCGGCGCCGTTGCGAAAGCCGCGCGGGGCGAGACGACCGCCGCCGCACCGGCGGAGGCGAGAAAGGCGCGGCGGCTCAGCCTGCGGCCGGAGCGGTTCACTGCAGTCGCCACGCACCCCCTCCTTCAGAAGGTTGCCTTGACCCCGGCATAGAAGCCGCGGCCGTCGCCGGGCAGAAACGCTGCCTGATCGGGACGCGCCTGATCGACGATCAAGGTCGACGATGCATAGGTCTTGTTGAAGAGGTTGGTGATCTCGCCGAACGCGCGGAAGGTCTTGTCGATCCGGTATTCCGTGCGCAGGTCGACGACTGCATAGGGATCGGCATAGAGCGTGTTCATGTTGTCGACGGGCACGCTGGCCGGACTCCAGCGCACCGCGCCCTGCACCATCCACGCCGGCGTGGCCTGATACTGCAGCTGGGCATGGACGAGATGCGGCGGCGCGCCGGCCAGACGATTGTTGCCGCGCACGGGATCGTTGACGAAGCGGAAGTCCTGGTAGGTGTAGGCGAGACGCGCCGACCATTGCTCGGTCAGCATGACGCCTGCGCCGAGTTCGACGCCGAAATGGGTGGTGCGACCGGCATTGATCGCGCCGAGCGGAGCGCCGGTGGCGTCGCGCAGGCTGAGGAGCTCGTTGTCGATCCATGAGAAATAAGTGACGGCATCCCACGACACGCGCTCGGTGCGCCCGCGCCAGCCGCCCTCGATCGTGGTTGCCTCCTGCGCCTTCAGAGCGGGCGTGGTGAAGGCCGCCGCGGCCAGTGCAGGATTGCCGGGGTTCGGCCGACCGGGACTGGAGTTCGGGGTGCCGTTGACGGTCGCAATCAGGTCGTCATGGCTCGGCGGCTCGAAACTGCGGCTGCCGGCGACGAAGAAGGTCTGGATCTTGTCGGGGCGCCATGACAGCGCGATGCTCGGGCTCCATCCGTCATACGTGCGCGCATAGCTGGTGTTTTGGGTCGGTACCGCGCCGTTCGGCAACAGCATCGTGGGATTGGCGGGATTGTAGGCGATGGTCGGTCGCGTCGCGAGCTTGTAGAGATCGTCGTTTTCGCGCGTCGCATGGGCATAGGAGATCGCCGGCGAGACCGTCACGCCGGGCCAAATCGGCAGGTTCAGGCCGGCATAGGTCGACAGCGTCGAGGCGTTCAGTTCGGTGCGGCCGAATTGCGCGCCGGTCTGGCCGCCCTGATTGAGGAAATAGCCGCGGTCGGCCGAGCCGATCGTATATTGCGCCGTGCTCTCGAACAGCGGCAGCGCGGCAGCCGAAGGGTTGTAGGCGTAGCGCACCAGCCCCGTCAGATCGCCGCCCTGCGTGGTGCGCACGCCCGACGAGATCGGGAAGCGAAACGTGTCGTCCGTGTAGGTGTATCCGGCCGCAAAGTCGAAAAGATGCGCATCGAAGGTCGCGGTAGTGCGCGAGCCGGCGAGAAACTGACTCGCCTCGCGGCGCGGCTTGTCGCGCACGACGTTGGGACCTGGATTGATCGCGCCGCCCGGCACGACGGTCGGCCCCGTGTGGACCTGCCGCGGATCGGCGTACATCGCGGCCTTCGTCAGGGGACCGGCGACGTCGAAACCGAGATCGGTATAGCCCAGGAAGAAGCGCGTCTTCACGTTGTCCGAGATCGCAACCCCGACATTGCCGCTCACGCTGATGCGATCGGAGCTGTTGTAGGTACGAAAGCCGTCGCGGTGATTTGCGTCGAACTGGATGAGGCCGTCGATATTGTCCTTGCGGAATCCGGCCTGCACCGTGCCGCCGATCTGGCCGAAGCTGCCGCCGCTCAGCATCATCTGCACGCCCGGCTGGCTGGTTCCGGTCGGCGAGACGAAATTGATCGCCCCGCCGAGCACCGTCGCACCAAGCCGGTTGGCCGTGTAGCCGCGATAGACCTCGATGGATTCCGCCAGCCGCGGATTGGCGAAGCCCACGATGTAGGAGCCGTCCGCGCGATTGATCGGAAGCCCGTTCTGCAGCATCAACACGCCGCGTTCGGCGGGATTCTGCTGCAGGCCGGAGCCGCGTATCTGGATGCGCGGCTGATCGTTGCCCCCGAAGAAGTCCTGCACCACGACGCCCGGCACGCTGCCGAGCGCTTTGGACACGGTAAGGTTGGCGCTTTCGGGAATGTCCTGCCGGGAAACCAGTGCGACGCCGCCGGGCAGCGCGTCGAAGCGTTCCCGCACGGTTGCCGAGGCCTGCTCGGGCGCGCCGGCCGGCGCCGGCTCCGCCGGCGCAGAGACACGAGCCGGCGTTGGCTTTGGCCGGCGCGGCGCCTCGACCACGATGGGATCGAGCTCGACCGTCGCGCCGGGGGTGGCCGATTGCGCAAAGCAGGTGCCGATGGCGGAGGACAGCATCAATGTCGCTGCGGCTCCGCGCAGGCATCCTGCCCTGCCCGCTCCCCACCGGCTTCCTGCAACGATCCCCACTTTCCCGATATCGACGCGCGCCACCACTTCACCCATCCTTGTCGAGGCGTTGGCGCCTCATGCTTTGGAATCGATCCAGCCGCGCCGTTTGACGGCGGCGGTCGGGTCGAGTTTTTGATCTGGATGGCAATTCGGCGGTCTTGATCGCGGGCAAGATATTTACCGCCCGTCGGACGCTGTTTGATGCCGCGCAAACAACTGCCCCGCGCGGGCCTCTTTGGAGGGATTCAAATCTGGCTGCGCCCGGTCAGGCGACCCCTCGCAACAGACTGCGTGCTCAGGCAGGCGCGTAGCGCCCCGGGGCCGTGCGACGGTGGCTGACCCTATTTGTGTTTCATCCGCCACGCCCCGTCCCAGTTTGCCGGCGGCGGATTGGCGGCGAGACGGCCGATGCGCGCATGCAGCACGAGCGAATCAGCTTGGTGCTTTCGCTTTCCAGCGAAAGCTGGCTGTTTCAAGCACGAGCCCTGCGCGACGAAGCGAAGCAGCTACGAGTACGCTGCAGCCCGATCATGGCCAACATCCGCCGCCCGCGATGCGCAGGCGGCTGACATGCCGGGCGCGCCATTCAATAGCAGAGCTGGACCAGGCGCCGTCGCCATCCCCATGGGGTCATCACGGTGCGATACACCCAGTAGCAATCGTCGCCATAGTAGCCGCTGTAGTAGTAGGGGTTGTAGCCGTAGGGATAGCCTAGTCCATAGCCGAGCCCGACACCGAGCCCGACCAGTCCGACGCCGCGGCCCCAGCCGCGTCCGCGCCAGCCACCGCCGCGCCAGCCGATGCCGCGAACTCCACCGCCGCGGAAGCCGCCAATGCCGACCCCGCGGGCGATGCCGCCACCGCGAAAGCCGCCGAACCCGCCGCCGCGGAAGCCGCCGCCACCTCGAAAGCCGCCGCCGCCGAAGGGCCTGGCGAATGCCCCCGTCACCGTCAGCATGGCAATCACGCTGACCGCAAGAAAGGTAACGATCATCTTTCGGAGCATGGCTGCTTCTCCCTGCGGGAGGCGAAGAGTGGATCGCTTTGGGCCGGAGCCTCCCGGTGCCCCGGTAGCTCGCAAAGTCTAGCCGGTTTTTTCCGCCCTTGCCATCCAGGGCTGTGTGACCTGGATCAAAGACAGCGCAAGCCGGCCTGGCGCAGCCCGCGCCCGATCAGCCCAGCATCTTCTTCAGCTTCGCAACGGCGCTGTCGGGCGTGGTGAGCACCGGCCGGCCGGTGGCCTCCGCCACCAAGCCGGCCGCCGGCGCCATGCTGTATTGGGCGAGCGCGATCACGTCGCAATCCCGTAAGTCCTTTGCGGCTTCGGCCACCAGGCGATCATGTTCGGCGCGATCGCCGCGATCGAGTGCCGCCAGCGCGCCTTCCGCAAGCTTCGGCACGAGCTCGATCGAGGCCGGGAATTCCGCCGGCATCGAGGCCAGCGTCGGCGCAAAGGTCGAGAGCAGGCCGACGCGGCGGGCCTGCGCGGCGGCCCGCTCGATCATCGCCTCATTGGGCTTGAGCACCGGCATCGGCGCGTGCGCGCGCGCCACCGCCTCGATGCAGGGACCGAAGGCCGAGCAGGTGAACAGGATCGCATCCGATCCCGTCGATGCCGCATAGCGGGCGAGCCCGAGGAAGCGATCGGTCATTGCGGCGGACAGCCCGCCGTCGCGCGCCAGATCCGCCGAGAGCGAATCGTCGAGCAGGTTCATCAGCCGCGCCTGCGGCCACAGCCTGGCGAAGGACGCCTCGATCGGTTGAATGGAATGCCTCAGGGCATGGATCAGCGTGATGCGCATGCGGCGCAGTCTTGCCGCCGGGCGGACGCTGTCAACCTTGAAATGGCCGGCCGCCGCGAACGACGACGCCCCGCTCGACCGGCTCGGTGCGACGGCTCAATTCGAGACGTTCTCGCCGCGCCGGATACTCGCGCCATCGGGAATGCCGCGCGCCTTGCGCATCGGCGCGCCGGGACGGTGCACCCGATTGCGGAAGCGATGCCCGACGACGATGAGATCGCCAGCCTTGCGATCCTCCTGTCCGGACGATGCCGCCGGTTCGGACTCATCCAGCGATGGCAGATTGTCCTGTGTGACCGCCTCGAGCCGCGCGAGGAAATCGCGCCCCGCCATAGTGATCTCCCAGCCCTCGTCGCCCCGCAGCACATGGCCGTTGCCGAAGATATCGATTGCCGGCGCGCGCGCCGCCAGCCGCCTGATCCGCGCGCTCCATTCGGGGCCACTGGCGGTGAGTACGGCAATATCCGCCTTGAGGGAGGAAAGCGTCGCGCGACCGCTGCCGTGACTTGCCAATATCTTCAGAATAGCAACCTGTATGCTCAATCAACGCCCCGGACCGCAACGGTTCTTGTTTTTCTGCGCAGCCAGAAAATGCGATTGAGAATATCTTCCTGCCCGCGCGAGCGTCCAGCGCGCGCGGCCGGTTATCCAAAGGGATCGAGAATTCCGCCGGACGAATCGAGGCCTAGACCTTCACGAGGCTTTCGAAGCCGCCATAGATGATGCGCTTGGCGTCGAACGGCGTGTCTTTCGGATTCATCATCGACGAAAGGCGCGGATCGGCCATCACCTTGGCGTTGACCTTGTCGCGCGCGGCGCGCGACTTGTAGGTGATCCAGGCGAACACGACCGTCTCGTTCGGCTTCTTCTTCACGGCGCGCGGAAACGACGTCCACTTGCCGACCTTGACGTCGTCGGCGACCCACTCGCGGTAGTCGAGCGCGCCGTGCTCGCGCCAGACCTTGCCGCAGAGGACGGACATCTTCTTGTAGGCGGCGATGTTTTTCCTGGGAACGGCGACGATGAAGCCGTCGACATAGGCCATGAGGACTTCCTTTCGTTACTGCCGTCATTGCGAGGAGCGAAGCGACGAAGCAATCCAGCTTCGTCGCCGGACAAAAGCTGGATTGCTTCGCTTCGCTCGCAATGACGGATGAAGCGCGTCAGTTATGGCAGCATGATGCCCGATCCGGCGCGACCTGGTATTGGTCACGTAGCCGCACCCAATCCATCGGATAGGGCAGCCCTTCCTCGTGACGCCCGAGCGGAGTGAGATCGAGATAGTGATAGGCCACGTTCATCATGTCGAGGCCGCGGGCGAAGCAGGAATAGGTGTGGAACATGCTTCCCGTCTCGTCGCGGTAGAACACGCTGATGCCCGGCGCGTCCTCGATGCCGAAGCCGGAAGTGCCGAAATTGTATCGGCGATGTCCAGCCTCGATCTCTTCCGGCGTGAAGGACACCGCGAAGTCGTAATTGAAATCGCTGCCGGCGGACGAATACCAGTCGAAGGTCCAACCCATCCGCCTGCTGAACGCTTCGAGCTTTTCGAGCGGCGCGCGTGAGACGGCGACCAGCGTGGTGTCGCGGGCGGCAAGGTGCGGGATCATGCGCTCGAAACCATCGGCCCAGAACGAGCAGCTCTTGCAGCCGGCATCCCAGTCGGGCGCGAACATGAAGTGCTGCACCACGAGCTGCGGCCGTCCCTTGAAGAGATCGGCGAGGCCGGCCCCGCCGTTCGGGCCGTCGAACGCGTAGTCCTTGTCGACTTTCACCCAGGGCAGCGCGCGACGCTCCTCGGCGAGGCGGTCGCGCGCTTTGGTGAACTCCTTCTCGTGCGCCATGTGCCCCTTGCGGGCTTCGATCCATTCCTCTCGCGAGACGATCCTGTGCGGCTGCATGGCAGGCTCCCTGAATTCAGGCGAGGACATCTTCCAGCATCGCGAACAGCTCGTTCCAACCCGTCGCATGGTTGTCGCGCGCGGTCTCGTCGAAGAACTGTTCGTGGGTGAAGATCATCAGGCTGCCCGTACCGTCGGGCTTGATCGACACCGTCACCAGCGACTCGCGTTCGGGCGTCGAATGCCAGGCCCAGCTGAACACCAGCCTTTCGTTCGGCACCACCTCGCGATAGCTGCCGCCGACCTCGGAATGTTCGCCGGATTCCATGTCGAAGCTGATCCGGTAGCGACCGCCGACGCGGACATCGAGCTCGGCGCGCAGGCTGCCCGGCTTCGCCTTCGTCGTGCAGAACCAGCCGATCAGCTTTTCCGGGTCGGTCCACGCGGACCAGACCTTTTCCGGCCGCGCGCGGAAACGCCGCGTGAGGGTGAGGCTGGGACGCTCGGCGAATGCGGGCTTGGCGGCTGCGGTTTGGGCCATGATTCTTCCTCCAGCAGGGCAGCAAGACGGTCGAAGCTTTCGGACCAGAAGCGCGCATAGCGATTGAGCCAGTCCATCGCCTGCTCCATCGGCTGTGCGGTGAGGCGGCAGGCCACGGTACGGCCGATTTTCTCGCGCGCGATCAAGCCGGCATCGGACAGCACGTCGAGATGCTTCATGATCGCGGGCAGCGACATCGGAAACGGCCGGGCCAGCTCGCTCACCGAGAGGCTCTCCTTCTCGACGAGCCGCGCCAGCAGCGCGCGGCGGGTCGGGTCGGACAGGGCCGCAAAGGTGCGGTCCAGCGCAGCGTCCTGATACTTAACCATAGTGTTTAGTATATGCGCAAAGCAAAGCGAGTCAAGGAGACTCGCTTCACATTTCAGTATGCGTTCCGGGGGGCCCGGCGGGGCTGCGGCTGCACGCCGAAGGCGAAGCGCGGATTGATGCCGCAATAGGCGTAGCGGCCGGAGGCGCTCGCCTGGCATTGCTGGTAGGTCGTGTACGAACAGTCGCCGGGATAGCCGACGTCCTTGCCCTGCACGCACCAGGGATAATCATATGCCGCGGCCGGCTCGGTGCCGGCCAGGCTTGCCGTGCCTGCCGCCAGCACGGTGAGTATCGCAAACATGGTCTTACGCATGGCCTAATCTCCTTTGGGTGGCCGCGTCCCTCTGCCCGCTGAAGACCACGGCGCAGGGAATAGTTCCGTGCGCCAGATCACACTTACTCCACCTTGAGGCCTGCGCCTTCAACCACTTTCTTCCACTCCTCGGTCCCGGCGGCGACGTCCTTGCCGAACTGCTCCGGCGTCTGGATCGGATTTAAGCGTTCCTGCGACCGGTTGCGCCCGGCCCTTGTCGGTTGAAGTCGAAGCGGTCGGCGTTGTAACAAGCGACGCCGAAGGCGGCCCGCGCGACAGGTGCGCAAGAGCCATGACGAAAGGAAGAGGCATGTCCGTGAAGGTCGACGCGCTCGATCACCTCGTGATCAATGTCAGGGATGTCGATCGTTCGGCGAAATGGTACGCAACGATCCTGGGCATGGAAATCCGGGTGTTCGACCCGGGCCCCGGCAAGACGCCGCGCACCTCGCTGGTGTTCGGCAGCCAGAAGATCAATGTGCGGCCGCGCGACGCCGACAAGGTGGAATGGTTCACCGCCGATCACGAGACCGCCGGCAGCGATGACCTCTGCTTCCTCACATCCAGCACGCCGGACGAGGTGGTCGCGCATCTCAAGGCGAACGGCGTTGCGATCGAGGAAGGCCCGGTGGCCAAGCAAGGCGCCCGCGGCACGCTGCGCTCGGTCTATTGCCGGGATCCGGATGGAAGTTTGATCGAGATATCGTCGTACGGCGACGTGAAGTAGCGCGGGACTCTCGCGGCACACTCAGCCGTGATGGCCGGGCTTGACCCGGCCATCCACGTCCTCGTCGCCGCACCACCGTCAAGACGTGGATGCCCGGGACATCTAGCGCGAAGACGCGCTTCGCGCTTCTGCCCGGGCATGACGACGGATAGAGTCACGCTGCCATTTGCCCCGCGCGCGATCCGGTGGCAGAAAGACTTCCGCCCCAAAACAACAATCGGCGGCCCGAAGGCCGCGCGGGAGGAAGCATGATCCATTCACGGCAGGCGCCGGGCGTCGTCAGCCCCTTTGACGGGCTCGACGTGCCCTGGCTGCTGAAGATGCGCGCCGAAGTGCGGCGCGACCATCCGTTCCTGATCTGGGCGCCGTTCGATGCGCCGGCGCGACGATGGTCCTATGGCGAATTCCATGAGCGCGTCGGTGCGCTTGCGGCGGGCCTTGCCAGGCGCGGCATCAAACAGGGCGACTACGTCCTGATCCATCTCGACAACTGCATCGAGTTGCTGCTGGCGTGGTTCGCCTGTGTCGAGGCCGGCGCGATTGCCGTTACCACCAACACGCGCTCGGCCGCCGCGGAAATGGAATATTTCGCCGGTCACTGCGGCGCCGTCGCCGCGATCACGCAACCCGCTTATGCCGAGCTGGTCGCCGCCAACTGCAAGGGCCTGCGCTGGATGGCGGTGATCCCGCATGATGCGGGGGCAGCCCCCGCGCAGGCGCCGCAGCGCGGCGACAGGTTCGAGTCGCTGTTTGCCGACAGCACCGACCGGCCGCGCCGCGCCGCCGACCCGCTCGCGCCCTGCAGCGTGCAATACACCTCCGGCACCACGTCGCGGCCCAAGGCGGTGCTGTGGACCCACGCCAATGCGCTGTGGGGCGCCAAGATCAACGCCGCGCACGAGGACCTGCACCAGGGCGACGTGCACCAGACCTATCTGCCGCTGTTCCACACCAACGCGCTGGCCTATTCCATGCTGGCGAGCCTGTGGGTCGGCGCAACCTGCATCGTCCAGCCGCGCTTCTCCGCCAGCCGCTTCTGGCCGGTGGCACTGGAACACGGCGCGACATGGACCTCGACCATTCCGTTCTGCATCAAGGCGCTGCTCGAGCACGAGATCCCTGGGGGTCACAAGTTCCGGCTCTGGGGCACCGCGGTCAACGAACCGCCGCCGTTTGCCGCCTTCGGCATCAAGATGATCGGCTGGTGGGGCATGACCGAAACCATCACCCAGGGCATTGTCGGCGAGGTCGATCAGCCCAACACGCCGATGTCGATCGGCCGCGCCGCGCCGGAATATGCCATCCGCATCACCGACGATGACGGCTCGCCCACCAGGGTCGGCGACACCGGCAACCTCTCCATCAAGGGCATTCCGGGGCTGTCGCTGTTTGCCGAATATCTGCACAACGAAAAGGCGACGCGGGAAAGTTTCGACGAGCACGGCTTCTTCCTGACCGGAGACCGAATCGAGCGGCTCGAGAACGGCTTCGTCAAGTTCGGCGACCGCGCCAAGGACATGCTCAAGGTCGGCGGCGAGAACGTCGCCGCCTCCGAGATCGAGCAGGTGATCGCGGTGATCCCCGGCGTGCGCGAGGCCGCCGTGGTGGCGAAGCATCATCCGATGCTGGACGAGGTGCCGGTGGCGTTCATCATTCCGCAGGATGGCGTGGCGAGAATGCCGGCCAACCTGCACGACAACGTGATGGCCGCCTGCAGAAACGCGCTCGCCGACTTCAAGGTGCCGCGCGAAATCCGCTTCGTCGACGACATGCCGCGCTCGACGCTGGAGAAGGTGGCGAAGGCGGAGCTAAGGAAGATGCTGGGGTGAGGCTCTCTCCCCGTCATTGCGAGGAGCGAAGCGACGAAGCAATCCAGCTCCCTCCACCGACACAAGAAAGCTGGATTGCTTCGCTGCGCTCGCAATGACGGTTGCGGCAGCTTATCCGATCCCCACCGCGACCGGCCGAAACGCCTGCAGCAATTGCTGGTCGATCTTGCCGCCCATCTCTTCCATGATGGTGAAGGCCTTCAACCGCGTATAGGGCACGCGGTAGGAGCGGTTCTCGACCAGCGCGGCATAGATGTCGACGATGGTGGTGAGCCGCACGATGTCGGAAATCTCCTTGCCGGTCAGACCATCGGGATAGCCGGTGCCGTCTAGAAACTCATGGTGGTGCAGCACCACGTCGAGCATTTCGGCCGGGAAGCCGCCCTGCACCGCCAGCGCCTCATGGCCGCGGCGCGGATGCGTGCGGACGGTGGCGCGCTCCTCTTCCGTCAGGCCATCCGGCTTGTCGAGAATGGCGAGCGGCACGAAGGCCTTGCCGACGTCGTGCAGCAGGGCCGCACGCGCCAGACGGCGCTGGTCGTCCTCGCGCATGCCGAGGTGCTGGGCGAAGGCCACCGCAAAGCCGGTCACGAAAAGGCAGTGGCGATAGCTCGCATTGTGGTGGCATCCGACCGTGGTCAGCCATTCGCGCAACGAGGAGTGCTTGATCGCCTTGAGAATCCTGGTTTCGGCCTGGACGATGTCATCGAACTTCAGGGGCTGGCCGGCCGGCAGCTTCTCGAAAATCTTGACCATTACCGCGTGCGCGGCCTCGACGCCGCGGTTGAGGCTTTTGCCGCGGTCGGTGTCGTCATATTCGCTGGCGTCGGGAAACGCGGCGCGGATGCGTTGCAAGATGCCCTGCGCATCGAACGGCCGCCAGATCGTGTCGGTGGCGCCGAGCGCCCAGGCCTGCATCGCGCCGTGATGCAGCGCGTCCGCCAGCACGAACAGCCGCGGCACCTGGCGATAGGCCTCGCTGCGCAGCTTGTTGCGCACGATCTGCACGCTTTCCGACGAACGCAGGTTGATGTCGACCACGACGCCGGAAAGTTGTTCGGGCTTGTCCGGGATTTGCGAGGTGGCGACCGTCTCCACTTCGCCGACGGACTGCAGGATGCTGGCGAGCTCGCTGCTGTGGTCGGTGCGGTCGGAAGCCAGCAGCAGGCGCCGTTTCGGCGATGTCTTTTCGGTGGAAGCGGTCATGAAAACCCCTCGATAGCGTAGCAGTGTTCGGCCAATGCTACTTGAGGAGGCGTTCTCTGCAGCTTAAGAGGCGTCGTGAACGGGCGGTTGGCGCGATGGCTAAAAGTTTAGGGATCGGCGGCATCACCCGCTTTCGCGGTGATGACAGATTCGTAGGGTGGGCAAAGGCGCGCATGCGCCGTGCCCACCTTTCTTGCCAAGGGGCACGAGCGTGTGCACGGAAGGTGGGCACGCTTGTCGCCGTTGGCGATGACGTTGACGTTGACGGCCACTTCCGGCACCTGGCTCATCCGGGCGATCGGCGCTACCCGCGACGGCGCTGCGGTAGCAAGGGAACGAGGGGTGCGCGCGGCACGGCTCGTGGCGATCAAGGCAGACGTCATCGCGCATGCCGGCGAGCGCGACCTTACCCTTGCCGCCGTGGCCGCGCGCCATCGGCTCTCGCCGCGATCCGTCCAATTGCTGTTCGAGTTCGAGGAGCACACCTTCTCTCAATTCGTGCTCAAGCAACGGCTCGCGCGTGCCTATCGCATGCTCACCGACCCCCGTCATGCCGGCACGACCGTCAGCGCCATCGCATTGACGGCCGGTTTCGGCGATCTCTCCTATTTCAACCGCACCTTCCGCCGCCGCTACGGCGCCGCTCCATCGGAGTTGCGCGCCACCATCGCGAAACAATAGTGCGCGGCCTTGTCGTTGCCGACGTCTGCCTGGGAGACCTGAGTACCGGGGTTGACGTACCTCGCCCTTCAGATGTCGTGCCGGCTGGATCGGCGATCAGTCCGCTACAAATGTGGGCAGGCCGTCCATTTCCGCATTTCTCAATCATGCCGGGATGGGGATAAGCTAACCGCTCCGAAGAAACAAGGAAGCGCAATGCCCAGGCTCAACCGCGACGGGGTGAACATCCACTACGAGATTCATGGCAGCGGCCCGGCGCTGATCCTCACGCACGGCTACTCCTCGACATCAGGCATGTGGCAGGGGCAGATCGCGGCGCTTTCGCAGCATTACAAGCTCGTGCTGTGGGACATGCGCGGCCACGGCCAATCCGATTACCCGGAGGATGCTGCGGCCTATAGCGAGGCGCTGACGGTGGCCGACATCGCCGCGCTGCTCGACGCCGTCGGCGCGGAAAGGGCCGTCGTCGGCGGCCTGTCGCTCGGCGGCTACATGTCGCTGGCGTTCTATCGCAGCCATCCCGAACGGGTGCGCGCGCTGCTCATCATCGATACCGGGCCTGGATTCAAGAAGGACGATGCGCGCGATGCCTGGAACAAGCGCGCGCACGAGACGGCCGCGCGTTTCGACCGCGAGGGCCTTGCCGTGCTGAAATCGATGAGCGCCGAGCGCGCCAATGTCAGCCATCGCGACGCATCGGGGCTGGCGCGCGCGGCACGCGGCATGCTGACCCAGCGCGACGCCGGCGTGATGGAGACGCTGCCTTCCATCAAGGTGCCGTCGCTGGTCGTGGTCGGCGCCGACGATACGCCGTTCCTGGCCGCATCCGATTACATGGCGGCGAAAATCCCGGGCGCGGAAAAGGTCGTGATCCCGGCCGCCGGCCACGCCGCCAATATCGACCAGCCCGAAGCCTTCAACGAGGCGGTGCTTTCGTTCCTGGACCGGCTCGACGGCCGGCAACAGCAGAGGGCGGCATCATGAAGCGGCTCCTTGCTACGTCCGCCTTGCTTCTCGCCGCGTCGCTCCCCGCGCTGGCGCAGGGCCTGCCGCCGCTCGGCGGCCCCTACCCGCCGCCTTTCACCGCCACGCTGTCGAACAACATCCCCCTCGCCTACGGCATGAGCGCCGACGAAGCCGCTGTCGCACTCGGCGTTCCCCTCACCTATGTCCGCGGCCTTCCGGGCGGCGAAATATTCCTCGCCTTCCGCGGCTATGGCGGCAGCGGATTGTTTCCCAAGCGCGACCGGCTCTATCTGCAGTTCCGCAAGGGGCGGCTTGTGGGATGGAAGGGCGACTGGGGCCACAACTGGATGTGGCAGTAGCAGCGCCACTTCACCGAACCGACACGCAGCAACTCAAACCAAGAATGGATGACCCGTGGGACAAGACATCACCCTGACCGCATCGGATGGATTCAAGCTCGGCGGCTACCGCGCCGATCCCGCTGGCGCCCCGAAGCGCGCCATCGTGGTGATCCAGGAGATCTTCGGCGTCAATCACCACATCCGCTCCGTGTGCGATCGTCTGGCGGCCGATGGCTGTGTCGCGATCGCGCCCTCGATCTTCGACCGCACGCAGCCGAATTTCCAGTGCGGTTACACGCCGGACGAAATCGCCAATGCGCGCAAGTTCATCGCCAATCCCGACTGGCCGGCGATGCTGCGCGACACGCAGGCCGCCATCGACGCCGTGAGCAATGTCGGCGCCGTCGGCATCATCGGTTTCTGCCTCGGCGGCAGCGTCGCCTATGCCGCCGCTACGAAACTCTCCGGCCTGTCGGCGGCGGTCGGCTATTACGGCGGCGCCGTCGTCCGCTTCGCCGACGACAAGCCGAAAGTGCCGACGCAACTGCATTTCGGCGAAAAAGACGCCGGCATTCCCCTGACCGACGTCGAGACCATCAAGTCAAAGCGGCCGGAGGTCGAGGTGTTCGTCTATCCCGGCGCGCAGCACGGCTTTCACTGCGACGAGCGGGCCAGCTACGACAAGACCAGCGCGGATGTGGCGTGGCCGCGGAGCCTGGCGTTCTTTGCGAAGCATGTGAAATAGAAACGCACCTCTTTCGGAAAACCGCTTCACGCGGATCATGCTCTAGAACCAGCGCTCGCCGACGACCACGGTATCGCCCGGGCTGATCGGCGTGCCCGGCGGCATGATTGCGCGCGAGGTGCCGGATGCGTCGGTGTGCGTGATGGTGACGCGATCCTTGCGCGCGCGCGGCGAGAAGCCGCCGGCGATCGCCACCGCGCTTTCGGCGGTCATGTTGGGCACGTAAGGATACTGGCCTGGCGCCTGC
>NZ_JBQTHN010000048.1:0-11370 GCF_052389815.1 Bradyrhizobium sp. | reverse complement strand
GCGGTGATCGAGACCTTGCTGTCGTAGAGGCGCTTGATCAGGGTCGGATCGTTCGGCGCATAGGTCTGGAAGCTCGAGCCGTTGGTGAAGGTGCCGTGAATCTCGTGGCCCTGGATCACGACGTCACGGACGTGGTTCTGGTCGACTTCGCTGAGTAGCTGCGAGAACGGTATGTCCTGCGTGGAGGCGCGCTGACCGGGGTTCTGGAAGAGCGTGAACAACGCCAACAACAACAGGACAATGATGACCCAGAGGGCGAAGTTGCGCAGATTGGCGTTCATTGACTTTCCTTCGTGGTCGCGCTGATCGCGGCCTTCCATCCTTGGCAGTAAACCCCGGTAGCCACGAGGGTTTCCCCCGCTCGCCTGCGATACAATCTAGGTGCCGTGCGCCTCGGTGCCAAGGGAACGGGACAGGACTATTTAGCGCATCCTAGCCCGATTCCCGCTGAAATAATGGCGGCAGAAGCCGCTGTTTTCGGGGGGTGGTTAAGCGGCCGCAAGATAGTTCGCAAATAGCCAGGGGGTCTCAGCGCGAGCTGCGCCGGCGCGGCGGTGCCGGCTGGATCAGGATTCGTCCCTTGGAAAGGCTGATCGCCGCCCCCGCCAGGGTCTGTTTCAGCCTGGTTTGCCCCTCGGCGACGGCGCGGTCGAGAGTTCCCAGCAGAGCCTCGACCTTGCCGAGTTCCGCAGGGCCCTCAAGTCCGTGCCGATCGACCGCACGCCTGAGCAGGCGTAGCCGGATCTCCTCCGGCAGCGCTGCGAACGCACGCGCATCGTAGCTGCCGGCAAGGGCGCCGCCATCGGTCAATGCGAGGTAGCGCTCGGCACCGTCGGCCAACACCTCCACGGCGGCATTGGCGCGCGCAAGCCGTGAGGCCAGCCGCGCCAGCGTTCCGGCATCGGCGCCCTCCTCCGCCAGAAGCGGCATCAGCGCGCGCAGCCGAGGACGGGTGAAGGCGGGATCGCGATTGGTCGGATCATCGGCAAAGCCGACGCCGGCCGCCTCGAGCGTCGCGATCAGCTCCGCCTTGGAAATGCCGAGCAGCGGCCGCAACAGCCGCACACCCTCGCGCTCGGTCTCGGCGGCCATGGCGGCAAGCCCTGCGACGCCGCTGCCGCGCAACAGGCGCATCAGCAACGTCTCGGCCTGATCGTCGCGCGTATGCGCGGTCGCAACGTGAGCGGCGCCACCTTCGCGCGCGGCCCGGGCCAGGAGACGGTAGCGCGCCTCGCGCGCCGCAGCCGGCAGGCCGGTCTTCGGCTTTGTCCCCCGCCAGCGCAGCGTACGGTGCTCGATGCCGAGCGCATGTGCGAGACGCTTGACCTCTCGCGCCTCGCGCGCAGCCTCCTGCCGCAGGCCGTGATCGACGGTGACGGCAATCAGCCGCGGCCCGCGCTTCAGCTTGCTGCGCCAGCGCGCCACCAGCCACATCAGCGCGACGGACTCCGGCCCGCCCGAGACGGCCAGCACGACCGAAGGCACGGCCTTCCATGGCGCGAAGATCGCTCGCGCCCGCGCCGCCGAAATCGGGGATTTTTCCTCGCGCATGTGCCGCCGCCGATGTGCGGGGCCCTCAAGGCCCCGTCATCGGCTGCTTAGCACTTTACCCGCTTCTGCTCACGGTCCACCGCCGCCTTCACGCCGGCGGAGGCGCGCGGATATTTCTGCAGGACCGCGCCGAAGGCGGCGCAGGCCGCCTCCTTCTCCTTCAAGGCCGCGAGCGATTGGCCTAGCCGCAGCATGGCATCGGGCGCCTTGGCGGACTTCTCGTGATCGCTGGTCACGCCGAGGAAAGCCTGCGCGGCTTCACGATATTGCTGGCGCTGGAAATGGCTCTCGCCGAGCCAGTATTTCGAATCCGCGATCATCGGATCTTTCGGATGTTTCTGCGCGAAGTTCTTCATAGTCTCTTCGGCCAGCGCATAGTCCTTGCGCTGCATGTAGCCGATGCCGAGGTCGAACTCGTCGCGCGGCGTCGCCGACGGCGGCAGCGTCGCCAGCGCGGCGGTCGGCGCTTGAACAGGTGCGGCCGGCGCGCCGGGCGGGCGCGGGCTGACGCTGCCGAGATCGAGCGGCTCGCCGGGGCCACGACCTCCGGGAGCGCCGACGGCGGCCTGGCTCGAAAGGGGCATCTGGCCGCCGCCCAGCGCCTTCGGCGCGCCTGGTGCGTTCGGATTTTGCGTGGGATCGAAGGCATCGCCGCGGCGGCGGTTGCCGGCGCCAGGCTGAGCCGGCTCCTGCACGATCGGTGCAGGGGCGGCGATCTGCGGCTCGGGGACGCCCTGCTGCTGCGGATAGGCAGGCTGCTGGTAGCCCGGCTGCTGCGGCGGGTAACCGCCCTGCTGCGGATAGGCAGGTTGCCGGTAGCCCGGATTGGCCGGCGCCGGCGGGGCGGCCGCAACGTTGGGCTGGACGGCGGTGGCTGGAGGCTGCTGGGCGCCCGGAGGGGCCGCACCGAGCTGGCGCAGGCGCTCTTCCAGCTGGCGGTTGCGGTACTGGAGTTCCTCGTTCTGGCCCGTGAGCTGGCGCAGCTGGTTCTCGAGCCGCTGGATGCGCATCTCCAGATCGACGTCCTGGGCCAAGGCTGGAACAAGGGCCGGCGGGGCGAAGGCCAGTACCGCGGCGGCAGCCACGGCGCGAAAGGCGTTATGAAATCTGGGTGACATGTTGTCCTGACGGGCAAATCGGCGCGACAAGCGGGAATCACATGAGAGACGGAGTACGCCGGAATTGTGACTGAAACCAAGGGGCTTCGGCGTTGGTTAAGTCAACAAAATGAAACCGGCGCCCCGAAGGACGCCGGCCATCAGTTCACCCCAAGCGACGAACTTCTTTAAGAGCTGGCGTTGAGCACGGTGACCGCGCGGCGGTTCTGCGACCAGCAGGAGATGTCGTTACAGACCGCGACCGGGCGCTCCTTGCCGTAGGAGATGGTGCGCATGCGGCTCGGATCGATGCCGCGCGAGGACAGGAAGGAACGCACGGACTGGGCCCTGCGGGCGCCGAGCGCGATGTTGTATTCGCGGGTGCCGCGCTCGTCGGCATGGCCTTCGATGGTGAAGGCGTAGCGGTTGTAGGTCTGCAGCCACTGCGCCTGCTTTTCCAGGGTGGCGATGGCCTGCGGGCTCAATTCGGTCTGGTCGCTTTCGAAGAAGACGCGGTCGCCGACATTGACCACGAAGTCCTGCTGGCTGCCCGGGCTGGCGGCGTTCGCCATCGCGTCGGTAGCGGCATTCTTGTTGGCGCAGGCGCCCATGGCCAGCGCCGCGGCCAGCACGGCGGCCAGCTTCAAACCCTGGAGGATACGCATCTGGTTTCTCATTCCGGAGCCTCCACGCTCACGTTCTCGATACTGCCATCCGGTCTACAGGGCGTTGGTTAAGCGAACGTTCCGTCAACCTTGACGGGGTGTTGCCGGGACCGGTCAAATGCCGCCGATCGGCGAAAAGCGACCGCGACGGTTAATCATTTGTAAATATGGCGCGAGGGTGGAGGCAAGCGGCGGCATAGGCCGGAACCGGCCGTTCACGCGGCGTTTCGCTCGAATAATCGTGGACCGCGGCAAGACTGCAACGGTTCGCCGGCCCGAACGCCGGCCGGGCGAGGCGCCGGCAGGCCAGACAGTCCCGTCCGGTTCAGGCTTCCGGAACCATCGAGGGGCGCTCGAAGGCGGCCACGACCCCGCGCGGCGACGGCTGGCGCTCGTGGGCGCGCTGGAACAGCATCTGCCGCTCGGCGTGCGTCGAACGCATGATGGGAAAGCGGGCCGCCACCTTTTCGCGCACGGCACGGAAATCGCACGCCATCAATGCAACCTCTTGCCTGATGATCGGAATCGGACGCGGCCCGGCGATGGTCTCCTGCAGGAAGACGCGGCGGTAGAACGCCTGGTGCTCGGCGCGAACGAGCGCGAGCCCGGTATCGGCGTTGAAATACTCGCACGCCATATAGCCCAGCCGCACCGTCAGGTAGGGCAGCTCCGGAAACCGTCCGACCTTTTCGGGATCGGCGGCCAGACGCGACGGGTCGACGAAAACCTCGCCGCAATCGAGCCTTGGATGAAGCACGTCGCCGAACAGATCTGATGTGTGGGACATCCGCAACTCCGGCGTCAGGACATGGAGGCGGACGGAGCTGCAGAGTTCTCGGTCGATATAGATTCCGAACGTCCAGGCGTTCGGAGCATCGTCATAGGGATCGTAGACGCGCTGGGACTCCGCAGGCGCGATCAATCCACCATGGAGGTAGGCCTTGTAGCGCAACGAGGCGATGAGATCCCGTTCGTCGGCAGTTTCGATGAGCCGGTAGTCGACGCGATCGAGCAGTCCTGATCCCCAGAAAGAGTGCGAGATGCGGGTTTCGACTCCGGACTTCATCCCGACACACTCCTTGAACGCTCGGCAACTTCTACGGGCATTAGAAAAGCATTAACAGCTTCTTAACGCCGATGCAAAGGGATCGCGACGTTAGGGTTAACCATGCCGGCTCCACAACTGACCGATTTGCCCGTAGTTTTGCGGAAATATCAGGCGATGGACCGCGAGGCGATGGGCAGCAGCGCATCGTCCGGCGCGCGGCGGCCGTACGAGGCATTCAGCAACTGGCGAACCCGGACCGCCGGTACCGGCCGGCTGAACAGATAGCCCTGGGCCTCGGTCACGGTGCCGTCGGTCGAGAGGCGCTCCAGCTGCTCGTTGGTCTCGACGCCCTCCACCACCACGGACATGCCGAGGTCGGCGGACAGGCGGGCGACCCCGCGCAGCAGGGTCAGCGGCCGGTCGGTATCGATGCCCTCCAGGAAGGAGCGGTCGATCTTGACCTTCTGCAGCGGGAAATTGTGCAGGTAGCTGAGGCTGGAATAGCCGGTGCCGAAGTCGTCCAGCGAAATGCGAACGCCTAGCGCATGCAGCTGAGCCAGCACGTCGTGGGTGAGCTGCGTGTTGCGCAGCAGCGAGGATTCGGTGATCTCGATCTCGAGCCGGTCGGCCGGCAGGCCGGACACCTCGAGCGCGTAGCGGACTTCATTCAGGATGTCGCGCTGGTGAAACTGCTGCGGCGAGAAATTGACCGCGACGCTGACGCGGTCCGGCCATTTCATGCATTCCATGCAGGCCTTGCGCAGGATCCAGCGGCCGAGATCGATGATCAGGCCCATGTCCTCGGCGATGGGAATGATGTCGATCGGCGAAACCGTGCCGCGCACCGGATGATTCCAGCGCAGCAGCGCCTCGCAGGTGGAGATGCGGCCGGACTTCAGGTTGACCAGCGGCTGGTAGTAGAGCTCGAATTCCTCGTTGGCCACCGCCTTGCGCAGGTCGAGCTCGAGGATGCGGCGCGCTTCGACGGTCTGCGCCAGCTCGGCGCGGAAGAAGCAATAGGTGCCGCGGCCGTCGGCCTTGGCGCGGTACAGCGCCATGTCGGCATTCTTGAGCAGCGTGTCGGCGGAAACGCCGGGGTCGGTCATCGCAATGCCGACGCTGGCGCCGATCTCGACCAGATGGTTGTCGATCTTGTAGCGCTCGCTCAGGCGGTCGACGATACGCCGGGCCAGGCCGGCGGCGTCTTCGGTCGAATGAATGTTCTGCTGGAACACGACGAACTCGTCGCCGCCGAAACGGGCGACGAAATCCTCCGGCCGCAGCATCTCGCGCAGGCGGTCCGCCACAGCGCAAAGCAGCTGGTCGCCGCAGGGATGGCCGAGCGTGTCGTTGACCTGCTTGAACTGATCGAGGTCGACGAACAGCAGCGCGGACATGTGGTCGCCGCGCTGGGTCGCCAGCAGACGCCCGATCTCGTCGCGGAAATTGACCCGGTTCGGCAGGGCGGTGAGCTCGTCATAGCGGGCCAGATGGCTGATGCGCGCCTCGGCGTTGCGCCGCTCGGTGATATCCTCGAGCAGCACGACGGCGCCGCCGCCTTCCATCGGCTGGAACGTCCACGACATGAAGCGGCCGCGCTCGGAATCCGGATCGGTCGTGATCATGTCGCGGGCGCGGGTGTTCTCGATCTCGGCCATGATCATCCGGCCGCTCGCCGCCGAAATCGAACCGGCCGCCACGCAGGCGTCGATGATGTGGGCGACGTTGGCGCCGCGCTGCACGAAATCCTCGGACAGGTTCATCATCTCGCCGAAGCGGTGGTTCATCACCGCAAGGGTCCCGTCGGCGCGGAACATGCACAGCCCGTGCGGCATGTTGTTGAGCGCAGTGTCGAACTGGCCGGCCAGCGCCGCCTCGCGCTCGCGCGCCACCAGCGCCTGCATGAATATCCTGTGCAGGTTGGCCGACAGCTTGATGAGCGTTATCAGGAACACCACGGTCACGAACGCCATGGCCACGTAATAGGGCGTGCCGCGCAGCGCCAGCGCCACCGCGGTCGTGCCCAGGGCCAGGATGACCTGCAACCTGAATATCCACTGCCGCCCATAGGCTCTGGCCGCGCCGCCGGCGAGCAGCCCGATGGTGACGGACAGGGCGATCATATGGGCCACGGCATCGTCGGTGCTGAGCAGCGTGGTGCCGCACCAGATTCCGATCGCGATGGCCTGGATCATCGCCCCGACCTGGTAACGCGTCTGCCAGCGGGCGGCGGCAATGGCGGTGAGGCTGGACTTGCTCGCCTGGTAGAGCTGCAGATCGATGGCGCGGATGACACCGGCCAGAGCGAGCAGCCCGACGCAAGCCCAGATGTAATCGCTTCCGGTCTTCACCGCGGTCATGGCCGCAGTCACGGTCGCAAAGACGATGCCGACATGCACCGTGCCGGCGGTCTCGAACAGCGAATCGATCAGCGCGCCGTGGATCGACGGCGTCAGTCTCTGGTCGGTCGTTCCTGTTTCCTTGGCAAGTTGCATCGGCAGCACGCGGTTCCGGTCGGTCCGCAGTTCTACCGCCGGCAGATGAAGTCTTTCTGAGGGAACAGGGTTAGCGAGTCATTGCCTTTGGTCACGCAAAGCGAAAATATGCTATAAATTTCAGCATAGTAGGCAATCCTTGCCGGTTAACGCCGATGCCCTCCGCGCGCCGGTCGCTAGGACAGCAGCGGCGACCATGCCGGATCGGAGGCAAAGCCCGGCGTCGGCACGCGCTGCTCATTGCGGCCGGAGACGTCAACCGTGAAGAGCGACGGCCCGGAATTGCCGCCGGGCTCGCGGAAGAACATCAAGACTCGGCCGTTCGGCGCGAAGGTCGGCCCCTCATTGTGGTAGCCCGCGGTGAGGATGCGCTCGCCCGATCCGTCGGTCTTCATGATGCCGATGGCAAATTGCCCGCCGCCCTGCTTGGTGAACGCGATGTAGTCGCCGCGCGGCGACCATACCGGCGTCGAGTAGGAGCCTTCGCCGAAGGAGATGCGCTGCGCCGGGCCGCCGGTGGCGGCCATCACATAAATCTGCGGCCTGCCGCCACGGTCGGACTCGAAGCACAGCCGCGTGCCGTCGGGCGCGTAGGACGGCGAGGTGTCGATCGCCGGCGTGTCGGTCAGCCGCGTCGTGGTCTTGGAGCGCAGGTCCATCACGAACAGGTTGGCGTTGCCGCCCTGCTGCAGGCTCATGATGACGCGCTGGCCGTCCGGGGAGAAGCGCGGCGCAAACGACATGCCGGGGAAATTGCCGACGATCTCGCGCTGTCCGGTCTCGATGTTGAAGAGATAGACGCGCGGGTCGCCCTGCCCGAATTCCATATAGGTGATTTCCTGGCTCGACGGCGAGAAGCGCGGCGTCAGCACGAGGTCGCTGCCGCGCGTCAGATAGCGCACGTTGGCCCCGTCCTGGTCCATCAGCGCGAGCCGCTTGACGCGGCGCTCCTTTGAGCCGGTCTCGTCGACGAACACGATACGGCTGTCGAAATAGCCCTTCTCGCCGGTCAGCCGCTCGTAGATCTGGTCGGAGATGATGTGGCCGACGCGGCGCCAGGATTCCGGCGAGGTCGTGTATTGCTGGCCGGAGAGCTGCTGCGCCGTGTTGACGTCCCAAAGGCGAAATTCGCCGCGGAGCCGGCCGTCCGGCTGCCGGGTGATGCGGCCGAGCACCAGCGCCTGGGCGTTGATCGACTTCCAGTTCTGGAAGTTCGGCGCCTGGTCGACATTGACGGTCTTCTCGATATAGGCGGCCTGGTCGATCGGCGCGAACAATCCGCTGCGCTTGAGATTGTTGGTGATGACCTGCGTGACGCCGGCGGCGACTTCGCCGTCGGCCGGCGTGCCGGCCACGAAATTCGGGATCGCGATCGGCAGCGGCGCGAAATCGCCTTCGGTGATGGTGATGCGCTTCTGCGCCAGCGCCGCCCGCGGCGAGACCGCAGCGGCAGCGCCGAAGGCAGCCATTCCGGCAACGATCTGGCGGCGGGAGGGGAGAAGCAGCTTGTCGCGCAGTCTGGCTTGATCGGTCATCGGTCACTTCAACTCGGATTAAATGGGCTGCTTGCCTGCGTTCAGATCGGCCGCTCCTGGAAGACCGGCACGAAGGCCTTCCATTCGTCGAAGAACTGCGCCGGCAAATTATACGGCTGGCACTGGATGATGGCGCGCAAGGCGCTCTCCGAATAGGCGCGGGCATAGGAGGTCGACGGCGTGCCGTCCGGCACCGGCATCGCTTCCAGCGTGCCGTCCTTCTTCAGGCGGATATTGAAGGCCACTTCCGGCCGCTCCTGCTCGATGCCGCCATAGGGCTTCTTCCAGCAGTTCTCCACCTGCCGGCGGAACATCGCGCCCCAGGTCGCGGAGTTGTCCGCCGCCCTGCCCTTGGACATGCCGAGCGAGGCGTTCGAATTCAGGGTTTCGCCGGCGACCGCCTGACGCGACGGATCGCGCTTGTCGATCAGGGCTGCGATCTTCGACTGGTCGAAGTGACGCTCCTTGATCTTGGTCTGCTCGGGCGGCTTGGCGGCCTGCACCGGCTTCGGCGGCGGCTTCTTCTCCTGCTTCTTGATCGCCTCCGCAATCGGATCGACCGCGGGATCCGGCTTCTTCTCGACCGGCTTCGGCTCTTCCTTCGGCTTCTCGACGACCTTGGGCGGATCGGGCTTCTTCTCGGCCGGCTTTTCTTCTGCCTTGGGCTGCGGTGCCGGCGCGGTGTCGGTGACGACCGGCTGCTTCTTCTCCTCGATCTTGCCGACAGCATCGTCCACCGGCTTGGCCTCTGCGACCTTCTCCACCAGCGGTTTCTTCTCTTCCTTCTTGCCGGCCTTCATGCCGGCCGCAACCTGGGATTCCAGGGAGATGTCGACGCCGACAGATTCTTCCGGTCTCACCTCGAGGGCCCTGGTCGAGAACGACAGCATCACGAAGCCCAGCACGACCACGTGCAGGGCCACGGACGCGAGCACCGTCTTGTCGACCTTGACCTTCACCTTCAGGAGCCCTGCTCGGGAATGATCACGATATTCGCCTTGAATCCCGCGGCCTTGATGTTCCCCAACAGCTTCATCATGTCAGTGTAGCAGACATCGCGGTCGCCGCGCAGGAAGACCACGTTGTCCGCCTCCGTCCGCGTCTCGCGGATCGCCTTGATCTTCGGCAGCAGCTCCTCGCTCGAAATCGGGGCGTCGCCGAGATAGAGCTCGACATTGGAATTGCAGCTGCCGCCGGTGCGCTTGACCGAGAGGGTCAGTGGCGGCGCGTTGGAAGCGGCCGCGTTGCCACCGCGGGCGATCGGCAGGTCGATGTCGATCGTGGAGGTCATCAGGGGGGCCGCCACCATGAAGATGATGAGCAGCACCAGCATCACGTCCACCATGGGCGTGACGTTGATTTCGGCCATCACCGACTTGTGCCCCCGGCGGCGGCCGCCGCCCGAGCCTCCCATGCTCATGCCCATGATATGGTGCTCACCGCCGTTGCCACCATATGATACCGCTGCCTCAGGCCGTTTGTCCGAGGCGTGATCTTACCCGAAAACCGGTTCCCACTGTTCGGGATCATGCCCGTTCGTCGATCTGGCGGGAGAGAATCGCCGAAAACTCGTCCGCAAACCCCTCCAGCCGCTGGGCCTGCCGGTTCACCTCCGAGATGAATTTGTTATAGAAAATTGTCGCCGGAATTGCGGCGATCAGGCCTATGGCAGTGGCGAACAGGGCCTCTGCAATGCCCGGCGCCACCACCGCCAACGAGGTGTTCTTCGAGGCGGCGATGGACTGGAAGCTCGACATGATGCCCCAGACCGTGCCGAACAGGCCGACAAAGGGCCCGGCGGAACCGACGGTCGCCAGCACCAATAGCCGCCGCTCCAGCCGCTCGACCTCGCGCGCGATCGAGACGTTCATCACCTTCTCGATACGGGCCTGGAGGCCGGCGATCGAGCGCGACTGGCTTTCGAAGGAGCGCTTCCACTCGCGCATGGCCGCGACGAAGCAGGCCGCCATCGACTGCGTCGGCTTTGCCGACAGCGCCCGGTAGAGTTCCTCGATCGATTGGCCCGACCAGAACGCCTGCTCGAAGCGGTCCATGGCGCGGCGGGTGCGCGCATAGAGAAAGATCTTGTCGATGGCGATGGCCCAGACCCAGACCGAGCAGGCCAGCAGGCCGAGCATGACCGCCTTCACGACCCAGTGGGCCTGAAGGAACAGCGCGATCAGCGATACGTCGGCAGCCGGTATCGGCAAGGCGGCGGCATCCATCAGCGGTATCCTCTCAACGAAGCGGAATGACGTCTTGCGCCGTCACCGCGCCCCACCTTTCTCCTGAACACGATCGGTTCGAAAAACCGGTACCCACTTTTCGAATCGCGCTCCGTCCAAAAACTTCCGGGAGCAAATGGCTGCCGGCGCTACAGCCACGCTGTCGGCGCGGCGACGTGCCTGCGCGAGAGCCTTCATTGTGTCGTTTGGGGGCCCGTCCAAAGCCGGGTCCGAATTCCCCTGCCAACATGTCAAAACCAAGGCTGACCCGCGCGGCTCTGCGCCCCTAACCAAACGATAATCTCGGTTAACGCGAGGTTACCAAAGGGAAATTGCGGGCGGGAAATGTGGCCGCCGGCAACGGGTTGCAGGGGGTGGAACCGGCCGCAGGTCCAGGCCGACGGCCGGATCTCGGCCTCGTCATGGCAGAGCTTGTTCAGGCCATCCACGTCGTCGAGAGCGTCATTGCGAGGAGCGCAAGCGATGAAGCAATCCACCTGTCCCCGCGGGGAGAGATGGATTGCTTCGCTTCCGCCTTCGCCAAGGCTTCGGCGGACAAGTCGCTCGCAAAGACGGGGAGACATGGGGGCTCGCTCTCACGACGCGATTTTCGCCTGAGTTTTGTCATTCGTTGCACCCTCTTGAACAGAGGGCGCGGAGAAGGCCGGGCGCCGGCTGCGCCCGCAGCACCGTGTGCAACGGTAGTAAGAAAACGCACACGGATTTGACAGGTACAGCCAGGACATCCCGACCT
>NZ_JBQTHN010000047.1:0-4804 GCF_052389815.1 Bradyrhizobium sp. | reverse complement strand
GTGGACCCAGAGCATTTTGGTCGCCGCGCGCGGCATCTATGCGCGCGCCGGCTTCGAGCGGGTCAAGGAAGAGAAGCACCACAGTTTTGGCGTCGACCTGGTGGGGGAGACCTGGGAGTTGGAGCTTTAGGCGTCCCCCCGAAATGACGTGGGATGACGGCTAAGCGCTCGCGCCCTTGGCCTTCGGGCGGCGCAAATGTTCATCGAGCCGCGGCATGATCTCGACGAAATTGCAGGGCCGCGTCCGGTAGTCGAGCTGCGCGGCCAAAATGCCGTCCCAGCCGTCGCGGCAGGCGCCGGGCGAACCGGGCAGGCAGAAGATGAAGGTGGCGCCCGCCACACCCGCGGTGGCGCGGCTCTGGATCGTCGATGCCACGATCTTGGCGTGGCTCAGCATGTGGAAGGCGATCGAAAAGCCGTCCATCCGCTTCTCGAACAGCGGCTCGACCGCCTCCGGCGTCACGTCGCGGCCGGTAAAGCCGGTGCCGCCGGTGGTGATCACGGCATCGACGCCCGCGTCCGCGATCCAGCGCCGGATCACCGCGCGGATCGCCTCGACGTCGTCGGTGACGATCTCGCGCGCCGCCAGCTTGTGCCCGGCGGCGGTGAGACGGTCGACCAGCGTCGTGCCGGATTTGTCGTCCGCGAGCGAACGGGTGTCCGACATCGTCAGCACGGCGATGTTGAGGGGAACGAATTGCTTTTCCTGGATTGTCGACATCGTACTTTCTTCTCGTCATGCCCGGGCTTGTCGCCTTCGCTAAAGCTTCGGCGGGCCGAGCGTACACTTGGCCCCGGCGTAGCCGTTAGCGGAGACGGGTCCGGGCCTCCACGTCTTTAGCGTAGCACCGCAACAAAGATAGTGGATGGCCGGGACAAGCCCGGCCATGACGACCACTATGGACGGTGCCAGCACTACAACCGCGCATTGCCGAACGTGTTGCAGGCCGCAACGGTGCCTTCCTTGTAACCGGTCATGAACCACTGCCGGCGCTGCGCCGCCGAGCCGTGGGTGAAGCTGTCGGGCACCACCCTGCCTGTCGCCTGACGTTGCAGCGTATCGTCGCCGATGGCGGTTGCCGTCTTCAGCGCCGCGTCGATGTCGCCGGCCTCGAGGAAGCCCGGCCGCTTCTTCTCCTCGCGGTTGACCCAGACGCCGGACAGGCAGTCGGCCTGCAACTCGACCCGGACCTGCAACGCGTTGGCTTCCGCCTTGCTGCCGGCCTGCTGCTGCGCCCGATTCACGCGCGGCAGGATGCCGAGGACGTTCTGGATGTGGTGGCCGGCCTCATGCGCGATGATGTAGGCCGCGGTGAACTTGCAGGCATTGCCCGAGCAGCCGCGGAAGCGCGTCTCGACCTCGCGGAAGAACGCCGTGTCGAGATAGATGGTGCGGTCCGGCGGGCAATAGAACGGTCCCATCGCCGACTGCGCCATGCCGCAGCGCCCGCCATTGGTGGCGTTGCGGAACAAAACGATCTTGGGGCCGGCATAGGTGCGCCCGTCGGCCTTGAAGATCTCGCTCCAGCGGTCGTCGAGCTCGCCCAGGATGCCGGAGATCATGCTGCCCATCTCGTCGGTCGGCGCGCCGGTCTTGCGCGGGCCCGAGGGGCGATCGGCTTCATAGGTCGGCGCGCGACCGCCACCGCCGGTGAGAATTTCCGCCCCGCCGATCAGGATGCGCGGATCGATGCCGAAGGCGTAGCCGAGCAGGCCGAGCACGATGATGGTGCCGATGCCGAGACCGCCGCCGCCCATCGGAATGCCGAAGCCTCCGCCGCCCATGCCGCCGCCATCCTCGCCGCGACGGTCGTCAATGTTGTCGCTGTGGCGGAAATCATCGTAACGCATGGCGGTTTCCCCTCATTTCGACCCTTGTGCGCTGCAAGCACGGGGCAACGCGGCACAGAAGTAAAATTTCCGTTGCCTTGTTCAATAACCCGCCCGGCAAATATTGCCTAGTGCACCTGAACGCGCATCGCCGCGCCAACTCGCCCGAAGGCGGCGCCGGAGTCGCGAGCGCGCGGCAGGGTTAAGTCGATTTTTACTTTGCCCGGTCAATGTGTCGCCAGTCGGTTGTTTAGTCCCGCGTCGCCGACAGCGTCGCCTGAGTCAGAGTAATTGAGTCATGGTTGTGTCGCGTCGCGGGGCGTCTGCAAGGGCGCCCCGCACTAAATTCGAGTCTGCCTCGAGCCATCGCATCGTCGTCGGCGATTGCGTCGCCGAAATGTCGAAGCTGCCGGCAGGCTGCGTCGATGTCGTCTTCGCAGATCCTCCGTACAATTTGCAGCTCAAGGGCGAGCTCAAGCGTCCCGACGAATCGCACGTCGATGCCGTCAACGACGACTGGGACAAGTTTTCCTCTTTCGCCGCCTACGACGATTTCACCCGCGCCTGGCTGCTCGCCTGCCGCCGCATCATGAAGCCGTCGGCGACGATCTGGGTGATCGGCTCCTATCACAACATCTTCCGCGTCGGCGCCATCATGCAGGACCTCGGCTTCTGGGTGCTGAACGACATCGTCTGGCGCAAGTCCAATCCGATGCCGAACTTCCGCGGCCGCCGCTTCACCAACGCGCACGAAACCATGATCTGGGCCGCGCGTGACGAAAAAGCCAAGGGCTACACCTTCAACTACGAAGCCCTGAAGGCCGCCAACGAGGACGTGCAGGCGCGCTCGGACTGGCTGATCCCGCTCTGCACCGGCGAGGAGCGCCTCAAGGGCAAGGACGGCAAGAAGGTGCACCCGACCCAGAAGCCGGAAGGGCTGCTGGCGCGCGTGCTGCTGTCGTCGTCGAAGCCCGGCGACCTCGTGATCGATCCTTTCAACGGCACCGGCACCACCGGCGCCGTGGCCAAACGTCTCGGCCGCAGCTACGTCGGCTTCGAGCGCGATCCCGCCTATGCCAAGGCGGCGGAGCAACGCATCGCCGCCGTCGAGCCGCTGCCGGAAGCAACCCTTGCTCCCTTCATGACGGCGCGCGAGGCGCCGCGCGTCGCCTTCTCCGAGCTGATCGAGCGCGGCATGATCGCGCCGGGCGCCAGGCTGGTCGACGCCAGGAAGCGCCATGGCGCGCTGGTCCGCGCCGACGGCGCCATCATGCTCGGCGACAAGGTCGGCTCGATCCATCGTATCGGCGCGGTGGCGCAGGGCGCCGAAGCCTGCAACGGCTGGACCTTCTGGCATGTCGAGACCAAGCAGGGCCTCAAGCTGATCGACGAGCTGCGCGCCGAGATCCGCAGCCAGATGGCGGCGGGTTGAGCCCGTCCCGCGCCGTTCACGTCCTTTCGATTTGATTGGCCCCAAGCACCGGACCTAAGGTCGCCGGCAGCGGTTGCTCTTTCGATTGGACCTGCCGATGCGCAAGCGATCCGAGGCGATACTGCTCCTGCCGTTGCTGCCGATCTTCCTGGTCGGCATGTTCCCGATGCTGCTGATCGGCATGCTGGGATCGGCCGGCCTCGTCATCTTCGGCATCCTCCTGATCCGCGTGGCGCTTGCAGGCACCATGGAAGCCCACGGCGACTTCAACCAGGAGATCATCGCCCATGGCTACGCGAGCGGGCCGGAGCGCGCCGCCCAGGCCTCCGACCTTCAATCGGCGACACGGATGGCCGTGCTGCTGCATGCGGCGGGTTTTGCGATGGTCGCCGCCGGCATCGCTGGCCTCTTCCTCGTCGGCTGACCGGCCTCCCGACCGTCAATCACGCACTCGTCGCTTGCGCTGGCTGCAAAAATTTGCGCATGGACGTTCCCGCCCGCGGCAATCGAGCCGCGTCCCGATCCTTCGGGCAACAAGAAATGGGGAAATTTTCATGCTGAAGTTCTATTTCAACGGTTCGCCCAACCCGACCAAGGTGGCGCTGTTCCTCGAGGAGGCAGGCATCGCCTTTCAGCCGATGCCGGTCGACACCCGCAAGGGCGACCAGTTCAAGCCGGAATATCTCGCGGTCAATCCAAACGCCAAGGTGCCCGCCATCGATGACGACGGAGTCAAGGTGTTCGACAGCAACGCTATTCTGCTTTACCTCGCGGAGAAGACCGGCAAGTTTCTGCCGGCGAACACGCCAGCCAACCGCGGCGAATTGCTGTCCTGGCTGATGTTCGTCGCGACCGGCGTCGGCCCGTTCAGCGGCCAGGCCGTCCACTTCAAGCATTTCGCGCCGGAAAAAGTCGACTACGCCCATAATCGCTACCAGTTCGAGGCGCAGCGGCATTTCGCAATCCTCAACGATCACCTCGCCGAGCGCCGTTACGTGGTTGGCGACACCTACACCATCGTGGACATGGACGTGTGGGGCTGGGCGCGGATGATACCGTTCATCCTCGGCGAGGAAGCGGTCGCGAAATATCCGAACATCAAGCGGCTGGTGGACGAAATCACCGCGCGGCCGGCGGCGGCCAAGGCGATGGCGCTGAAGGACAAGTTCACCTTCAAGGCCGAGATGGACGACGAGGCGCGCAGCAACATGTTCCGCCATCTCAAGACCAGGGCGGCGTGATCCTTGCCGTCATTCCGGGACACGCGCTCGCGCGTGGACCCGGAATCCCGAAATTATTGGAGATGCCGTAGGGTGGGCAAAGGCGCACAGCGCCGTGCCCACCTTCGTATGCACCGGCGCAAGAAAGGTGGGCACGCTCCGAGACTGGGCAAGTATTCTGCGGCTAAGTTGCGATACTGAATCGGACGCGGTTGATCGCTGAGTTTTGCCCTGATTTGGCTGAGAAGCGCCCCATGAAGGCGGTAATGCGGCCCAGAGCGGGCGTGACAACGCGCAGAACGCGCAAAATCGCACTCCCGTC
>NZ_JBQTHN010000046.1:0-9722 GCF_052389815.1 Bradyrhizobium sp. | reverse complement strand
GCCCAGCGTGCCGTCGTCGAGGCAGGCGAGGATATCCCTCTCGTCCTGCAGGCCGCCGCGGCCGGCGTTGATCAGCACGGGTGCGCCGAGCGGACCGCTGCGACTGAGCCGCGTGAACACATCGCGGTTGAGGATGTGTCGCGTGTCGTCCGTGAGCGGCAGCAGACATACGAGGATGTCGGTCTGCCGCAGGAAAGCGTCAAAGCCGTCGGTGCCATCAAAACATCTGACGCCGTCGATCGTCTTGGCCGACCGGCTCCAGCCCGACACGCGAAAGCCGAGCCGCCGCAAGATGTCGGCCGCGTTGGCCCCGAGCGTGCCCAGCCCCATGATGCCGACCGACACGGCACTCGCCGCATGCTGGAATTTCGGCTGCCACCGCTTCTCGCGCTGCGACTGACGCAAATAAGGCTCCTGCCGATGGTGCATCAGCACGTGCAGCACGACGTATTCGGCCATGCGGTCGGTGAGGTCGGAAACCGCCACGCGCACCAGCGGCACGTCGGGCAGCGAGCGATCCGCCATCAGCGCATCGACGCCGGCGCCCAGGTTGAAGATCGCGCGCAGATTGGGGAAGCCCGCCAGTTCTCCCGGCTTCGGCTTCCACACCGCGGCGTAGTGCACCTCGGCCGGATCGAAACCGGAGGGAAGCAGCAGCACGCGGCGGTCACCGCACGCCTCGTCGAACCGGGCCTTCCAGCGCGCCGGCGACCAGTTTTCCGTCCCGCCATGGACGAGGATGGCGAGGGCGCCTTTTGTCATTCTCGGGTTCCCCAGGATTTGTGTGATGTCTGTCACATAACGGATCGGGCGGCTGCCCTAGTCTGCCTCCATCAAACAAGGGAGACTTCACATGCGCAAATTCATCCTGATCTCCGCGCTGCTGCTGGCCTCGGCGTCCGCTCAAGCCGGCGAAAGCCGCAGCCTGAGCCTGGCCGGCATTCCGACGGCCACGGCCGCCACCGAAGCGCCGAAGCCGATCGCCCAGGTTTCCGTCCAGCTCGCGCAGGCCGCCACCACCGCCAACGATGCCGCTCCGGTGCAGGTCCCGCCTCCGGCCGCGGCCCCGGTTCAGGCCCAGGCGCCGGCGCAGAGCACCGCTCCCGTAGCCGCCACCACCACGACGCCGACGGCGACCACGACCACCGAGACCAAGCCCGCGACCACGACCGAGACCAAGAAGACCGCAAAGAAGGTCCGTCGTGAGACCGACGAGGCCAAGGCCCGCCGCATCGCCGCCAAGTACGGCGTGTACTGGTAAGCCGCACGCAATCCTCGCGAACAAGTTCCCCTTGTCGAAGCGGAAGAAATCGAAAAATTTCTTCCGCTTCGCTGTCGGCTGCAGGCATATTCCGTCGTCTTGAAAGACGTAGGGAGTTTGTTGCCGCATGCTGTACGCCATCCTCTGCTATCACGACGAAGACCTGGTCGGCTCCTGGAGCAGGGAGCACGACGCCGAGGTCATGAAAAAACTCTCCGTCGTGCAGGAGAATCTCGCCAGGCAGGGGCGGCTTGGCCCGGTCGCGCGCCTGCTGCCGACCACGGCGGCGACCACGCTGCGCAAGGACGATCCGCCGCTGGTGCTGGATGGCCCCTTTGCCGAGACCAAGGAGCAGCTGCTCGGCTTCTACATCGTCGACTGCAAGAATCTCGACGAGGCGCTTGACGTCGCGCGCGATCTCGGCGCGGCCAATCCCGGCGGCGCCTACGAGATCCGCCCCGTCGGCGCGCTCAATCCCGGGAGCGTTACGCCGTGACCGACACCGCCTGGATCGACGCCGCGCTGGCCTCGGCGCGCCCCCAGGCGGTCGGCGCGCTCCTGCGCTATTTCCGTAACCTCGATGCCGCAGAGGAGGCGTACCAGAACGCCTGCCTGCGCGCGCTGAAGAGCTGGCCGCAGAACGGGCCGCCGCGCGATCCCGCCAGCTGGCTGATCATGGTCGGCCGCAATGCCGGGATCGACGAGGTCCGCCGGCACCGCAAGCTGGAGGCGTTGCCGGAGGACGATCTGATCTCCGACCTCGGCGACGCCGAGGAGCAGGTCGCCGAGCGGCTCGACGGCTCGCACTACCGCGACGACATCCTGCGGCTGCTCTTCATCTGCTGCCATCCGGATTTGCCGGCGACTCAGCAGATCGCATTGGCGCTGCGCATCGTCTCCGGCCTCAATGTGAAGCAGATCGCGCGCGCGTTCCTGGTCAGCGAAGCCGCGATGGAGCAGCGCATCACGCGAGCGAAGGCGCGCGTTGCCGAGGCCAAAGTGCCGTTCGAGACGCCGGGCGCGGTGGAGCGCAGCGAGCGGCTCGCTTCCGTCGCCGCCATGATCTACCTGATCTTCAACGAGGGCTATTCGGCTGGTGGCGACACCGCCGATATCCGCTCGCCCCTGTGCGAGGAGGCGCTCCGCCTGTCGCGCCTCTTGCTGCGGCTGTTCCAGAGCGAGCCCGAGATCATGGGCCTCACCGCGCTGCTGCTGCTGCTGCACGCCCGCGCCGCCGCGCGCTTCGATTCGGATGGCGCGGTGATCCTGCTCGAAGACCAGGATCGTGCGCTGTGGAACAAGGCGCTGATCGCCGAGGGCCTTGCGCTGATCGACAAGGCGATGCGCCATCGCCGCAGCGGGCCCTATCAGGTGCAGGCGGCGATCTCCGCCCTGCATGCACGCGCCGAGAAGCCCGAAGACACCGACTGGACCCAGATCGATCTGCTCTATGGCGCGCTGGAAGTCATGCAGCCTTCGCCGGTCGTGACGCTCAACCGGGCGGTGGCGGCCTCGAAGGTGCGGGGAGCGCAGGCCGCGCTCGACATGATCGAGCCGCTGGCGCCGCGCCTGTCGAACTACTTCCACTATTTCGGCGTGCGCGGCGCCTTCCTGATGCAGCTCGGCCGCGACGAGGAGGCGCGCGTCGCCTTCGATCGCGCCATCGCGCTCGCCAACACCTCCGCGGAGGCCGCTCACATCCGCATGCACCTCGACCGCCTGATGCGCGACAGCAACAGCGCTAAGGTCGCGAGATAGTCGCGCAGTCGTCTTGGCCGGGCTTGTCCCGGCCATCCACGTCTTCCGTTGCCGAACCAAGAACGTGGATGCCCGGGACAAGCCCGGGCATGACGGAGAGAAAACTCCAGAGTCTTTGTCGGATTTTGTCGAGGCCATTCGTCGTCAAGGCAGCAAGGAGCCATCAATGGAGCCAACCATGTTCAAAGTCATTGCCGGCATCGTCATCGTGCTCGTCGTTGCGATCGCCGTCATCCTCGTTCTCGCCGCCACCAAGCCCGACACCTTCCGCATCGAGCGCCGCGCCACCATCGACGCGCCGGCGGAGAAGATCTTTGCGGTGCTCAGCGATTTCCGCCAATGGCGGGGCTGGTCGCCATGGGAGAACAAGGACCCCAACCTGAAGCGCGACTATGGCGGCGCCGAGCGCGGCAAGGGCGCGACCTATGGCTGGGAGGGCGACAAGAACGTCGGTACGGGACGGATGGAAATCCTCGAGGCGAGCACGCCCTCGAAGCTCGTCATCAAGCTCGACTTCCTGAAGCCGTTCGAGGCGCACAACACCGCCGAATTCACAATGCTGCCGCAGGGAAATGCGACCAGCGTGCACTGGGTGATGCACGGTCCCGCGCCGTTCATGTCGAAGGTGATGGGTGTGTTCATGAACTTCGACAAGATGGTCGGCAAGGATTTCGAGCAGGGCCTTGCCAACCTGAAAAAGCTCACCGAGAAGTGAAGCGCTCTCTTGTCCCGGACGCGGTGCAGCGTGTAACGCTGAGCCGCCGAGCCGGGACCCACATCGAGACCCGACCGGTGGACCCCGGATCAGCGGCGCACCACCAAAGCGCGTCGAAGACGCGCGTAAACGCGCTTATGGCGCTGCGCAGCGTCCGGGGAACGCAACCAAGAGATGGCGCAAGACAAGGAGTCCACGATGCAGGTCAATCCTTACCTCACCTACAACGGCAATTGCGAAGCCGCGCTGAAATATTACCAGAAGGTGCTGGGCGCCAAGATCGAGGCGATGTTTCCCTTTGGCGAGGGGCCGCCGGAGATGCAGATCCCGCCGGACTACCAGAAGAAGGTCATGCACGCGAAGGTGACGATCGACGGCGAGGTGCTGATGGCCTCCGACGCGCCGCCCGGCCACTTCAAGACGCCGCAGGGCTTCTCGGTCTCGCTGCAGGTCGAGGACCCCGCCGACGCCGAACGCAAGTTCAAGGCGCTCGCCGAAGGCGGCACCGTCACCATGCCGTTCGCCAAGACATTTTTCTCCAAGGGTTTTGGCATGTGCACCGACCAATTCGGCATTCCCTGGATGGTGAACTGCCCGTCCGAGATGTGAGGGTGCGGCGGCCATAACTCAATTGTCGTCCCGGCGAAGCAGGCTGTGTAAAAACCCGCGCATCGCGATTCGCGCTAGAATCTAATTCTATCGCGAGTGGGAAGAGAAGATCGAATACATCGCGAACGCCAGATAAAATCGCTCGCGTAGCATTCTGTTCTATCGAAACTCGCGGTCTTTGAGTTTTTACACGGCCTGGAAAGCCGGGACACACGATCATCGATGTCGATCGTTGAAGTGAGCTGAAAACTCTAGAGCCTGAGAGATAAGGTTGAACTGGAGCGGCATCGGGAAATCACCTCTCCCTTTGGGCCCCCAACGGGAGAGGTGAACCGAGTCCGCCGCGCGGAGTGATTCAACCTAACGCCATCACGCTTAGCCTCGCTCAACGCATCCACCTGACTGCGCTTTCATTTCACGAGAGAGACGCTGAGATTGCGGGACTCGGGCAAGATCATGCCGCGGGAATCCGAACATGTGTCTCTGCGGCATTTTTTTGTGCGCGACGGAACATTTTTATGATCCGGCGACATCCACATTGATGTCGCATTTGCGGGCTTAGACGCGCTCATCCGCGGCCGTCGGCTCGCGGAGTTCCATGGTCGGTTCCGTCGCCGCACTGGCGCGGATTCGCAAAGACGCGGATTGAAAGAAGGGCGCTCCGTTGGCGTCTTCTTTCGGCCCGGCCACCCTCCCACCACCAGAAAATCCAGTCAAAATCAGTCAGGAGTCATGATGGCGTTTCGCTTGAGCGCCGCAATTTGCGGCGTCGCGCTTGCGATTTCACTTTCTAACGTTGCCAAGGCAACTAGTGAAACAACTTCCCGTTTTGCCAAGGCAACAACTGAATCCGATGCAGTTCGTTCCAGCGCTGTCGACGGTGCGGTCTTGGGACCCGCAATCGTTGGTGCAGCATCAACCTACAATCCGTTCAAGCCCGGATGGCGTGAGGGCGGGCCGAATACAGCCTCCGGCGAACGCTACGATCCCTCTGCGTGGTCGGCTGCCATCAAGACCAACCTGCGCAATTTGTTCGGCGGGGTGAAATATCGCGAGCGACCGAAATTTGCTCTGGTCGAAGCCAAGGGAAAGAAGGTCGTCGTCAAGATAAACGATGTGGGGCCACTCACTCCTGGTCGCATCATCGACTTCAACGAGCGCACGATGCGCCATTTCGATCCGAGTCTCCAGCTGGGAGTCATCCATGGCGTGAGGGTTACGCCGCTTTCTGGCGACGATTGGACGCCCGGACCTGTCGTCTAGCATCTGTCCAATGACAGCGCCGGCAAGGCATTAGCGAAGCGAAACCCATCACGTCTCCGCGACAAGTGTGATGGGTTTCGCGATGCGATTGCCCTCCGGCTGCAAGGGCGTTTCCTACTTTGCATGGGGTTGTTTTCGCAATTTTGTGTCCAACCCCCTACGAGAGTTGTGACCATCCCTTCCTCGCCGCCAGCGCGTCCGCCACCGCGGTGCGGATATCAGCCACCGAAAACGGCTTGGTCACGACGTCATGCACGATCGCGTTGAGCCCCGAGGCCCGCTCGCGCTGATCGGCAAAGCCCGTCATCAGCAAAATCTTCAATTCCGGAAAATCGCGCGCGGCGGCCAGCGCCAGCGCTATGCCGTCCATCACGGGCATCTGGATGTCGGTGAGCAGCAGGTCGAACCGGCCGCGCTCGCGGACCAGGATCTCCAGCGCTTCGGCGCCGTCCTCGGCGGTGACGGCGTCATGGCCGTCCATGGCGATGGCGCGCGACACCAGCTGGCGCATGGCATCCTCGTCGTCGGCGATCAGCACGCGCGGCATCGGCTGTTCCCTTGCGCGCGCTGCGCCCGCTCAGGCGTGGCCGGCGGCGAGATCGCGCTTGTTGAAGAAGCGGATGTCGATATTACGCCCTTCCGGCGGCGGCGAGGCAAGCCGCGACTTGAACCAGGCGCGCTCGCCCGGCTTGAGCACGGTCTGCTCCAGCACCGCGTTCCAGGCATAGACTTCCGCTCCCTGGGCGTCGCGCACCGAGAAGCGCAGCCGCGGGATTTCGACCGCTTTCGTGGTTTCGCCGACGATCATGCCTTCGATGACGAGCACGGGTTTGGCGTCCACCGTCTCGTAGGTGATCTTGACGTCCCTGAAGGCAAGGCCCCGCAGGTTCACCTCGAGGCCGACCTGCCGGTAGAAGCTTGCCGTCTGCGGCAGCAGCCGCACCACGTCGCCGCGCCAGACGATCAGCGCCGCGATCAGCGCGGCCATGGCGGCGCAGGTGGCGGTCAGCCCGGCGCCGCGCAGCATCGGGATCGGCGGGAAGGGCGGCAGGCTGAACAATTCGCGCAGGCGCGAGCGCCTCAGCGGCTCCTCCGCCTCCTCGTCGATGTCGTGGCGGGCCGCGGTGGTCCAGTCGGCCTCTGCCTCGTGCCGGGTGGCCTGCGACGGCCAGTCGGGGGAAACCGAGGGGCTTTCGATCACCGGGGTGGTATCTTCCTGCGCCATGGCGTCCCATTCGGCCGCGACGTCGCGCTGGGCGGCCGCAGGCGCTGCCGCGGCCACCTCGACGGTCTCGAGGGCGTCCTCGGCGCTGGCCAGCCACGTCAGCTTGCACCGGGAACAGCGCACGGTCCGCCCGGCGGAGCCCAGGGCGGCGGGATTGATGGCGAAAGACGTTGTACAATTGGGGCAAACGATATGCATGGAGCCCATCTCCAATGGTAGCGGCAGGATGCTACAAGCCGACCGTTAACGAACCGGAAACCATAACAGCGGCACAAGCTTTCAGGGCGGTTCGTTGCCGGGGCGGGGGCGACCCAGGGGGCCCAGAGCCCGTCGAACGGAGCTAGAGGTTGGTCCGGTTCGAAAATGTCGGATTGCGCTACGGGTTAGGGCCGGAGATTCTGCGCGACCTGTCGTTCCTGATTCCGGCGCATTCCTTCCAGTTCCTGACCGGCCCCTCCGGCGCCGGCAAGACGTCGCTGCTGCGCCTGTTGTTCCTGTCGCTGCGGCCGACCCGGGGGCTGGTCAACCTGTTCGGCCAGGACGTCTCGCTGCTGGGAAAGGAAGAGATCGCGGACCTGCGCAAGCGCATCGGCATCGTGCTGCAGGATTTCCGCCTGCTCGAGCACATGACGACCTACGAGAACGTCGCCCTGCCGTTCCGCGTCATGGGCCGCGAGGAATCCAGCTATCGCCGCGAGGTGATCGACCTCCTGAAATGGGTCGGGCTCGGCGAGCGCATGGACGCGCTGCCGCCGATCCTGTCGGGCGGCGAAAAGCAACGCGCCGCCATTGCCCGCGCCGTGATCTCGCGGCCGCAGCTGCTGCTCGCCGACGAGCCCACCGGCAGCGTCGATCCCACGCTCGGCCGGCGCCTGCTGCGGCTGTTCATCGAACTGAACAAGTCCGGCACCGCGGTCATCATCGCCACCCACGACATCACCCTGATGGAGCAGTACGACGCGCGGCGTCTGGTGCTGCATCAGGGACGGCTGCACATCTATGAGTAGGATCGACGAGCACGGGCCGCTGGTCGACCTCGGCAACGAGCGGCCGCAGCTGCCGGCGCGGGCGCGCATCATGTCGCCGATCGTGCCGCGCGCCTCGATCTCCGGCCGCGCGCTGGTCGTGGTCGTCGCGATCATGACCTTCCTCGCCTCGATCACGACAGGCGCCGTGCTGCTGATCAGCGCGTCCGCCGCGGAATGGCAGTCCGATGTCGCCAGCGAAATCACCATCCAGGTGCGTCCGCTGGCCGGCCGCGACGTCGAGCGCGATACCGCTGCCGTGGCGGAGGCGATCCGCGCCGAGCCTGGCATCGTCGAGGTCCGGCCCTTCAGCAGGGAGGAGTCGGCAAGGCTGCTGGAACCCTGGCTCGGCACCGGGCTGTCGCTCGATCAGTTGCCGGTGCCGCGCGTGATCATCGCCCGGGTGCAGCCCGGCACGGCGCTGGATCTCGCCGGTTTGCGCGCGCGCGTCATGAAGGTTGCGCCTTCCGCCAGCGTCGACGATCACCGCGCCTGGATCGAGCGCATGCGCTCGATGACGGGCGCGACGGTTTTCGCCGGCATCGGCATCCTGGCGCTCGTCATCATCGCCACCATCATCTCGGTGTCGTTCGCCACCCGCGGCGCGATGGCGGCCAACCGGCCGATCGTCGAGGTGCTGCATTTCGTCGGCGCGGGCGACTCCTACATCGCCAACCACTTCCTGCGGCATTTCCTGCGGCTGGGGCTCGAGGGCGGCGTGCTCGGCGGCGGCGCGGCCATGCTCGCCTTTGGCTTCTCGGAATCGATCGCAGGATGGTTTTCCGGCACGCCCGTGGGCGACCAGTTCGCGGCCCTGCTCGGCACCTTTTCGCTCAGGCCGTCGGGCTATCTGGTGCTGGCGATCCAGGCGGTCGCCATCGCCGCGATCACCGCCTGGGCCTCGCGCCGCACGCTGCTGGCCACGCTGGACGACATCGATTGATGGCGAGAACCGGACTCCACATCGCCCCAAAAGCATTTAAAATTGCCCCGGGGAAGGACCTTTAGCTTCGCATGAGCGAGCCCGACGAGCAGATCAAAGATGCTGCGGCCCGGCGGCCGCGCGGATGGCTGCGCGCGACCATCGTCGGCACGCTCGCGTTCGCCTTTGTCGGCGCCGGCTTCGGCTTCATTGCCTTCCTGTCGCAGCTGCGCGGCGCCGAGGTGAAGCCCGCCCGCAATGCCGACGGCATCGTGGTCCTGACCGGCGGCTCGTCACGGGTGTCGGACGCCATGGAATTGCTCGCCGGCGGCTACGGCAAGCGGCTGTTGATCTCCGGCGTTCATCCGACCAACGACGTGCAGGACATTTCACGTACGCTGCCGGACAATCACAAGCTGCTCAAATGCTGCGTCGATCTCGACCGATCGGCGATCAACACCCGCAGCAACGCCGCCGAGACGCGGCGCTGGGCGCGCGAGCGCGGCTTCAAGTCGCTGATCGTGGTGACCTCGAACTACCACATGCCGCGGGCGATCGTGGAACTGTCACACGCGATGCCGGATATCACGCTGATCCCGTTCGCGGTCGTCGGCGACAAATGGCGTGACGAGCCGTGGTGGACGAGTGGCGGAACGTTCCGTCTCTTGCTATCGGAATACGCCAAATATGTCGCTGCGGAGATGCGGGTGCGGCTGGCCGATATCGGCCTCGACCTGACCTCCGATCTCGCCGAGCAGCCGGCAGCTACGCCGCGCCGCCCGGCAACGGCGCAGGCGAACAAGGACTGAAATGATTTTCCTGCGCTCGCTGATCTTCAACGTGCTGTTCTATCTGGTGCTGGTGCTGCTCTGCATCGTCGCGCTGCCCGCGCTGCTGCTGCCGCGCGGCGCGATGATGGCGATCGAGGCCGCGTGGGCCAACAC
>NZ_JBQTHN010000045.1:0-23647 GCF_052389815.1 Bradyrhizobium sp. | reverse complement strand
GCCTCAACGGCGAGATCAAGCGGCGCACCGAGGTGGTCGGCATCTTCCCCAACGAAGACGCCATCGTCCGCCTCATCGGCGCGATCCTGCTCGAACAGAACGATGAATGGGCCGTCCAGCGCGCCCGCTACATGACACTGGAAACCATCGCACCGTTGAGCGATGATGCCGCCGTCAGCTTCCCGGCTATCGCCAACTGACCAGTCCGGCCCTTGCCGGCGAACGCGGTGACCCACCGCCAGTTACACCACGCCCGGGGACACGATCTCGTCCGCATGCGCCACGACAAGACGATAGCCTAGACAAACAATTAAATCCGTCCTCCAATCGAGGCTTACGGCAGATATCAGGTATGATATTTGCAACACGCCCTCCTCGCGTGAGCTTCATCGAGCGAGGCGGAGGCCGGTTCACCTCCAGAAAACGCGATAAACAGGAACTCGGAGATCCCATTCTGATCCGTCAGCATCGGCGGAGGTTTTCGCTCGCGATTGCGCTATCGTCGCCCCCCGTTGGGAGCGCCCGTGAAGGGATGGCACCGGATTCCATCCGGCCGATCGTGCGCCACCATGACGACACAGCGCGAGTCGGCTATCCCTAACCTTTGAGCGCGGAGGCGGTAGCCTCACAACAGATTTGCACAAAGGCGGTGACTGAATGCCCGGGAAGCCTCAGAAAACAACCAAGAAGAAGCCCAGGCAAAGCCCAAACCAGCGATCTCTCGCCTTCTGCCCGGGAATGGCACGAACGGGTCAAACGCTACTTGGAACGACGCATAGAAGACGCGGATGCGCGCGAGGACGACATTGAGATCAGTTACCTGCATACATGCCTATTGCCCTCACTATTTGCGAGCAGCTGGGAACCGGTCTCGAACCTCCTGCAGATTGAGCGTTCGCGACGCTCGCACCGACTACCCGCCCCTAGCGCGCCTATTCCAGCGCCCGCAACATTCCTCCCTGCCAAACGAAGCAAGTTCAGATGCTTCTTGCGAGTCTTTCCAGAGCAGCGGCGAGGCGCGCTGGCGTGGTGAGGAACTTTGGAAACCCGTTGAGAGCTGATGAACCGCAACGTGAGAAATGTCAGGGAGCTCCCGGATCAGGGAGCTCCCATTTCCGTTCAGCATTGCCATGCCGAGCAGCATCACCTCAGGGAATATCATGACCGGTTCGGTGGGGATCTTCTGGGGTATTCCGGCGCCCCATCATTCCTGGACAATTCTTGTAGAGGCGACCTCGCTCGCAGAAGCCGAGCCATACGGGGAATTCCTGACTCATGCCCGAGGACATTACGAAGTCTGGAGCCGATGGCAAAAGACCCGAACGGCTCCAGTAGCCGGCCGGTTCATCCTGCAGGCAATTGCCGATCACGAATACGAATTCTTCCCTCGTGGGCGTATAGTCTACAACACCGTGACTGGTGTCTTCATCCTCTATGCCGATCGCCGCCTTCATCAGGAGACCACGATCGCGCGCATCGTCAGCGAATTCGGATTGACCGCTGGCACATTCGTCGTCCGATCCGACGCACACTATCGAAGCTGAGGCTCATCGGAGATGCCATCATGACCCGGACCTACGCCATCGGTGACATCCACGGCTGCCTCATAAAACTCATCGCGCTGGTGGAACGTTGCCACGCCGATGCCGGCAAGCAACGGGCGAAATTCGTCTTCTTGGGCGATTACATCGACCGCGGGTCGGATAGCGAGGGCGTCATCGACTGCCTCATGGCGCTCCAGGAGGACCGGCCGGAAGACGTCGTTTGCTTGATGGGCAACCACGAGGAGATGCTGCTCGCCGCCCTCGACGCTGAGGAATGGGAGGAGAACTGGCTGCGCAACGGCGGCATCCATACACTTTCGAGCTACGGGGTTACCGCTGCAAGAGACCTTCCCGAAGACCACCTCGATTGGATCCGTGGGCTCCCCAAATTCCATGATGACGGCCTACGCTTCTTTGTCCATGCCGGCGTCCACCCGGACCGCCCCCTGGAAGGGCAAGACGAACATGACCTCCTCTGGATTAGAGAGCCGTTTCTTTCTTCAACCAAAGACCTCGGCCGCCTCGTTGTCCACGGACATACCCCGCTCAAGATCGGCCGGCCGGACATCCTTCCCAACCGGCTCAACCTCGACACCGCCGCCGTCTACGGCGGGCCGCTCACCGCCGCCGTATTCGGGGACAACTCAACCGCGCCAGAAATCTTCCTGTCCTCGCAAGACGACTGAGTTCTCAAGCTAACGCCTGTTGAGCTTTCGTACGACCTCCGCCGGATCGAACCCCATGATGCGTCCGAGCTCGATAAGTTCGACTACGTCTATGCGGCGCTGCCCGGACTCCAGATGCGTCACCCAGGACTGATAGACACCGAGCTTATCAGCCAAATCTACTTGGCGTAGGCCAGCCTCTTTCCTGAGCTCGACCAGCATCGCGGCGAGCTTCTTTTGGAGCGGTGAGGTGACCGTCTTGGGCATCCAGCCTCCCGAAAGGGGGCCAGAGACATAAAACGACTTTTCAGATACCTATAAATTCGGTATTTGAGCCTGATGTACGGCCGGACCGCGAGAAATACGCAACATCCGGACACCGCGCCTGAATCCCGGGCAATGGAAGTCGTCAAGCTGAGGTCAAGAATGACGAAATTGTTGGCAAACAAGTGGTGGCCATTCGGCCTTCTGGTAGGCGGAGGCGTCCTTTTGTGGGGTCTTGGGTACAGCTGGAGGGATGCGGAAGCGATCGCCTTGATGGCCCTGCTGATCATGGGGGCCGGCGGCTATCTCGTCATGGCCGAACGTGAAAGGCGAGGATAGCGGCCGGTCCATTGCGACTAGGCAACCATCGCCGGACTCAGCCTAGTCGAAAGCCGCCTCACACAGACATCCTTCTTTCCAACCTTTGTCCGACTGGACGCGAAGACAGTCGGACGATTGAAGAGACATTCCGATGCCCCCTGCGACTGATCAAGCCCTCCCCGACCAAGGGACAAAGAACGACTGGGGCTATGCCCTCGCCGTCTACATCCTCTACCTCCTCGGCTTCATCACCATCATCACCGCCGTTATCGGCGTCATCATCGCCTCGGTGAAGGCGTCGAACTCTGGCGCATTCATGCAGAGCCACTTCCGTTTCCAGGTTCACACCTTCTGGATCGGGCTGTTGTACTTCGTCGCTGGCAGCATGCTCCTGTTCTTTTACATCGGCGCAATCATCTGGCTGTGGTGGACCATCTGGACATTGATCCGCGTCATCAAGGGTATGATCCTCTTGAACGACGGCAAACCGATTGCGTCGCCAACCTCCTGGCTGTTCGGATGACGAGAGGTATGGCCATGCGATCCCCTACTTTCCTCCTCGCCCTGCTGCCCGTAGTGATTGGCTTCGATTTCGTCGGTGTCTCACCCTCCCTGGCGGAGAGCATCAACTTCTACAAGAAGGAGACGGACAAATTCTGGTCCGTGTATGGCGACGCCGATACCGAAACCGGACAAGCCACCTGCTACGGCAGCGCCAACAAGAAGGACGGCTCCTGGTTCCAACTCCACCGCTCGCTCGTCGACGGTGAACTCTGGGCCATCATGCGCAATACGGCCTGGGAGATCGACGGCGAAGGCCGAGGCACTTTGCGCTGGAACTTCTACAGCGCCACCAAGGACGCTTTCATTGACGGCACCGAATTCACCTACGAGATCAGGAACAAGAATACGATCCTGATCCTGCAGATCACCCCGAAACGCTTTTCCGAAGTGCTGTGGAACACCCGCTATTTCACCCTCGTGATGCCGGGCAACCTTCAGAACCTCTCGGTCAGTTTCGAACGCAAGGGATCGACCATGCTCGACGCGCTCGCCGAATGCGTCGCCAAGAACGAAAAGAATTACAAGGACTTCAAGCCCTCGCTCGAAAAGATCCCGGATGCGGTGAAAGACAAAATCTGAAAACCGGCACCGGAATAGGCAACACTGAAAAGATTATGACAGACTGAATCCATTGCGACCAAAGGTGCCCAACGCCAACTGGCAAGAGTTGCCGTGTCCACTTCATGCGCATCCTGGTTGCCACTGAGATGACAGGAGGTCGATTCCACCGAATTAGAAGCGCGGCGGCCGCGAAATGCGTCGGAGCGCCCCAAGTCGCGGGATTTTCACACGGCCTGGGCCAGTAGCAGAAGTTTGTCAGGGCCCGGAAACCAGCGTGAATTCACCGCTATCGTCTTGCTGCATCGTCACCTCGAAGCGAAAGCGATCCGGTGGTGCCAAGAGCTTCATGTACTCGAATGGTTGACCGCTTTGATCGGTCGACACACGTCGCAAATCCACCAAGGGCGCGCCGACATGGACTCCAAGCTGAGCGGCGAGGATCGGATCCGCGAGCGCGGCGCCCGTGCTGTAGAACACGCGGCGGTAGGTGTAGCCACATTTGATCAGCACGGATGCCGCCGATGCCGAGGCGAAATCATTACGGGTAATTTTCTCGGCGAGGTGCTGACCGACATACATCGTCGTATGCAGGATCGGGCGATCATTCCGCCGCCGGATACGGACGATCCGAAGGGCGAGATCTGAGTTGGAAAGCTGCAGTGCCTTGCAAGCATCGGGCGGGGGAGAAACCAGGCCAAAGTCGATCACGGTCGGTTTTGTCTTGGAAATCACAGACGAGAGGTGGCGGAGAAAGCTGTCGGACTCGTCTGCCGGTGAAGCCTCATGCTGCGGCAACACCATGGTGCCGCGCCCCTGCTGTCGGGCGATTAGGCCTTCGTGTTCCAGCGCGTCCATCGCGCGCCGCACGGTGATTCTCGAAACCGAAAACATCTCGCAGAGTTCGCTTTCGGTCGGCAGCATCTCGCCGACGCCATACCGGCCGGTCGCGATCCCATCCCGGATCACCGTCTGAATCTGATGATGAAGCGAAGTTCCTAGCGCCCTGCTGATATCGCGAACCACGGATTATCCCGACATATGCGCTTGCCACCGGAGCAGATAACGCTGCAAGCGGGCGATGCCGAACGACAGCACCATGCCCACACACATCAATACCACCACGGCAACCATCATGCCAGCCGCTTCGGCGCGCGCTTGCGATTCGATGATGAGCCTGCCAATGCCCCGCTGTGCGCCAATGAATTCGCCGACGATGACGCCGATCAATGCCAGCGACGCAGCAGGCGACAGCGACGCAAAGACCCACGCCGCGGTCGACGGAATGATGACCGTGCGGGTGATGTACCAGCGGCTCGCGCCGAGCAGGCGCGCCGCGTCGAGATAGCCGCGATCGACAGAGCGCGCGCCTTCAAATGTATTGAAGAATACCAGGAACACCACCACGATCCATGATGTTACCACCTTGGAGGTGTCTCCAATGCCGAAGGCCAGAATGATGATCGGGGCGAGCGCGATGCGCGGGATTGAATTCACTGCGACGACGAACGGTGCGAATATGCGGCTCAACCGGTCAGAGCGGCCGAGAAGCAGACCCATCACGAAGCCGCTGCCGATGCCGGCGAGAAAGCCGAATATCGTGTTCTTCAACGTCACGGCGGTAGCGATCCAGAGATTGTTCTGGCTGCGCGAGAGACAGCGCCCGAAACTGCCGTCCGCCCAATGATTCCATTCGCCAAGCGAAGATTTCAGACACGCGAGCTGGAGAAACTGCGCCGCAATTTCCGTTGGCGTGGAGACGAAATAGGGGTCGAAGATGTCAGGCACAAGCGCGGGAAATGCGAGGTGAACGTCATTGCCATACTGCCACACGAGAAGCGTGGTGACCACGATTGCGAGCTGCCAGACGAAAACCGGGACCTGAAGAGATCGTGAAACCATCACTCCGCCTTTGCCTTGCGAAATTCCTCGCCTAGCGAATGCCAGATTTTGGAGAAGAGTTGGGAATAGTCTTCGGTCTCGCGTAACGAAACTCCGTCGCGCGGTCTCGGAAATTTCACCTCAAAGGTTGCCTTGATTCGCCCCGGGCGGGCAGCGAACAGGATGATCCGGTCCGAGAGCGTTAGAGCCTCCGACAGATCGTGGGTCACGAACAAGACGGTCTGGCGTTCGCGTTCCCAGATGTCGAGCAGCACTCGGTGCATGTCGAGCTTGGTATGGGTGTCGAGAGCGCCAAACGGCTCATCCATCAGGAGCACCTCCGGCTGGCGGATCAGTGTTCGCATCAACTGCGCCCGCTGCCGCATTCCGCCTGAGAGCGCCGCCGGATAGAGTTCTTCGAACCCGATCAGGCCGGCCTGCCGCACGCACTCGGAGACCCTCTTTCGCCGCTCGTCAGCACCGACGCCGGCGGCTTCCAGTGCGTAGCCGATGTTGCCGCCGACGGTCCGCCACGGAAATAGCGTGTCGCGCTGAAACATGTAGCCGACCTTTGGGTTGGCAACGCTATTCTGAACCTCGCGGTCGATCAGGATCGACCCATGGGTAGGCTCGAGCAAGGTCGCGATCATATTGAGCACGGTGCTCTTGCCCGAGCCCGATGGGCCAAGCAGCGAGACGAACTCGCCCTTGCGAACGGCGAACGAGACGTCACTGACGGCGGTGATGCTCCCACCTCTCACCTGAAACGTCTTTGAAAGGTTACGCGCCTCGATGCAAACCGGTTCGGACGCTGGTGTTGGCATGACGCTCCGTTGGGGATCACTTTTGGACTGCAGCATGCGCTCTCTCGATTAGTGAGCGATCAAAGACCGCGTTCAGTGCAAGCGGTTTGATGCCGGTCGTCTCGCGGAACCAGACCCGGCCGCCGCGCTTGAAGTCCTCCTCATTGATCAGCCCGGGGGCATTCAACGCTTCCTTGCTGGCGAGCAATTCGATGACATTGGCTTCTCGCGAGGTCGATCCGACATATTGTTCGATCGCATCATAGACTTCTTCGGCCGAATGCGCTTCGATCCAGCGGGCTGCACGATAGAGTGCAGTCGTGTAGCTCTGAGCGCGTGGGCGATCGCGCTCGATGAGGGAGGCCAGCGCAAAATTCGTGAGTATCGGCACATCGCCACCGACGATGCGGTCCCAGACCGCCTTGTCGCCCATGTCGAACAGCAGGCGTCCCCAACCGCGCTTCTCCGCTTCCGCCAGCATGGAACGGCTTCCGACCAGAAGGTCGATCTGCTTGGTCTTGAGCGCGCCAAGCATGGTGTCGGTTTCTCCGGCTGCGATAAAGGTGACGGCCTGATCGAGCTGCAACTGCTCAAAAAAGAACGACGACCACACATAAGAGGTGCCACCGATCGAGGACACGCCGACGAGCGGTTTGCCGCCGTCAGCCCGCTTCCATGTCGCGAGCTGGTCGATGCTGGTCAGACCTTTCGTATGCAGCTCGATACCAACCATTATTACGCTGACGTTACGGCGTTCAATCGAGCTGAGAATCCTGGCAGGACGTTTACGGTTCGTGAGCTGCAGCACGTGCGTTACGTCGCCGATGCCGATGTCAGCTTGGCCAGAGGCGAGGATGTCGCGCATCTTCACGCCGCTACCGGCCGGAATGAGCTGGACGTCGAGACCTTCATCCCTGAAGAAGCCCTGCGTCATCGCGACAAACTGCGGGGCATAACCCGGCAACGCGACCGGGTAGACGGCGCTGCCACCCAGTGCGGCGCGAGCCTTGGACAGACCCAGCAAATTTCCTGCGGCTCCTCCGGCCGCCACGCACAGAAGTGCACGCCGTGATATCAGTTGTGTCATTGTCCCTCTCCATTCGCCTCGGTTGATCGGATCTTCGTCCGATTGAATGAGATTCTTCGTATGGTCAGTTTGCGCCGCGCTCGAGCTGCCGTAGCACTTCATCGCCCATCGCTGCGGTGCCGCCCCGTGATTGACCGTCAAGCGCGATATCGCCTGTGCGCGCGCCGGCAGCAAGCGCCCGCGAGATTGCGGCCTCCAGCAGTTCGGCATCGTCGGGTGCATCGAGTGATAGGCGGAGCATCATGGCAACGCTGAGTATCGAACCGAGCGGGTTCGCGATACCGCGGCCGGCGATATCAGGCGCAGATCCGTGCACCGGCTCATACAGAGCGGCGCGACTCCCGTCCGGCGTGCGTGCGCCGAGCGAGGCGGATGGCAGCATTCCCAGCGATCCCGCAATCATTGCCGCGCAGTCAGACAACAGGTCGCCGAACAGATTGTCTGTCACAATGACGTCGAACTGTGCGGGCTCACGAACAAGCTGCATCGCGCAATTGTCCGCAAGCATGTGTGTGAGCGTGACGTCAGGATACTCGGCATCGTGGAGTGCCTGGACCTCGCTACGCCACAGCGCGCCCGCCTCCATCACGTTCGATTTATCGACCGAGCAGACGGCGCGCTTGCGTATGCGCGCCAGCTCGAAAGCATCTCGGGCCACGCGCAGGATCTGGCTCGTCGTGTAGCTGTGCGTGTTCACGCCGCGCTTCTCGCCATTCGGCATGCTCTCGATGCCGCGCGGTTGTCCAAAATAGAGGCCGCCACTCAACTCGCGCACGATAACGAGATCGACACCATCGAGCACCCGCTGCTTCAGCGACGATACCTCGTGAAGGGCTGACGCAGACTTGACCGGCCGCAAATTGGCGAACAGGTCGAGATCGCGGCGAATGCTCAGCAGGCTTCCGCGCCGTAGCTCAACCGCCGGAATAGCATCATACTCCGGCCCGCCGACCGAGCCGAACAAGATGGCGTGCGCACTTCTGAGTAGTTCGAGCGTCTGGTCGGGCAGCACCGCTCCGAAGCGCTCATAGGCGAGAGCGCCGTAGGGCGCATCAACGAGCGTAACGTCCACGCCGCGTCTAATCGCAAACCATTCGAGAATCCGGCGGCCCTGTGCGGTCACTTCCGGACCGATGCCGTCGCCACCGACGATCGCGATCGTTGCCGTAGTCTTGCTCATCAGTGCTCCACAGTTTCGTAAATCCAGGGGCGCGAGCGCCGGTCGGCGGCTTGGAAGTCAGCGATGTCGCTGCTTCGTGCCAGCGTCATTTCGATTTCGTCTAGCCCGCGCAGCAATGCTTCCCGACGCATCGGCGCGATGCTGAATTCGAAGCGTTGCCCGGAAGGTGCCTCGACCCGACTTCGCGTCAGATCGACGGTCAGCTGGCTTGCCTTCGGACGTCGCTCGACTTCAGCCGCCAATGCTCGAATGTCAGCTTCTCCAAGGACCACGGGCAGCAAGCCGTTTTGAAAGCAATTGCCAAAGAATATTTCACCAAAGCTCGGCGCGATGACGCAGCGGATACCGACTTGCAACAGTGCCCAAACGGCGCCTTCGCGCGATGATCCGCAGCCGAAGTTCTTGCCCGCAAGGAGAATGGCTGCGCCGCGATAGCCCGGCTGGTTGAGCACGAAGTCCGGATTCTCGGAGCCGTGGGTCAGGTAGCGCAGGGCTTCGAAGCACCAATGGCCAAGGTCATTTCTGGGCACAACTCCGAGCAGCCGCTCGATCCGGATGATGACGTCGGTATCGATATTGTCGCGCAGCAGCGGCGCGGCGACGGCGGTCAGGCGCTCGAACTTCTCCATCATCAAGCCTCCATATGACGAACGTCGACGATGTGCCCGGCCAGCGCAGCAGCGGCGGCCATCGCCGGGCTGGCGAGATGGGTACGGGCGCCGGGGCCCTGCCGTCCCACGAAGTTACGGTTTGACGTCGAAATCGATCGCTTGCCGGCAGGCACCGTCTCGCCATTGGAAGCAAGACACATGGAGCAGCCGGGCTCGCGCCAATCGAATCCCGCCTCGGTAAAGACGCGGTCAAGACCTTCTGCCTCTGCAGCGCGGCGAACGTGTTCGGAACCCGGCACCACCCACGCGCGCACCTGATCCGCTACCTTGCGACCGCGGACGACGTCCGCTGCCGCGCGCAGATCCGAAAGTCGGCTGTTGGTGCAAGACCCGATGAAGACGTAGTCGACCGGGAGCCCGATCAGCGGCATGCCAGGTTGCAGGCCCATATAATCCAACGCGTCCTGCATCGCCTGGCGACCGTCGGGATCGGGAATCGTCCCACCGATACCGATGACATGCTCCGGACTCGTTCCCCAAGTCACCTGCGGCTGCACGTGAGCGACATCAATCGTCACTTCGTGATCGAACTTTGCATCGGCATCGGTTCGCAATGCACGCCAGGCGGCAACGGCAGTGTCCCAAAGCACACCCTTCGGGGCGTAGGGTTTGTCTTTCAGATAGACAAAGGTTTTGTCGTCCGGCGCGACCATGCCGACCTTGGCGCCGAGCTCGATCGATAGATTGCAGATCGTCAGGCGACCTTCGATGTCCATCGCCTCGATCGCAGAGCCTGCGTATTCGACGGCATAGCCCGAGCCGGCCGCAGCACCGAGCGTGCCGATCAGATGCAGGATCAGGTCCTTCGGAGTGACGCCCGGCGCCATCGTTCCCTGGAACGTTACGCGCATCGCCTTCGGCAAGCGTTGCACAATGGTTTGGGTCGCCAGCACGTGAACAAGTTCGGTCGAACCGATGCCGAACGCGAGCGCACCCACACCGCCATGCGTGCACGTATGGCTGTCGCCGCAGACAATGATCGTGCCGGGCACGCTGAGCCCAAGCTCGGGACCGATAACGTGCACGATACCTTGGCCGGTCTCGCCGACGTCAAACATGCGGATGCCCGCAGCGCGGGTCTCTTCGCGGAGTCCGGTCAGCAGCCTTTCACCTGTTGCCGTCGTCCCGGCACGACCGCGTGCGCTCGAAATCGCATGGTCCGGCGTTGCAAAGGTCAATTCCGGATTTCGAACGCGCAAACCACGCTCGCTGGTGTCACGCAAGCCGCGCGGGCCGCCGAGATCGTGCAGGAGGTGCCGATCGACATGCAGCAGGCTGAATCCGTCGCCGAGGTCGGCAACCACATGCTGATCCCAAACCTTCGCGAACAACGTTCGCGTCGCCATGAGCCGCTCCTCCGTATTCGAATTGTTCTAGCCACCCAAAAAGTGCTAGTGTAATATCTTATAGTCATGACAACATAATAACGTCAAGCCATTCGCTCAAAGCATGTCTGGCTGGGCCGCCAGGGCGGGCTAAGCGACTGAACAATCAAAGGAAAGAAACGAATGAACGGTGCGGAAAATCCGGTGCGGACATTGGTCGCAGGCGGCGTGGACATTTGCTTCACCAGTTCCGGCACCACGGAAATGCATTTCGTCGGGCTGGATCGGGTCGAGGGGATGCGCTGCGTGCTTGGCCTGATCGAGGGCGTGGTGACCGGCGCCGCCGACGGCTGTTTCCGCATGAAGGGCACGCCGGCCTCGACGCTGCTGCATCTCGGGCCCGCCAACGGCCTTGCTAATTTGAACAACGCCAAGAAGACCAATTCCGGAATCGTCAACATCGTCGGCCAGCCCGCGACCTGCCACATTGGCTACAACGCCCCGCTGCCGTCTGACATCGAAGCGCGCAGGACATGCTGAAGATCGACCGTCCGACCATTGACTTCGTCGCGCTGGCCAAGGGCATGGGCGTACCGGGCCGCGCGGTCGCCGATGTCGATGATTTCGTCAAGGCGCTGGCGGAAGCGATCGCCGACCCGGGACTGCGGCTGATCGAAGTGCAGATGTGAAAGTGGCAGTCAGGATTTGACTTACGCAGAATCTCATCCGCCCCCTCAGCAATCCAATCAGCGGGTTTCGACCATCAACCAAATTAGAAAAATGAGGACGCGAGCATGAATGCAGTCGTCGAACGCTCCCCCAAATCGCTCGAAGATCGATACAGGATCAGCGAAGGTTGGGTCTACATGACCGGCATGCAGGCGCTGGTTCGTCTGCCGTTGCAGCAACGGGCTCGCGATGTATCCATTGGCTGGAATACCGGGGGATACATTTCTGGCTACCGGGGCTCTCCGATGGGTCGCTATGACATGGAGCTATGGGCCGCGGACAAAGAGCTGAAGGCTGCAAACGTCGTCTTTCGGGCCGGGCTGAACGAGGACTTGGCTGCTACAGCTATTTGGGGGTCCCAGTATGTTGGCACTTTTCCGGGTGCCCAGGTAGATGGCGTCTTCGGTATATGGTACGGGAAGGGGCCTGGCGTAGATCGCTCTGCAGACGCTCTTCGTCATGCCAACTTGGCAGGCACCTCCCCGAAAGGTGGGGTTCTGTGCCTTGCAGGCGACGACCACGGCGCCAAGAGCTCGACTGTTGCCAACTTCTCTGATCCCGTCTTCATAGCGGTCGGCATGCCCATACTCTATCCGTCGAACACGCAGGAAGTGCTCGACTACGGACTGCACGCGATCGCTATGAGCCGCTTCTCCGGCTGTTGGGTCGGCATGAAGCTTGTGACCGACGTCGTCGAAGGCGGAGGGTCCGTTTACGTGGCGCCCGACTCGCCAAACATCACGCTGCCGGAATCACCGAGTGAGCCGAAGGACATGTTCGGCTCGGGCTATCACATTCGCGGATACGATCCCCCGCTCCTGCAGGAGGATCGCTTGTACCACCACAAGCTTGCAGCGGTGCAGGCCTATGCACGAGTCAACGGGCTCAATCGGATCACCCGGAATGCGCGCGAGGCCAGGATCGGCATCGTGGCGGCAGGCAAGGCGTGGCAGGACGTGCTGCAGGCACTTGCAAGTCTCGGCATCGACGAGATGCTTGCCTCGTCTCTGGGGCTGCGATTACTAAAGATCGGCATGATTTGGCCGCTGGACCCGGTGATCACACGTGAATTTTCGGATGGGTTGTCGACAATTATCGTCGTCGAAGAGAAGCGCCCGCTGATCGAGGATCAGTTTCGGGCCATCCTCTATGGTGAACCGCATGCGCCTCGCATTGTCGGGAAGCACCTGTCGGGGACGCTGTTTGACCCGCAGAGGGGCCCTATGGCCTTTCCCAATGCCGGTGAACTATCACCTGATCTGGTCGCCCAGGTGCTGAGTGCAATATTCCGGGAGGTTGCACCGACGTGTTCATTGGCGGCGCCCTCGGCGCTTGGCCGGAACGGGCCAACACCCGGCTTGCCGGGGCGCAGTCCCGGTTTCTGCTCGGGATGCCCACACAGCCGGTCGACGAAACTGCCCGAGGGCAGCCGGGCCCTTGCGGGCATTGGTTGTCACACGATGGCCATGCTGGTTGACCCAAAGACCACGAACGCACCTTCGCACATGGGAGGAGAGGGCATCCACTGGCTGGGACAGCAACCCTTCACGAGTGAGAAGCACGTGTTTGCCAATCTCGGTGATGGCACTTTCGCTCACTCGGGCCTGCTTGCGGTCCGACAAGCCATCGCTGCTAAAGTGCCGATTACCTACAAGCTGCTTTACAACGGGTTTGTCTCGATGACTGGCGGGCAGCCGGTGGATGCCAGCCTTTCTCCACAGCAGACTCTGGCGATACTCGCCGGAGAAGGCGTGCGCAAGATGGCGGTCGTCACCGACGAGCCGGAGCGTTACGATGGTGTCGAGTTGCCGCCCGGCGTTATTGTGCATCACCGATCGGAAATGGATGCAGTGCAGCGTTCATTCCGTGAATACCCCGACGTGTCGATCATCCTCTACGACCAGCCCTGTGCAACGGAGCGCCGACGCCTGCGCAAGCGCGGGAAGTGGGCGGACCCACAGAAACGCAGCTTTATCAATCCTGCCGTCTGTGAAGGCTGCGGAGATTGTGGGAAGGTCTCAGGCTGTTTGTCCATCGAGCCATTGGAAACCGAGCTGGGACGGAAGCGCCGGATCAACCAGGCCAGCTGCAACAAGGATTACAGCTGCACCGAAGGTTTCTGCCCGAGCTTTGTTACGGTGCATAGCGGCAAGCTGCGCAAGGTCGATTCGGGGGCAGGCGGTACACAAGGCAATGCGGCGAGCCGGAATTGGACGTCGTCGTTGCCTGAGCCAGAAGTACCCATGCTCACCGGCGTGCATAGCGTTCTCGTTGCCGGCATTGGCGGCTCCGGCATTGTCACCATCGGTCAGACATTGGCCATGGCGGCGCATATCGAAGGCGATTACAGCTCCAACCTGGACGTCACCGGCCTGTCGCAGAAATACGGCGCCGTTCATTCGCACGTGCGCTTTGCGCCGCGTCCCGAGCTTCTGCATGCCACGCGCATCGCGGCCGGCGAGGCGAGCACGCTGATCGGCTGCGACCTCATCGTCGCAGCAAGCGATGAGTCGATCGCGAAGCTCGACCGCGTCAGGGGGCATGCGGTGGTCTGTACCGATTTGATTCCGACGGCCGACTTCACCAAAAACCCAGACTGGCAGGTCGACGCGCTCGGCTTGACCCAGCGCATTGGCGATCTCCTCGGCGACCGGGCCTTGCTGCTGGACGGCCAGCGCCTGGCGACGGCGCTTCTGGGAGATCAGATTGCTGCCAACATGTTCATGCTTGGCGCAGCCTGGCAGCGCGGGCAGATACCGCTGAAATTATCATCGATCGAGCGCGCGATCGAATTGAACGGTGTCGCGGTCGGGATGAATAATGAAGCGTTCACCTGGGGACGTCGCGCAGCGCACGACATCGCCGCTGTCGAGCGCTGGATCAGGGAGCGTTCGCCAGCTCAAATTATCCCGTTCACGCCCCGTGCTAACCGCACCGTGGTCGATATCATCAAGCATCGCAGCGAACATCTGGTGGCGCATACCGGTGAGGCGCTCTCGCAGCGCTACCGCGACGTCGTCGAACGTGTGCGTCAAGCCGAGTCGGCATTGGGCGAGGGCGATATGCTGACCAAGGCCGTCGCCCATAACTATCATCGGCTGCTGGCTGAGAAAGACGAATGGGAAGTTGCCCGGCTATACAGCCATCCAGACTTTCGAACCGCTTTGGAGCGCGAATTCGAAGGTGACTTCAAGCTGCACTTTCATTTTGGTGCGTGGCCTTTCGCCAAGATCGACGGGGCAACCGGCAAGGTCTTCAAAGGCGAAGTCGGCCCCTGGATGATGAGCACTCTGACCATCATGGCGCGATTGAAGCGGCTGCGCGGCACTCTGCTCGACCCTTTCCGCAACAACGCCGAGCGCAAACTTGATCGGCAGTTGCGCGCTCAATACGAAGCCGATCTTGAGCGGTTGCTGGCAGGGCTAAGCCCAGGCACGCTGGCCATTGCGACCAAGATCGCCTCGCTTCCCGAAATCATAAGGGGCTACGGGCACGTGAAGCGGGAGCAAGCCAATGCCGCGGCAGCGGCGCGTGAGAGGCTCTGGGCCGAGTTTGGCGGAGTAGCCAACGAGCCTGCTCGCGATCGAGCTTAACGGTCAAAATCTGTAACACTTGCTGGAAATTTACGAGAGTTGAAAATGATCATCGATTGTCACGGTCACTATACGACGGAGCCTCCGCAGCACCTGCAGTGGCGCGAACAACAGACAGAGGCGCATTCGAAGAGAAAGCCGGCACCGCCCCGGCCAAGTATCAGCGACGACGAAATCCGTGAGACGATCATGGGCAGCCAGGTTCGGCTGCAAAGCGAGCGGGGCACCGGTCTGACAATATTCTCTCCCCGTGCGGCGGGGATGGGCCATCATCTCGGCGACGCTTCGACCAGCGAGGCATGGTCCTCGGCCTGCAATGAGCTGATCCATCGGGTTTGCAGACTGTTTCCGCGCAACTTCATCGGTGCCGGGATGCTGCCGCAAAGCCCGGGCGTTTCGCCCAGGAACTGCATTACCGAACTCGAAAGGTGTGTGAACGAATACGGCTTTGTCGGCGTGAACCTCAATCCCGATCCGTCCGGCGGTTACTGGACAGATCCGCCCTTGTCCGATCCCCATTGGTATCCGGTCTACGAAAAGCTGGTCGAGCTCAGCGTGCCAGCGATGATCCACGTCAGCTACGCCTGCAATCCGGCCTATCACACGACCGGCTCGCATTATCTCAACGGCGACACCACGGCCTTCATGCAATTGATGACGTCATCCGTGTTCCGCGATTTTCCCGACCTCAAATTGATCATTCCCCATGGCGGTGGTGCAGTGCCCTATCACTGGGGACGCTTCCGTGGGCTCGCGCAGGCCATGAAGCTTGCGGACCTGACGGAGCATCTGCTCAAGAACATTTACTTTGACACGTGCGTCTATCACCTGCCGGGACAGGAACTGCTCGCCAAGGTGATTCCTGTCGACAACATCCTGTTCGCGTCCGAGATGATCGGCGCCGTTCCCGGTGTGGATCCGGAGACCGGTCACAATTTCGATGACACCAAACGCTACATCGATCAACTTCCGCTATCGGCAGCGGACAAAGCCAAAATCTTCGAGGGCAATGCGAGACGGGTGTTCAGCCGGTTGACGCAGCAGATTGAACGTCAAAGCGCGATGGCACCGGTGGAAGCCTCGTCGTGATCGGCTTTTGCTGGCTTCGTCCAGTACCGCTGGCCTCCCGCGCCAATTGGAAAGGCTTCCTGCGTTTGTCGCTCGTCACGCGTCCCGTGGCGCTCTATCCGGCGACATCGGAAAGCGAGAAGATCTCGTTCAACCAGCTCAACCGGCAGACCGGCCACCGCATCAAGTATATGAAGGTGGATGCCGACACCGGCGAGGAGGTCGCCAACGAGGACATCGTCAAGGGATACGAGCTCGATAAGGGCCGGTACAATGAGGTGTCCAACGAGGAGCTCGAGGAAATCGCGCTGGAGTCGAGAGTACACTCGCGACGACGTCAAGGCTCTCAAGGCCCATTCGAAGGCCAGGATGCCCATCGCCAAGATATCAAAGCAAATGCACCGCACGGTGCCCGCGCTGCGGGCGAAGGCGCACCAGTTCGGGCATTGGCCTTGGTCACCGGCGCTGAGCACGGCGGCCGAGGGGGAAGAGACTGAGCGCGAAGCGCTCGCCGCAATTTTCCGAGCAGGAATCTTGTGCGGAAGGAGGCCGCTTGCGTTGCCTCGAACAGGAGCTCAGCAAGTTTGAGACTGTCATCGCTCCGGGCATCAAGCGCGTCAGAGAGACAGCGTCCTTCGGCGAAGAAGGTAAGGATCGCGAAGACATCGTCAACCTCGTTACCCTCCTCGCAGTCCGAAATCCGCGAACCCGATCCGATATGGAGAAGGTATACACGGAAATATTCTGGGCGATGCTCGCCGCGCCCTTCGAGGACAAGGCGAAGTGGGAAGCCGTCGTCCAAGCGATGAAGACCGCGGGGAAATGGCCCGAGGATGAGCCGAGCGATTTCGAGGGCTACAAGAAATTCGTCGAAGCTAACATTGACAAGGTCAGGGCGCGCACCAGAACTTCGGCTTAGAAATGGAGCTGGGGCGCTGGAACGGCTCTATTGGTACTTCGATGCGCGGAAATGGCGCATCGTAAAGGCGAAAGAAGGGTCCGGCGGCTTCGTCACGACGAACAATCCTGTATGCATTCACCGGCCAGGCGGAGTGAATTACGGCAATCAATATGCTCCCGGCCTTGGTCTGGGCGATCGGGACGTCCTGTTTCCGCTGTCTTCCAATGTGGCCCTGATCGGCCGAACAGAAGGAGACGAGGACGTGATCGAACTCAACCATGAGGGAGTTGCCGACTTCAACTCTACGGTCATGGGTTGCGCCATGAAACAGATCTACGCGGCCGACGATCAATACCGCTACACCCGACCGGCAGGGAAGCCGCTTGGCAAAGGATGCACGTTGCTACAGGACCCAAATCTTAGGGTCAGAGAAGGCTAGCACCCCGATTAATGTGACGCGAATGCTCCAAGGACACCGATCCGATGGGTGGTGGCCTCCATGTTCCCGTCTAAACGCCTTGCGCCGACGGGCGCACTTGCCACTGGTCAGAGCTTGAGCGATGGAATTTTGCGAAGTTCTCTCAACATCGCTTCCGGAGGGAACTCACCATAGGTATCGGCCACAGTTTTGCGACCATGACCGGTCATCGCATCGAGAATGTCCACTGCAAGCCCATGACGGCGGCCGAGGGTCTTCAATCGATGGCGCCAGGAATGGTTCGGCGAAATCCGCTTGTCTACCACACCAAGCGACCTGATCCACCGACTTAGAATCTTCGTCCCCGTGCCGCCTCGGTTGCCGAAGCGGTCCGGTGCAAGATCAGCAAACAACGGCCCCTTGCGCACGGACGCCGCAAACTTCAGGAACGCTTCGCCCTCCAGTGCTGAGTGCACAGGCACAACGCGCTCTGAGTTCACGTTTTTCAGCGAGCCCGCCTCGGCTGCGAAGGCAATGCACCAGATGCCATCGATCTGCTTGATGTCTTCTGAGCGCAGCTGGCAGATTTCCGAAATCCGCGCACCCGTGTAGGCGCAAACCCAGGGTACCCAACGCTTGTGCGTTTCCTGCTCCGCGCGCGCGGCCTGCAAGATGATCCTGGCCTCATCGTCCGTGTACCCCCGCCTCTTCTCTGATGATCGCGCTTTGAGATCGATGTTGATGCGGGCAGCGGGATTGCTGTCGAGCTTTCGGTTGTCTACCGCACACTGAAAAATCGCTCTCACGGGAGCCAGCTTGCTGTCACGAATGGTCTTGGCAGCCCGTCCCTTGGCGAGCAGATCTCCTTTCCACCGAACGAGGTCGTCCGGACCAACCCGTCGCGCATCATCGTGCTCCAAGAATGCCGACAGCTCGTTCATCACGCGACGCCACGTATACTGGGTCTTCGCATTTGGCTTCTTCTCAGCCACCCAGCCCTGAATGATCGCCTCGAAAGTCAGTGGCCCAGCCGGCGCCCGAAGTTTTTGCAGGGCAAGTTCACCAACGTGTACCTCCTGCTTGCCGCGCAAATAGGCTTCGTGATTTTGGACGACCCGTTGCACCTCAAGAGTGACTGCGCGAGCCAACCTCTCGCGATCTTCAGCACGTGTGGATAAGCCCTTTCTTTCGAGGTGCCGGTCGACGAGCCAATAACAGATGCTCTTTTGATCAATCCGCTTTTGATCAGCTGGAACCAGTGGTTGAGTGGCGTCCACGTAGAGTTCGCCCTTGCGCGCAGTCCAGAGGCTTGCCCCGATTTCGATGTCCCACTGCAGCTGCTGATAGGGATCTGCTTCAATTTGACGCCGCAGATGATCTCCGATGGTCGCAGCATGTCGCGTGACATCGTCCTGAGACAACGGACGCTGGCCGGCCCGCAAGTTCGCCCAGCGCTCCTCGACTTCAGCCAGCTTGAGGGCATGAAGCCGCTTCGCTTCTCTTGGATCACGCGTTCGCAGACTGAAGCGTTCTTCGCTCTTCTCGACCAAGTTGCGAAGATCGTCCGGAACACGTTTCCGGAACCAAAAAATGCCAGTGTCAGGATGTGGCCAGGGACGACTCATAGCGAGGGGCATTATGTACCACCCTTGTGTACCAGTCGGGCGGCAAAAAGCCTATGATAATCAATTACCTGTTGATTTTATTGGAGTTCTGCGTCTGCTGGCGGAGAGGGAGGGATTCGAACCCCCGATAGGCTTGCACCTATGCCGCATTTCGAGTGCGGTGCATTCAACCACTCTGCCACCTCTCCAGGCGCCGATGCGGGGCGATTCACCCCGCTGTGGCCGGGCCGTGTTCTAGGCGAGGATGGCGGGCCGGGCAAGGCGCGGGGGGAATAAAATGCGCCCGGTAACGCGCGGAAACAGGGTGCAAAAACAGCGCCCATTCCGGCCCCACCGAGATCGCCGGCGCCTCTCTCGCACTTTGCCGGCAAGCGAAGGTGGGGCCGCCGGACGCGACAAAACACCGGCGGCCCCGTGCCGCTTCTTTAAAATTCTGGACGGGAAGTGCGGCTTCGCCGGCCAGAGAGGGAGCGACGGAACGACCGTAGCGAGCCGCGCGCACCGGGCGCAACGCGATCCCGTTCTTAACCTAACCGGTCAACCTTACCTCGCGCGGGAACTGCAATCCCTTGTCGCCTAGCTCTTCTTCGCCTTCTTCTCGTCCTTCCTCGCATCCTTGCCATTGCGGCGGTTGGTGAAGCGCGCATTGCCAAGCCCGGTGCCGATGGTGAGCACGCCCCAGCGCTCGACGTCCTGCATGAAGGGAACTTCGGCAAGCCCCTGCGCCACGCCATCGTTGTGCATCACGACGGCCGTGTCGTGATCGCCGATCGCAGGAATTCCCTCGATCAGGCTTGCCGGCAGGTTGAACTTGCTGCTCTCCCAGTTGCCCGGCAGGTTCTGCGCGCCTTTCTCGATCGAGCCGTCCTCATTGATCACGCCCGGACAGGAGACGCCGATGAAGGGAGCAAGCTTCAGCCCCTCCGCCTCGGCTTCCTCGATCAACCCCTTCAGCATCTTGACCAGCCGCTTCACCGCGCCCTCGCGCGTCGGCTCGTCGTCGGCATGACGCCACAGTTCCGATTTCCACACGGCCGCCTTGGCAAGATCCTTCGCCTTCTTCCAGTTGGTCTCGACCACGCCGCAGCGGATGTTGGTGCCGCCGATGTCGACGGCCAGAATGCTGTCATGGGCCTCGAAAATCCATGACGGCGCCAGATGCAGCGCGCCGATCAGGCCGGCCTCGTCGGGGTGGAAGCGGATCGGCACCAGATCAACCTTGAAGTCCTCCGACTTCAGGATGATTTCGGTGCGTGCGATGGCGAGCTCGCCCATCCGGCCTTCGCGAAAGCCGCCGCCGACCACGATGCGCTCGGTCTTCGCCCAGGCCTTGGTCTTCAGGAAGCGCCGCGTCACATAGGCGAGCTCCTGCGCGAACTCCTCGATGGCGCTGTGCACGATGGCAGAGGCCTCGAGGTCGTCGCCGACCAGGATTTCGTCCAGCACCTTCTTGCTGATCTTGTCGGAAGGCTCCTCGCCAAAGGGATCCTCGCCGCTCTTGCGAAGCGGCTTGCGCCAGTTGTCGAGGATCTCGCGGAAAGCACCCTTGCTGGCGCGGTCGCCCACAAAGCCGTCCTCGTCCTTCAGCTCGATGTTGAAGCTGTCGACGTCGACCGAGGGCAGCCGGGCCGCCCCGTGGCCGGCGATGCCGGTGGTGGTAATGAGGTCCTCAGCCATGATTTCCCTGGCCCGCGACGAACAGGGGGACAACGGAAGTGGAACCCATTGGTTTCACGAGAGGGCGAATGGCGAATAGGGTGTGGCGAATGGGGTCCCCCCACTCGCCATTCGCCACTCGCCATTCGCCCATTTCCGGGCCAAATCCCTCCTATTTGGCGGTTTTTCGGGCCCATTTGCCTTGACTCCCGGGTCTTTCGCGCTATAAAGCCCGCCATCCGGCGCGGGATTTCCTGCGCCGCTTGTTTTTTGCGCGAAAAATCGCGCGGAACACGTACCCATAACCGACTGAACAAGAAGCCGGCCCGGGCAAAGCCCCGAGGACGGGATCGAACACGAAGGAATCAAACGATGTTCGCAGTCATCAAAACCGGCGGCCGGCAGTACCGCGTCGTTCCGAATGATGTACTCGAGATAGGCAAGATCGCCGGCGAAGTCGGCACGATCGTGCAGCTGGGCGAAGTCCTGGTGGTCGGCGGTGACACGCCGGTGCTGGGCGCCCCCACGGTGGCTGGTGCCTCCGTCGCGGCGGAAGTGCTGGACCACAAGCGCGGACCGAAAGTCATCGCCTTCAAGAAGCGCCGCCGCAAGAATTCGCGCCGCAAGCGCGGCTACCGCGACGAGATCACGGTGCTGCGGATCACCGAGATCCTGACCGACAACGCCATGCCGACCGTCGGCCCGCGTCCGAAGAGGGAAAAGGTTGCGGCCGCGCCTTCTGCCGAGGGCGAGGATACCGCGCCGAAGCCCAGGAAGGCGGCCCCGAAGGCGGCGGCCAAAAGCAAGAAGTGATCGCTTCGATTTGAAGCGTGACAAGAATTGAAATGATTCCGTCAAGGAATTGATCTAAGAGATACGAGAAGTTTGGAGACGGGCCATGGCTCACAAAAAGGCAGGCGGTTCATCGCGAAACGGACGCGATTCCAAGGGCAAGCGCCTTGGCGTCAAGGCGTTCGGCGGCGAGCACGTCGTTCCCGGCAACATCATCGCGCGTCAGCGCGGCACCACCTGGCATCCCGGCCTTAATGTGGGCATGGGCACCGACCATACTCTGTTTGCCAAGGTCGAAGGCCGCGTCGAGTTCCGTGCCAAAGCCAATGGCCGCACCTTCGTGTCGGTACTTCCGATCACCGAGGCGGCCGAATAGACGGTGGATCAAATCGATTCCGCCGGGTCCTGACGAACCGGCGGAGTCCTCAACAAGGCTCCTGAAGGGGAGGCGGGAAACCGGCCTCCCCTTTTTCGTTTTCAACTTCGCCTTTTCGAGTTGCATCACAGGAGCCGGACGATGCTGCATGAATTCTCTCCACCGATCCTGCGCGAGGCGAGTCCTTGCGTCCTCGAGACCGGACGGCTGAGCCTGCGCCGGCCGACGCTCGCGGACGTAAAAACGATTGCGCGTCTCGCCAACGACCGCCGCATCGCCGAGAATACGCGCCGCCTGCCGCATCCCTATTCGCAGGAGAACGCGGTCGATTTCGTTCGCTTCATGGCGGCCGAGCCGCGCGAGATCGCGTTCCTGATCGAGCATAATTTCGCGGCCGTAGGCATGGTCGGCATCAACATGGCCGAGGCGGATGCGCCCGAGCTCGGCTACTGGCTCGGCGTCGAAAATTGGGGCCAGGGCTTCGGCACCGAGGCTGCGCGCGCGGCGATCGACTATTTCTTCGAGCAGTTCGACGGCGATCATCTCTTCGCCGGCGCCCGCGTGACCAACTCGGCCTCGCGCAACATCCTGGAGAAATGCGGCTTCCAGTGGAGTGGCGTCGAGCTGCACCGCTTCGAGGCGCTCGGCTGCTCCACTCCGGTCGACAGTTTTCGTCTGTCGCGCAGCGTGTGGTCGTCGCTGAAGCATTGGGGGAGCTCGGTGCGGCGGGAGCGGTAGTCTGCGGCTCTCCCCTTCTTTCGCGGGATGGGCTCGCTTCCAACTCAAATATCGAAAACAACCCCATGCAAAGTAGGCGTGGACGAGGGCGGGGGCGGTGCCCCCTCCCCTCACACCAGCGGCCGGCTTGCGGTAGAAATTCGTAGGGTGGGCAAAGCGTAGCGTGCCCACCTTCACCGGCACACTAGAGATGGTGGGCACGGCGCTAACGCGCCTTTGCCCACCCTACGGTTCTTTCCGCCGTGGAGAGCGCCGCCCCTCACCCCGCGACCGGCTTGCGGTAGACGTCCTTGGTGGCGAGCTTGCCGCCGGCAAAGGTATAGCGCTCGATGCCCTGCTGCTCGCGCCGCTCGCCGGTGGCCCGCACCGTCTCGCTGACGCGGAAGGTCATGAAGGAGATGTCGGGCAGATGGTGATAGACGACGTCGTGGAAGCGGCTCGACGAGAAGAAGGCCTTGCGCTCGTCGATGTGCTGCCGGATGGCATCGCGGCCGGTTAGCACCCGCTCAGCCGAGATGCCGTCGTGATAGCGCCAGACGAAGTTCTCCGTGACGACCGCGTAGAGCGCATCCATGTCGTTCCGGAACAAGGCGCGGGCGAAGGCCTGGAACAGCGCGTCGCGCTCGGCGGCGGTGGGGGTCATGCGAGTCTCGCAGGCATCCTAGGGCGGGTTAGCGAAGCGTAGCCCGCCGATATGACCCACGCCAATGGTGGGTTACGCCTTGCAGCTTCGCGTGTTGAGCTACCGTCTACGCGGCTCGGCTAATCTTACTGCGTCATGGGCGTCGGCGTCCATTTGATGCTGCGATGGCGCCGCAGCAAGGACATCGCGGCAAGGTTTTGATGAGCTCTCGGATCAGACGCACGCGCATGGTTGCGATCGAGTTC
>NZ_JBQTHN010000044.1:0-24864 GCF_052389815.1 Bradyrhizobium sp. | reverse complement strand
GAGCTTCCGCGACCTGGAGCTGAAGCTGATTCTGCAGCGGTGAGCGCGCTCCCTCTCCCCGCTCTTCGCGGGGAGAGGGTTGGGGTGAGGGGCTGCTTCCACATATTCGGCGCTAAAGGGGACTCGCGGAGAGTCCCCCGCACCCGGATCGCATCTCACGTTGCGATCCGACCTCTCCCCGCAAGCGGGGCGAGGTAAACCGAGTTCGCCGATTCAGTTCTCAATCAGCCGTAGAGCGCGTGTGACGCCCCGGCCTCAATGCCCCTCGAACGAGATCAGCGTGCGCACGGGGACGTCGAGCTTGCGCAGCTTGTCGGCGCCGCCGAGCTCGGGGAGATCGATGATGAAGCAGGCGGCGAGCACGTTGGCGCCGATCTGGCGCAGCAGCTTCACGGCGCCTTCCGCGGTGCCGCCGGTGGCGATGAGGTCGTCGACCAAGATGACGCGTTCGCCTGGCTTGATGGCGTCTTCGTGCATTTCCATCTCGTCGATGCCGTATTCCAGGGAGTACGCGATGCGCACGGTGGTGTGCGGCAGTTTGCCCTTCTTGCGGATCGGCACGAAGCCGGCGGAGACCTGATGCGCCACCGCGCCGCCGAGGATGAAGCCGCGCGCCTCGATGCCGGCGACCTTGTCGATCTTGAGGCCCGCCCATGGCTGCACCAGCTCGTCGACCGCACGGCGGAAGGCGCGCGGCTCGCCGAGCAGCGTGGTGATGTCCCGGAACATGATGCCCTTCTTGGGATAGTCCGGGATGGTGCGAACGGTCGCTTTCAGGTCGTGCTCGAACGTCATTGTGTCTCTGCCCTCTTGCCAATCACTCCGTCATTGCGAGGAGCGAAGCGACGAAGCAATCCAGCTTACTTGTTTTAGCAAAGCTGGATTGCTTCGCTTCGCTCGCAATGACGGATACCTCTTCAATTCAACTTGAGCCGGAACGCATTCTCCACGATCCGCAAACCGACTTCCCCGCCGAGCGACATCAGCGATTCCGGATGGAATTGCACGCCGCCGACCGGAAGCGTCTTGTGCTCGATCGCCATCGCGACGCCGTCCTCGGTGGTCGCGGTGACCGTGAGCACGTCGGGCACGCTGTCGCGCTCGACATAGAGCGAATGGTAACGGCCGATCACGATCTCGTTCGGCAAATTGTGCATCAGCTTGCCGCCGCGGTTTTGCACGCGCGAGGGCCGTCCGTGCGCAGGCTGGCCGAGCTGGCCGAGCGTGCCGCCGAAATATTCGCCGATCGCCTGTACGCCGAGGCACACGCCGAAGATCGGCAGCTTCTGGCCGATCGCGGTATCGATGGTCCTGGAGATGCCGAAATCCTCCGGCCGGCCCGGGCCGGGCGACAGCACCAGCAGGTCCCATTTCCGCTTCAGCATTTCCTGTGCATGGACGTGGCGCACCACGGTGACGCTGGCGCCGACCTGCCGGAAGTAATCCGCCAGCATGTGCACGAAGCTGTCGTCGTGGTCGATCAGCAGCACCTTCTTGCCGGAGCCGGTGGCATCGGGCGCGATGCTCGACAGCGGCTTCGGCGCGTCGCCGCGCAGCGCCTGGAACAGGGCTGCGGCCTTGACCTGGCATTCGCGGTCTTCGGCCGCAGGCTCGGAGTCAAAAAGACAGGTGGCGCCGACGCGCACCTCAGCAAGACCATCTTTCATCCGGATGGTGCGGATGGTCAGCCCCGTGTTGATGCTGCCGTCGAAATTGACCGCGCCAATGGCGCCCGCATACCAACGCCGCGGCGAGCGCTCGTGGTCCTCGACGAACTGCATCGCCCACAGCTTTGGCGCGCCGGTGACGGTGACGGCCCAGGCGTGGGTGAGGAAGGCATCGAGCGAGTCGAATCCCGGCCGCAGCATGCCCTCGACATGGTCGACAGTGTGGAACAGCTTCGAATAGGTCTCGATCTGCCGCCGCGCCAGCACCTTGATCGTGCCGGGCACGCAGATGCGCGCCTTGTCGTTGCGGTCGACGTCGGTGCACATGTTGAGTTCGAACTCGTCCTTCTCCGAATTGAGGAGCTGGCGGATCTGCTCGGCATCGCCGATGGCGTCGGCGCCGCGCGCGATGGTACCGGAGATCGGGCAGGTTTCCACGCGGCGGCCGTCGGAGCGCACGAACATTTCGGGCGAGGCCGAGACCAGGAATTCGCCGTCGCCGAGATTCATCAGCGCGCCATAGGGCGACGGGTTGATGATGCAGAGCCGCTGAAACACTTCCGCCGGCGAGCGCTCGCAGGGCTCGGCGAAGAGCTGCCCGGGCACGGCCTCGAACAGATCGCCGCGGGCGAACGCCGCGCGCGCCACTTCCACCGTCGCCTGGTACTCGCCGGGGGCGTGGTCGGCAAAACCCTGGCGCGGCGATTTCCTGTAGGCACTTTCCGCGGTGTCATGAGGCAGGCCGGCGGTGGACTTGCCGTTCCAGGAGAATTCATAAGACAGCACCACGCCCCGGCCGGTGGCGCGGTCGTAGGCCAGCAGGCGGTCCGGCACATAGAGCACGATGTCGCGCTGGTCGGCCTCGCGCGCCCGCTTCTGTACGAGGTCCTCGATCTGGAATACGAGGTCGTAGGCGAAGGCGCCGTAGAGACCGAGCATGGGATCGTCATTGCAGGAGAAGGCCGCGATCAGGTCGCGCACCAGCGACATCACGCTGGCGCGGCGGGTGCGCTGGTCCTCCTCCATCGGGGCTTCGCCGCGGACGATATGGCCGGCAAGGCGCGTGGCGCTCTTCTCATCGATGACGACGCAGGGCTCGCGCAGCACGTCGGCGATGAAGGCGATCAGCACCTCGCCGCGCGGGTTCAACGCCGACAGAGAGAATTTGGTGCCCGTGGATTCCAGCACCAGCGGCGGATCGGCAAAGCCGAGGTCGAAGCTTTCGTAGCGGCCGGGCACCGTTGTGCCTGATGACAGCACCACGCCGCGGCGGCGATCCAGGAGGTTGATCAGGTCGTCGAGCCGCCTTGCATCGCCGGTGAACTGCTCGGACAGCCGCACGATCGCAAGCCCGCTCGCGGTGCGGAATTCGCTTCTGTCGGGCAGCGAGAATACGGTCCTGTTCATGTCATCCTCTTACGAAACTTCTGGAAGAGAGCGCCACACAGGACAAACGAGAAGGCCGCCGAACCCGAGTTGGCGACCCCTGACGATTTATGAAAATGCAATCGCACCGGCCACCTTTTACAAGGTGCGCCACCAACGACGGGACGGGATGGTCACGGTGCTCATGGAGGCTACTCACCATCGGTAACGGGCCGTGTCAAGGGACGGGCGGCCACAGGGCGCCGCTTTCGGCGGCAATCCGGGGCTTTAAAGCGCCCGAAATACCCTTAAGCTTTGTCCTGCGAACCGGCGGATCAACGGCCGGGACACAGGGAGATGCCCATGGCAGTGCAGGGATTGGGATATGCCGGCTTCGGCTCGGATGCGCTGGACGACTGGCGGCAGTTCGGCACCGGCCTCGTCGGCCTGCAGGCGGTGGAGCGCGGCAACAATTTGCTCGCCTTCCGGATGGACGATCGCAAGCAGCGCATCCTGATCGACCGCGCGCTCGGCAACGGCACGCGCTTCTTCGGCTGGGAGGTGGCGGACGCCGCCGCGCTGGATGCGCTGGCGGCGAGGCTGGAGGCGGTGGGCGCTGCGGTCACATCGGAGCCGCAGGCGCTGGCCGATTCACGACGGGTGCGGCGGCTGATCTCGTTTTCCGATCCCGCCGGCAACCGGCTGGAGGCGTTCTACGGCGCCGAGGTCGACGACGCGCCGTTCCGGCCCGGCCGCAACATCTCCGGCTTCCGCACCGGCCCGCTCGGGCTCGGACACGCCGTGCTTACGGTCGAGAACATCGAGCCCATGATGGCGTTCTACGTGAACCTGCTCGGCTTTGGCCTCAGCGACTACATCACAAAGCCGTTCCGTGCGTATTTCTTCCACGTCAATCCGCGGCACCATTCGCTGGCGCTGATCGAGACCGGCACGAGCGGCATGCATCATCTGATGGTTGAACTGTTTTCGCTCGACGATGTCGGCCAGGCCTACGACATCGCGCAATTGGAAGATCGCGTCGGTGTCACGCTAGGCCGTCACACCAACGATTTCATGACCTCGTTCTACTGCAAGTCGCCCTCCTCCTTCATGATCGAATGCGGCTGGGGCGGCCGCGAGATCGATACCGAGAGGTGGCAGGCAGTCGAGATGTTCGACGGGCCGAGCCTGTGGGGCCACGACCGCGTCTGGCTGGCGCCGGAAGACCGCGCGGTCGCCCGCGAGATGCGGATGAATGCGGCGCGCGAAGGCAAGCGCGCGCCAGTGCAGGTGATGGAGGGGAATTACAAGCTGATGGCGGGGACGTGCCCGTGGTGGGACGGGGTGAGGCAGAGCTAGCGCGGCATCACAGCTGTCGTCCCTGCGTTCGCATGCGTTCGCAGGGACGACCGCAATCATAATCCGCACTTCTTCCAGAGCTGCGCCATTTCATCATCACTCGCGAATTCGCCACGCTCGGCTTGTCCAAGGCCTTCGAGCACTGCCGCGCGGTGTTCCTCGGGCACCACCAACAACTCGCCTGCGTCATTGCGCATTCTTGCGATGGCATCTGCAAAGTCGTTCGTCATAGCCTACTCCCGATAACAGCCGCGCTCGATCTCCTCGGTCAGTCCCCTCGCCTGCGGCAACCAACCGAGTTCGGCGCGCGCGCGTTTGGCGCGGACGCGGCTGTTGGAGGCCATGGTGTCCTCGGCGGTGCCTTCGCCCCATTCGGCGGCAGCCTCCTGCATGGTCAGCGCCGACGGCGGACCGGCGTAGCCGAGGATGCGGTTGACGGACTCGCACGCCTCGCGCATCGAGTTCTCGCCATTCTCGGCGAAGTAGAAGGCGCCGGCCGGGGCCTTCTCGATCGCGTAAACATAGAGCTGGACGAGATCGTCGATGTGCACATTGGACCAGATGTTTTCGCCGGGGCCGGCATGGGCGGCGTTGCCGCGCTTCTTTGCGAGATTGATCAGCAGCGGCACCTGCACGCTGTCGCGCCCTGCCCCGTGGCCGATGCCGTAGATCAGGCTCGGGCAGATGATGACGGGGCGGCAGTCCCGGTCGTGGGCGCCGAGGATGAAGTGGTTGAGCTCGACCCGGGCGACACGCGCGGGCGACGGCGTGATCGGGGTGTCCTCGTCAAAAATATCGTCGGAGCGCTCGCCCTTGGCGCGCGTGCCGACGATGCTCGAACCCGAAGTGTGGATGAAGGCCTTGCCGCTGCCGGCGAGCGCATCGAGCAAGGCAACGACGGCGCCCTTGTGGTCGGCGCTGGCGGCGTTGACGACGACGTCGGCCGCCCGCGCGGCACTCGCAAGAATTTGCGCGTTGTCCAGCGTGCCCATGACAGGCGCGATGCCGAACGCGCGCACGTCATCGGCCTTCTCGGCCGAGCGAACGAGGCCGGTGACCTGATGGCCGTTCGCCGCGAGCGTCGCGGCGACGGACCCTCCGATGTAGCCCGATGCGCCCGTGCAGAAGATTTTCATCGCTGACCGCCGCCGTCACTGCGAGCCACCCGGTCGGCGCGAAGCGCCGCCGGATGACAGGCTCCGCGAAGCAATCCATCGCGCCGCAAGCGGAAACATGGATTGCTTCGTCGCTATCGCTCCTCGCAATGACGGAAAAAGGCTCTCCAGCCTACCCCAAATGCTTCCTGAAATACTCCGTCGCCCTGCCCCAGGCGAGCTCGGCGCACTGGCGGTCGTGCACGGCCATCCGCTGCTCGTTGGCGAAGCCGTGCTCGGCGTCGTAGCGATGGAGCTCGAGCGCCTTGCCGGCGGCCTTCATCGCCTTCTCCCACGCATCGACCGCGGCCGGCGTGCACCAATCGTCCTTGTTGGCGAAATGCGCCTGCAGGGGAATCCTGACATCGCCGGGTTTTGCGGCCTGTTCCGGCGGGATGCCATAGAACACGACGCCTGCCGTCAACTCCGGGATTTTGGCCGCGCCGATGACGGTGACCGCACCGCCCATGCAGAAGCCGGTGAGGCCCACCTTGGCGCCGTTACGCGCCAGGTATTGCACGGCGCCGCGCACGCTCTGCGTGGTGGCGTCCATGAAATCGAGCGAGGTCATCTGCTTGTTGGCGGCGTCGGTGTCGTGATACGGCACCACCACGCCGCTGTAGAGATCGGGCGCCAGGGCGTCGAAGCCGGCCGCCGCAAAGCGGTCGCACATACCCTTGATCTGGTCCTGCAGCCCCCACCATTCCTGGATCACGACAACGCCGGGCGCATTGCCGCGTGCGGCATTGGCGAGATAGCCCGCGGCTTCCTTGCCGTCCGGACGCTTGAAGGTGATCTGGGTGCCCATGGGGTTCCTCCGAGAGCTGGTTATTGGCCGTGATGCTTGCGGCCATTTTGGCGGGGGAAGCGGAAGGAAGCAACGCCGGCCTCGTGCCCCGGATGCAGCGCAGCGCGCCGCAATTGCGGCGTGGTGCGCTGCATCCGGGGCCCATCCCGATCGCGCGAAGAAAATGTGGGTCCCGGCTCTGCGGAGCAGCGTTGCACGCGGCACCGCGTCCGGGACGCGAGAGCGGTAACAAAAAAGCCCCCGAAGGGGCTTTTCCGAAATCATGACGTTGCGGTCGGCCTCAGTGCGCGCTGGCCCAGACCTTCTTCTTGGTGAAGTACAGAAGCCCCGAGAGCAGGATCAGGAACACGAAGACCTGCAGGCCGAGGCGCTTGCGCGCTTCCATGTGCGGCTCGGCGGTCCACATCAGGAAATGGGTGACGTCCTTGGCGTATTGCGCAACGGTCGCCGGCGAGCCGTCGTCATAGGTCACCTGACCGTCGTTGAGCGGGTTCGGCATCTTGATGGCGTGGCCCGGGAAGTAGGTGTTGTAGTAGGAGCCTTCCGGCAGGTTGAAGCCGGCCGGCGGTTTGTCCTGGTAGCCCTGCAGGAGAGCCACGAGATAGTCCGGGCCTTGCTCCTGGTACTGCGTGAACGCGTCGAACACGAACCAGGGGAAGCCGCGCTTGTAGGTGCGCGCCTTGGCAATCAGCGACAGATCCGGCGGGGCTGCGCCGCCGTTGGCCGCGCGGGCCGCCTGCTCGTTCGGGAACGGCGAGGGGAAATAGTCCGCCGGGCGGCCGGGCCGCTCGAACATGTCGCCGGCATCGTTCGGACCGTCCTTTACCTTGTATTCTGCCGCAAAGGCCGCCGCCTGTGCCGCCGAGTAACCGGGGCCACCGGGATCGGCGAGGTTGCGGAAGGCAACATACGACAGGCCGTGGCAGGAGGCGCAGACTTCCTTGTAGACCTTGAGGCCGCGCTGCAACGCGGCGCGGTCGAAGGTGCCGACGGGGCCGGCGAACGACCACTTGTTGCCGGGCGGCGAGACGCCATGGGCATCCTCGGCGCGGGCATTGTGCGCGCCGCCGATCAAGAGGCCGCCGGCGACCAGGAACGCGAGGGCGACGGAGGCGGCCTTGCCGCTCTTCGCCAGCACGGCGTCCGAAATCGAGTTCGGCACCGGACGCGGCCTCTCGATCCGGCTGAGCAGCGGCAGCAGGATCAGGAAGTAGGCAAAGTACAGCACGGTGAGGATGCGGCCGGCGATCACATAGATGCCTTCCGGCGGCTGGGCGCCGAGATAGCCGAGCAGGATGCAGACCACCACGAAGATCCAGAAGAACTGCTTGGCGAGCGGACGGTACTTCGACGACTTGGTCCTGGCGGTGTCGAGCCAGGGCAGGAAGGCGAGCACGACGATCGCCGCGAACATCGCCACCACGCCTGCGAGCTTGTTCGGGATCGAGCGCAGGATCGCGTAGAACGGCAGGTAGTACCATTCGGGCACGATGTGCGTCGGGGTCACGGCCGGGTTGGCCGGGATGTAGTTGTCGGCCTCGCCGAGATAGTTCGGCATGTAGAAGATGAACCAGGCGTAGAGCAGCATGAAGCAGGACACGCCGAAGAAGTCCTTCATGGTGGCGTGCGGCGTGAACGGCACGGTGTCCTTTTCGGTCTTCGGCTCGACCCCGTCGGGGTTGTTCTGGCCCGCGACATGCAGCGCCCAGACGTGCAGCACGACCACGCCGGCGATCACGAAGGGCAACAGGTAGTGCAGCGAGAAGAAGCGGCTCAGCGTCGGGTTGCCGACGGCGTAGCCGCCCCACAGCAGCGTCACGATGGAATCGCCGACATAGGGAATGGCGGAGAACAGGTTGGTGATGACGGTGGCGCCCCAGAAGCTCATCTGGCCCCACGGCAGCACGTAGCCCATGAAGCCGGTCGCCATCATCAGAAGGTAAATGATCACGCCGAGGATCCACAGCACCTCGCGCGGCTCCTTGTACGACCCGTAATAGAGGCCGCGGAACATGTGGACGTAGACGGCGAAGAAGAACATTGACGCGCCGACCGCGTGCATGTTGCGGAGCAGCCAGCCGTAATTGACGTCGCGGACGATCAGCTCCACCGACTTGAAGGCGAGATCGGCGTTCGGCGTGTAGTGCATCGCCAGGACGACGCCGGTCAGGATCTGCACGCCCAGCATCATCGAAAGGATGGCGCCGAAGGTCCACCAGTAGTTCAGGTTACGCGGCGTCGGATAGGCCACGAACGAGGAATGCATTAGCCCCATGATGGGCAGGCGCCGCTCGATCCACTTCAAGGCGGGATGGTTCGGCTGGAAATCGGATGGTCCGCTCATTGATGCGATCCTGAGGAAGTAAATCGACGCGACGGCGCGAGGTCCCGGAGGGGTCCGGGGCCTCAGCCGATCTGGATTTTGGTGTCGGTGAGAAATGCGTAGGGCGGCACCGGCAGGTTCGTCGGTGCCGGGCCCTGACGGATGCGGCCGGAGGTGTCGTACACCGAGCCGTGGCAGGGGCAGAAGAAGCCGTCGTAGCTGCCTTCATGCGCGATCGGGATGCAGCCGAGATGGGTGCAGATGCCGACCACGACCAGCCACCGCTCGTGGCCCGGCTTGGTGCGCTGCTGGTCGGTCTCCGGATCGGGCAAATCCTTGAGCGGCGTGTTCTGCGCTTCCTCGACCTGCTTCTTGGTGCGGTGGCTGATGTAGATCGGCTTGCCGCGCCAGAATACCTTGATGTCCTGCCCTTCGGCGATCGGGGTCAGGTCGACTTCGATCGGCGCGCCGGCCGCAATCGTCGAGGCGTCCGGGTTCATCTGGGAGATGAACGGCCAGGCGGTGGCCACCGCGCCGACGCCGGCGACGGCGCCCGTTGCAACAAAAAGGAAATCACGGCGTGTCGGATGATCCGCCGAAGACGCTGTCGTCACGATCCCTAACCCTTTCCAAGCTGCTGCCGGTGGAACCGCCCTAGGGGTCGTCCAGACGAGGATCGTCCAAACCCGCTGGGAGGTCTGCCGGCGCCCGCGTGCCCCGCGGCGGCAGAAAGACCGCTTTTTCCGCGCCCCACGGGCAGAACAGCCAGTCCAGAATCGTTCTATTGGCACCCTTGCCGGGCGAGCGCAAGCCCGCTATCCGCTCGCAAACGTGCAATGCACTAATTCCGCGCAAGGGCGCGATTTGTTCGGACATTTCAGCGGGGCTTTCGGAGGCCCGGCACGCATGCAGATCGCGCTTTACCAACCGGATATCCCCCAAAATACCGGCACGATTCTGCGGCTCTGCGCCTGCCTGGACGTCGCCGCCCACATCATCGAGCCGGCGGGCTTTGCGACCTCCGACCGGGCCTTCCGAAGGGCCGGGATGGACTATCTCGACCGGGTGCGGCTGACCCGCCACGATTCCTGGCCGAAATTCGAGCAATGGCGGCGAGGCCTCGGCCACCGCCTGCTGCTGTTCACCACCCGAGGGGCCGGTTCCTATCTTGATTACGCCTACGAACCAGCCGATATCCTCTTATTCGGACGCGAGTCCATGGGCGTGACCGACGAGGTATTGGCGGCCGCCGATGCGCGGCTGCTCATCCCCATCAAGCCGGGACTGCGCTCGCTCAATGTCGCGATGGCGGCGGCCATGGCCGTTGGCGAAGCGCTGCGGCAGACACGGGGCGCATGATCCCGGAAAAGTGGGCACCGGTTTTCCGGCAAGATCATGCGCAAAGAGACATTGATCCGAGAGGAGGGTTGGTGAGCTACGCGGTCAAGGAGATCTTCCTCACCCTGCAGGGCGAAGGCGCCCATGCCGGGCGAGCGGCGGTGTTTTGCCGATTCTCCGGCTGCAACCTCTGGAGCGGCCGCGAGGAAGACCGCGCGAAAGCAACCTGCCGGTTCTGCGACACCGATTTCGTCGGCACCGACGGCACGCTGGGCGGCCGTTTTACGAGCACGGACGAACTCGCCGACACCATCGCTGCGCAATGGACCGGCGAGGATGCGGGCCGTTATGTCGTGCTGACCGGCGGCGAGCCGCTGTTGCAGGTCGACCAGGCGCTGGTCGACGCGCTGCATGCGCGCGGTTTTGCGGTGGCGCTGGAGACCAACGGCACGATTATTCCGCCTGATGGCATGGACTGGATCTGCGTCAGCCCCAAGGCCGGCGCCGAGCTCGTGCTCAAGCGCGGGCATGAATTGAAGCTGGTCTATCCGCAGGAAGGCGCGCGGCCGGAGCAATTCGCCGCGCTCGACTTCGAGCGCTTCTCGCTGCAACCGATGGACGGACCGAACGTGGCGCAGAACACCGAGTGCGCCATCGACTATTGCCTGCGCCACCCGCAGTGGCGCCTCAGCCTGCAGACGCACAAGACGCTCGGGATCAGGTAGAACGGCGCAATGGACGTATCCCTCATCGAACAACGCAAGGCACGGGCGCGGAGCTGGTTCGAGGCCTTGCGCGACCAGATCTGTGCGGCGTTCGAGAAGCTCGAGGACGAGGCGACCTCCCCGCTCTATCCCGGCGAGGCCGGCCGCTTCGTGCGCACGCCGTGGGAGCGCACCGACCACACCGGCGCCAAGGGCGGCGGCGGGGTGATGTCTGTCATGCGCGGGCGCCTGTTCGAAAAGGTCGGCGTGCACTGCTCGACCGTGCACGGCGAGTTCGCCCCCGAATTCCGCGGACAGATTCCCGGCGCCTCCGACGATCCGCGCTTCTGGGCCTCCGGCATCTCGCTGATCGCGCACATGAAAAATCCGCACGTGCCGGCGGTGCACATGAACACGCGCTTCGTCGTCACGACGAAAGCGTGGTTCGGCGGCGGCGCGGACTTGACGCCCGTGCTCGACCGCCGCCGCACCCAGGAAGACGCCGACACGCTGGCCTTCCATGCGGCGATGAAGGAGGCCTGCAGCGGGCCGAACGGCGTTGCCGACTACGACAAATACAAGAAGTGGTGCGACGAATATTTCTACCTGCCGCACCGGAACGAGCCGCGTGGCATCGGCGGCATCTTCTACGACTGGCACGACAGCGGCGACTGGGAAGCCGACCTGGTCTTTACGCAGGAGGTCGGTCGCGCCTTTCTGAAGGTCTATCCCGAGCTGGTGCGGCGCAATTTCTCGACGCCCTGGACGGCTGAAGACCGCGAGGAGCAGTTGATCCGCCGCGGCCGCTACGTCGAATTCAACCTGCTCTACGACCGCGGCACCATCTTCGGCCTGAAAACCGGCGGCAACGTCGATTCCATCCTCTCTTCCATGCCGCCGGAGGTGAAGTGGCCGTGACGAAACTGCCGCGCGCCATGCTGATCGACATGGACGACACCATCCTGTCGGCCTATGGCCGGCCGGAGATCGCCTGGCACCACATTGCCGCCGAATTCGCCGATGAGCTGGCGCCGCTACCGCCAACGGCAATCGCCGCCGCAGTGCTGAGCTTTGCGCGAAACTTCTGGTCGACCGCCGAGCCGGCCTGGCGGCTCAAGCTGGGCGAGGCCCGGCGGATCTCGGTGCAGGGCGGATTCGACGCGCTGGCCGCAGCCGGTCATCCGCCGCTTCCCGCCGATCTCGCCATCCGCATCGCCGATCGCTTTACGGAGTACCGCGAGGAAGAGATGTTCATCTTCCCGGGCGCACATGATGCGATCGACGAGTTGCGCTCGCTCGGCGTCAAGCTCGCGCTGGTCACCAATGGCGCGGCCGATACCCAGCGCGCCAAGGTCGAGCGCTTCGAGCTCGCGCACCGCTTCCACCACATCCAGATCGAGGGCGAGCACGGTTTCGGCAAGCCGGAGGAGCGCGCCTATCTCCATGCGATGGACGCGCTCGGCGTCGGCGCCGAAGACACCTGGATGATCGGCGACAACCTCGAATGGGAAGTCGAAGCGCCGCAGCGGCTCGGCATCTACGCGATCTGGATGGACGTGCATGGCGACGGATTGCCGCCGGGCTCCATCATCAAGCCCGACCGCATCATCCGCTCGCTCGCGGAATTGCTGCCGAAGTGACGCATTTGCGTCATGGCCGCGCGCTAACCTCCCGAATCTCTCATCAAAGTTCGGAGGCGCTTCATGGAACTGAAACCCGGCGACGTCGTCACGCTGAAATCCGGCGGTCATCTGCTGACGGTGGCGGAAGTGCACGAGGATTCCGCCGCGTGCCTGTGGATGGGCCTGGAAGGCGATTTGTTCCGCGAAACCCTCCCGCTCGCCGTGCTCGAACTCGCCGACGCCGACGAGGAGGATGACGACGACGAGGAGGAAGAGGAAGAGGAAGAGGAAGAGGAAGAGGAAGAAGACGAAGAGGACGACGAGGAAGAGCCGCGCAAGAAGAAGAAGCGCGCCTGAAGACCTTGCCGGCGATGCCGCCCGCTTGCGGCGGCATCGCGACAATCAACGCAGCGCCGCGCCGATCATCATAACGCCGCCTGCGATCACCACGACGTCGAGGATCGCCGTGTGGATGTGCACGGGCATCCGCTCCACGAACGCCTTTGCCAGAAACGCCCCGGGCAATGCGACGGCGCCGATCAGCACGGCAAAGGCCAGCACCTGCGCGGTGACGGCGCCCGCCGTCCCGAACACCGAAATCTTGATGAGAGGATGTTCACAGCCGGTGGTCGCGGGCGAAACGCGCCACCGTCTGGTCGGCGATCGAAGCAACCGCTTCTGCCTCCAGCGGAAGGCCGGCGGCGAGCCAGGCGTCTTCCGCCATGGTCATGACATGGCCGAGCGCGGGTCCCTCGGCGATGCCGCGCGAGATGAAGTCCGCGGCTCGAAGCGGGAATTTCGGCGCGGTCCAGCGCTGCGGCAGATCGGCCATTCGCCGCCAGTCGGCGGCATCGACCCCCCCTGCCCGCGCCCAGGCCAGCATCAGGCGGTCGCGATAGGCCGCAGCGCCGAGGCGATAGAGCGCGCGCCTGGCGGCCGGCTCGTCCATGCCGGCAAGGCGCCACCAGCAATGCGCCATGGAATCGAGCGCCTTGGCTTCCGCATTCGACAGCCGCAACCGCGCGGCTATGCGGTATGCGTCCTCGGTGACGGCGACCGCGAGCGCGGCGAGGCGGCGCATGGCATCCGCCGGCAGGCCGAGCATCCGCTCGACTTCGATCATCGCAGCGAGCGGCCCGGTATAGGCGACGCCGCCGACGATCTGCTGCAGCAGGCCGCAATCGCCCATCGCCGCGATCGAGCCCGCCGCGCCAGGGGCTACCATCAGCTTCAGCATTTCCATGCGCACGCGCTCGGCCGACAGGTTCGCCATGCCGGCACGGCCACTGACGCAGGCGAGATAGCCGGCCCGATCCACCTCGCCCGCGCCATAGGCCGCGTGGATGCGGAAGAAGCGAAGGATGCGCAGGTAATCTTCCGCGATGCGCTGGGCCGCATCGCCGATGAAGCGCACGCGCCGCTCGGCGATGTCGGCAAGGCCGCCGACGTAATCGTGCACGACGCCTGCGGCGTCGACCGACAGGCCGTTGATGGTGAAGTCGCGCCGCTCGGCGTCGCGCATCCAGTCGCGGCCGAACGCGACCCTGGCCTTGCGGCCGAAGGTCTCGGTGTCCTCGCGCAGCGTGGTGACCTCGAAGGGATGCTTGTCGACCACCAGCGTCACCGTGCCGTGCTCGATGCCGGTCGGCACGCTCTTGATGCCGGCGCTTTCCGCGCGGCGGATCACCTCTTCCGGCAGCGCCGTGGTGGCGATGTCGATATCGGCGACGGCAAGGCCGAGCAGCGCATTGCGCACGGCGCCGCCGATCACGCGCGCCTCCTCGCCGCCGCCGTTGAGCAGCGCCAGCACGCGCCTCGCAGGGCCGGACTTCAGCCACGGCGCATGGCCGAGCACCCGCGCCTCGGTCATTTCGCAGGCCCCGGTCTTTCGGCGCCGGGCACGAGCCTGCCGCCTTCCAGGTGGGCGGGCTCGTAGGTCGAGCCCGGCGGCGCGCCGGCGAATTCGGCAAGGAAGATGAAGCTGACGATGACGAGCAGCAGCGAGCCCAGCGTCAGCTTGGCGACGAGGGGCAGCGGCCAGGAGGATTGGATGAAAACGCCGGAGCGCGTTGCGATCAGGAACGCCGCATAGACCGCAAAGGGGATCAGGAAAATTCCGATTTCGGTCAGGACCGGACGGATCATGCGAGATAGATCCGCTCGTAGAGCACACGCAGGATTCCGGCGGTGGCGCCCCAGATGTAGCGCTCGGCGAACGGCATGGCGTAGTAGGAACGGTCGATGCCGCGGAATTCCTTGGTGTGGATCTGGTGGTTCTCCGGGTTCATCAGGAAGGCGAGCGGCACCTCGAAGGCATCGACCACCTCGTATTCGTTGATGGTCAGCTTGAAACCGGGCTTCACCCTGGCGACCGTGGGCAGGATGCGGAAGCCGAAGGCGGTGCCGTAAACGTCCAGATAGCCGATCGGCTCGATGAACTCGCGCTTCAGGCCCACCTCCTCGTCCGCCTCGCGAAGCGCAGCATCCATCGGCGAGGCATCGCCGGCATCGATCTTGCCGCCGGGGAAGGCGATCTGTCCGGCATGGCTGCTCAGATGCTCCGTACGCTGCGTCAGCAAGACGGTCGGCTCGGGATGATCGACGACGGGGATCAAGACCGCGGCGGGCCGCACCGGCTGCTCCTGCGCCACGATCTCCAGCATGCGATCGTTGCCGGAATCGCCGGTGCGCGGAACGATGTTCGGATCGATCAGCCCCGGCGGCACATCGAAACCGAGCCGCGCGCGCGAGCGGCTGAAGAACTCCTCCGCGTCGACGGTCGCGGGCCTCGCCTGCAGCACCTGTTCGCTCAACGCGCGTTCCTCACCTGCTCCGCGTCGGCCATCGCAAAGAACTCGCCGCCGGATTCGACCCCGAACATTTCCTCACCATCGATCATCCGCTCCTCGCCCATGTCAACCAGATCGTAGTAGAGCGCACGGGTGACTTTGGCCCAGAGGTCGGCGCGGACGTGCAGATAGGGCGTCAGCCCGCCGTCGGCCGCCCGCTCGAAGCGCAGGCCATGGCCCGCCTCGCACACTACCCAGTCGTCGACATTGGTGCGGAAGCGCAAGAGCCGGCCGCGCGCGTCGTGCTCGACCCGCATTTCTACGGCCATGAAGGGCGCATCATCGACCCGGATGCCGACCTTCTCGACCGGCGTCACCAGAAAGTGCTTGCCGTTCTCGCGCTTGAGGATGGTCGAGAACAGCCGCACCAGCGCGGGGCGGCCGATTGGCGTTCCCATGTAGAACCACGTACCATCGCTGGCGATTCGCATGTCGAGTTCGCCGCAGAACGGCGGGTTCCACAGATGCACCGGCGGCAGGCCCCGCCCGGCAGGCGTGGCGTTGGTTGCGTCGCGCGCAGCGACGGTCAGCCCTTCGAGATTGCTTCGGGCTTGCCCTTGGTCGGTTTGCCCCTGGTTGGTTTGCCCTTGGTTCGCCATGGTTTACCCCAAAGCTTTGATCAGCCGATTTGGCACGATTGGTGCACGTCCGAGTTGGCTTGGTGAGATAAACATTCTCGCCACAACGTGATGCCGTTCATATCCCCAAACCGATAATGTGGGGATAGTTTAATTCAACAAATACATGGCCTTCGCATAGGTTTAGCGTGAGGTCCATGACATGACGACACAGCGGATGGCGCTTCCATTCGACAAGTAAGCTGCAAAGGAGCCGACTGGAATGGCAGGTTCAGAAAGCGTCGAAAAGCTCGAGGACGGCATCGTCCGCTCCGCCGAGCAGGTTTCCGCCCAGATCCGCGCGGCCAAAGAGGCGATTTCCACCGTCATTTTCGGCCAGGACCGCGTCATCGAAAACACGCTGGTGACGATCCTTTCCGGGGGACACGCGCTCCTGATCGGTGTGCCGGGCCTTGCCAAGACCAAGCTGGTCGACACGCTCGGCGTCACGCTGGGCCTCGATGCCAAGCGCATCCAGTTCACGCCCGACCTGATGCCATCGGACATTCTGGGCGCCGAGGTGCTGGACGAGAGCAGCACCGGAAAGCGCTCCTTCCGCTTCATCGCCGGCCCCGTTTTCGCACAGCTGCTGATGGCCGACGAAATCAACCGCGCCAGCCCGCGCACCCAGTCGGCGTTGCTGCAAGCCATGCAGGAACAGCACATCACCGTTGCAGGCGCGCGGCATGACCTGCCGAAACCTTTCCATGTGCTGGCGACGCAAAACCCGCTGGAGCAGGAAGGCACCTATCCCCTGCCCGAGGCACAGCTCGACCGCTTCCTGATGGAGATCGACGTCGACTATCCCGATCGCGACGCCGAGCGGCGCATCCTGTTCGAGACCACCGGCGCGGAAGAGACGCTGGCCAAGGCATCGATGGATGCCGAGGCGCTGCTCGCGGCCCAGCGCCTGGTGCGGCGCCTGCCGGTCGGCGATTCCGTGGTCGAGGCGATATTGTCCCTGGTGCGCGCCGCGCGCCCGAGCGAGGAAGGCGAAAAGCTGATTGCCTGGGGCCCCGGCCCCCGTGCCAGCCAGTCGCTGATGCTCGCGGTGCGCGCGCGGGCGCTGCTCGATGGCCGGCTCGCGCCGTCGGTCGACGACGTGATCGACCTCGCCGAGCCCGTGCTCAAGCACCGCATGGCGCTGACGTTCACGGCGCGCGCCGAGGGACGCACCGTCCCCGACGTGATCAGGCAGTTGAAGACGCGGATCGGTTGATGGCCGCACCCGACAAGAACGAGGCTCTGGAGATCACAGCAATCCGACGCGCCGATGGCGAAAGCCGCACGCTCGCCGCATCGCTGCCGCGCCTCGTCCTTGAAGCCCGCCGCATCGCCGCCAACGTGATCCACGGCCTGCACGGCCGCCGCCGAGCCGGCACCGGCGAGAATTTCTGGCAGTACCGCCGCTTCGTTTCCGGCGAGCCCGCCGCCCGGGTCGACTGGCGGCGCTCGGCGCGCGACGACCACCTCTATGTCCGCGAGCAGGAATGGGAAGCCTCGCACACCGTCTGGATCTGGCCCGACCGCTCGCCCTCGATGGCCTTTGCCTCGCGCGATGCGCGCGACAGCAAGCTGGAGCGCGGTTTGATCGTCGCCTTTGCGCTGGCCGAATTGCTGGTCGCCGGCGGTGAGCGTGTCGGCGTTCCCGGACTGATGAATCCGACCGCCAGCAACAACGTGATCGACAGGATGGCGCAGGCGATGCTGCATGACGATGCGACGCGGCTCAGCCTGCCGCCGGCCTTCGTGCCGTCGGCGCTGGCCGAGATCGTGGTGCTTTCGGATTTCTGGTCGCCGATAGCCGATATCAGGACCATGCTGGCGGGGCTGTCTTCCTCGGGCGCGCATGGCACGCTGATCCAGGTCGTCGATCCCGCCGAGGAAACCTTCCCGTATTCCGGCCGGATCGAATTCGTCGAGCCCGAGGGCGGTGAGGTCATCACCGCCGGCCGCGCCGAAAGCTGGATGAACGACTACGTCGCGCGCGTTGCGCTGCACCGCGACGAAATCCGCGCCGAAACCAACAAGCTTGACTGGCTGTTCTCCACCCACACCACCAGCCGCTCGGCGGCGGAGCTGCTGTTGTTCCTGCATGGCGGCTTGATGGTGAACAAGGGCGGCCAGCGGACCAACGTGAAAGCGGGGCGAAGCGCATGATGGGCCTGCCCCTCACCTTTGCCCAACCGTTGCTGCTGCTGGGGCTGCTCAGCCTGCCGCTGCTGTGGTGGCTGCTCCGGGTGATGCCGCCGCGCCCGCGCCGCATTGAATTCCCGCCGACCAAGCTGCTGTTCGACATCGCGCCGAAGGAAGAGACGCCCTCGCGCACGCCTTGGTGGCTGACGGCAATCCGGCTTGCCGCCGCCGCGCTCTTGATCGCCGCCGCCGCGGGCCCGATCTGGAATCCGGCAACCGGGCTCGGCGCCGGCAATGCGCCGCTCGTGATCCTGCTCGACGACGGCTGGAGCTCGGCGGCGAGCTGGGAGACCCGCATCAAGGCCGCCGACGAGCTGATCGCGAAGGCCGACAACGACCGGCGCGGCGTGGCGCTGGTTGCGCTTTCCGAGCCGCAGCGCGACATCACGCTGATGCCGGCGGGCAATGCGCGCGTGGCGCTGCGCCAGTTCTCGCCAAAGCCCTGGTCGGCCGAGCGCGTCGAGACACTGCCGGCGATCGAGCGGTTCCTGAAGGCCACTGGCGACGCGGAGATCGCCTGGCTCAGCGACGGCACCGATACCGGCCGCGGCAGCGAGTTCGTGGAAAGCCTGTCCAAGGCGATCGGCGAGCGCGCGCTGACTATCTTCGAGGGCGCGCCGGCGCCGCTGGCGCTGGCGGCAGCCGAGAACGCCGCGGCGAAGATGGTCGTGAAGGTGTTGCGCCCCGCAGGCGGGGCCGCCGTCGGCACCGTGCGCGCCGTCGACGCCAAGGGCTCGCCGGTCGGCGAAGCGCGCTTCAACTTCAAGGACGGCGATCGCGAGACCGATGCTTCCTTCGATCTGCCGGTCGAGCTGCGCAACGACATCGCGCGGCTGGAGATCGCGGGGGAACGCTCCGCGGGCGCCGTGCAGCTGCTCGACAAGCGCTGGCGCCGCCGCGCCGTCGGCGTGGTCTCGGGCGCGACCAGCGACACCGCGCAGCCGCTGCTCGCCGCGAACTTCTACCTCGCCCGCGCGCTCTCGCCCTTTGCCGACGTTCGGCTCGGCGAGCGCGGCTCGCCGCAACAGGCGGTCGCCCAGTTCCTCGACCAGAAGCTGCCGATGATCGTGATGGCCGATGTCGGCACGCTGTCGCCGGAAATCCGCGAGCGCCTCAACGCCTGGATCGAACAGGGCGGCGTGCTGGTGCGCTTCGCCGGCCCGCGCCTGGCGCAGGCGGACGACGACCTCGTGCCGGTGAAGCTGCGCCGCGGCGGCCGCACCCTCGGCGGCAGCCTGACCTGGGAGAAGCCGCAGCATCTGTCCACCTTTGCCGCCGAAGGGCCGTTCGCCGGCCTCGCCGTGCCGAAGGACATCACCGTCAACCGCCAGGTGCTGGCCGAGCCGGATGCGGCGCTCGCGGCGAAGACCTGGGCGATCCTGGAAGACGGCACGCCGCTGGTCACCGGCGAGCGGCGGGCCAAGGGCGTGGTTTCCCTCTTCCATGTCGGCGCCGACATGCGCTGGTCCGACCTGCCGATGTCCGGCAGCTTCGTCGAAATGCTGCGACGGATCGTCGACATGTCCGGCTATACGTCGACGCCAGGCGCAGGCGTCGCCGGCGAAGGCGCGGTGGAAATGGTCGCGCCCCTGCGCACGCTCGACGGCTTCGGAACCTTCGGCCCGCCGCCCTCGAGCGCAAAACCGATGCGGGCGGATTATCGCGACCGCGCGACGCCGGATCATCCGCCCGGTCTCTACGGCCCGGCCGAAGGCCCGATCGCGGTCAATACGCTCGCGAGCGCCGACCGCCTGGCCGCGCTCGATACGTCTATCCTGCGTGCGCAACGGGCAACCTACACCAATGCCGAGCCGCGCGACTTGCGCGGCATGCTGCTCGCCTCCGCGCTGGCGCTGTTCCTGGTCGATGCCGTGATCGTGGCGCTGCTCGGCGCCGGCCTGGCGGCGCTGCTGCGGCGCTGGCGCCCGGCATCCGCCTCGCTCGCGCTGGCGCTGGTCTTCGCATTGACGACATCGACGCCTTCGCAGGTGCGCGCCGACAGCAAGGACGATTTTGCCCTGCGTGCGGTGTCGCAGACGCGCCTTGCCTATGTCGTGACGGGGAACGCGGACGTCGACGCCATCGTCAAGGCCGGCATGTCCGGACTCACGCTGTTCCTTGCCCAGCGCACGGCACTGGAGGCCGGCGATCCCATCGGCGTCGATCCCGCGAGCGACGAGCTTGCGTTCTTCCCGCTGATCTACTGGCCGGTGATGCCGGACGCGCCAAGGCCGTCGCAGGACACTCTCAATCGAATCGACGCCTACATGAAGCAGGGCGGCACGGTGGTGTTCGATACCCGCGATGCCCTCGAAGCGCCGCCCGGCGAGAACGGCAGCTCGCAGACGCCGGGCATGATGGCGTTGCGCAACATCCTGTCTTCGCTTGACGTGCCCGAGCTCGAGCCGGTGCCGCGCGAGCATGTGCTGACCAAGACGTTCTACCTGCTGCGCGATTTCCCCGGCCGCTACACCACCGGCCAGACCTGGGTGGAGACGCTGCCGCGCAATGAGGATGACGAGGCGGCCTCGCGGCCGGCGCATGGCGGCGACGGCGTCTCGCCGATCATCATCACCTCCAACGATCTTGCCGGCGCCTGGGCGCTGCGCCCCGACGGCCAGCCGATGCTGCCGGTCTCCGGCGGTGACATGCGCCAGCGCGAATTCGCCTTCCGCGCCGGCGTCAACATCGTGATGTACACGCTGACCGGCAACTACAAGGCCGACCAGGTGCACGTGCCGGCGCTGATCGAACGGCTGGGACAGTGATCATGTGTGCCGCCGCTCGCCACAACAACAGCGTCATGCCCGGGCAAAAGCGCAAAGCGCGCCTTCGCGCACATGTCCCCGGCATCCACGTCTTCCTTGCCGTGCTTCAAGCCGTGGATGGCCGGGTCAAGCCCGGCCATGACGATCGAGAGGGCCTCGCGTAATGCAGTACGGTATCGCGTTCACCCCTCTCGTGCCGACGATCGTGCTGTGGATCGCGCTCGCCGCGATCGTGGTCATCGGCGCATTTCTGCTGCTCGGCCGCTCGCGCGGCGCGGCGGTGCGCGTGCTGGCGCTGGCGCTGGTGCTGCTCGCGCTCGCCAACCCCTCCTTCACCCGTGAGGACCGCGAGCCGCTGACTTCCGTCGCCGCCGTGGTGATCGACAAGAGCCCGAGCCAGAATTTCGGCAACCGGACGCGCGAGGCCGCGCAGGCGCAGGAAGCCCTCGTCGATGCCCTCAAGAAGGTAAAGGGCCTGGAAGTGCGCGTCGTCGAAGCGGGCCAGGCCGACGGCGAGACCGATGGCACGAAACTGTTCGGCGCGCTGTCCTCGGCGCTGTCGGACGTGCCGGTCGACCGCGTCGCCGGCGCCTTCCTGATCACCGACGGCCGCGTGCACGACATCCCCGCCAATGCCGGCGCGGTCGGCTTCCAGGCACCGGTGCATGCCCTGATCACCGGCCGCAAGGACGAACGCGATCGTCGTATCGCCATTTCGGCCGCGCCGCGCTTCGGCATCGTCGGCCAGCCGCAGACCATCACCTACCGCCTCGACGACCAGGGCGTGCGCGGCGAGCGCGCCAGGATCACCGTGCGCCGCGACGGCGAGGTGATCAGCGAGCGCAGCCTGCAAAGCGGCCAGACCGCCAATGTCGAGGTCGACATCAAGCATGCCGGCTCCAACATCGTCGAAATCGAGGCCTCGCCGCTCGACAACGAGCTGACGCTGGTCAACAACCGCGCCGTGGTGGCGATCGACGGCGTGCGCGACCAGCTGCGCGTGCTGCTGGTCTCGGGCGAGCCGCATTCCGGCGAGCGCACCTGGCGCAACCTTCTGAAGTCCGATGCCAGCGTCGGCCTGGTACATTTCACCATCCTGCGTCCGCCGGAGAAGCAGGACGGCACGCCGATCAACGAGCTGTCGCTGATCGCGTTTCCGACCCGCGAGCTGTTCCAGCAGCGGATCAACGACTTCCAGTTGATCATCTTCGACCGCTACGCCCGGCAAGGCGTGCTGCCGATCGCCTATTTCGACAATATCGCCCGCTATGTGCGCGGCGGCGGCGCCGTGCTGGTGTCGGCCGGCCCGGACTACGCCTCCACCACCAGCATCTGGCGGACGCCGCTGGATACGGTGCTGCCGGCCGAACCCGTCGGCGTGACGGAGAAGCCGTATCACGCGCACCTTTCCGACGCCGGCAAACGCCACCCGGTGACGCGCGGGCTGGAAGGTTCCGCCAGCGAGCCGCCGCGCTGGAGCCGCTTCTTCCGCTCCGTCGATACGCGCAACACTATCGGCCAACCCGTCATGACCGGCGCCGACGGCAAGCCGCTGCTGCTCCTGTCGCGCTTCGGCGAGGGCCGCGTGGCGCTCCTGCTCACCGATCACATCTGGCTGTGGGCGCGTGGCTATGAAGGCGGCGGGCCGCATCTCGACTTGCTGCGCAGGACTTCGCACTGGCTGATGAAGCAGCCGGATCTGGACGAGGAAGCGCTGCGGCTGCAGGTTGCCGGCAAGGATCTCGCGGTGATCCGGCAGACCATGTCCGATACGGTGTCGCCGGTCACGGTGACCTCGCCGAGCGGCGCCACGCGCGAATTGACACTCTCGGCCGCCGAGCCCGGCGAGTGGCGCGCGACGCTGCCGGCGGGCGAGCTCGGCCTCTGGCAGGCCACCGACGGCACGCTGAAGGCGCTGATCAACGTCGGTCCAACCAATCCGAAGGAGTTTTCCGAAGTCACCTCCACCACCGACATGCTTAAACCGCTGGCGCAGGCGACCGGCGGCGACGCACGGCGCGTGGTCGAGGGCGGCAGCCTCGACATGCCCCGCATCGTGCCGGTGCGCGCGGCGAGCGTGTTCCGCGGCGACGGCTGGATGGGCGTGAAGATGCGCGATGCCAGTGTGGTCAAGGGCGTCGGCGTGCTGCCGGTGTTCGCCGGCCTGATCGGCCTGTTGCTGCTGCTCGGCGCCTTCGCTGCGACCTGGCTGCGCGAGGGGCGCTGACGAACGCGAAATAGGTCGAGGTTCTAAGCGACCTCGTCCGCGCGACGCCATCGCGGAAACGGATCGGGAAGCCTGGACCATTCTTCGACGTGCATGCCCGGCCTGCCCGGCACCAGACAGGCATCGAGTCGCGCCGTCAGGGCGTCCCGATTCATGTCCGTCCCGATGAAGACGAGCTCCTGGCGGCGATCGCCGTACAGGCTGTTCCAGTTGCTTTCGAGCGACCGACGCCACGCGGGATCGTTCGGCCAGCGCTGGGCAGGGACGCTGGCCCACCAAAAGCCGAGAGCCTCGGTTCGGACGATCGAACCCGCCTGGCTCAGTTCGCCGAGCCATTGAGGGCGCGTGGCAATCCAGAAATGCCCCTTCGCGCGAATGACGCCCGCCCATGTTTCCTGCAGGAACCGGTGAAATTTCTCCGGATCGAACGGCCGGCGCGCGCGATATACGAAGCTGGTGACGCCATACTCCTCGGTTTCGGGCGTATGGCCGGCAAAGCCGTAAAGTTCCTTGAACCACAACGGATGTCGTTGCGCCCGTTCGAAATCGAACCGTCCGGTGTTGAGGATGCGGTCGAACGGCACGCTGGCAAAGCTGCACTCGACGATATCGGCTTCGGGGTTGAGCGCCCTCACGATCTTGCGCGCGGCTCCCAGTTGCGCCGGCGAAGCATCGGCAATCTTGTTGAGTACGACGACGTCAGCAAATTCGATCTGTTCGACCAGGAGGTCCACGAGAGTCCTCCTGTCACTCTCGCCCAGCGATTCCCCGCGGTCCCTTATGAAATCGGTCGACGCGTAGTCCTTGAACAGGTTCACGGCATCGACGACGGTGACCATCGTGTCGAGAACGGCGACATCGGACAGGCTGTCGCCCGTCTCATTGCGGAAATCGAACGTGGCGGCGACGGGCAACGGCTCGGCGATGCCGGTGGACTCGATCAGCAGATAGTCGAACCGGCCGCTCTCGGCGAGCGCCCGAACCTCCCTCAAGAGATCGTCGCGAAGGGTGCAACAGATGCAGCCGTTGGTCATTTCGACCAGTTTTTCTTCAGTCCGTGAGAGATTGGCACCGCCATCGCGAACGAGGTCCGCATCGATGTTGACCTCGCTCATGTCGTTCACGATCACCGCCACCTTCAGGCCCTGGCGATTGTTCAGCACATGATTGAGCAAAGTGGTTTTTCCAGCCCCGAGGAAGCCGGACAAGACGGTGACGGGGAGTTTTCGCATGAAGATCGAAACGCCTTTTCAGTTCGCGTGGTCCTAACCGGGAGGGAAGACGCATGAAGTCCGTCGCCGTTATGTTATGTTATAACATAACATCTTGTTCCGGCCGCTGGTCAAGTGGCTGATCTTGCGCAACGGGGCGGTGTTGCCCGAATTCCACACCTCGTTGAATTATCGAGGGTTCAGGCTCCGACCGTCAGCCCGGCAATTGACATGCCGCCGGCTTCCAAATGTTATATTGTAACATCGACTGACCGAATGCCGCAGGGCTAACCAAGGGTGTAAACCCCGTGACCTGGTTCCGTAAGAACCTCAAGCAGAGTACCTGGCTCGCGCTGTTTGCGCTCGCTCTGCAATTCTTGCTGTCGTTCGCGCATTTTCACGTCGACGATGCGCAGGCGGCGCCCTCGAGTCAGGTCCTCGCCGATATCGCGCATATTGCGGACGATGCCGCCGACATAGCCCACGAGAGGCCGCAGCCGGCAAGCCACAATGAAAAGCAGCCGTCGAGTGAGCCGTGCGCGACCTGCGCGGTCATGTCGGTGGCGAGCCAGATCTTGCTCGCAACGCCGGCGGCGTTGCAGACGCCAGACGCAATCGAACTGCGTTTGCCTCCGGCCGGCGCCGAGCTTGCCTAT
>NZ_JBQTHN010000043.1:0-23213 GCF_052389815.1 Bradyrhizobium sp. | reverse complement strand
TCGTAGAAAGTTCATTCTCTGCACTGCTTGCGCAATGACGGCAACAGAATATTTTCGGCGCTATGGCGTCGGACTGCGAATGGATTTCTACTGCGTCGATGGCCGATTGAATATTTGCCCAGCCTCGTAGCGTGCCCACCTTCCAGAGCACGAACCGTGAAGGTGGGCACGGCGTAAGCGCGCCTTTGCCCACCCTACAAATCCGACGAGCGCCGCACGATCACCGCATCCGTTAGTTTCAAAAATCACAAAGATTTTTTTGCCCGAAACCACCCGAAAAACCTCCCGTAGTTCGGCCAACGACGACGCTGTCTCACCCACAATGACGACGCCGTTGTTTGCATCGCCGGCGGATGGCCCGCCGGCCAGCTCAATCATCGGGAGACTATCCAATGTCGAAGCGTATTGCCCTGCTGTCCGCCGCTGCGTTTGCGGCGCTCGCCCTCACCGCGACCGTTGCTGCGCCGGTTTCCGCGCAGGAGAAGACCGTGATGGTCGGCGGAGCGGCGATGTTCCCCTCCAAGAACATCATCCAGAACGCCGTCAACTCCAAGGACCACACCACGCTGGTCGCCGCCGTGAAGGCCGCGGGCCTGGTCGGAACCCTCGAAGGCAAGGGTCCGTTCACGGTGTTCGCGCCGACCAACGCCGCGTTCGGCAAGCTGCCGGCCGGCACGGTCGACACGCTGGTCAAGCCTGAGAACAAGGCGACCCTGACCAAGATCCTCACCTACCATGTCGTGCCCGGCAAGCTCGCCGCTTCCGACCTCAAGGACGGCATGAAGCTGAAGACCGCCGAGGGTGAAGAGCTCTCCGTCAAGCACCAGGGCGACAAGGTCTGGATCATCGACGCCAAGGGCGGCCAGTCGATGGTCACGATCTCGAACGTCAACCAGTCCAACGGTGTGATCCATGTGGTCGACACCGTGCTGATGCCGGCGTCCTGATAACCCCGCGTTCTGACCAGCCCCAAAAGCAGGACGCGTGACGGGAGGCGAGCCGGGGCGACCCGGCTCGCTTTCTTGTGACCACGATAGGCCCCGTGCATGAAACAGATAGGCACGGGGTTGTAACGGAAAGGCGGTTTCCGGCGTATAAACCGGTAATCGGCCTCGGAACGAATGAGCTGGGAACCTGATCATGTCGAGCCTGACCGTCAGCAACGAGCAAGCCACGTCGGCCACATCGGGCAAGGCGAAAGCCATTCAGCCGGCCTGGGTGCGGATCCTGCACTGGGTCAACGCCTTTGCCATGATCCTGATGATCATGTCGGGCTGGCAGATCTACAATGCCCATCCGCTGTTCGACTTCACCTTCTCCAGGACCATCACGCTCGGCGGATGGCTCGGCGGCGCGCTGCTGTGGCACTTCGCCGCGATGTGGCTCCTGATGGTGAACGGCCTCATCTATCTCGCGCTTGGTTTCGCCACCGGCCGCTTCCGCAAGAAGCTGCTGCCGATCACGCCGGAGGGCGTGATCTCCGATACCAAGGCCGCGCTCACCGGCAAGCTTTCGCACGACGATCTCTCCAAGTACAATTCCGTGCAGAAGCTGCTCTATGCCGGCGTCATCGTCGTCGGCGTGCTGGTCGTGCTGTCCGGTCTTGCGATCTGGAAGCCGGTGCAACTGCAATGGCTGACCGCGCTGTTCGGCGGCTACGATGCCGCGCGTTACGTTCATTTCTTCTGCATGGCGGCGATCGTCGCCTTCATGGTGGTGCATGTGGTCCTGGCGCTGATCGTGCCGAAGAGCCTGCGCGCCATGATCATCGGCCGCTGAGACATTTGGGAGGATCGCATGTCCCGCAAACGCTCGCTCATCATCCCCGGTGTCGACAAGCAATTGCTCGTCCGCGACGCCGCCAGGGCGATGCCCGACCTCACCCGCCGCCGCTTCATCTCGGGCGGCGCCAGCCTCGGCGCGCTGACGCTGCTGACCGGCTGCGACGTCGTCGACAGTTTCTCCGCCGAGGAAATGCTGAAGCAGGTGTCGAAGTTCAACGATGCCGTGCAGGCCGCCATGTTCAATCCGAACGCGCTGGCGCCGACCTATCCCGAAAGCATGGTGATGAAGCCGTTCCCGTTCAACGCCTATTACGGCCTCGACGAAGCCCCCGAGGTCGACGGCAAGAGCTGGAAACTGGAAGTGCGCGGCCTCGTCGACAACAAGAAGTCCTGGACACTGGATGAGCTCTACGCGCTGCCGCAGGTCAAGCAGGTCACCCGGCACATCTGCGTGGAAGGCTGGAGCGCGATCGGCAGCTGGACCGGCACGCCGCTGCGCGACTTCCTGAAACTGATCGGCGCCGATACGCGCGCCAAATATGTCTGGTTCCAGTGCGCCGACAAGGACGGCTACAACTCGCCGCTCGACATGGCGAGCGCGCTGCATCCGCAGACCCAGATGACGTTCAAATTCGCCGACGAGATCCTGCCACGCGCCTACGGCTTCCCGATGAAGATCCGCGTGCCGACCAAGCTCGGCTTCAAGAACCCGAAATACGTGATCTCGATGGAAGTCACCAACGACTACAAGGGCGGCTTCTGGGAGGACCAGGGGTACAATTCGTTCAGCGGGAGCTGAGATTCTTGTAGGGTGGGAAAAGCGAAAGCGTGCCCACCTGTCTTGCACCGGATCAAGCGAAGGTGGGCACGGCGCGATCGCGCCTTTGCCCACCCTACGAAATCTTCGTCAGCTTGCGCTGAAATGCCGAGAGAATTGCGCCAAGCGCCAGCATTGCAGCCGATACATTGAGTGCGGATGAAAGACTCCCCACCGCATCCGTGATCGCGCCGACCGCAATCGGGCCGAGCGTCTGGCCGATGCCGAACGCGATGGTCAGCGCCGCGATGCCGGCGGGCCATTCGGACGGAGGATAGTTGAGGCGCACGAACGCCGTGGTCGATCCCACCACCGCAAAGAACGCGACGCCGAATACCAGCGCGGAGATGGCGAGCAGAATCGGCGAATGGCCGAAGATCGGCAGCGCCGCGCCGATCGCATTGGTGCCGAGGATGATAGTGGTGGCAAGCCCGCCGCGGTCGAGCGCCAGCACCCGTCGCCAGACCCACGGCGTGGCGAAAGCGGAGATGCCGATCAGGCCCCAGAACGTCGCCTGCGCCGATGCGCCGCCGCCGCCATCGCGCACATAGGCGATCATGAAGGTCATGTAGGCGATGTAGCCCGCACCGAACAGGAAATAGGCGAAGAGATAGATCAGCACGGGCCGGACGGAGAATTTCACGCGCACGGCACTGTCGAATTGACCGTTGCCGCCGAGCGGCGCCAGCCACAGCGGCAGGATCATGATCAGGGAGAGGGCCGTCAGCGCCCACCATACGATCCACCACGAGCCCGGACCGAAGGCCTGCAGCGTATAGGGCGCGATCAATCCGGAAGCCAGGATGCCGACGCCGGGTCCCGCATAGAACAGGCTGAGCAGGAAGTTGGCGCGCGAGGGGCGCGTCTGCGCGATCGTTGCCGCGAGCGCGCCGCCGCCGACGAAGCCGGCAGCCGCCGCAAAGCCCGCCAGCAGCCGCGCGAAGCTCAGTGCAACGAAGTTACCGGTCAGCGCGCACAGCGCCAGCGACGCCACGCAGGCGGCGGTGCCCCAGACCACGCTTCGCGAAAGGCCAAAGCGCTTGATCAGGGGCGAGGCGGTCAGGGCGCCGGCAAGATAGCCGACGGCATTGATCGTGTTCATGAAGCCGGCCGCCGAATAGGACCACGACAGGGAGTCGCGCATGTCGGGCAGCACCAGCGCATAGGCGAAGCGGCCGATGCCGAGCCCGATGGTCGGCGCCAGCGACAGGATCAGGATCAGCCGCGCGGGATGCGGGTAGGATTGGGAGCGATCGGGGGATTTCACGAAGGACTCCGGCAAGTGACGCACTGTGGCAGGCCGCGAAGTGCCTGCACAGGACGCTGCCTGCAGAGGTGCGTTGCCTTGAGCGCAACAATCTCAGCCCGCCAGCACCAGCGCGACGCCGGCGACGGTGAGCACGGTGCCGCCGACGATCCGCGGAGTGATCGCGATGTGCTTGAGCATGAGCTTGCTCATCAGCACGGTGACCAGCGGATAGACCGCCACGATCGGCGCGACCAGCGTGATCGGACCGTGGCGCACGGCGGCGAACATCATGAGGGTCGCGAGGCCGCTGGCGATGCCGGTGACGACGAACCACAGCAGGCCCGATGCCGGCGCCTTCGCAATGAAACTCCCCGCGCGGACGCGCTGCACTGCGAGCACCACCAGCGACGACGTGACGTAGCCGATGAAGGTCGCCCAGAGCGGGCTCGGCCACACTTCAAGCCCGAGCTTGACGATCGGCGGGATCACGCCGCGGACCAGGGCGGCGGCGAGCGGCAGCAGCAGCGCAAAACTTCGCCAGTGGCCGAGATCGCGCGGCCGGGTGACGGAGATGATGACGGCGCCGGCCACGGCGATCGCGAGACCGGCCGCCTGCACCGGCCGCAGCGGCTCGTTCAGCAGCGCTATCGCGAGCGCAACCGAAAACAATGGCGCGAGGTTGCCGAGCGTCGAGGTGATCACCGGCCCGAGCGCCCGGTTGGAGGCGAAGGCGAGCAGCGTCAGGCTGGCCGGAAAGAACAGGCCGATCGCAGCGAAGATCGGCAGGCCCCGCCAGACCACCGGCTCGCCGGCGAGGAGGATTGGCGAAAGCAGCAGGAACAGCAGGGCAAAGGCCGGCATGCTGACGGCAGCCCCCGACAGCGGCTCCATCGTCCGCAGGCCGAGTTGGGAGGTCACCACGGCCGCACCCAGGAAGGCTGCGGACGCAAAGGCAAACAGGATGGCTGCGGTCATGCGTTCCGTCTTGCGACGGATGTATTGAAACCGATTTTCCCGCTGCTGGCGAGCGCCTTGCCAATCCGCGCTCGGCGTTCTAGCACTCCGCTCGGATTACCCCTTTAGCGTCATGCCCGGCCTTGTGCCGGGCATCCACGTCTTCCCAGCAGTAGCGACGCAAGACGTGGATGGCCGGGATGGGCCTCGCCATGACGGGATTTACGAGGATCGATTCTATGGCGACCCATAAACTGCTGCTTCTGCCCGGCGACGGCATCGGCCCCGAAGTGATGGGCGAGGTGAAGCGCCTGATCGGCTGGCTGAACAAGGAGGGCATTGCCTCCTTCGAGACCGAGGAGGGGCTGGTCGGCGGCGCGGCCTACGACGCGAGCAAGCAGAGCATCACGGACGCGACCATGGACGTGGCCAAGGCTGCTGATGCCGTGATCTTCGGCGCGGTCGGTGGCCCGAAATGGGACGCGGTGCCTTATGAGGCGCGGCCGGAAGCAGGCCTGCTCCGCCTGCGCAAGGATCTCGGCCTGTTCGCGAACCTGCGTCCCGCCGTGTGCTACCCGGCGCTGGCGGACGCTTCCAGCCTGAAGCGCGAGGCGGTGGAAGGCCTCGACATCATGATCGTGCGCGAGCTCACCGGCGGCGTCTATTTCGGCGAGCCCAAGACCATCACCGACCTTGGCAACGGCCAGAAGCGCGCCATCGACACCCAGGTGTACGACACCTACGAGATCGAGCGGATCGGCCGCGTCGCCTTCGATCTGGCGCGCAAGCGCCGCAACAAGGTCACCTCGATGGAAAAGCGCAACGTCATGAAGTCGGGCGTGCTCTGGAACGAGGTGATGACGCAGTTGCATGCGCGCGAATACAAGGACGTCACGCTGGAGCACCAGCTCGCCGACTCCGGCGGCATGATGCTGGTGAAATGGCCGAAGCAGTTCGACGTCATCGTCACCGACAATTTGTTCGGCGACATGCTCTCCGATATCGCGGCGATGCTGACCGGCTCGCTCGGCATGCTGCCGTCGGCTTCGCTCGGCGAGATCGACGCGAAGACGAAAAAGCGCCGCTCGCTGTTCGAGCCGGTGCACGGCTCTGCGCCCGACATCGCCGGCAAGGGCCTCGCCAATCCGATTGCGATGATTTCCTCCTTCGGCATGGCGCTGCGCTATTCTTTCGACATGGGCGCGCTCGCCGACAAGGTCGATCAGGCCATCGCAGCGGTGCTCGCCAGCGGCCTGCGCACGGCGGATATCAAGTCGGAAGGCACGACGTCGGCCAGCACCCAGCAGATGGGCGAGGCGATCTTGAAAGAGCTGCAGAAGCTGCACTGACAACAAAAAAAGCCCGGCGCGCGCCGGGCTTTTTCGTCAGCGAAGAGAAATCAATAAAGCGGGAAGCGCGTTGGATAGCCGCCGAGATCGGCAGGCGTGCTGAGCGGCTGGCGGTCGATCGGCCGCTGGCGGTTCTCGCGGGCGAAGGTCGGGTAGCCGATCTCCGGCGGGAAGGCGTAGTCCTGGAACTTGCGCTCGCCCGGCAGCACTTCGGTGCCGGCGTCGAGCCAGGAGCGCGTCGTGATGTAGACGCGGGTGTTCGGGCCCTGCTGGATGACGCGGTTCGGACCGCCCGGGCCATAATAGACGCGGCCGTTCTTGTCGTATTGCATCCGGGTCTGCTGTGCGCTTGCGGGCAGCACGCCGATCGCGAGGACGGCGATTGCTGCAAACAGCATTGGGATTTTGGGGGTCATTCGCGTCCTCATCGTTGCACCTGCCGGAACTGGCAGGCGCCCGTGTCCAATTTGCGGCCATCCTAGCCGCCGGGGGCGTAACCCCACTAGGTCAAATGGGCCACACCCGGCACGGATAATGCGCCCGTGAGGTTAAAAGTTGCATGAAAACCAGCAGCTTGGCCGGGGCACGGCGTTCAGATCGCGCCGCGCAGAGAAGGCTTGCCGGCACCCGATACCCAGTCGGTGCGGCAGTCCGCGCGCTTCAGCTCGGCGCGCGCGAACAATTCGGCGAGTTTGGCGTCGTTGCCGGCGGCAACCAGGCTCAGGCGGTTGAGCATGCAGGCGATCGCCGCACTGCGGGCAGGAAGCGTTTCGCCCTGGCAGACGTAGCCGGAAATGCGCAAGGCCGGCTGCTCGACGGTCTTGAGAAAGCCGAGGCAGGCGCCGTCACCCAGGTGGAGAAGGGTGACAGGTCCGAACTTGCTGTCGATCATGCCCGTCCTGTCGGGTGCCGTCAGCTGCTCGAATTCGGCACCCGGCCGGTAGATTTTCAGCTCTGCAATGGGCTGCCCGTTCGCAACATTCCAGCGCAGCACGTCCCTTCGGCCGCCCTCCGGATGCCGGAGGATCCGATAAGACCTTGTTTCGTATGACAAATCATACTGGTTGCTGGCAAAAGCCGGGGTCGAGCGGGTGGCTACCGTCCATTCCGGCCGGGAAGAGGCGTCCGAATGCATGTCCGGCAGCTGGTCCCAGAGATAGACGCCGAGGATGAAGAGCAGCGCCAGCGTGCAGAGATAGGCGATCAGCCGGGCCAGCGTCGCGCACAGCTCGTCCGCCACGCTCTTCAGCACGGGCAGGAATCCGCCGGTATAATGAGGCGCGGCCGGAACGGCGCGAGACGGCTGCATCAACGACCCGAAAAACGCGTCTAACGTTGTGTTAAGGGCGTTTCTCGCATAGAAGCGCTGCCTCTTCCCTTTCCGCCGCGGGCGTGGGTGAGGCATTTTTCTTCGGAGAGTGAACGATGGGTTACAAGGTCGCAGTGGTCGGCGCCACCGGCAATGTCGGGCGCGAGATGCTCAACATCCTGGATGAGCGGAAATTCCCTGCCGACGAGGTCGTAGCCCTCGCCTCGCGCCGCAGCGTCGGCGTCGAGGTCTCCTATGGCGACCGCACCCTGAAGGTCAAGGCGCTGGAGCATTACGACTTCTCCGACGTCGACATCTGCCTGATGTCGGCGGGCGGCTCGGTGTCGAAGGAATGGTCGCCGAAGATCGGCGCCGCCGGCGCCGTGGTGATCGACAATTCCTCGGCCTGGCGCATGGATCCCGACGTGCCGCTGATCGTGCCGGAAGTGAATGCGGACGCCGCGGCCGGTTACACCAGGAAGAACATCATCGCGAATCCCAACTGCTCGACCGCGCAACTCGTCGTCGCGCTCAAGCCCCTGCATGACAAGGCGACCATCAAGCGCGTCGTCGTGTCGACCTATCAGTCGGTGTCGGGCGCCGGCAAGGATGCGATGGACGAACTGTTCTCGCAGACCAAGGCGGTCTACACCAATGACGAGCTGGTCAACAAGAAATTCCCCAAGCGCATCGCCTTCAACGTCATCCCCCACATCGACGTCTTCATGGAGGACGGCTACACCAAGGAAGAATGGAAGATGATGGCGGAGACCAAGAAGATACTCGATCCGAAGATCAAGCTGTCCGCCACCTGCGTGCGCGTGCCGGTGTTCGTCGGCCACTCCGAGGCCGTCAACATCGAGTTTGAAAACCCGATCACGGCGGACGAGGCGCGTAACATCCTGCGCCGGGCGCCGGGCTGCCTCGTCATCGACAAGCTGGAGCCGGGCGGCTACGTCACGCCCTACGAGGCGGCCGGCGAGGACGCCACCTATATCAGCCGCATCCGCGAGGACGCGACGGTGGAGAACGGGCTGGTGCTGTGGTGCGTCTCCGACAATCTGCGCAAGGGCGCGGCGCTCAACGCAATCCAGATCGCGGAAGTCCTGATCAACCGCAAGCTGATCACCGCCAAGAAGAAGGCGGCGTAGCGCGGAAGCCGGGGAGTCGCGAATGACCGAACAGCCGGCGCCCGCCTATCAGCCAAACCCGACCGCCAAGCGCGTCGAGAGGGGTTTTGAGGGCCTGATCTTCAACAGCCGCTGGCTGATGGCGCCGTTCTATTTCGGCCTCGTCGTCAGCCTGGCCGTGCTGCTGCTGAAGTTCTGCATGGTGCTGTGGGAGTTCATCGTCCACGCGCCCGGCTCGAAGGAAAGCGACATCATCCTCGGCGTGTTGTCGCTGATCGACATCTCGCTGACCGGCAATCTGATCCTGATCGTGGTGTTCTCGGGCTACGAGAACTTCGTCTCCAAGATCGATCCCGGCGGCCATCCGGACTGGCCGGACTGGATGACCAAGATCCATTTCGGCGGGCTGAAGCAGAAGCTGCTGGCCTCGATCGTCGCGATCTCGGCGATCCAGGTGCTCAAGGCCTTCATGAACATCGAGACCAATTTCGATTCGACCAAGCTTGCCTGGCTGGTCGGCGTGCACCTGGCGTTCGTGTTCTCGGCTTTCATGCTCGCGTTCGCCGATCGGTACAGCGGCGGCGACCACGGCGGTGAGTAGCGAATGGCGAGTAGCGAGTAGCGAACAGAACTTCCATTCGCCATTCGCTACTCCCTATTCGCCAGCGAGCGCTTCGCGAGCGCTCCTGAATTCCTTGGCTTCCTGATCGAGCACGAATAGCGAGCCTTCGGCGACGCCGAAATAGGCGCCGTGCAGATCCATCGCGCCTTTCTCCACGCGCTCGCGCACAAAGGGGAACGTCATCAGGTTCTCCAGGCTGCGATGGACCGCGGCCTTCTCGATGCGCACCGTGAAATCGTGCATGGTCTCGTGGCCGCGCTGCTCGACCACCTCGCCCGGCTTGATGAACATCGACATCCAGCGGCCGATGAAATCGCCCGGCGACAGCGGCTTGATCTTGTCGATAAAGGCGCGGATGCCGCCGCATTGGGCGTGGCCGAGCACGACGATGTGCTTCACCTGCAAGACGTTGACGGCATATTCCAGCGCGGCCGAGACACCATGGGTGCCGCTGTCCGGCGCATAGACCGGCACCAGGTTGGCGACGTTGCGCACCACGAACAATTCGCCCGGACCGGCGTCGAAGATCACCTCCGGCGAGACGCGGGAATCGCAGCAGCCGACCACCATCACGGCCGGCGATTGCCCGCGCTCGGACAGCTCGCGGTATCGGGTCTGCTCTGTCGGCAGTCGCTGCGTGGTGAAGGCGCGGTAGCCGTCGAGGAGACGCTGCGGGAAGGGTGCCATGGCACTTGCCTAACCATAAGCCGCCTTGCGGAACAAGGCTTTCAGGAAGCACAACGGAGTGCTATCGGCAGCGTCTCGAGGATATCTCCGGGGAACCGTCATGATTCGTCCGCGCCGCAGCCTGTTGTTCATGCCGGGATCCAATGCCCGGGCGCTGGAAAAGGCGCGCAACCTGCCGGTCGACGGCGTGATCCTCGACCTCGAGGACGCGGTCGCGCCCGATGCCAAGGCGGTGGCGCGCGACCAGATCGCGCAGGCGGTGGCGGCCAGAGGATTTGGCAAGCGCGAAGTGCTGATCCGCATCAATGCGCTCGATACGCCCTGGTGGATCGACGACCTCAATATGGCCGGAAAGGCCAGGCCCGACGGCGTTCTGGTGCCGAAGATATCCAGCGTCGCCGACCTCACGGCGATCGCCGACCGGCTCAGCGACATCAATGCCGATCAGTCGATCCGGGTCTGGGCCATGATCGAGACCGCGCGCGCGGTGCTCGACGCCGAAGGGATCGCGGCCGCCTCGCGCGATTCCGAGATGCGGCTGGCCGGCTTCGTGTTCGGTCCGTACGACATTTCGCGGGAGACGCGCATCCGCATGAAGCCGGGCCGGGCCGAAATGATCCCGATGATCACCCATTGCGTCCTCGCCACCCGCGCGCACGGGCTGGAAATCCTCGACGGTCCTTACGGCGACATCGCCAATGTCGACGGCTTTGCCGCCGAATGTGCGCAGGGCCGCGACCTCGGCTTCGACGGCAAGACGCTGATCCATCCGAGCCACATTGCGGCCTGCAACGCCATCTTCACGCCACCGGCGGAAGAGGTGGAGCTGGCACGCAAGATCATCGCGGCGTTCGAGAAGCCGGAGAATGCTTCGCGCGGCGCGATTCAGCTCGATGGCCGCATGGTGGAGCGGCTGCATGCCGACATGGCGCGGCGTACGATCGCGATCGCGGACGCGATCGCGGCGATGGCCTGACCGCTATCGGTCCCGTTTGAGGCCGAGGATGAATTGCGCGAGGTCATCGGCCTGATCCGGCGCGATGATGATGTTCGGCATGCTGCGGTGACTGGTGCGGAAGAAGACTTTCAGCGACAGCTCCGTGGTCGAGGTCCGGTTGGCAATCTGCACGAAGTCGGGCGCGCGGCTGGACGTGCCTGGGCCGGTTGCTTCCAGCGCGTGACATTCGCTGCACCAGGCTTCCGCAAGACGGCGCCCGGCGGACGCGTCGTCCGGCCGCGGAGCGCCGTCGGCCACGTGAAGGCGGATCAACAGCAACGCCGCGAGCGCGATCGCCAGCCCGATGAGAATGTGAATCCATGCACGGCGCGACATGGCGGCGTCGAGACTCCGCTAAACTAGTGCCTGACGGGTTCGCCCAAGGCCTCGATGGTCGGTGCGTTGGGACAGTACTCCTTGTAGTGCTCCGCGGCCGTACCAGCGGCGAGATCGCTGTGGCATTGCGCCTTGTCTCGGCACAGGCCGCAGACCCGCTCCATGTCGCGCACCAGCAAGGGTTTGGTACGCGCCAGATCTTCCAGATCGATACCGAGCGCCTCCAGCATTTTCGGCATTTCGTCGGCGCTGTGCGGCCCCGCCTCGACCAGCCTTTGGAGATCGTCCGGTGAAACGCGCAAATCCTGGGCGATGGTGTCGAAATCGGCCCGGTTCATCCGGCGGATTTCACTCAGTTCCCGGCGGTGCTTCAGCCAGTCGACGAACTTGCCGATGACGAACTCGACAGTAGGATAAGGAGTTTCATGCTTCACGGTCATGACGGCCTTCCGGTCGATATGCTGAGTTGCGCCATATCACCAGAGTAGCGGGCAAGGCGTGTTGCGGCAGATCAAGACCGCGCAGCGTCCGACGCTTCAGCCGAAGCGCTCCGTCGCCCAGGCGTACAGACTGCCGGGCAACGGCGCCTGATTGCCGCGGCCTTTCGGCGAGATGTGCAGGCCGATCACGCCGGGGTCGGCAATCAGTCTGGAAAAGTCGGACGGCTCGAAGAACAGCCTTGGTTCGGCGTGCACGGCATAGAAGGATTGCTTCGGCAGCGCCTGCGCAATCTCCCCGTTGCGTTGCGCGAGCGCCGTGAGCGAGGCCGGGCCGTAGATCGCGACACGGATGTCGGAGAGACGCTGCGAGCCGCCACGCAGGCGACGCATCGCAAACACCATGCGATGGCGCAGCGACAGCCAGTTCGGCGTCAGCTCTTCCTGCGCCATCAATTCGGAGAATGCCGTGACGATGGAATCGTTCGCGGGCAGATAGAGCACGGAATTGCCGAGTTGCCGCGGCCGCTCCCAGGCGAAGTACGGCTTTGCCGCATCGATCTCGATCGGCTTGAGCAGCAGCACGTCGGCGTCGAGCCAGAGTCCCGCCTTCTGCGCCATCAGCCGCATGCGGAAGAAGTCGGAAAATTGCAGCGTGGTCCAGTCGCGCCAGGAACCGTCCGGCTGCGGCGGCCGGATCTTTTCCGAGAAGACATGCGGCAGTACGGCTTCCGCCTCGGCGTTGGCGATGCCGTCCGGCAGGCCGGGCAAAGGATCGAAGCTGTAGACTGTAACCTTGTGGCCGGCGGCGAGCTGCGAGCGCAGGCAGAGCGTTCGCAGCCGGTCGAGCGGGCCGTGCCAGAAGGTGACGATGTCAGGACGCATGCGTCACCCTCGGCAGGGCATAGCGCTTTCAAGCGAAGAGGAAACTGGTTCGCGTGAAAAGCTTACGCCCAGGCACGCTCTTTCTTGAGCTTGGCCTCGTAAGCGTCGATCGACGTCTTCTTCTCCATCGTGAGCCCGATGTCGTCGAGGCCGTTGAGCAGGCAGTGCTTGCGGAACGGATCGATCTCGAACTTCACTTTGCCGCCGTCGGGGCCGCGGATCTCCTGGTTCGGCAGGTCGATGGTCAGGGTGGCGTTGGCGCCGCGCTCGGCGTCGTCGAACAGCTTGTCGAGGTCCGCTTGCGACACGCGGATCGGCAGAATGCCGTTCTTGAAGCAGTTGTTGTAGAAGATGTCGCCGAACGAGGTCGAGATCACGCAGCGGATGCCGAAGTCGAGCAGCGCCCAGGGGGCATGCTCGCGGCTCGAGCCGCAGCCGAAATTGTCGCCGGCGACCAGCACCTTGGCGCCCCGATAGGCCGGCTTGTTGAGGATGAAATCCTCGTTCTCGCTGCCGTCATCCTTGTAGCGCTGCTCGGAGAAGAGCCCCTTGCCGAGGCCGGTGCGCTTGATGGTCTTCAGGTACTGCTTGGGGATGATCATGTCGGTATCGACATTGACGATCTTCAGGGGCGCCGCGACGCCTTCCAGCGTGGTGAACTTGTCCATCGATGCATTTCCCGGTCGGAATTTGGGGAACAGGGCCGTCTAGGGCCGCTGGTTTATCGGAAACGGGGCCGCCTTCAAAGGCCCTAATTGCGCAGGGCTATCCCGCGGACGCCTCAATCGCCTCCATATCGGCATCCGAGAGGCCGAAATGGTGGCCGATTTCGTGGATCAGCACATGGCGGACGATATGGCCGAGCGTCTCCTCATGCTCGGCCCAATAGTCCAGGATCGGCCGGCGGTAGAGCCAGACCATGTTGGGCAGCCGCGCAATGTCCTGGCTGCTCTGGTGCGGTAGCCCCACGCCCTGAAACAGGCCGAGCAGGTCGAACTCGCTTTGCGCCTGCATCTCGTCGAGGACCTCGTCGGTCGGGAAATCGTCGACGCGGATGATCACCCCCTCGCACAGCCTGCGGAAGGTCCTCGGCAGGCGCTCGAAGATCTCGTGCGCCATGGCTTCCATCTCTTCGAGCGACGGGGCTTTGGTCTTGGTCCACATGCCCTTCTATTTACCGCCGGTTCCGCGCAAGTCCATGCCGGTTTGGCCGCGGGCGGCGGTTGACCTCGGCTGGGCAATCGGAGACTTTAAGGCCTGCAATGAGGTTCGGATGGGCGTGATGAGGCGGATTGTGACGGCGGGCCTGCTCCCGGTTTTCGCTGTTCTCATGCTGCGGGCGGAAGACGCCCGGGCGCAGGCCGCCTCGCCGGAGCTGCGCGTCGCGCAGGCTGCGCCCGACTACGTGCCGCCGCGGCGGAATTACCGTCGCGTACCGGTCTATCCGCGCGAGCATTACGTTCCCGACGTCTATCCGCGTTACAATCCGGGGCCCAATGCGGTGCGCGAGTGCAACGCCTACTATGTGCAGGAAGCCCGGCCGAGCGGCACGGTGATCACCCCGCGCATGAACTGCTACTGGCGGCCCGGCTAGAGCATCGGGCATCGCCGGATCCTGCTGTCTTGAGGTTGATCAAGGTCCGGAGGCGATGTCGGCGCAAACTGCGCCTATGACCGGCAAGCGGGCAGAGCTTCGCTACGTCCGCGGTCCGGAAGCCAGCATAGCGTTGGAGAGGAGAAAAGCATGAAAGCGTGGATTGGCGTGACCCTGGTTGCAACAGCGCTGGCGTTCAGCGGCCCAGCGGCGGCCGCGGACACGAAGGCTGCTCCGCAGGCAAAGGCGCAAACGGCGACGTCGGATGCAACCGACTTCAGTGCGCACCGCCGTTATCGCCGCTACTACGGCTACCGCCCTTACTATCGTCCGTACTACCGCCCGTACGGCTATTACGCCCGGCCCTATTACGCGCCCTACTACGCGCGGCCCTACTATTACCGGCCGTATCCCTATTACGCGCCGGCGCCGTTCATGTTCGGCTTCGGGTTCGGTCCGTTCTGGTGAGGCGCGCCGGAAAGTCGCGCGGCTCGTTCATCCTTGCGGTCAGGCCATTCATGGCGCGTTCACCTCGGCGTCACTAGCGTCACGCCGGGTGCGACTGCGAGTGGATGTGCGTTGGGGGCGGGCATGGCCTCCCGCACGAGCCGGGAGGTTTCTGGCAATGAAGATGATGTCGGGAACCGCGCGCGGACTTGTCCGTCGCGCGGGGCTGGTGGCTGTCGTTGCAGTCGCAGCGACGGCACTTTCTCACGGGCGCGCCGAGGCGCTGTCGCCGGCAAGTCCCGCCGCGGCGCCGTCTGCGAAATTCGCAAGCGAAGGTCTGACCATCGAGGTGCGCAACGGGCGTGGCGGCGGTGGCGGCTTCCGTGGCGGCGGTGGTGGTTTCCGGGGCGGCGGCGTTCATGGTGGCGGCTTCCGCGGATTTCACGGCGGCGGCGGAGGTTTCCGGGCTGTGCACCGCGGAGGCCTCCACGGATATCGTGGCGGCGGATTCCGTCCCGTTCACGCCTATCGTGGCGGCGGCTTCCGGGCGGCCCATGTTTATCGCGGCGGCGGGTATCACCGCTTCGGCGGCTACCGCGTGCATCGCTACGCCTATCACCGGCCCTATTTCCACCGCCGGCATTTCCATCATCGGCGCTACTTCGCGCCGGCCTACTATGGCTACTATCCGCGCTACTATCGTCCCTATCGCGTTTGCCGGATCGTCTGGACCTACTGGGGCCCGCGCCGGGTCTGCCGTCCGCCGTACTGGCACCGTCGCCACTACTGGCGTGTCCACTACTGGTGAGCAAACCATCGGCTGAACGCGAAACAGGCGCCCGAGCGGGCGCCTGTTTTCGTTAGGTGAGGTGATGATTTAGAGCGCGATGAGATTAGGTTGAACTGAAGCGGCATTGGGATTCACCTCTCCCAAGGGAGAGGTGAACCGAGCCTGCCGGACGATCGATTCAACCAATCACTATCGCGCTTCAGTCCCAGTCGACGAACTTCCAGGACTTCATCTTGATCTTCCAGGGCGTCAGCGTTTCCGTCCGCCAGCGCTCGAGGCGCGGCGGCGTGTGCGCCATGCGCGAGCGTTTCGTGGCGCCGCTGCTGGGCATCGGGTCGACGTCGACAGGCATGGCGCGGCGGCGGTTCTGCCGTGTCGCGTCGCTGATTAAATCGACATATTCCGGTTTGTCGGCCATGGCCGGCTCCTTCTGGTGCGAAGGAACAGTCTGCGCCCGGACCTTTAACGGAGCGTTGCCGGAATGGGTCGAAGTGTAGGGGAGTGGCTTACCGCCACTCCCTCACGTCGACGAAGTGCCCGGCGATCGCCGCAGCCGCCGCCATGGCGGGCGAGACGAGATGGGTGCGGCCCTTGAAGCCCTGCCGGCCCTCGAAGTTGCGGTTCGAGGTGGAGGCGCAGCGCTCCTCCGGCTTCAGCTTGTCCGGGTTCATGGCAAGGCACATCGAGCAGCCCGGCTCGCGCCATTCGAAGCCGGCCGCAATGAAGATCTTGTCGAGGCCTTCGGCTTCCGCCTGCTCCTTCACGATACCGGAGCCAGGCACGATCATGGCGTTGACGTTGGCGTTGACGGTCTTGCCCTCGGCGATCTTGGCGGCGGCGCGCAAATCCTCGATGCGGCCGTTGGTGCAGGAGCCGATGAAGACGCGGTCGAGCTTGATGTCGGTGATCTTGGTACCCGCCGTCAGGCCCATATACTTCAGCGCGCGATGCTTGGAGAGCCGCTTGGCCTCGTCCTCGATCTTGTCGGGATCGGGCACGAAGCCGGTGACCGAGATCACGTCCTCCGGTGAGGTGCCCCAGGTCACGATCGGCGGCAGCTTGGCCGCATCCAGCCGCAGCTCATGGTCGAAATGCGCGCCGTCGTCGGAGCGCAGCGCCTCCCAGTAGCGCATCGCCGCATCCCAGTCGGCACCCTTCGGCGCCTTGGGCCGGCCGCGCAGGAAGTCGAACGCCTTCTGGTCGGGCGCGACGAGGCCGGCGCGGGCGCCGCCCTCGATCGTCATGTTGCAGACCGTCATGCGGCCTTCCATGGTCAGGTTGCGGATCGCCTCGCCGGCATATTCCAGCACATAGCCGGTGCCGCCGGCGGTGCCGATTTCGCCGATGATGGCCAGAATGATGTCCTTGCCGGTGACGCCGTCGGGCAGCTTGCCGTCGACGGTGACGCGCATGTTCCTGGCCTTCTTCTGGATCAGCGTCTGCGTCGCCAGCACGTGCTCGACTTCGGAGGTGCCGATGCCGTGCGCCAGCGCGCCGAACGCGCCGTGCGTCGAGGTATGGCTGTCGCAGCACACGATGGTGGTGCCGGGCAGCGTAAAGCCCTGCTCGGGGCCGATGACGTGGACTATGCCCTGGCGCTTGTCGAACTCGTCGTAATACTCGACGCCGAATTCCTTGGCGTTCTCCGCCAGCGCCTTGATCTGCTCGATGCTTTCAGGATCGGGATTGGGCTTGCTGCGGTCGGTGGTGGGAACGTTGTGGTCGACGACGGCGAGCGTCTTCTCCGGCGCGTGCACCTTGCGCCCGGTGGCGCGCAGGCCCTCGAAAGCCTGCGGCGAGGTCACCTCATGCACGAGGTGGCGGTCGATATAGAGCAGGCAGGTGCCGTCAGGGGCTTCGTGCACCAGATGGTCGTTCCAGATCTTGTCGTACAGCGTGGTCGGTTTGGACATGAGCTTCGAGCTCCGGATTGATATGAACGGGTGGGCGCGAGCGCGCGCCGATCAACGGAAATTGCGCGCGCGATTACAGCGCGCAGCCGAGCTCTGACGTTGCCGAGGTCGCAAAGCGCCCAAAGAAGCGGCCGGGCAGGCGCGAGCGATCGTCGATCACGATCGGCGCGATGCGCTGTCCGGCGATGGTCAAATCTGGAACCATTCCAAATTTCTAACACAGGGACGGCCATAGCCACAATCGCCCGCCACGTCATTGCGAGCGAAGCGAAGCAATCCATAGTGCCGCATAGCGGATATATGGATTGCTTCGTCGCTTTGCTCCTCGCAATGACGGCGGGAGCAGTGAACAAAAAAGCGCGGGGGTGAGCCCCGCGCCTTCGTCACGATCCTTGCAGAACGGCTTACTCGCCGACGGCGGCGGCGCGGTCCGTCTTCTCGGTGATGCGGGCCGACTTGCCGCGCAGATTGCGCAGGTAATACAGCTTGGCGCGGCGCACCTTGCCGCGGCGGACCACCTTGATCGAGTCGATCATCGGCGACAGCACGGGGAACACGCGTTCCACGCCTTCGCCGTAGGAGATCTTGCGCACGGTGAAGCTCTCGTTGATGCCGCGGCCGGAACGGCCGATGCAGACGCCTTCATAGGCCTGCACGCGGGTGCGCTCGCCTTCGACGACCTTGACGTTGACGATCACGGTGTCGCCGGGCGCGAAGTCCGGAACTGTCCGGGCGGCGGCGAGCTTGTCGAACTGCTCTTTTTCGAGCTGCTGAATGAGGTTCATTGAAATCTCCATCGGAGGCGCGCCCAGCCTTTCGGGGGCTGCGCAATCGTCCATCTATCCTGCGCGTGTGCGGATTTGGCGGGTCGTATAAGGCATCGAAGGCCGCTTGTCACCCTTTTGTCGTGCCTTTTGGCGGCTTTTGGTCGGCCTTTGCGCTTTCCCGGGCCGCCCACATATCCGGCCGCCGGAAGCGGGTCAAAGCCTCCGATTCCGCCCGCCGCCACGCCGCAACCTTGGCATGGTCGCCGGAAATGAGGATTTCAGGGATGCTGCGGCCTTCGAAGAGCTGAGGCCGGGTATATTGGGGGTATTCCAGTAGTCCTTCGGAAAAGCTTTCCTCGGCCCCCGAGGCCTCCTTGCCCATCACCCCCGGCATCAGCCGGACGCAGGCGTCGATCAGGGTCATGGCGGCGATCTCGCCGCCGGACAGCACGTAGTCGCCGACGGAAACCTCCTCCAGGCCGCGGGCGTCGATCACCCGCTGGTCGATGCCCTCGAACCGGCCGCAGACGATCAGGGGCCCGGGGCCGCTAGCGAGTTCCGCCACGCGCGACTGGGTCAATGGCCGACCGCGCGGGCTCATCAGGAGCCGAGGGCGGTCCGGCGCGATGTTGGCCGCGTCGATGGCGGCCGCGAGGATGTCGGCGCGCAGCACCATGCCCGGCCCGCCGCCGGCCGGCGTGTCGTCGACGCTGCGGTGCCTGTCGGTGGCGGAGGCGCGGATGTCGCGCGCTTCCATTTCCCAAAGGCCGGAAGCGAGCGCCTTGCCGGCGAGGCTGACGCCGAGCGGTCCCGGAAACATCTCGGGAAACAAGGTGAGGATGGTGGCGCGCCAGGGCATGTCAGCCTGCCTACGTAAGGGTGGGCTCTTCGCCCTCGATTTCCTGCGGCAGTTCGATCACAACGCGACCGCCGGCGATGTCGACGGTCGGCACCACGGCGTTGCTGAACGGCAGCAGCATGGTCGCGCCCTTGGCCGGCGCGATCTCGATGATGTCGCCGGCGCCGAAATTATGGATGGCGACGACCCGGCCGAGCGGCTCGTCGGCGGCAGTCACCGCGGCGAGCCCGATCAGATCGGTGTGGTAGTACTCGCCGTCATCGGTATCGGGCAATTTTTCGCGCGGCACGTAGAGTTCGATGCCGTTGAGCTTCTCGGCATCGTTGCGGCTCGCGATACCCTTGAAGGTCGCGACCAGATGATCCTTGGCCGCGCGCAAATTCGCAATCTCGAACTGGCGCACGCCGTCTTTGGTCATCAGCGGGCCGTAGCTCTGCACGGCCAGTGGGTCTTCGGTGAAGGTCCACAGCTTGACGGCGCCGCGCACGCCATGCGCAGCGCCGATGCGGGCGACGCAAACCGGTGCTGCCACCGCGATGCGCCGCTAAGCCTTAAGCCGACTTGGCGGCGGCTTCGGCCTGCGCCTTGCGCTCCTTGCGCGGCACGGCCTTGACCGGGTTCTTGCGCGGGGCGCGCTTGGCAACGCCGGCGGCGTCGAGGAAGCGCATCACGCGGTCCGAGGGCTGCGCGCCCTTGGCCATCCAGGACTTGACCTTGTCGAGGTCGAGCTTGAGGCGGCTCTCATTGTCCTTCGGCAGCAGCGGATTGAAGTGGCCGAGGCGCTCGATGAAGCGTCCATCGCGCGGATAGCGCGAGTCGGCAACGACGACGTGGTAGACCGGGCGCTTCTTGGTGCCTGCGCGCGCGAGGCGGATAACGACTGCCATTTGATTCTCCTGAAGTGTTGAATTGAACTCTGTGTTGGTTAGTCACGCCGTCATTGCGAGGAGCGAAGCGACGAAGCAATCCAGCTGTCTTGGCGAAGCATGGATTGCTTCGCTGCGCTCGCAATGACGAAAAGGGTCATTTCTTCTTCCCCGGAAAGCCGCCGAGGCCCGGCAGCGTCGGCTTGCCGGAAAGCCCGGTGAGGCCCGGCAGATTCGGCAGGCCCTGACGCAGGCCCGCAGGAAGATCCTTTGGCAGCGAAGGCAGCCCGCCGGGCGCGCCCTGCATCTTCTCGGCCAGCGCCTTCATCTCTTCCGGCGAAGGCGGCTTCATGCCGCCGCCAAAGCCCATCGCCTGCGCAATGCCGGCGAGCGGCCCGCGCTTGCCGGAGCCCATGGCCTTCATCATGTCGGACATGTTCCGGTGCATCTTGAGCAGCTTGTTGACCTGCTCGACGTTCTGGCCGGCGCCGGCGGCGATGCGCTTCTTGCGGCTGGCTTTCAGGATATCCGGGTTCTTGCGCTCCTGCCGCGTCATCGAATCGATGATCGCGACCTGGCGCTTGATGATCCTGTCGTCGATCCCCGCGGCCGCGATCTGGTTCTTCATCTTGGCGATGCCGGGCATCATGCCCATCAACCCGCCGATGCCGCCCATGCTCGCCATCTGCTGCAGCTGTTCGCGCATGTCGTTGAGGTCGAACTGGCCCTTGCGCATGCGCTCGGCGGCGCGCGCGGCCTTCTCTGCGTCGATATTGGCGGCAGCCTTCTCGACCAGCGACACCACGTCGCCCATGCCGAGGATGCGGCCGGCGATGCGGGAGGGATGGAAATCTTCCAGCGCATCGGTCTTCTCGCCGGTTCCGATCAGCTTGATCGGCTTGCCGGTGACCGCGCGCATCGACAGCGCCGCGCCGCCGCGGCCGTCGCCGTCGACGCGCGTGAGCACGATGCCGGTCAGCCCCACGCGCTGATCGAACGAGCGCGCGAGGTTGATCGCGTCCTGGCCGGTGAGGGAATCCGCGACCAGCAGCACCTCGTGCGGATTGGCAGTTGATTTGATCTCCGCCGCCTCCGCCATCATCTCTTCGTCGAGCGTGGTGCGGCCGGCGGTGTCGAGCAGCACGACGTCGTAGCCGCCGAGCTTGCCGGCTTCCAGCGCACGCCTGGCGATCTGCGGCGGCTTCTGTCCCTCGACGATCGGCAGTGTCGGGATGTCGAGATCGCGGCCGAGCACGGCGAGCTGCTCCATCGCCGCGGGGCGATAGACGTCGAGCGAGGCCATCAGCACCTTGCGCTTGTCGCGCTGCACGAGCCGGCGCGCGAGCTTGGCGGTGGTGGTGGTCTTGCCGGAGCCCTGCAGGCCGACCATCATGATCGCGACCGGCGGCACCGCGTTGAGGTCGATGGTCTCGCCGTCCGAGCCGAGCGTGTTGACCAGTTCGTCATGGACGATCTTGACCACCATCTGGCCGGGCGTGACCGACTTGACGACGGTGGCGCCGATCGCCTGCTCGCGCACGCGGTCGGTGAAGCCCCTGACGACGTCGAGCGCGACGTCGGCCTCCAGCAGCGCGCGGCGCACCTCGCGCATCGCGGCATCGACGTCCTTCTCCGACAGCGCACCGCGCCCCGTCAGACGATCGAGAATGCCGCCAAGCTTTTCCGACAGATTGTCGAACAATGCCGTTGTCCTTTGTCCTGCACGTCGCAGGCGCTCACGTCACACACCACTTGTCATCACCCGCGAAGGCGGGTGATCCAGTATTCCAGAGCATCTCGGATCGGCCGAGAGGCCGCGGCGTACTGGATACCCCGCCGGAGCCTGTCATCGGGCTCGCCAAAAGGGCGAGACCCGTTGGCGGGGTATGACGGACCAAACACTTTCGCGCCCGAGGGCGCATCGCGCTGTCGGGCGTTGGCCTCCGGCCTCGAAGACCGGTCGGCGGATCGAAAAGAAAATCTCTTCGAGAAGTGGCGCGGTTTAATACCCACGTCGGCTGGAAGTCAAGGAAAGTTGGTTGGAGGTAATTTAGTAGGGAATGTAAGATATTGTAATTACGAAACAATTCCATTAGCGCAATTTTGATCGCCGGTCCGAGTTTCCTCGCCGGCCTGCGACATATATTTCATTCGCACCTCATCAGGACTGTTTCCCGCCCCGTGCCGATCACCCGCCGCCGCCTCCTTGGATTCTTGACCGGTGCCTTCGCCGCGGTCGGCGTGCCGACGGTCTGGATCTCCCGCATGAAGACCTATGACGGTCCGATCTCCGATCATTTCGACGGGGAGCGCTTCTTCGACGCCGATGGCATGCCGCCGAAGTCGCTCGCCGAGGTGCTGCGCTGGCAGTTCGGCGAGCGCAAGCGCGCGGCCTGGCCGGAATGGGTGACCAACGCGCATGCCGACACCCCGCCGCCGCGCGTCGAGGGCAGCAAGGTACGGCTGTCCTACGTTGGCCACGCGAGCTGGCTGATCCAGACCGCCGGCCTCAATATCCTCGTCGATCCCGTCTGGTCGATGCGCGCCTCTCCGCTGAGCTTTGCGGGCCCGAAGCGCCGTTGCGATCCCGGCATTGCCTTCGACGCGCTGCCGAAAATCGACGTCGTGCTGGTGTCGCATGGCCATTACGACCATCTCGATATTGCGACCTTGTCGCGCCTTTCGGCAAAATTCTCGCCGCGGGTGATCACGCCGCTCGGCAACGACATCACCATGCGCGATGCGGACGATGCCATCAAAGCCGAGGCCTTCGACTGGCAGGACCGCGTCGCGCTGGGCGATGGCGTTGCGGTGACGCTGGTCGCCACGCGGCACTGGTCGGCGCGCGGACTGTTCGACCGCAACAAGGCGCTGTGGGCGAGCTTCGTGCTGGAGACGCCGGCCGGCAAGCTCTACATCGTCTGCGATTCCGGCTATGGCGACGGCACGCATTTCCGCCGCGTCGCCGAGGCGCACGGGCCCCTTCGGCTGGCGATCCTGCCGATCGGTGCGTACGAGCCGCGCTGGTTCATGCTCGACCAGCACATGAATCCGGAGGACGCGGTGCAGGCGTTTGCCGATTGCGGTGCCGCGCAGGCGCTCGGACATCATTACGGCACGTTCCAGCTCACCGATGAGGCGATCGACGCGCCGGTGATCGCGCTCGGCGAAGCGCTGGACCAGGCGAAGGTGCCGCGGGAAAGATTCACCGCGCTGAAGCCGGGGCAGGTTTTTGAGGTCTAGGCGTCATTGCGAGCGAAGCGAAGCAATCCAGCTTTGCCGCAACAAAGGAAGCTGGATTGCTCACATGGGGGAGGTTTGTGTCAAGGACGAGGGGCCACCTTTTAGTTCGACTGCAGCCACCTCTTCGTCCCGACCGCGGATTGTGCAGGATGGCGCGCGCAGATCAAGTCAAGGCCGG
>NZ_JBQTHN010000042.1:0-15551 GCF_052389815.1 Bradyrhizobium sp. | reverse complement strand
TAGAGCTCGGCGACGTAGTCCCAGTTCACCAGGCTCTCGAGGAAGGCCTTGAGGTAGTCGGGGCGGCGGTTGCGGTAGTCGAGGTAGTAGGAGTGCTCCCAGACGTCGCAGCCGAGGATCGGGGTCGCGCCGTTGACCAGCGGGCTCTCGCCGTTCGGGGTCTTGCTGACCGCGAGCTTGCCGCCCTTGACCTCGAGCCAGGCCCAGCCCGAGCCGAACTGGCCGACGCCGGCGGCGATGAAGTCTTCCTTGAACTTGTCGACCGAGCCGAACGAATCGACGATCGCCTTCTCCAGAGCGCCCGGCAGCTTGCCGCCGCCATTGGGCTTCATCCACTTCCAGAAATGCAGGTGGTTGTAGTGCTGGCCGGCATTGTTGAAGACGGCCGGGTTCTTGCCGAACGAGCCCTTCACGATCTCCTCGAGGGATTTGCCCTCGAATTCGGTCCCCTTGATCGCGTTGTTGCCGTTGGTGACATAGGCCTGATGATGCTTGTCGTGGTGATACTCCAGCGTCTCCTTGGACATGTAGGGGCCAAGAGCGTCATGGGCGTAAGGCAGGTTGGGCAGCGTGAAGGTCATGGGGTGATGTCCGCAAATGGTGGGATACGTCGGGTAACGGAACCCCTTATAGAAGGTTCCAACGGGCTTCAACACACCCATTTTTGACGGTATGGCAGTCGGAATGAGCATCGAAATCGATATCCTCAATGGCGACGCCTCCTGGCCGCAGGCCGAACCGCTGCTGGACGCGGTCTGGCCGGACCACGTCATGGAGAGATTGTCGTGGCGCCACGTCAAATGGGCGGATGCCGATCTGCGCGTGCTGCTGGATGCGCCAGACGAGGGAGGACTTGCCTGCCACGTCGGCATCTGTTTCCGCACCGTGACCTGGAACGGCCACAAGGTGCACATCGGCGGCATCGGCGGCGTGGCGACCCGCGAAGACTGCCGCGGCCGCGGCTATGCGAGCATCGCGCTCGACGCCGCCGTGCAGACCATTCGCGCCAATGAAGCGGCGAAGTTCGCGCTGCTGTTCTGCGAGGCGCACAACTTCGCGTTCTATGAAGCGCGCGGCTGGCACCGCTTTGCAGGCGATATCTGGTGCGAGCAGCCGGAGGGGCGGATCCGTTTCGAGGCGATGACGCCCTTCGTGTTCGACATTGTCCGCGCCCCGCGCCAGGGCACCATCGACCTATGCGGCCTGCCGTGGTGACCCCTGCGCCGGCGGGGGTGGCTTGAACCGCGCCGCGCCCCTTAATATGTCGATCATAATCTATTGGCACATGTTGCGAACCGGGATCCTACTTTGCATGGGGTTGTTTTCGCGATTTTGTGCCTGGTCCCTCTTGCCCGGGGTACGGTGACGCATGACCATGGAAGCTTCCGTTGACGCGCGTCCGCCGGCGACCCCGGTCAACAGCCTGCTGACCTCCCCGATCCTGCCGACGCTGCTGAAGCTGGCGCTGCCCAATGCGATCGCGATGTTCGGCACCGCGCTGGTCGCGGTCGCCGAGACCTCCTACATCGGCCGGCTCGGCGTCGAGCCGCTGGCCGCAATAGCGCTGGTGTTCCCCTTCGTGATGCTGACGCAGATGATGTCGGCCGGCGCCATGGGCGGCGGCGTCACCTCTGCGGTGAGCCGCGCGCTCGGGGCCGGCAACCGCGATCGGGCCGCCAATCTCGCGCTACATGCCGCGATCATCGGCGCCGGCGGCGGCCTGTTCTTCACCGCGATGATGCTGCTGTTCGGCAGGACCTTCTATGCGCTGCTCGGGGGCAGCGGCGAGGTGCTCGAACAGGCGATGCACTACTCGCAGGTGCTGTTTTCCGGCGCGGTGTCGATCTGGCTGGTCAATACGCTCGCTTCCGTGGTGCGCGGCACCGGCGACATGCGCGTGCCGTCGCTGGTGCTGATCGGCGTTGCGATCGTCCAGGTCACCGTCGGCGGCGGGCTCGGGCTCGGCCTGTTCGGCCTGCCGAAGTTCGGCATGCGCGGCGTAGCCGCCGGACAACTCGCGGCCTTCAGTCTCGGCGCCTTGTTCCTGATCTGGTATCTCATGAGCGGCCGCAGCCGGCTGACGCTGACTTTGCGGAGCTTCGCATTCCAGCGCGATATGTTCCTCGACATTCTCAAGGTCGGCGCCATGTCGTGCCTGTCGCCGCTGCAGACCGTGCTGGCCATCGTGATCTTCACCAGGATACTCGCCGGCTACGGCACCGCGGTGCTGGCCGGCTATGGCATGGGCTCGCGGCTGGAGTTTCTGCTGGTGCCGATCGCATTCGCCTTCGGCACCGCCTCGATCCCGATGGTCGGCATGGCCATGGGTGCGGGCCTCGTCGCCCGCGCCCGCCGCGTGGCGTGGATCGCGGCTGCCACGGCAGGACTCGTGGTCGGCCTGATCGGCCTCGTCGTCGCGATCAATCCCGGCCTGTGGGTTTCGCTGTTCACCAGCGATCCCGGCGTCGCCGAAGCAGCCGATTCCTATTTCCGCTGGGCCGGTCCCGGGTTCGGCTTCTTCGGCGCCGGCGTGTGCCTCTACTTCTCCTCGCAGGGCGCTGCGAAAGTCGGCGGCCCCGTGCTGGCCGGCACCATCCGCCTCGTGCTGGTCGCCCTTGGCGGCTGGTGGTTTGCCGCATCGGGCGCGCCGGCGTGGACGCTGTTTGCCCTGGTCGGTACTGCCATGATCGTATTCGGGCTCTCCACGGCGCTCTCCGTCCACCTGGCGCGCTGGAGCAAGTAACCCCGCGCAGAGCCTAAGCGGCCGTCGCCTTCAGCGCCGTCGCGGCGGTAGCATAGCCGCCGCGCGCGCCGTCGATGAAGTGCACATGGTCGCTGCGCATCACCGAAGGCACGAAGCAGGTCATCTGGGCCGCATCCTGCGGGGGCCGGCCGTAGCGCTGGTTACCGGCTGACGCGGCCGCCTCGTGGGGGCGCGCCAGCTCGCCCTCGAGCTCTTCGGTGCAGTCCAGGATCATCTTCAGCCCGTCGTCGTACTTTCGGAAGTCGGAGTTCTCGACCACCTGCCGCACATAGTTGCGCGGCACGAAGTTGCCGACCTTGATGCCGAAGCGCATCACCACATAGGCCCATAGCGTGACGGCAAGCACGACGGCGCGCCGCTTGGCCAGCGATCCGCCGCGCGCCGCGCGCGCCTCGTATTCCACGCCTTGCGGCGGCCAGCGCAGCGGCGGACCGCCTGATGGCACCGGCCGTCCGGCCTCTGGACTGCGTTCGACGAGATCGAGGATGTCCTCGATCGTCTTGCGGAATGTGCCCGCATCCGCGCCCTTCGCGGGCAGCACCAGAACCGAAAGGATGACGCCGCGCGTTGCGGGAATTTCCTCGAAGCGGCAGGACAGGCCCGAAAGGTCGGGCTGCGCGCCCGGCGCCGCGGCCGCAACCGCGAACTCGCCGCGTTTCATCGCAGCGTCGGCCCAGCCGAGCCCGCCGCCCGAGAACATCGCATAGGAGAGATTGGCCGACGGACCGAAGCGCGCGACGCGAATGTCGAGGCCTTGTGCGCGCACGGCCGAAACGGGCACAAGCGCGACCCGCATCGAGAGATCGAGGTCTTCCTTGACCCAGGTCGCCGTCGCCGACAACGCATCACGCGCCGCGGCAAGATCGCCGGGCGCCACCGCAAAGCTCGCGCCGTCGCCGCCGAACACGAAGGGGAATTCCCGCCCCCGCAGCGCATTGGTGACCGCCGCGATCACGGAGGCGCCGGCCATATTGACCGCCTTGTAGCGCTGCGCGGCGATCGCCTTGGTGGAATCGACGATATCGGCGACGCCGACGGTCCAGTCGTCAGGCAGCGGCACATACAGCTTCGGGTCCATCAGCTTGGAGAAGCCCCGAAAGACTCGAATGCGGCCGTAGAAGATGTCGGTTCCAGCTGCGGTGTTCATCATGGTCCCGAATTTTCCCTATCCGGGGATGTAGCAGATACGGCCCCTTCTGTATCCGGGTTCGCGGCTACAGCTTCAAGCCGCGCAGCACCAGTCGATTGAGCCTGCCTGCGAACGCTGCCGGGTCTTCCGGCAATTCGCCGTCAAGGATCTGCGCCTGCTCCAGCAACAGGAAGGACAGATCCTTCGCCGCGTCACTGGCCGTCGCGATCGCCGCTACCAGCGGATGCCTGAGGTTGATCTCCAGGACCGGCTTCTTCACCGCACCCTTGTCGTGCTGCGCCAGCAGCCGCTCCAGCGCACGGTCGCGCGCCTCGCCCGAGGCGACGAGACAGGATGCGCTCGACGTCAGCCGCTGCGAGGCGCGAACGTCCGCGACGCGCTCGCCCAGCGCCTCCTTGACGATGGCCACCGTCATCGCCTCGTCCGCCGCCGGCTCGTTCTTGTTCTCATCCGCCTTGTCCTCGACGGCCGGGATCAGGCTGAAGTCGACGTCGCCCTGGCTCAGCGACTTCAGCGGCTTACCGCCGAAATCGAGCGGTGCCGCTGTCCAGAACGCGTCGACGGGATCGGTGAGCAGCAGCACCTCGATGCCGCGCGCCTTCGCCGATTCCAGCTTGGGGTTGGATTTCAGCCGCTCGATGCTGTCGCCGACGAGATAGTAGATGTCGGTCTGGTTCGGCTTGATGTCCTCGACGTACTGCTTGAGCGAGCGCTTCTCGCCCGAGGTGGTGGTGAATCGCGACAGTCCAAGCAGCTTCTCGCGGCGCTCGAAATCCTCCCAGATGCCTTCCTTGACGACGGCGCCGAACGCGTCCCAGATCTTCGCGAACGCCTCGGGATTCTTCTCGCCGAGGCTTTCCAGCTCGCCGATCACGCGTCCCGTCACGGCCTTGCGGATCTGCGCGAGCTGGGGGTTGTTCTGCAGCATCTCGCGCGAAATGTTCAGCGGCAGGTCCTCGCTGTCGATGACACCGCGGATGAAGCGCAGGTAGGCCGGCAGCAAATCCGCATCGTCGGCGATGAAGACGCGGCGGACATAGAGCTTCACCTTGCCCTTGCGCGTCTGGTCGAAGAGGTCGAACGGCTTGGTCGAGGGCGCAAACAGCAGCACCGCGTAGGATTGCCGTCCTTCCGCGCGGTAGTGCAGCGTCATCGCCGGCTCGTCGAAGGCGCCGGCGATCGATTGATAGGCGCCCTTGTAGTCCTCCGCCGACAGTTCCGATTTCGGCCGCTGCCACAGCGCGCTCGCCGAATTGATCTGGCGCGGCTCGCCCTCTTCCGGCACCAGGAAGATCGGGAACTGGATGTTGTCGGAATAGCTGCGGACGATGCGCTCGATCTCATAGGCCTCAAGATATTTCTCCGCATCCTTCTTCAGGTGCAGCACGATCTCAGTGCCACGGCTGACACGCTTCGCCGCGCCTTCGTCTGCGGGCGCGATCTCGAACCCGCTGCCGCCCGAGGAGGACCAGACCCAGACATGGTCCGAACCGGCGCGGCGGCTGGTGACGACGATGTGGTCGGCCACCATGAAGGCGGCATAGAAGCCGACGCCGAACTGGCCGATCAGGTTGGCGCCGTCCTTGGCCTCGGCAAGGCGTGCGACAAAGGATTTCGTGCCGGAGCGCGCGATGGTGCCGAGATTGTCGATCAGCTCCTGGCGATCCATGCCGATGCCGCTGTCGACCATGGCGAGCGTCTTCGCCGTCTTGTCGGGCACGATGCGGATTTCCGGCGGCGCACCGTCGGCGATCAGATCGGGCGCGGCGATCGCCTCGTAGCGCAACTTGTCGCAGGCGTCGGACGCATTGGAGATCAGCTCGCGCAGGAAGATGTCGGTCTCCGAATAGACCGAATGCACCATCAGGTGCAGGAGCTCTGCGACTTCGGCCTGGAACGGCTGGGATTCGGGGGCAGCGGTGGTCGTCGTCATGCGGTCTCGGTCGAAATGAAGGTGGCGGGAAGGCCCTGATATAGCGCTGCCATCTGCAGTGGCAAGGTCGCGCGGCTCGCCGCCTCAGCCCGAAATCGCGGCGAGATATCGGCGGACCGACGCCTCGAACGCCGCCCTTGCGCCGGTTTCGATGTTGCGGCCCCACCAGGCGCCATAGAGACGGTCGAACGCCAGCGGCTCGACCGCCCGCCAGATCGCGCGCACGGCCGTTGCGTTGAGGGGGATGTAGTTCGGGAAGCTGTACATGAAGCTCACCCAGCGGCGGTCCATCGTCGCCATGGCGATGTCGCCGGTGAGCAACGCGCCGCGGCCCTCGGCCCCTCCCCGCCAGTGCATGATCGTACCGCCGGAAAAATGCCCGCCGGCGCGGACGAGGACGATGTCGTCGGAGACGCGCCGGCTCTCGCCCGACCAGGGGACGATGGCGGGATGGGGCCGTGTGACCCACTGCCGGTCATCGCCGTGGAGATAGATGGGCACGCCGCCGAAGGCGTCGCTCCAGTCGGCGACGGCGCCATAGAAATGCGGATGCGAGACCGCAATCGCTTTCAGCCCGCCGAGCGACTTGACGCGCGCGACCGCCTCGGCCGTCACCAGCGGCACGCAATCCCAGAGCACGCAGCCGTCGGCCTCGCGGACCAGCAGCGCACGCTGACCGATCGCAAGTGCGGGCTCGACGGCAAAGCCCGTCAAGCCGAGGTCGTCGCGCCAGGCCAGCCGGTGGGTGGCGTCAAGCTGTTCGCGCGAAATCCAGGTCTGGCCCTTCCAGTTGACGAATTGCCGCTCGTCCTCGCAGATCGGGCACTCGGCCGGCGGTGCGGCGCTGTCGGGAAATTGAGCGCCGCACTGTTCGCAAGTCCAGAAGGGCATGGGAGATTCCTGTCTTGAGAACCTCTCTTACCACGGCCTGGCCGAACGCTTCAGCAGGGAACGGCCCCCTTCGGAACTCAGGCCACCTTCATGAAATCGGGCGGCCGTCGCTCGGCGAAGGCGATGAAGGCCTCGCGGGCTTCTGCGGTCGTCAGCCGCTCGGCGAAGCGCTCGCTCTCGGCTTCGATCTGCGCGGTCAGCGCCGCCGGATTGCGCATCAGCCGCTTGGTGGCGGCGAGCGAGCCGGCCGGCAGCTTTGCAAGCCGCGCGGCGACCTGGTCTGCTTCCGCATGGAGCCGGTCGAGCGGCACGACGCGGTTGGCGATGCCGAAATCCAGCGCGGCCTGCGCGTCCATGGCGTCACCGAACGCGAACATCTCGAAGGCGCGGGCATGGCCGACCCGCAGCGGCATCAGCAGCGTCGAAGCCGCTTCCGGTACCAGCGCGAGATTGACGAAGGGCGTCGAAAGCTGCGCATTGTCGGCCAGCACCACGAAATCGCAATGCAGCAGCATCGTCGTGCCGATGCCGACAGCGCGCCCCTGCGCGGCGGCAACCAGCGGCCGGCTCGATTGCGCCAGCGCCCGCACGAAGCGCGAAACATGCCGCTCGCCGCGGATCGAACCAGTGGCAATGCCCGCGAATTCGCCGACATCGTTGCCCGATGTGAACATGTCGCCCTCGCCGCGCAGCACGATCACCCGAGCGGTGGGGTCGGTCTCGGCAGAAATCAGCTGATCCGCCAGTACGCCATACATCGCGTTGGTCAGCGCGTTCTTCTTGTCCGGCCGCGCGAAGGTGAGCGTTACGATTCCGTCCTTGCGCTCGATCTTAATGTGCTCGCTCATTCGTTCTCTCCTTTGGGAAACTTCCTCTGCACGCTGGCCAGCCAGCGCGCGACGATGTCGATCTCTGCGTCGGTAAACCCTTCCATCAATCGCGTATTGAGCTCTGCGGCGCCGGCCTTGGCGCGCGATAATGCCCGCCGGCCGGACGCCGTCAGCCAGAGTCGCCAAGCCCGGCCGTCCTCGGGATCGGCGCGCTTCTCGATCAGGCCTGCCTCGACCGTGCGCTCCACTAGGCCACTTATGCCGGGCATGCCGAGGTCGAGCGCGGCGCCGGCCTCGCCGAGCAGCACGCCGTCGCGCCGTCCCAACACGAACAACAGCCCTGCCTGGGTCGCAGTGACGCCCTTTGGCGCTTGCGTCGCCACGAAGCGCTGTACGCGACGCTGCGCCACGTTGAGCAGGAAGATCAGCCGGCGGTCCAATTCAGGAGCATCCATTTAGTTCGCATGCGAAGTATCTACATCGTTCGAACGGGCTTGTCACGCACGAAAGTGCGAGGCAGCAACCTCGCAATCAAACGTCGGCGTTGGCGGACGCTGCAATTCAAGGGCGATCGCAGGTGGACGAGAGGGGCCCGTGCGCCGGATATCGCGAGCAAAAACCCGTAAAATTTCCACCAAAAAATCACGATAATTTCACGGCAGGCCTAGCAGGCTCGTCGCCCAACCCGGGACGAGACATCTGTGATGGCAATGCGTAGCGCCGATGCGACCTCTCCGCGGCCTCTCGCAATCGAGCCGGGCTGTCCCGTCGCTCGAGAAGGAGCGGCTCCCGGTTTCCGCCACTTCCTCGGCACGCCGCAGGCTTCGCAGCGCTTCCGCGCCTTCGGCGTCGACCCCGTGGAATTCCCGGCCCACGTGCAGAACGTCCGCGGTTTGATGCACCGACTGTCGCGGCGGATGGATGCGGAGATCGCCTGGCCGTCGCACGGCGATCCTTCGCTGCTGCGCTGGGAGAATCCTGCCATTCCCTCCGGCTATACCTACCTGCTGCAATTTGTGGCGCACGATCTCGTGCAATCGGCGATTCCGCTTTCGGTCGCAGGCCGGCTCGGCGCCGGGACGAACAACGCGCGCCGCACGCCGCTCATGCTGGAAAGCCTCTACGGCAGCGGCCCGGTCGGCTCGCCGCATCTCTACGCGCTGGATTCGCCGAGCGACGATCGCCGCACCAAGCTTCGCCTCGGGCGCATGCGCTGGAAGGAAACCCCGCGCGCCGCCGGCTGTCCGTTCCGCGACATCGCTCGGGCGCAGGCCGAGAATGTCACCGGGGTCGATCGCAACATCCCCGGACAGCGCCCGGCGCTGACGGAAGCGCTGGTCGCCGACGCCCGCAACGACGACCACGCCATCATCTCGCAGCTCACCGCGATGTTCGCGCTGCTACACAACGGCCTCGTCGACCTCGTCCGCCGCGGCGAGCCCGTGAGCAACGCCAATGCACGCTTCGGCGCCGCCTATCGGCGTTTCCTGCGCGCGCGCGATGCGCTGACTTCGATCTATCGCACCATCATTGCCAAGGATGCGATGCGGCGCGTGCTTCATCCGGCGATCTACGCGGCCTATTCGAGATCGAACCCGCGCTTCATGGACCAGGCTTCGGACCCGACTTCGGCCTCGGGCGAGTGGCAAATTCCCTTCGAGTTCTCGCACGGCGCGTTCCGCTTCGGCCACGCCATGGTCCGTCCGGAATACCGCATCAACGATCTGTCCGAGCACGACCTCAACAACACGCTCGAGAAGAATTCGATCAACGAGCCCGTCAACATGCCGCTGGACGAGACCTGGATGGTGCAGTGGTCCCGCTTCTTCGAGATCGACGGATCGCGGCCGAACTTCAGCCGCCGCATCGGCCCCTATCTCAGCGACGGCCTCGGCAACGATCACATTTTCCCGGCCTTCGACAGCACCGAGCGGGTCGGACTGCTGTATCGCGATCTGCTGGGCGCAACGCTTGCCGGGATGTGGTCGGTCGACGCGCTGATTGCCGAGATCGCCGCCCGCCGGCCCGATTTCATCGCGCAGTCGCGACTCCTGGGCGATCGCGCCTTCCGCGTCGCGCAGCTTCGGCAATGGCTTGAATCGGCCTCTACCGCCTATGGCGGCCTCACCGCTGCCGACGTCGAAACGCTTTCCAACGATCCGCCGCTGCCGTTCTTCGTCCTGTTCGAGGCGATGCAGCAGCCGGCGCAGGGATTTCATCTGGGTCCGCTGGGCTCGATCATCGTGGCGGAAGTGATTTTTGGCGCGCTCGCGATGGCGCGACCTCAGGAGGAATTCGGCTCGCTCGCTGAACTGTCCGGCAAGCATTACCCGAGCGACGTTTTCGCGGGAGTTCCCGATATCGAATGCATGGCGCGGCTGGCGGAATTCACCGCCGAGACGGCCGGCTTGCAGCAGGCGGTGCCTGCATTTCTGTGAACGGAATTTTTCCGCTTCACGCAACCTGGAGGGAGTGTCGAACATGCAGATCGAACGGTTACAAGTCACCAACCACGAGCGCTGGGGCAAGCTGGTCAAGACCTGGGCCACCGGCGTCAATTACATGGACGACGAGAACAGCTATCCGCTGCCGCACACCATGGAGGAGTTCAAGGAACAGCTCGCCAAGGCGCAGGTGTTCGCCACCGTGCCCGAGCGCTTCACCAAGATCGAGTTCGTCTCCTCCGAGCAGGACACCATCCTGGTGCGCTTGCCGCCGAAGGTGATGATCGAGGACTCCGAATCGCTGCTCAACAAGCCCGGCTCGACCTATCCGCTGCCGCCCTTCTACAAGCGCCTGTTCAACGGCCTCGATCCGGTGATCCCGGAAGAGGAGCGGCTGCGCGTCCACGCCGAACGCATCGGCGACTACACGATCAGCGTCTGTGCCTGAGGCCATTCTCGCCCGAAGTGGCTAGGAGACGCTCTCGACCGGCAGTCCTGCGCCGCCCCAGGCGCGGCGCAGGATTTCGCGGCGAGCGACCACGGTGACGGGGTGGGCCTGCATCAGCCAGCGCGTGATCGACTCGTCGGTAGGGGCATCGGCTCCAACCCAGAACGAGCGCGTTGCGTTCAGGAATCGCTGGGCTTCCCTGCGCGCCAGGTCCCAATCGCCGAGTCCATGCAGAGCTGCCGCACGCCACGCCGGAAGAGTCTTGATGACGTCGTGCGCGCGATCGTAGGCCTCTACGGCGCCGACGTGATCGCCGGCAAGAACGCGGATGATGCAGTGATAGCCCCACTCCAGGTACGAAGGGACCGGAGATACGGACATCGCCTGTTCGGCGCGCGCACGGGCCTGCTCGATCGATCCGCAAAATGCGTGGTAGAGCGCGCAAGACAGCAATGTCCATGGATCATTGTCATTGAGCTCGCAAGCGAGCTCCATGTGCGGGGCAGCCTCGTTTTCCCGCAGCGCCATCACATGCGACCATCCGCAACACAGATGCGCTCTGGAGTCGACAGGATCGAGCTGTACGGCAGTCTTCGCAAGCTCGAGCGTCTCCTTGGCTTTGCTCAGGTCCCGAAACAGGCCGGGGTGCACGAAATGCTCGACATTGTTGATCTGCACGAGGCTGCTGTAGCACGGCGAGAAACCCGGATGCTCGCGGATGGTGTCGCGGAAAATCGCAACCGCCCTGCGCCAGCTCTCGGGGTCGAATTTCGCGATCAGGCTCTGGCCGCGCAGCCAGCGGTCGTAGACGTCGAGCGACACGTCCGGCTCGCCCGCGAGCCGCCGCAGCCGCTCGGCCGACAACTGCACGTTCAGCGACGTTGCGATCCTGCGGATGATGCGCTGCTGGGTCTCGAACCAGTTGTCGAGGCCGAGGCGCAGACTTTCGCTCCAGACGAAGATGCCCGTGGTCTCGTCGCGCAGCACCATCACCATGTTGATTTCGGCACCGGCCTGGTAGGCGGTGGTCTCGAGGCAGTATTGCGGCACGCCCCCCGGCGAGGGCAACGCGACGGCCGACGCCGGACGGTCGATCACGCTCCATTCCCGGAAACGCACCAGCGAGGCGGCAAGATGCAGGCCGAACCCCTGCACCAGATGAGCCTGGCCGCTCTCGACACCGTGCATCGCGAACGGTGAAAGCAAGAGCCGGGGCTTTGCGGGCGCCGCCGGCGGCATGCCGCGGGCGACCGGAGCGTGAGCGGGATCGCCGATCCTGACCACCGCGGCAGGCTCGCTCCGTGCGCCGGCGACGCGGCGACCGGATGCGGGTTCGATTTCGCCGAGCTTGATGTTCGCCACCAGATCCTGCGTCGTCTTGGACGGCTCCATGCCGTAGTCGCGATCCAGTAGATCCCATAGCGCCCGGTAGACACGCAGCGCGCCCGCGGTATCGCCGTCCTCGGCATGCGCCTTCATCAGGCAGCAGCAGGCCTGCTCGTGGGTGGGATCGAGATTGACGATGGCGCTTGCGATCTTCCTGATGCGCTCGCTCGATACATCGGCTGCCGCCAGGCCAGCCTCGAGGCTGCGCATCAGCCGCTCCTGGATGGTCTGACGCTTGGCCAGGATCCAGACGCGGAACGAGGGATCGAGATCGTCCATGCCCTCGAGCAGCCGCTCGCCCAGGCGCGGGATGTCGAGCAGCAAGGGATGAACATCCGCGCGCCCGGCCTGCTGCAGGATGCTCTCGACGTCGACTTCGACCTGCCCCTGATCGAAGCCGATGGAAAGACGCCCGGCACCGAAGCCGGCAAACCCGGCGTCCTCGAGCACCTGGCGCAGCTCGCGCACCACCTGGCGCAGCGAGGCGCGGGCCTTCTCTTCGTCCGACCGGCTCCACAGCAGCCCGACCAGCCGCTCGCGGCTTTCGCTCTTGGTCTCCGATAGCGCGAGATAGCCGAGCACCGCGCCCGCCTTGCGCGTGCGCAGCTCCACGGCGCGGCCGTCGAAGCGCAACGCCAGCCGGCCGACGAGCGAAATGGAAAGCCGTCGCGCGCCTTCGGGCGCGGCGAGCGGCTCGCTGGCGGTCTGCGCAGTTGCAATGCCTCGCATCGGAAAAGTGTCGCTGTGGGCTTCCACCACGTCAAGCCATATGAAAGTCAGTTAGATCAAGGGGATGCCGCCGGTATGGACTTCGCCGCCGCCGGTCCTTGCGATCATGGCGGCAAGCCTTGCGGTGACGATACGGGACGGCTCGGCCTGCAGGGCAGGCGCCATGATACGCGCCACGGGAACAGAAAATTGCGGCCGCGTCAGGTCGAGCCCGTAGGTCGCGATGCCGAGTTCCGCAAGGCGCAGCACGATCCGATGCAGCGCGGCGCGCGCATCCGCATCCTCGACGGCGACGTGCTCGGCACTGCCGGGAACCGGATGCAGCAGCGCGCAAGCGTTGGCATCGATGGCGGTGGCGCGCTGCAAATGGCCGCGATCCCCGGCATTGAGCGCGGCATCGCCGCGCTCGCCGCGCTTGGCCTCGACCACCGCCTGCGCCAGCTCGATCTGGCACAATTCCATCACGGCGGAGCGCGCGGCCGCGTGCACGGTCCGCCGCGCGGCAAGGCCGAAGGCGAAGCCGAAGCCGTCGGGCCGGCAGGACAGCGCGGCGACCGCGGGGATGCCGATATCGGTGGTGATGTCGAGCAGCCAGCTGCGCCGCTGCATCGCCGCGCCGGCGCGAAGCTCGCGCAGCAATGCCCGCACGGAGAATTCGACGTCGGTCGAAACCGCCCTGCCCCTTCTGCCGCCGCGCCACCACAGGCTCGCGGCATCGCGCTCGATCAGCTCGAGCAGGCCGTGCAGGGCCGCGCCTTCGAACGACGTGCCGGCGGCCGAGCCGATGCTGAGCGGAAAGGGCGGCGCAAATTCCTGCATCGCCGGCGGCCGCCGCAGGCAGAGATCGGCCGGCAGCAGAACCTCGCGCCGGTCGGAGAGACGGATGGCACGATGCCACGAAAGGCCGGCACCGGCGCGCGCGGACATCAATTGCCTCACCAGCTCGCGCGCAGGCGGATCGAGCATTGCCGCCGCTTCGACGCCGTCGGCCGCGATCAACGCATCACCGCCGCGCTGCAGCTGGGAGAGATATTCGATGCCTTCACCGATGCAGCCCTGAAACGCCTCCTGCAAGCTCGCGCCGATGCCGGAGACGCCGACAGGCGGACTGCCGTGATGCATGGCATCGGCGATGGCCGGGTCGAACTCCGCCCCGAACGCGACCAGGCCCGGCGCCGCGGGCGCGGCCAATTCGAAGATTCGAATAAGTTGCGCAGCAGCCTGCAACAGGCGCGCGCGGTGGCGCGTCTCGGGATCGGGTTCCGGCCCCGCCGACGCGCCATAGCCGAGCTCCGTGAGCAGACGATGAACATCGTGAATCACGCTGGCGTCCGGCGGTTCACCAAGCAGTAACGCAGCCGCACTGGAAAACAGGTTTTTCATCGCCTCCGTTCACGATGTACTCACGTCTGGCAGTGATTCTGGCTGCGCTGTAGTTCTCGCTCGCGCCGGAGGGATTAAATGCCCGCGAAAGCCTTCGTCATTGCCATGGCTGCCGATATTGCCCGGTCGGACTATGCCAAGCCAACCCTGGTGCGCAGCCGCGGCAGCGAATGGCTGATCGCCTGCCGCTGGGGTCCGGAGGGCGAATATCTCTCGATTGCGACCGCCGGACCGATTTCGGGACCGCTGGGGCCGTTTGCGCCGGAAACGATCAGTCCCGTCCACAGCATGGTCGCCGTGCTGGTGTCGGAGTCCGACCGGCAGGGGACCTCCACATTCCTGCTGATGCGGCAGCTGCCGCGGCAGATCGAGCTCGCCGGCACGTTCTTTCCGGCCGACGGCTATGTGCTGCTGCAGCAGCAGGACGACATTCGCCTCGTCTGCGAGACCCGCTATTCGCACAGCTGCGGATGGCTGGACGGAAGGGAGATCCGCAAGGACATTCCGGACCCCGCGCCGGGCTCGGCGGAGGCAATGGCCTGGCACATCGAGGCGGTCCGGCACGGCTGGATCGGCGAATTCTTTCCCGCCAGCGAGCCGAAGCGGCGGGAGCCACTGCGTGTCAGCGCCTGAGAAATGCGTGTCAGCGCCTGAGAAATGCGCGTCAGCGCGTAGGTCGTGCGCGCCCGCGCCTGAACGGGCGTGCGACGCGGCGGCCGGCTCCTCCGGCCGGCGCGCCGCGCAAGGCAAGCAAGGGCGCGCTATTCGACGATCTTGAGCTGCGGCTTCCGCGGCTGCGGCGCACCGCGCTGCAGGACGCAGCGGCCATCGGGCTCGATCGCCGCCCGCACCGGCCGCGGATCCTCGGCGGCAAGAAACTCCTGCAAGACAGACCGGCTGTGCTCGGGAAGCGCAAACACCGCCCGCATCGTCTCGAAGAACCCGGGTTCCTGCGCGATATAGAGAAGCTCGCGCAACTCGGCGCCAGTGAACTGGCCCAGTGCCGAGAACAGCCACTCGGTCTCGTCGACCGGATCGCTCGCGGGCGGGCGCTTCAGATAATAGATGACCGACTCTGCGCTCATGCGTTCCCCAATGAAGGGATTGGCCCGGGAATTGGTCCTGTACCACCCTTCTTTTTCGGGAGTGTGATGGGGTCATCGTGATCCCAGCGTGATTGCCGCGTTACCGAGCGGGATCAAGAGGTTAACGGGGTGCGGCATAGCCGCCGCCTATGCGTGGAATGGCGCTGACGACCGTCATTGCGACGAGAAGACATGCGCTCTCGTTCCCGCGGGCGGATTCTCCCGGGTTTTGCCAATTCGTTGGCCCTCTACCTTGAAGAGGGCGCAGGGAAGGCCAGGCGCTGGCTGCGCCCGCAGCGCCGTGTGCCAAAAACTTGGGTAGTGGCGCACACGGTTTTGACAGGTACAGCCGAGACAGCCCGGCCTTCCCCGCGCAATGGGTTTACGGTAGAGTAGGAGTGTGGCGCAGTGGACGTTAGGCTCGGCGTATCTGTTTTCCGCCCCTTTCGTCTGGCGGTGCCTGAGCAGCCGAGCCGTGATCCCTGTTTCCACACCCCCCTCATCGAAC
>NZ_JBQTHN010000041.1:0-5404 GCF_052389815.1 Bradyrhizobium sp. | reverse complement strand
TTCCGCGCGCGGATCGCGGGCAAACTCGCGGCCTTGCGGCGCCGGCATCGGATGTTCGTCATGCGCGGGAGCCGGGAGCTGGCGGCCCATCGCGGCCTGGGCCCGGGAGAGCATTTCGATGCGCTGGGCCAGTTCCTGCACCGAGCGCAACATCAAAGACATGCCGATAAGGATCAGTCCACCGACAAAACTGATGGTGCCGCTCTGAATCAGCGTGCTGCCCAGTCCCAGGCCCAAAGCCCAGGACGGAGCTCCGGCCGCAATGCCGCCAAGCCCCGCAAGAGCCAGCACGACACCAAGCACAATCAACAACTGCGGCATCAGAAACGCTACTCCACAAACCGCTACGAATTTATATGACGGTTATATAATGCTACCAAACGCCGCCAACGCAAAGCCACAAATCGAGGTCGTTGATAACTGTTCAGCACACGATGCAACCGTGCAACGAACGCTTGGGGAACGAAGCCGTTCGTCTGCGTGTTTGAATTTTGCAGGATTGCCTTTTCCGGTCCATATAGAGCCCATAATCCGCTCTCCCTGTAGGAGAAATTCCAATGTCATTCAGCCTTCCCGAACTGCCCTATTCGCATGATGCGCTCGCTCCGTATATGTCCCGTGAGACGCTTGAGTACCATCACGACAAGCACCATCTGGCTTACGTCAACAACGGCAATAACCTCCTGAAGGGCTCGGGCCTCGAGGGAAAAAGCCTCGAGGAAATCGTGAAGGGCTCTTTCGGAAAGAACGCCGGCCTCTTCAACAATGCCGGCCAGCACTACAACCATCTGCATTTCTGGAGCTGGATGAAGCCGAACGGCGGCGGCACCAAGCTGCCGGGCCGGCTCGAAAAGAAGATCAACGAAGACCTCGGCGGCTTCGAGAAGTTCAAGACCGATTTCATCGCCGCCGGCGTCGGCCAGTTCGGCTCGGGCTGGTGCTGGCTGTCGGTCAAGGGTGGCAAGCTGGAAATCTCCAAGACGCCGAACGGCGAGAGCCCGCTGGTGCATGGCGGCGCCACCCCGATCCTCGGCTGCGACGTCTGGGAGCACTCCTACTACATCGACTATCGCAACCGCCGTCCGGATTATCTGAAGGCGTTCGTCGAGAACCTCGTGAACTGGGACTATGTAGATCAGCTGTTCTCCAAGGCCTGATCCTTCGGCGCAGTGAAAAAGAAGGGCGGCAGCGCCGAGCTGCCGCCCTTTGCTTTTCGTAAGGCAGCGTGCCACTTGCGCATGGGCATCTCGACAACGCGCATGGGTCGCGCCGCCGTTCCGTTTGCCGAACCAGGCGGCGCAGACTAAGCAGGACGGGACTCTTCACCCCCCTGACCCGATTCAATTGGCAGACTCCCCCAAAGAACCGGCCGACGAATCGACCGAGACTGCGGCGCCGCGCAAGCAGCGCAAGCCGATCGGCTGGTCGATCATCTTCATCGCCGTTCTGGTCGCGCTCAGTGTCGTATTGGTCTGGCGCCGCGACGGCATGCACGGCGTCACGGAAATCCTCTTCAGCGATCTCGAGCTGTTCGGCGGCATCCTGCCGCGGGTGCTCGCCGGCTGCCTGCTCGGTGCTTTCATCGCGGAAATCCTGCCGCACGAGAAGGTCTCGCGCTCGCTCGGGCCGGAGTCTGGCTTGAAGGGCCTTGTGATCGGCACCGCGTTCGGCGCCATCCTTCCCGGCGGGCCGTTCACTGCCTATCCGGTCGCCGCCGCGCTGCTCACCGTTGGCGCCGATTTCGGCGCAATCATCGCGATGGTGGTGAGCTGGACGCTGATCGGCTATGGCCGCGTCATCGCCTGGGAATTGCCGATCCTGGGCACCGATTTCACGATCTGGCGTATCGCGCTGTCGGTGCCGATCCCGATCCTCGCCGGGGCGCTCGGCCGCATCGTCTATGGTCGCCTCTATCGGAAGGGCGAAGCGCAATGAGCGCGACGCTCTTCATCGACACCACGCTGTGGGGCTCGGTGGCCGTGCTCGCGTTCATGGTCTGGCGGCGGGGCCGCGCGGTCGCGCTGGCTTCCGCCCGCGAGGGCGCGATGGACTTCATCAACATCGTGCCGCGGATTGCGCTCGGCGTGATCGGCGCCGGCTACATCGCAGCCGTCATTCCGCCCGAGATCATCACTGGCTGGCTCGGCCCCGACAGCGGCTGGCTCGGCGTGCTGGCGGCGACCGTTGCAGGTGCAGCGACGCCGGGAGGGCCGGTGATCGGCTTTTCGATCGCTGCCGTGGCGCTGAAGGTCGGCGGCGGGACACCGCAGGTGATCGCCTATGCGATCTCCTGGGCCCTGTTCGCCTTCCAGCGGCTGGTCCTGTGGGAGATCCCCTTCATGCCGGCCAAATTCGTCTGGTTCCGCGCGGCGGTATCGCTGCCCTTCCCCTTCCTGGCGGCGGCGCTGTCGATGGCGCTCGGCAAGCCATGAGGCTGTGCTCGTCGGATTTATTAAGTCATTGAAAATGTAAGTATTTTGTTCCAATAGGCACAGCCCAGAAGGGCGCCCTGTTTGGACTGCCGGGAAACAACGGCTTCTGGTAGAATGCATCATGGAAAAACAGGATATTCTTGCGAAGCTGCGCGAACACGAAGCCGCTTTGAAAGCCCAAGGCGTGAGCCATGCCGCCCTGTTCGGCTCGCGCGCTCGCGGCGACGCTCGGCACGACAGCGATATAGACATTCTGGTCGAAATCGCGCCGGAAGTTCGGATGGACGTTTTCAGATATATCGGAATCGTTCACTGCATCGAAGATCTGTTTCCGCTGCATGTGGACGTTTCAAACCGGATTGCGCTCAAACCGCATGTGAAGCCGATCGCCGAGCGCGAAGCAATTTATGCGTTCTGAGTCCGTCAAGCTGGCCTTGTACGACATTCGCGACAACGTGTTGCTTGCCAAAGAGTTTGTCGAAGGTCTTACCTGCGAAGGGTTCGGCGAGTCGCGTTTGCACCTCTATGCCGTGACGCGCGCGTTGGAGATCATCTCGGAAGCGAGTCGACGGTTGCCCGATGACCTGCGCGATAGACATCCTGAACTGCCTTGGCGCTCCATCCGGGATGTTGGCAATTTCTACCGGCATCAATACGACAACGTCGCCGCATCCTATGTCTGGGAAACCGTGACGGTTCATCTTCCGCCTCTGCTTGCTGCCGTTGTCGCAGAGATCGAGAGGTTGGAACGCGAGATATGACTGAGCGATCAACCATGCGATAGCGCCGACTCGGCCAGGAGTACGTGCCGACGCGTTCGAAAAGACTCGCGGTCAATCACGATCTCCATCACGCTTGCTTCCGCTCGAGTCGTTCGGCATGACGCATCTGCTCGAGTCGGCGCTGATGCCTGTCCCTCACTCGCTCCGGATCTTCGTTCTCCGACTGTTGCCGCAACTCTTGAAGCCGCTTTTCGTGAACAGCCGCCCCCAGCAAAGGGGTGACGATCTGATAGCGGCCTCGGCGGCGGGCCGCCGCAGGTCATCGCCTATGCGATCTCCCGAGCGCTTTTCGCCTTCCAGCGCCAGATTATTGTGGGAAACCCCGTTCATGCCGGCCAAATTCGTCTGGTTCCCGGCGGCGGTATCGTTGCCCTTCCCCTTCCTGGCGGCGGCGCTGTCGATGGCGGTCGGCAAGCCTTGAGGGTGCCGTCAGGTGGACTTAAGCAATGTTATAATATAACAATCCGGTATGGCGCATACCCATTCCCACGGCTCAGGTCATCACCATGACCACCATCATGGCCACGTCCACCACAGCCACGACCCTGCGACGCCGCATCCGGCACAGGCCGCGCCGTGGTCGATCCTGCGCATGACGGTGGCTACGCGGGTCGCGGCTGCCGTGGCCGTCAGCGCCGGGCTCTGGGGCATCGTCTGGCTGGCGATGAGGTGAGCATGGCCGCGCAAATCACCCTTCGCGACGTCACGCTTGGTTACGACCGGCACCCGGCCGTGCATCACCTCTCCGGCGAAGTCGCCTCCGGCGCGCTGCTCGCCGTGGTCGGCCCGAACGGCGCCGGGAAGTCGACGCTGTTTCGCGGGCTCGCCGGGATATTGAAGCCGCTGGCCGGCGCCATCGACCTCGGCGGGCTGGACATCCGCGACATCGCCTATCTGCCGCAGAGCGTCGACATCGACCGCAGCTTCCCGATCTCGGTGTTCGATTTCGTCGGCACCGGGCTGTGGCGCCAGACCGGCTTCTTCGGCGGCATGGGCCGGCGCGAGCGCGTCCGCATCGCAGCGGCACTCGCCGCGGTCGGGCTCAACGGGTTCGAGAACCGCAACATCGGCACGCTCTCCGGCGGGCAGATGCAGCGCCTGCTGTTCGCACGCGTGCTGCTGCAGGACGCCCGGCTGATCGTGCTCGACGAGCCCTTCAACGCCATCGATACCAGGACGTCCGCCGATTTGCTGCTGCTGGTGAAGCGCTGGCACGAGGAAGGCCGCACAGTGCTGGCCGCGCTGCACGACTTTGACCTCGTTCGCGCCAACTTTCCGGAGTGTCTGCTGCTCGCGCGCGGTCCCGTCGCCTGGGGCCCGACCGCGCAGGTGCTCACAGTGGAGAATCTCGCGGAAGCCCGCCGCATGTGCGAGGCCTTCGACGACAGCGCGGCGGCTTGCGCGGTCGATGCGAGGCCGTCGCAGGCAGCCTGAGATGGTCATCGACACGCTGATTGCGCCCTTCATCGACTTCGAGTTCATGCGCCGCGCGCTCGCGGCCGTGATCGCGCTCTCGCTCGGCGCAGCCCCGATCGGCGTATTCCTGATGCTGCGGCGGATGAGCCTCGTTGGCGACGCCATGGCGCACGCGATCCTGCCGGGAGCGGCCATAGGCTTCCTCGTCTCCGGCCTCAATCTGTTTGCGATGACGATGGGCGGCCTGATCGCCGGCTTTGCGGTCGCGATCCTCGCCGGCCTCGTGGCGCGCAACACCGAGCTGAAGGAAGACGCTTCGCTTGCGACCTTCTATCTGGTGTCGCTGGCGCTCGGCGTAACCATCGTCTCCGTCAAGGGCACCAATATCGACCTTCTGCACGTGCTGTTCGGCAACATTCTCGCAATGGACAACCAGACCCTGCTCGTCATCGCGTTCAACGCCACCGTCACGCTGCTGGTACTCGCGGTGATCTACCGCCCGCTGGTGATCGAATGCGTCGATCCGGTGTTCCTGAGCACGGTCAGCCGCGCCGGCGCGCCCGCGCATCTCGCCTTCCTTGCGCTGGTCGTCGTCAATCTCGTCAACGGCTTTCACGCGCTCGGCACGCTGCTCGGCGTCGGGTTGATGATCCTCCCCGCCGGCATCGCCCGATTCTGGTCGCGCGATATCACCGGCATGATCTGCATCGCGGTTCTGAGCGCGATCGTTTCGGGCTATGTGGGGCTGGTGCTGTCGTTCCAGAGCGGAATTCC